>CAYPBK010000018.1:0-1597 GCA_964408955.1 uncultured Clostridiaceae bacterium
AGCTCATTAAGAGTTAGCCTCTACTCGATTAAAAAATTGTGCCCTGCCACCTCTATTCAACGTTTTCGCTTGATGCAAAATCGCATCGCTTCTATACTATTTCTCTATAACCCTAGCACAACGAGCCTCAAGTCCTTACAAAACAAATTCCTTGAATAGTTTTTTTTGATTAAAAATTGCATCGTATCTGCTTCCGATAATTGTTCTATGTACCTATTCATAGCGTATATGATCTTATTATATCTTAAAAAGCGGATTGCCTTATACCGGTAATATTATGAAATTGTTTATTTAGGAAGGCTTAAATTAAATAGGTTGAATAGTAATTTAGTTTCTATATAAAACCAACAATTTTATTAAAAGGGTGTGCAGAAATAAACACTTATTATTATACATTCTTGCTAAAGTCTTCATGGCATAAATCTTGCAAGTACATTAATGTGTTTTAACTATACGCAAATTAATAGCTTTTTGGAAAGCCGAATTCATTTCAAATGTATTTAAATTTACCAAGTGGTGTAAATACAACAGTAATGCCCGGCTTTTCAATATTCAAATGTTCACTATTTTAACATCAAAGGAGGTAATATTTATGACAAAACCAAGAGTTGCCGTAGTAGGTTACGGAGTAATAGGTCAGAGGCTGGCCGATGGTGTGGCAAGACAAAAAGACATGGAACTTACAGGAATAGTAGATGTTGTCCCAACACTTGCTTTAAGAGCATTGGCTGAAAGAGGGATGCCCTATAAGCTGTACTGCGAATCACCAAATAATGTATCAAGCTTTAAGACCGCTGGTATACCAATAGAAGGTAATAGTGACCAGCTTTTAGACAAAGTCGACATAGTGCTTGATGCAACAAATGCGGGTATCGGTATGAAGAATAAACAAACATACATGAAAAAAGACATCAATGCCATATTCCAGGGCGGAGAAAAAAACGATATAGCGGATGTCTTTTTCCACGGATATGCCAATTATGAAAAAGGTGTGGGTAAGAGCTACTTGAAATTGACCTCATGCAACACAACGGGTCTAATAAGAGCCGTCGACTGCTTGGACAAGCTCTGTGGTATTGAACGTGTCGCAATAACCATCATCCGCCGTGTGGCAGATCCAGGGGATACCCATCGCGGTCTGGTAGATGTGGCACTTGTAGAGCCAATACCCAACCATCAAGCAATAGATTTAATGCACATAATGCCTCATATAAATGCAACAGGGCTGTTAGTCCATCTACCGATAACACACGGGCATATCATAACAGTCATTGCAACACCCAAGAAAGAGTTGACAAAAGAGCAGGCGATTCATGCATTTAAAAAGCATCCAAGAATAAGAGTAGTGAAAATAGCAGACGGTTTTAATTCCAATACCGCAATATTCAGATATGCAAGAGACCTTGGAAATCTTAGAGGTGACATGTACGAAATAGCTGTGTTTGAAGAAACTATAGGCTTCAGTGGCAAGGACATCATATTTGCGATCAACATACCACAAGAATCAGTAGTCATACCGGAAACAATAGATGCAATAAGAGCCTCCCTTGAGATGCAAAAAACAGGAGACGAAGCAGTCTCACTTACAAACGAATAC
>CAYPBK010000018.1:1607-43271 GCA_964408955.1 uncultured Clostridiaceae bacterium
GAAATAAACACACTAGATGACTTTGACTTTAAAGGTAAAACTGTTCTTTGCCGCTTTGATATGAACTCACCCCTTGATCCAGATACAAAAAGACCAAAAGATATAACACGCATAAAAAGTAGTCTTACCACAATCAAGGAGTTATCACAAAAAGGCGCTAAAACAGTAATACTAACTCACCAAGGTGGGGATCTTGAATACCAAAACTATGGTTCAACGAAACCTCATGCCCAAATACTCTCTAAACTACTGGATGTAGAAGTTAAATATATAGATGACGTGTGTGGTCCTTATGCACAGGAAAACATAAAAACCCTAAAAACTGGGCAAATATTGATGCTTGAAAATATAAGGTACTTGGCAGAAGAATTGACCCTTTTTGAAAAAACACTAAACCTTTCACCGCAAGAACAAGCTAAAACACTTTTAGTGAAAAAACTTGCACCTCTTGCAGATTATTATGTGTGCGATGCATTTGCAGCATCACACAGATCTCAGCCAAGCCTCGTAGGCATGCAAGAAATGCTGCCATCTGCGATGGGAAGATTGTTTGAAAAAGAAATCTCTGCACTAAACCGCATATTGAAAAACCCACAAAAACCGTGTGTATATGTCTTGGGCGGGGCTAAAATTGAAGATGCATTTCTAATCATGTTATCAGCACTAGAAAAAGATTCAGCTGATATGATAATCACAACAGGTCTTGTGGCAAATATCATGTGCCTTGCGAAAGGAATATCCTTAGGTATGCCCTCAGAAGAACTGATAAAAAAAAGAAAACTTACTCTATATATACAGAAATCAAAAGAAATATTAAAGAAACATAAAGATAAGATAATTTTACCTGACGATTTTGCATTTTCATATTGCGGTTCAAGAAGGGAAGTGCCCGTTTCACAACTCCCATCGGAACACCTTTTATCAGATATAGGAAGTTTGAGTATAGACAAATTTAGCGAAATAATTAAAAAGTCAAAGACTGTCTTTTTTAATGGTCCTGCGGGTGTATTTGAAAAACCGGATACAGAACACGGTACAAAATCTCTTTTAAATACAATAGCTAAAAGCGATGTTTTTTCAGTAATAGGCGGTGGTGACAGCATAGCTGCAATTAACAAATACAAATTGTTTGATAAATTCTCATATATCAGCACAGGTGGAGGCGCTCTCATTCAATATATAAGTGGCGAGGATCTGCCTGTAGTAACGGCTTTAAAAAAATCATCAATGATATTTAAATAAAAATCACTAGCGAGGAGCCGGTTATCGAAAATTTAATGTAGCTATACGGAACTGATGGAAAGAAAGAATAAACAAACTAGATACTTGAATGAGCTTAAATCGGGCAGGAGGTAGATAATTATTTTATTACCTATCTCCTACCACGCCATTATGCATACCGTTCGATATAAGGCAATTCCTAGTTTTCGCATGCTTGTGCGTATTAACCCACCACCTATATATAGTCGAGATGACCTATTTCTTCATTTGTGAGCTCTGAGTTAATCATAATAACTGCTATCCATACTCCCTTTCGCCAGTTAGCTAGTTAATGTAACCTCAATTTTGGAATATCGAATCTCCTTACCATTTCTTACCTTGTCCTTATATTTTCTTCTCTTTTTCACGGATTATTTGAATTCTCTGATGCATCTATCCTTATATTACCATTAACAAACTTTTCATATCTGCAAGAGCAAAGTAATTAACTCGTGTATTTACAAGCGAAAACTGGTCTTTGAGAATATAAGCTTTTATTTTTAGGCTACACAATCGTCGACTTCAAAGGTTAATCTTAAATCTTTGTCAAAGACCTGGCTGACGTGGTACTCATATAGAAAAAACCAGTTTTTCTATATGAGTACCACGTCAGGCCGTTTATGTAATCTAATCGGCTAGTATTTTTGTAATTGCACTCTTTCTAGTAAAACTTTTCTGAAAAAATGATATCTTGCTTACTCCTTATTTTTTCTATTTTACCTTGCATCCAAGGATTATTTTATTTCTTAAAGGGAAGATTTGTGAGTGTCCGGGTTAAAGGAGCCCACTCCATCCTTATAGACGGTTACATCATAATCAGGTTATAGATAGTTTTATTAGGTTTGCTTTATATTTGTAATGCTTGACATAAACGTGGCAAACTCTCCAATATTTGAGTAATGTTTGTCCTTTTTGTTATTAACTAATTAGGATACGCATATTGAGGTCATTTCTATTCCCCTACAAAAACACCCTCGCCACCCAGGGAGACAGGAGCCCGTCAACAGTCCTGCTATACCGATAGCCAAGGATGCCATCGCCCCTTGGGCTTCTCCCATTTTCATAGCTTTTGCCGTGCCCATAGCATGGGAGATTGTTCCCATCGCTATGCCTGTTGCAACTTTGTCGCCTATTCTTAATAACTTACCGTAAGTCCCGTCACTCTATCCCAATAACTCCGGCAAGGATTGCAATTATAAGCATTTTAGTAACCTGCCCTTTAATGAGTACATAGGAGGTTATAGGACCTGCTCCCTGAGTATAAATAAAGAGAAATCTTGTTTTACAAACGCATTAAGATCCTTTGCCAACGCGCAGAATGGCTCTAAAGCGACTTTATCAGTAGCTTCAGACCGTTCCTCCCTGTGGTTTTTGTTTTTAGATATTGCACCTAATCGATTACTTTATTATAATGAAACTGCATAGAATTAATACGGTAATAAAATATGTAAAGGAGCTATAAAGTGATTAATAGCAAAAATGTAATGGTCTGTGTTACAGGACAAAAGAATTGTGAAAGGTTGATAAAACACGGTGAACAAATGGCAAAGGATCTGGAAGGCAAGCTTTATGTTATACATGTGGCAAAAACGGGAACAAATTTTTTAGGAAACCCTGACGAAAGCGAAGCTCTTGAATTCCTATTCCAGACCTCCAATAATGCCGGCGCGGATATGGCGGTGCTGCGGTCCAATAATATTACTGAATCAATTATTGACTTTGCCTTGGAGAATAAAATTTCCTATGCGGTTTTAGGCGAGCCGCCTAAAAAGGAAAACAAAACAGATATAATTGACTATCTTAAGAGCCGGCTTCCCGAGATATCCTTTGAAATAGTTCCTGCATAATGATTTAATGACTGGTAAATTATATTAGTAAACCTTTATATTTGTAATTTGCATACACTGGAGGGTGAAAAATGAACCTTATCGAATACCTGAAACATCAAAATATAATACCCAAGGAAAAAGCGGAAAAATTCATTGATATACTTAATCATTATTCTGAATACGATGTACTTTATCCTGATGTGATCAAAGAATTGGACTTAACCGTCAGCGAGCAGGAAAATCTATTTAATGAGCTTGAAAAGAAAGATTATGCCTCTTTAATCTATATAATTCAATGCCCCTATTGCAACGAGTTGGGCAATACCTATGTGGAAGAAAAGGATATTCCTTTTGTTGATTACTGCCGCTTCTGTGAGGCGGAATTCAACCATCAGGAAAATCATATGCAGGCTTATAGGTTGTTTTTTAACTATGAGGAAGAAATAGACATAATAGAGGAGCTAAATTCTAAAATTGCATCTAATCAAGAAAGGATCGCAGAAATAACCGATGAAATCAAATCCTTGGAGAATGCCCGCAAGACATTGCAATTAGAGAATATTAATTTTGCCACATCTAAAAATGAGCTTCTAAAAACTAAAAACGAAAGCAAGCTATATTCAAAAATGATTGCTCGAGGCTCCAATGTGACTTTCCTGGGCAATTATCTGGAGGATAAAAAGGTATCAATGAAATGCTTTCAATGTAATGAGAATATGGAATTCTTTAATGTAAATGACAAAATAGTGGCGGTATGTCCTGAATGTGAAAATGAAACAGAGCTGGATTTTCATTAATATAAATTGGTGTTGTATGTGGAAGGGTAGAGTGCCAAAGGCAACGGTAAAGGCAGACAGGATTTACCTCCTGCCTTTACCCTTTACACTGGATTCATTTTAGCCATGTCTTCAGGATATCTTGGCTATTTTCTTTTTATTTTGGAGCAAAGGTTGCACAATCTGTTTCCTCAGAAGTTGAAGCATTTCTATGCTGTATTTCTATGCAGCTTGCAGAGCATAGGTCACCGGGGCAATGGTAATGACAAGTATTTACTACACATTTCACTCCTGATAAATGGTCATGATTCTTATGCGGTTTATCATGCATTTTTATACCTCCATAATTATAATCAATACTATTATTTAATTTTTTCTAATATGTTATTCAATAAAAATTTATTAAATTTAAAACGTATATATTTTATAAGCTTCAACTTTATATTTGCCACGACTCTGGAGTCAGAGTTCGACAAATATTCATAATCTAATAAAATACGTGTAAATAGCAACTACTTTTTACATATATTTTTATATTTTCCAAGAATAATATTCCAAAATAGTATTAATTATTATATAATATAAATAAGTTTCCCAATATTTATAGGAAAAGTGAAATACTATGAGGAAAAAGATTCTTTTATCTGAATGTGAACCCGGTCAAATACTGGCTGATGACGTTTTAAACGACAGCGGCTTGTTAGTGATTCCTAAAAATGCAACCATCAACGAATTTGTCATTGATAAACTTTCTTTTTATGGTATAGAGAGCGTTACAGTATTTGAACATTATGTCGAAAATGGTGATGAAAAGAGAGCCCCTTACAATAAATCAACTAAAAAATGAATACAAGAAATATGTCTCAGCAATAAAGAGTATTTTCGACGATATATCCTCAGGAAGCGAGCTCTCCTACGATAAGGTTAGAAATATTTCTGATTCCATATATTATAATATTGTAGAGGATAATGATATCATACAATGCATCAATGAATTAAGATATATTGACTCCTATACCTTTGTACATTCCATCAATGTATCGCTCTATGCATCTCTTCTTTCGAGCTGGCTTGGTTTAGGTAAAGAGGAAACTGATAACGCAATTTTGGCAGGGATCTTACATGATATTGGTAAATCAAAAATACCTGATAGAGTATTAAATAAAAAAGGACCTCTAAACAAGGATGAATTTAACATAATGAAAAAACACCCCATAATAGGCTATGATTTGGTAAAAGACATTGATAAGATTAAGCCTGAGATAAAGGATGCCATATTATATCATCATGAAAAAGTTAATGGTCAAGGATATCCTTACGGTATCAAAGAGCAGGAGTTAAATATATATGCTAAAATTATTTCTGTTGTTGATGTCTATGATGCGCTTACTTCAGACCGTTGTTATAAAAATAAAATAACTCCTTTTGATAGCTTTAGGGAAATTGAGGAGATGGGTCTGGGTCATTTTGATTTAAGAATTATGCTGAAATTTCTATATAATACTGCTAATTATTATGTGGGCTCCCCTATACTTATGAATAACGGAAAAATAGGGGAGATAATATTCATTACACCTAATAATATATCCCGCCCTATTGTTAAAATAGAAGATAAATTCATTGATTTATGCAGCGAATCAAAGCTAAGAATATCTGAAATGCTGTAATATGCCTATTCTACTAAAGGTTCTAATTTATATCTGCTACGCTTGTTTTTCTATTCCTGTTAAAGTTCTCATATTGTGATAATAGCATACCTGCAAGCATTAATGCACAACCTAAATAGCCTCTCATTCCCAAGTTTTCCTTTAGTAATAAATATCCGCCGATACTGGCAAAGACAGCTTCCATGCTCAAAGCTATGGCGGCATGGGAAGGCTTTGCATTCTTTTGACCTATCATCTGCAATGTATAAGCAACACCTGAGGACATAATACCTCCGTATAATAAAGGTATAACGACCATTGATATGCTCTCAATAGTGATTTTTTCAAAGGCAATGGCAATTGTCATGCTGAGTACGGAGCAAGTAAGAAACTGCATGAAGGATAGCTTTAGCGGATCTATTGTTTTAATAAAATGATCTATAACGAGTATATGGGCTGCCCAAAAAACAGCTCCGATTATCATATATAAATCACCTTTGGCAATATTGAAGCCCTCTGTAACGCTTAAAAAATATAATCCCACAACAGCTACAGATATGCCCAGCCAAGTGCTTATATGCACCCTTTGTTTTAGAAATATACCGAATATTGGTACCAAGACAATGTATAAGCCTGTTATGAAACCGGCTTTACCCGCTTCTGTATATATCAAGCCCACTTGCTGCAAGGATGCGCCGGCAAAAAGCACACAGCCTGTTATAATGCCGGGCAAAACGCTGCCGGCAAGCATTGGTTTTCTATTATAACTTCCCTCTGTTTTAGATTTTTTATTAAAGTAAATAAGCAGAGGTAATAAGGATAAGCTGCCTAAAGCAAATCTTAAACCATTAAAGGTGAATGCGCCTATATACATCATTCCCACTCTTTGAGCCACGAATGCAAAGCCCCATATAGCTGCTGTAATCAGAAGAATAATGCTGGATTTCAATTCTTGGTTGTTCATTATATCATCCCTTCGTATATATTAAAGCCTGACGAAAAATATGCCCCCTAACACGGTCGACATATAGCAAATCAATTATATCATGAATTTCAAAGAAATTGCATGATATAATTTAGTTATTTATTACTGTTCAGACATAACCATAGTTTCAGCATAGCTTATTATATTTGATACGATTGCAGGAGTTACAAGGCTAATAATCTGTAAGCTTGTTCCGGGTTGCGCCAAAACTCGCTTCGCTCAAACAGTTGACGCAACTGATCCTCCACTGCGCTAACAGATTCTAAGCCTCTCCACAATGCAATCTTTATCAAATACTAATAATCTACAATAAATAAATTTAAATATACAAAGTATGAACATTAATGGTTATCTATAAACCTTCTTAAAGCAGTTTAGGTAATTAATTGATAATAGTTATCCCATATGTTAATATAAAAATAAAAAACAGGAGGTAATATTATGGCATTTAAGGTTACAGATAAAGTTACATGGGTCGGTAAAACTGACTGGATGTTGCAGAAATTTCATGGAGAAGAATACTCCACTCATAAAGGCTCATCCTACAATTCATATTTAATCCGTGATAAAAAAAATGTACTTATCGACACTGTTTGGCAGCCTTTCGCTAAGGAATTTGTCGAAGAGTTAAAAAAAGAAATTGATTTAAATGAAATAGACTATATAATTGCAAACCATGGAGAAATAGATCACAGCGGTGCGCTGCCGGAGCTTATGAGACATATCCCCGATACTCCCATATACTGCACGGCAAACGGAATCAAATCTATCAAAGGCCATTACCATGAGGATTGGAATTTCGTTCCTGTTAAAACGGGAGATGTTCTTGATTTAGGTGAGAGCAAGCTAACCTTTGTAGAAGCCAGAATGCTTCATTGGCCTGATACCATGTTTACTTATATGTCCGGAGATAATATTTTATTCAGCAATGACGGCTTTGGTCAACACTATGCGTCAGACCCTTTGTTCAACGATTTAGTTGACCAGGATGAGCTTTTTAATGAATGTATAAAATACTATGCTAATATCCTCACTCCTTTCAGCAACTTTGTAACTAAGAAAATTGAAGAGGTATTGAGCTTTAATCTGCCATTAGATATCATATGCCCAAGCCACGGAGTGATTTGGCGTGACAATCCTGTGCAAATAGTTGAGAAATATTTAAAGTGGGCGGATGGCTATCAGGAAAATCAAATAACCATAGTCTTTGACAGCATGTGGAATGGTACCAGACGGATGGCGGAATATATCGGCGAAGGTATAAGAGAAGGAGATAAGGATGTGGCTATTAAAATATTTAATGCCGGTATTTCAGATAAAAACGATATATTGACAGAGGTGTTTAAATCCAAAGCGGTGCTGGTGGGATCGCCGACGATAAATAAAGGTATTTCCCATGCTATTATAGGAATTTTGGAAATGATGAAAGGCTTAGCCTTTAAAAATAAAAAAGCTGCAGCTTTTGGCACCTACGGTTGGAGCGGCGAATCACCAAAGATAATAGACGAAGAGTTAAATAAAGCCGGATTTGCCGTAGCATCGGAGCCTCTTAAAGCGCTATGGAATCCTGATGAGGAAGCTTTGGGCAAATGCAAGGAATTTGGTAAAGCTTTTGTAGAAAATATTAAATAAAAAGGACCCCTCAGGGGTCTTTTTATTTAATCCGGTCTTTCCACTTATCCTTAATTATACCTATCAGTATATTTTTATCATTTAGCTCCGGGGCATTTAGGACCTCATCATTTAAATATTCTAATATATCCCCTATTATTTTGCCTTCTTCAAATCCCATTTTCCTTATATCCTCGCCATCTATATCCAGATCCTTTATATCTAAAGGCTCTTTATTATTTATAACATCATTTACAATCCTTTCAATTGTTAAAACCTTATCCAAAAAGGCTTCTTCCCTTGAGCAAAGTGCCTGAGCTTTCAATAAAGAAATGAAATCCTTAATATTATTCTTTCCCATATTTTTAATAAGCCTTTTAACATATCCCCTGTCCGTTATCCAATCAAATATCTCCAAATTATCAGCCAATAGCTTTGATTTTTCGATTATATCCTTGGCGAAACAAAGCTCCTTCAATGCTTTAAGCACATCAACTCTTACGGAATTTTCACATTTTGACCTTGTACGAAGCTTAGTATCCCCTGTCTCTTCTTTTAAAAAAAGCGCTGCCAAGCGTATGGAAAGTACATCGGGTGTATTATCCAGCATACAGAGAATCCTTTTAACAAAGTCCCCAGAGGCATTGTCGAAGCTTTTTACTAAATCAATATCAGGGATAATATTTTGCAAAAGACCTGTTTGCAGCAGCATTTCGATTCCTTTAGAAGCATTGGGATCTATAAGTATTTTGCATAGCTCATCTTTAATCCTTTCATTGCTGATGGTTTTAATATTTTTCGCCAAAGTGCATATAGCTTCCTTGGTACTTTCCTCTATTTCAAAGGAATGCTTCGTGTAGAATCTCACTGCCCTCATCATCCGCAGACCGTCCTCTAAAAACCTGTCCTTGGGATTGCCCACTGCACGTATAACTCCACTTTTTATGTCCTTAACACCGCCAAAGGGGTCCACTATGCCCTTTTCTTTGTTATAGGCAATAGCGTTTATAGTGAAATCCCTTCTTGACAAATCTGTTTCTATGTTCTTTTCAAATCTTACCCAATCAGGATGTCTCCCGTCCGAATAGCTGCCTTCACTGCGAAAGGTGGTTATTTCAGTTTTGCCCCAAGCCTCTACTACCGTCACAGTTCCATACTTCTCTCCAGTTTTTATCACCCTTTTGTCGGCAAATACCTCCATAACCTCCCAAGGCTCTCCTTGGGTGGCGATGTCCCAATCCATAGGCGTAATTCCCATGACAGAGTCTCTTATAGCACCTCCCACGGCATAAGAGTCAAAGCCTTTTTCAATCAGCCTTTCTATTAAGCTTTCAACATATAAAGGCAAAGTTATATTCACAGCCATTACTCCTTGTAAAAAAACTAATAATTTTTGCTTTATTTCCCGGGAAATATATCAAAAATTGACATTAAAACATCCGGGTTTTGCATAAAACTTATTGAAATCTAGATATAAATATTGTATCACAATAGCGTTACTTATCAACAAAAGCATTATCGTAAGCTTGATAGCTGATTCGAGCATCATTATATATGCTACGTTGATTTCCTTCTGATATAAATATAATCAATATGTAAATACTAATAACAAATATGTGTTAATTTTGGCGGGTGGTCCTATGAAAAAAGTATATCTGATACTGACGTTATTTATTCTTTTTTTTATTATTGCATTTGCTATCCCTAATATAAATTATGGCAGCCTGAGCCGGGAAAACAAAAATGATAAAAGTGATAGCTTAAATAAAAGATATATGCAGGATATCCATATGTCTTCTGAGCCTGCCATAAAAAATGTTGATAAAAATGTATTAATCCTTGGAATAGATAGCAGAAAAGGAGAGCCTTCCCGGTCTGATGTGATTATTCTTTTAAATATTAAGGAGAATAATGTTAATATAATATCCATACCGAGGGATTCAAAAATATCTCTTAAAAATAAAGATGATGTAAAGATTAATTCTTCTTACGTTTATGGCGGAATAGATTTAAGCAAAAAAACTATTGAAAACCTACTGGATGTAAAAATAGATAATTATATAGTGCTCAATTTTAACGCAATAAAAAACGGGGTAAATGTCATAGGGGGCTTTAGTGTTACTATACCAGAGGATATAAAAATATCAGACCCGGAGCTAAAAAAGAAATTTATATTAAAAAAAGGAACCCATAAGCTAAACGGGATACAGACCTTGGAATATCTTAGATACAGAAACGACGGCAAAGGTGATTTGGCAAGAGTGTACAGACAGCAACAATTCATTAAGGATTTGCAAAACAACTTTCTAAAGCTTGAAAACATTCCCTTAATACCGAAAACATATCTGGCTATACGAAATGATATAGTGACAGATATGAGTGCATCAAAAATAGCCTCCTATTTTATGGACGGCTATCGTTTAAAAGATAATTTCAATTATTATACTTTGGAAGGCAAAGCTGCCATGATTAATAAAATCAGCTATTATATAATTGATAAAAACAGTATCAAAAAAGCAAAGGAGATTTTAAAATAATTACACATTGAATCTGAAATTAATAATATCTCCGTCTTCAACGACATATTCCTTACCTTCGAGAGTGGCTAAGCCTTTTTCCTTTACCTTGACCATAGAACCGTGTTCCTCTAAATCCTTGAACTTACATACCTCTGCCCTTATAAAGCCTTTCTCAATATCCGTATGAATTTTACCGGCAGCTTTTTTTGCTATAGTATTTTTATTTATCGTCCAAGCCCTCACCTCGTCAGGTCCCGTAGTGAGAAAAGAAATAAGCCCCAAATGGTCATAAGCCGTCTTTGACAATTTATCTACTCCGGATTCAGTTATACCCAAATCCTCTATAAACATTTCCCTATCTTCCGGATCCAGCTTGCTTATTTCCAATTCGGATTCTATGCATAGCTCAATAAGAGGAGTGCCTACTTTATTTGAAAAGTCCTCCAGTTCCTTTTTCGACTCATAATCTTCTTTTTTTAGCTGGTTTTCATCTAGATTTGCAACCAGAATCATAGGCTTCTCAGATAAAAAACCAAAGGTTTTGAGATGCTCCTTTTCTTCTTCCTTTAGATTTAGATTATGTATCAGTAAACCTTCCTCCAGCCCTGCCTTGCACTTTTTCAACACTTCAAGCTCTTGAAGGTTTTCCTTAGTTACCTTTTTGGAGTTTTCTATTCTTTCTATTCTGTTATCAATGACCCCCAGATCTGCGAACAAAAGCTCAAGGTTAACTGTTTCTATATCTCTCATAGGGTTAATGCTTCCCTCTGCATGCAACACATCCTCGTTATTAAAAACTCTAAGGATATGAACGAGCAAATCCGCTTTTCTTATATTATCCAAAAACTGATTCCCTACGCCTTTGCCTGTGCTGGACCCGCTCACTAGACCCGGCACATCAATTACTTCTATATTTGCATAGGTAGTTTTCTTTGGATTATACATCTTAGTCAAAAAATCTATTCTTTCATCTGGAATCTTTGCAATTCCAAGGTTTGCTTCTATCTTTCCTGAGGAAAAGCCCGAGGTTTCTATATTCTGCCCCGTCAAAAGATTGAATAAAGTAGTTTTTCCCACTGAGGGCAATCCTATTAATCCAATATTCATATTCTATTCAAGGCGTCAATATAATGACTGCCCTGATCATCAACTCCTTCTTATAATACTTATTACAATTCTAACACTTATTTCTAATAATTTAAAGATGGCTAAACATGTTTTGAAGAACGATGTAAAATATAACCGGATTAATTGTGTTCTAAGAAACATTAACAATCTATTGAAAAATGTCATTCCAAACGAAGGAGGAATCTTAGTTTATCAACACATTTAGATTCTACGCTAACGCTCAGAATGACAATAAAGCAACTTTCCTCAGATTTCGGGCTATCTGTCCCTGCGAATTTTAATAATTCAATCGGTTTTATTCTTATGCTTGTGATTATGGTTATGCTTATGCTTTGGCATTATTTCTTTTATTCTTTCCCCTTGCTCTTCATTAATTACTTTATCCTCTACCATTTTATCCACAACATTTACTTTGTTCTTTCTATAATCTTCCATATATTCTTTTCTTTGTGCTTCATCCATGCTTTTCATTTTTTCAAATAACTTTTTTCTTTCTTCTCTTTCAATCTTAAAATAATCTTTGACTTTTACAAGCTCTTCGTTGGTTATTACGCCTTCTTTTACTAAGTCTTCAAGCTCTTCGGAAAATCTTTTGCATTTTGGTTCATCTGTTTTATCAGCTATCACTATAAGTCCAAAGGCAAAAGTAAAACAAAAAGCTAATAGCAATATAACTCCTATTGATTTTTTTATAAACATTCCAATCTCCTTTCTCAGCATATTTTTTTATTGATGCTGATATTTTTATTATTGACATTCAGAAAGCTTTTTTGTCTTGTATCATTTGGATTTTTTTTGTGAAAACTTGACATTAAAATGTTTAAAGCTTACTATTTCTATAACAATAGATAAAGAAAGAAGGTTAAGCCATGAGTAACAAACCAACAAGAGAGGAAGCTTTTGAGCTTCTTAAAAAATATAATAAAAACGAAAGCTTGATTCGCCACGCCCTTACCGTTGAGGGAGTAATGAAGCATTTTGCTGAAATCCTGGGTGAAGACGATGTTGAAAAATGGACTGTTATTGGGTTAACCCATGATTTGGATTATGAAATGTATCCCGACGAGCATTGTATAAAGGTTGTTGACATATTAAAGGAAGAAAACTGGCCGGAAGATTATATCAGAGCTATCGTCAGCCATGGTTGGGAATTGTGCGCCGATGTTAAACCGGAGGAAAGAATGGAAAAAGTCCTCTATACTATTGATGAGCTAACTGGACTTATAACGGCAGCAGCATTGATGCGCCCCAGCAAAAGTGTTATGGACCTGGAGGTTAAATCAATTAAGAAAAAGTGGAAGGATAAAAGATTTGCAGCCGGTGTAAATAGAGAGGTTATCGAGAAAGGCACCGAGCTCCTTGATATGGATTTAAATTATATCATTGAGGAAACTATTATAGGTATGCGCAAGGTTGCAGAGGAAATAGGGCTAAAAGGAAATTTATAAATAATGTGAGGGTGGTCCTAAAGAACCACCCTCATATTACTATTTAATTGCTATTTCTAATCTAACCTTAAATCATCGTCTAATAATCCTTAAACTATTGCTTAATAAGGTTATCTATTCTTCCTTGGTCAAATCCAATTATTATAGTCCCGTCTATATCAATTACGGGGACACCTTGCTGTCCTGACTTTCTTACCATTTCCATGGCTCCGTTTCTATCAAGGCCAACATTTACTACCTTATAGGATACGCCTTTGCTTCTTAAATAGTCCTTCGCTTTTGTACACCAGGGACATGTATCCGTAGAATAAACTGTTACATCCATTTATAACCCTCCTAATAATTTATATTAAAATAATATCTAACATCTATTTTTTTGTACCCCCTACAGGTATATAGTATCACCGTTTCCTGTTTTAGTCAATAGTTTATTTTCATCTCTTTAATATTTCTCATATGAACTTTCCTCTTAAATTTTTGTCTCTTCTTTTATTGTTTCCTCTTCATCTAAAATTATATTGTTTATAAGCTAAAGTACTTTTTATATAAACAAAAGAAAAATAATATATACGGTAATGCTTATTATTGTATTTAAAACAACAGTATTATTAGCTAATTCCTCATTTTCTACTGTGCTGTTAAGCCCTATAAGCAGAGGCAAAGATAAAGGCGGCGGCAAAATTAAAAAAGTAAAATAGGCATAATCAAACATTTTATCTTGTCCCATTATTCCGTTTAAAATAAAATGCTTCGTCCCATAGCCTATTCCCAAAATTACTATTAATCTTATCGCTATAATAATAGTACTTTGTTTTAAATATTTTTTATTTACTTTTAAACCATAACCTATTATTAAAAGTATAAAAGGCGTTGAAATTCTTGATAAATATTCAATAGTTATATATATGCCTTTTAAAAGTTGATTACCTTGAATAACCGCCGTAAATCCGCTTAGATTTAATATAACTCCGATTATTATACTTATCATTGTAGGTGCTTTAAAAAGCTCCAATATATTGTTCAGCGAAGTTTTCTTATTCCCCAGCTTTATACTGAGGTAAGGATATAATATCAACCATATGAAAAACTCATGTCCTATAGCGATTATTGCAAGTTTATTCAGGTTTTCTTCACCGAAAACTGATGCAAAAAGAGGGAGTCCCAAAAAAGCAATGGTGCAGGCCGTTACTGTAAAAGGTAATATAGGATGGCTTATTCTTTCTATTTTATTTAATAAAAACCCAATAATAAAAAATATATTTAATAGTATAAAAACTGTAGCGGATATCATGTAATATTCTTTTCCAAGCTCCATATTAAAGAAAGTAATAAACAACACAGAGGGCAAAACAAAATTTATTAGAAATTTCTTTATTTCGTCTATTGACTCTTGTTTGAATACTTTTTTAAAGTTTAAAATTCTGCCGATGGATATCAGCAAGATTATCGGTACGATTTTCGAAACAACTTCACTCATTCTAAAATGCCTTTCTATATCTGTATTAAGCCCCTCAAAAGTTTTTTGAGGGGCTCTATTATTCTATATTTCTATATCCTTCTTCTCTAGTATTTTTACCAAAAGCTTAACAGCACTGATTACGTCCGATTCCGCCGCCATCTCTGACGGTGAATGCACGTACCTGCAGGGTACGGATATAACCCCCGACGGTACCCCTGCCCGAGTCAAATGTATGGCACCGGAATCCGTACCGCCCCATTCAAGTACTTCATATTGGTATTTAATATTGTTTTCTATCGCCACCTGAGTCATAAGGCTTTTTACTGCCGGGTGGGTGATGACGCTTTTATCCATGATCTTTATAGCTGCGCCTTTTCCGAGGCTAACGTCCATAGCAGCAGCTTTTGGGGTGTCGCCTGTCATTGTAACATCAATGGCAATCCCCATATCAGGATCGATTCCATAAGCGGCTGTCTTTGCCCCTCTGAGCCCCACTTCCTCTTGTACGGTAAATACGAAATATACTTCATTGGGACAGCTTTTTAATTCCTTTAACGCTTCTATAGCCACATAGCAGCCTATCCTGTCATCTAAAGTCTTTGACATAATGCTTTCACCTTGATAAACAAAGGGTGAATAAAAGGATGCCACATCTCCTACATTTATCTTTTTTATCACTTCTTCCTTGGAGGACATGCCTACATCAATAAACATTTTATTGAGCTTTAAATCCTTTATTTCATCAAGCTTCTCCATGCCAATGGTACCTATAGTGCCGTCGGCAAATTTTACTCTCTGGTATAAGGATGTAAAGGGCGATACCCCTCCAATACTGGTAAAGCGTAAGAATCCGTTTTCATCAATATTGGTAACCATTATGCCTATTTCATCCATATGAGAGGCGACCATAATCCTTTTGCCTTCGCCTTTTTTTATTGCAATAAGGTTTCCTGAAACATCTACTTTTATTTCATCGACATATTCCTTTATTTCTTCTTTGATTAATTCTCTGATTTTATCCTCATTACCTGACGGGCCAAAAGTCATCAGGAGCTTTTCCAGCAGATCCGCATTAATTTTATTCATCTACGTATTCCCCTTTCTTAATCCCCTTTAAAAATAGTTTCATGGTTTTTTTACAACCTTCAAAATCATCTAAGCTCATAATTGAGGATGGGGAATGTATGTATCTGCATGGCACAGATAAAGCAGCACACGGAACCCCTTCTTTTGTCAGATGTATGGAACCGGCATCATTTCCTCCGGGAGAAGGCTGTCTGTATTGAATATCAATATTGTTGTCTACAGCAGTTTCATGAATTCTTTTATTTAATTCTTTTGAAAATATGGTGTAGGAATCCATGAGAGACAGAGCAGGTCCTTTGCCAAGCTTGGTAATATGCTCCGCGTCCGGTACTTCCGTGATATCTGAGCATACTGTCCCCTCAAAAACTATTGCAAAATCAGGGTTAACGCTATAGGCTGCAACCTTAGCACCCCTTAACCCTATTTCTTCTTGTACTGTAAAGACACCGTAAAGGTTTACATTATAATCCTCTTTCAATAAATCAATTAAAACCGCACATCCGATTCGATCATCCAAAGCCTTTGCTTTTACAAGGTTTTTGCCGAATTCAATATATTCACTATTAAAGGCTATATAATCTCCTCGTTTTACTAATTTTTCTCCTTCTTCCTTTGTTTTTACCCCTATATCTATGTAAAGCTGATTAACTTTCAGAGGTACGGTTCTTTCATCAGGCTCCTGCAAATGTATTGCCTTCGCTCCAATCACTCCCGGTACTTTATTCTTGCCTATGAATACTTGCTTGGATACTAAAATCCTTTCATCAACGCTTCCGACCTTTTCAAATTTTATAAATCCTTTATCGTCAATGGCTTTAACCATAAGCCCAACCTCGTCCATATGTGCCGCCAACATAACTTTAGGAAAGCCTTCCTTACCTTTTTTTACAGCGATAATATTTCCCAATCTATCTACGCTAAGCTCATCTACGAAATCCTTAATTTCTTCAATAATAAGCTTTCTTACTTCTTCCTCGCCGCCGGATACGCCGCAGGCTGTTGTAAGTTTTTCTAATAGCATAACATCTCCTCCAAATCCACAGAGTTTAAGCTGACAATATAATTAGCCAGAATTTTGCCTGCATTTTTAATATCATTTATGTCTATTACCTCAACGGAAGTATGCATATATCTCAAAGGAATGGATATCAGCCCCGTAGCTACACCGCTTTGTGTTACCTGTATAGCCCAGGCATCGGTCCCGGTTGCTCCGGTGTAAAACTCTTCCTGATGAGGCAGGTTATACTCCTTGGCAGTTTTAATTAAGCCTTCATGAACTTTGGGATGAATGTTCGCACCAAAACCTATCCCCGGTCCTTTTCCCAGCTCGCTGTATTCATCCTTAGATAATTCCGGTGTATGGGCAAATCCTACGTCTATTGCTATGCCGATGTCAGGGAATATATTATATGTAGAGGTTATAGCCCCGCGTAATCCTACTTCCTCCTGGACCGTAGCCACGGCAAAAACGTCGCAATCATGATTCATTTTGTTAAGTTCTTTTATACATTCATACATTACCGCTACACCAGCCCTGTCATCCAATGATTTTGACGATATACGGTCATTTTCCAAAGTAATCATTTTCCTTCTGAAGGAAATGGGATCACCAACAGATACAATTTCTAAAACCTCTTCCCTAGGCAGCCCGACATCAATCAGCATATCCTCCATCTTTACTGCTTTCTTTTTGTCCTCGTCCTTCAGCAGGTGAGGCGGCTTATTTCCGATTATGCCTAATATATCCTTCTTCCCGTGAACCACTACCTCCTGTGTCAGTAATGTTCTTTGATCTACTCCGCCTACCGTAGTAAATTTAATAAAGCCCTTTTCGTCCACTTGTTTGACCATCAATCCGATCTCGTCCATATGGGCGGCTAGATATATCTTTTTCTTTTTACCCATATTGCCCTTTTTAAGTATTATCAGATTTCCCAGCTTATCCCGTCTAATATCATCTGATAAAGGTCTAAAATAATCCTCAATGACCAGCGATATTTTTGACTCAAATCCGGAAAGCCCTGATGTCTCAACCATGGACTGTATAAATTCTTTGAGCAAGTCTTCTCCCTCTTTTCTAAAAGATTTCGCCTTTACTGTTAAGTTTAGCATAATAATAAAAATTATTTAACTAAAAGTTTAATATTATTACAATTTTACACAAATTTAAGAAACATCTCAGATATTATTATAGTTTTGGTATAATTTATAATATTTAATAGGATTACCGTGTAATAAAGAGACTTTTGTATTTACGGGTAATTGGTAGCTGTCCCACAAGTTTCTCGCCCTATGGAGACGTTAAAAAAGTCATAGAAAATATCAAAAATCCCAAAAAAAAGAATGGTTTCCCATTCTTTTTTAGTTTATTAAATCTGTTAAGATAATTTTTTTTCAATTAACAGAGCCAGGTTCTTTGCATATTTTTCTATGATAAATTCGTCCTCACCTTCCAGCATAACCCTGACTAAAGGCTCTGTCCCAGAGGGTCTTATTATTACCCTGCCTTTGCCTTTCATCATATTTTCAATATCCTCTATTGTATTTTTTATTTCTTCATCCATGAGATAACTGTTTTTATTCCCGTTTTTAATTCTGGCATTAATAAGGACTTGAGGTAACTCCTTTACCATGGATTTTAGCTCTGACAGGTTTAAACCTGTTTCCTTTACTACCGCTAAAAGCTTTAGAGCCGTCAAAAGTCCATCTCCCGTAGTGCTGTGATCGAGGAATATTATATGCCCGGATTGTTCACCGCCTAGATTATAACCCTTCTTCAGCATTTCCTCCAAGACGTATCTGTCTCCTACCTTTGTCCTCAGCATGATGCATTCTTCTTTTTTTAGAGCTAATTCTAAACCCATATTGCTCATTATAGTAGATACAACTGTATTATATTTTAGGACTCCGTTGGTTTTCATGTGTTTGGCACAAATAGCAATTATGTGGTCGCCGTTTACTATATCACCATTATTATCGACGGCAATCAGCCTATCAGCATCTCCGTCAAAAGCCAAGCCCAGATGTGCGCCTGTATCTATTACTGCTTTTTGCAGACCTTCAGGATAGGTTGAGCCGCAACTTTTATTGATGTTTAAACCATCGGGCTTATTATTCATAACAACCAGCTCTGCACCCAAATCCTCCAATATAGCCGGGGCGGCAATATATGAAGCTCCGTTTGCGCAGTCCAAAGCTATTTTTATACCTTTTAAATCAATATTAACTGTATTTTTTAAAAAACTTATGTATTCTAAAGTGGAATTATCTATTATCGTTTTTTTGCCTATTTCTCCCCCGGTGGGATTTGGCAGGTCTTCTATGCTATTATCTATTATATATTGTATTTTGTCTTCCAATTCATCGGATAACTTATAGCCTCTGTTATCGAAAAACTTTATTCCGTTGTATTCATAAGAATTATGGGACGCAGATATCATTATACCGGCGTCAAAACCAAAATGCCTTGTTAGGTAAGCTACAGCGGGTGTAGGTTGTACCCCGAGAATTATCGCCTCGCCACCCATGGAGCATATTCCCGCAGTAAGGGCAGCTTCCAGCATATCTCCTGATATCCTCGTGTCCATGCCCAAAGCTATTTTGGGCTTATGATGCGTCTCTTCAGTAAGTACATAGGCTCCTGCTCTTCCCAGTTTATATGCAAGGCTTGAGTCCAGTTCTTTATTAGCTATACCTCTGACACCGTCGGTACCAAATATGCGATTCATTTAGTGACCCCCTTATACTGAATTCCATATAATCTTAGCATATTTGTTTTTATTATACAATCTTTCATGTACGCCTTAGGCGTACTTGCTTTTGTTGCTGTCCGTATATAACCTTAGATTTTGCGAAAGCTCCATATTGCAGCAATTGCTATGTTACAAGTCCACTGGTTGTAATGCGTAATTATTATTTTTTAAAGCAGCCTCGTTTCTCTATATGCTACATGCTTTCCGGTGTTTCCATTCCTAATATACCTAAGGATATTTTTAAAACCATACATACCGCTTTTGTGAGGAGAAGTCTGGCATCCTTGATATCTTTCTCAGCATTTAGAATATGGTGGGTATTATAGAATTTATTATATGCCTTTGCCAGATCCGTTACATATCTAGTAATTACAAAAGGTTCGTACCTTTCTGCAGCTTCCTTTAAAGCATCGCTAAAGGAGCCTAGTAGCTTTACTATATTGAACTCATCCTCAGACTCCAAAACTGATAGATCCGCCTTTTCATTAAGCTCTCCCGCTTTAGCTAAAATGCTGCTTCCTCTTACATAACTATACTGTACATAAGGTCCTGATTCACCTTCAAAGCTCAAGCTTTCTTCCCAGCTGAATACGACATCCCTCTCTCTGCTGTTCTTTAAGAATGTGTATATTATTGCGCCGATACCCACTTGCTTTGCTACCAAATCCTTATTTACCAGATTGGGGTTCTTGCTCTCTATAACCTCCAAGGTTTTTGATGCCGCTTCATCTATTACATCCTTTGCAAAAATCACATCGCCTTTCCTAGTAGAAAGCTTCTTATCCGCAAATTTTACCAAAGCAGTGCCTACATGTATACAGTCATCAGCCCAATCAAAGCCCATTAACTTTAAAGTACCGAATACCTGTTTAAAGTGCAATGCTTGAGTTCCCCCTACTACATATACATTTTTATAAAAGTCATAAGTCCTCTTTCTGTATAATGCCGCTGCCAAGTCCCTAGTAACATATATAGTTGCCCCGTCGGATTTTATTACTAAGCAAGGGGGTAAATTAAATTGACTTAGATCAACAATTCTCGCACCTTGACTTTCAACCAACAGCTCCTTTTCATATAGCATCTCTACTATTTCAGGCATTTTATCGCTATAGAAGCTTTCACCTGCATAGGAATCAAATTCGATATTTAATATGCTGTATAGCTTTTTAAACTCTCTAAGGCTTAAATCTTTGAATTTCTGCCAAATAGCAACGGCTTCAGGCTCATTGTCCTCCAACTGCCTAAAGTACATCCTTCCTTCCTTTTCCAAAGATTCGTCCTTTTCTGCTTCCTCGTGAAACTTTACATATATTTTTAAAAGTTCGTTGATAGGGTCCTTATTAATAGCCTCTTCGTTACCCCATCTCTTATATGCTGAAATAAGCTTGCCAAACTGTGTACCATAATCACCTATATGGTTCAGCCTTTCAGTTTTATAGCCCAAATGTCTAAAAACCTTTTCTATTGCACTACCGATAACCGTATTAAACATATGGCCGACGTGAAAAGGCTTTGCAATATTAGGGGAGGAAAACTCAACGAGCACAGTTTTGTCCTCATGTCCTGCTTCCTTGCCATAGCTTTGTCCTTTTTCCAATACTTCCTTTATTATATGCTTCATATATTCCTTCTTGTTAATAAAGAAATTAAGATAGCCGCCGGCGGCTTCTGCCTTTTCAACAATTTCATCTTGAATAACATCTCCCGCAAATTCCTTCGCTATCATGTTGGGAGATTTTCTCATTACCTTTGCCAGTTGAAAGCAAGGAAAAGCATAGTCACCCATGTTGGATTGGGGAGGTGTTTCTATTAGACTAAGAACCTTCTCCAGCTCCATATCTGTTTTCTCACTAATTTTTTTCGCTATTTCTAATTTGAAATCCATAATATTTCCTCCTACAAAATATTTCATTTATAAATATTCATTTTAATTATCATGTAAACTGTTTGTAATCCTGAGAGAATCGCACTGCGATTCCTCTCGAAGAATTTTAACACTTTTCGGCTACATTCGGGATTTAAAAAGCCCGCCTCTATATAGAGACGGGGTATCCGCGGTACCACTCTAATTGACAATAATTGTCCTCTCACGACCTTTAACGCAGGCAACGCCGTTGTCCTCCTCGGCTCTTTTTTTTAATATGTATAGCAATTCGGCTTACACTCTGCCCGAACTCGCTTTTGCCATTGACATAGAATACTTTTCCGATTCATAGAATCCTTATTGATGATATTATTACTTATTCTACTGAAATTATAGGCTTTAGTCAACAGTTATGAAAATTTAAAACCTTTTAAATAAAAAACCACCCCGGGATAGAGGGTGAATGATGGGTTATTCTTTCCCGGAATGGTTTAATTAATTATTGAGGTTTATTTAATGTAAGCTGCTCCTCTTATTAGAGCTTCCTTGTTAAGAGGAATCATTTCTGCTTTTTTACCGCCGAATACTTCTGCAATATATTCCATTACAGTATCCTCTGTTGCGGCGCCGGAGGCTTTAAGATACGCACCAAGCATAACCATATTGGCTATTTTATTTGTGCCCAGCTCATCTGCTATGTCGTTTGCCGGAATATAATATACATCTATATCATCTCTTTTTGCTTTTATGTCTATCAAAGAGCTGTTTACGAAAAGCAATCCGCCTGGGATTACATCCTTTTCAAACTTATCCAAGGATGGCTTATTCATAGCTATTACTGCCGTAGCTTCTGTTACTGTCGGTGCTCCCACGGGCTCATCAGAAACTATTACGCTGCAATTTGCGGTGCCTCCACGCATTTCAGGACCATAGGAAGGCAGCCATGACACATTTCGACCTTCTTTTAGACCTGCTTCTACCAATATTTTACCCATGGACATAACTCCTTGTCCGCCAAAGCCTGCCATTATAATTTGATGTGTCATTTATTTCACCTCCTCTGGTGTTCTAAAGTTTTGAATGGGATAATAGGGAATCATATTGTCTTCAAGCCATTTAAGCGCTTCTATGGGTGTTTTGCCCCAGTTGGTTGGGCAAGTGGACAATACTTCAACAATGGTAAAGCCTAAGCCTTTCATCTGGATTTCAAAAGCTTTTTTTATTGCTCTTTTGGCTTTCATTAAGTTCTTAATATCATGTACAGAAACTCTTTCTACAAACACTGCCTTGGGTATTGTAGCAAGCATTTCACTGACTCTCAGAGGCATACCCGCATGGTCTGCATCTCTGCCCAAAGGTGCTGTTGTAGCTTTTTGACCTACCATAGTTGTAGGAGCCATCTGACCGCCGGTCATACCATATATAGCGTTATTAACAAATATAGTTGTGAATTTCTCGCCTCTCATAGCGGCATGAACTATTTCCGCTGTTCCGATAGATGCTAAATCTCCGTCGCCTTGATAAGTAAATACCGCAGCTTCAGGATGAACTCTTTTTATCCCCGTAGCACAGGAAGGTGCTCTGCCGTGAGATGCTTCCTGCATATCACAGGAGAAATAATCATAAGCGAATACCGAGCAGCCTACTGGAGCTACGCCTACCGCTGTATCAATCAGGTTTAATTCCTCCAGTGCTTCCGCAACGAGCTTATGAATTATACCATGTGTACAGCCGGGACAGTAGTGAGTAGGTTTTTCTGTTAAACCTTTAGACTTCTGATAAACAATAGCCATTATTTTACACCCCCCAGTATTTTCTTTGCTTCGTCAACTATAGCTTTTGGTGTGGGAACTGCTCCTCCCGGTCTGCCGTAGAAGTAAACGGGCTTTTTACCCTTTACGGACAGCTCAACATCTTCAACCATTTGACCCATGCTCATCTCTACGCTTAAAAATGCTTTAACGCTATTCATCTCCGCTGCCTTTAAGTAAGATTCCTTGGGGAAAGGCCATAAAGTAATCGGTCTTATTAAGCCTGCTTTTATTCCTTCCTTTTCCAAAGCTCTGATAGCATTTTTAACAATTCTGGCAACTGTGCCGTAAGCAGCAAATACTATTTCCGCGCCTTCTAAATTATACTCTTCAACTCTTTTTTCATTTTTAACTATTTCATCATATTTCGCATAAATATCATAGTTATGCTTTTCGCAAGCATAAGGATCTATAAATAGCGAGTTGATTACATTATGCTCTTTTCGTCCTTTTAATCCTGTTGTTGCCCAATCTTTTTTAGGCAATTCTCTTTTTTTAACTTCTCTGAATTCAATGGGTTCCATCATTTGCCCCATCATACCGTCTCCAAGTATCATAACAGGGTTTCTGTATTGGTCTGCAATATCAAAAGCTTCCTGTACCAAATCTACCGCTTCCTGGATTGAATCAGGTGCTAAAACGACTAGTCTGTAGTCACCATGTCCTCCGCCTTTAGTGGCTTGGAAGTAGTCGGACTGTGCCGGTTGGATGCTGCCCAGTCCCGGGCCTCCTCTTACTATATTCACTATTACGCAAGGAAGCTCTGCTCCTGCAATATAGCTGATTCCTTCCTGCTTTAAGCTTATGCCGGGGCTTGACGAGGATGTCATTACTCTCGCTCCCGCGCCTGCCGCTCCGTATACCATATTAATTGCGGATACTTCAGATTCTGCTTGTAAGAAAACGCCGCCCTCCTGGGGCATTCTTAAAGACATATATTCAGGTATTTCATTTTGTGGTGTTATGGGGTAGCCGAAGAAAAATTTACATCCCGCTTTAATAGCCGCTTCAGCTATGGCTTCGTTGCCTTTCCATAGTTCTCTTGCCATTCAATTTCCCTCCTTCAAAATTACAATCTTTCGACAGTTATAACAGAGTCAGGACATATTCTTGCGCAGGATCCGCATGCTGTACATTTATCCATTTCCTTTACTACTGCCGGATGATATCCTTTGATATTAATTCTGTCTTTGTCCATAATAACTATTTTTACCGGACAAACAATGGTACATAGTTCACAACCTTTGCACCTGTTTTCGTCAAATGTAACCTTTCCTGCCATTTATAACCCTCCTTCAAATTCCCTTTCCCAAGGCTTTTTCATATAAATTTTTATAGGAAAAATCTCACCCTGAATATCTTTTGGTAATTTATCCACTAAATCAACATGTGTTACCACATATTTAATGGGCAAGCTTAGTTCTTTGGATACCTCTTCGCATAGCTTTTGACCTTTAAGTATATCATTAATGGTTGTATCCTGGCATAAATGGGTATTATTCACTAATGCCGTCACTTTTTGACGGGAGCCTAATTCTATAGAGCGCATATATCTGATGACATTATCCTTGCTGTTAGTCAACGGTCTGTTGGCATTAATGACAAAGAACATATCGCATTCATTTGTGTCTATTTGATCATAATACCGGCCTAAAACCGTCGCGCCAGCTTTATCTCCTCCTACGTCAATAACGGCTTCATAGCTTTTGTCCTGAAATACTGTATATATTTCAGGGGATAGCGCAGGCAAATCTCCTGCAAAGCTTTTGATTGCTGACGAAATAACCCTTATCCCTTTCTCCATAAATATGGGTTCTATTTCCCTGGAACGAAAATAAGGGTTGACAATATCTAAATCCGCTATTGCTGTTTTATACCCCACCTCAGCAAGGGCTAAGGTATAGTTAACGGCAAATTCTGTTTTACCGCTTCCGTAATGTCCTGTAATTATTCTGATCCTTTTATCTTTTTGCATTTTATCATCCTTATTATTTATAATCCTTAGCCTTCTCTTCGCCGGACAATACTCTCAGTCCGCCTTGTGCCAAGGCTATCATTTCATCTTCTCCCGGGTAGATAATTACCTTTGATATGAACTCTACTTTGTCCTTGATCCATCCCGTAAAAAGCTTGTCATAAGCCAATCCTCCAGTAAGACAAATAGCATCCACGTCTCCCCCTAAAGCAGCTGCGCAGCTTCCGATTTCCTTTGCAACCTGGTAAGCCATGGCATAATAAATGAGCTCCGCCTTTTTATCACCCGCTTCTATTCTTTTCGTTATTTCCCTGCCGTCATTGGTGTTTAGATGAGCTACCAATCCGCCTTTGCCCACAACTTTTTTCTTTATTTCATCCTGAGTATATTCTCCGGAAAAACAAAGCTTGATTAAACTGCCTACAGGCAAGGTGCCTGCCCTCTCCGGCGACATAGGTCCTTCCCCGTCAAGAGCATTATTCACTTCAACAACTTTTCCTTTTTTATGGGCTCCTATGGATATTCCCCCGCCCATATGGGCTACTATAAGGTTTAAATCCTCATATTTGATTCCCAGGTCCGCCGCAGCTCTTTTGGCAACGGCTTTTTGATTTAAAGCATGAAATAAGCTTATTCTGGGGATTTCCGGCAAACCGGAGATTCTTGCCACATCGTCAAGCTCATCAACTACAACGGGATCAACGATAAAAGCAGGTATGTTTAATTGTGAAGCTATTTCATGAGCCAGTATTCCTCCAAGGTTTGATGCATGTTGTCCCATGACGCCTTTTTGAAGATCCTTCAGCATATTTTCATTGACACTGTATGTCCCGCCCGGAACGGGCTTTAAAAGTCCGCCTCTGCCTATTACACCGCTTAACTTTGTAATATTGATGCCTTTTGCATTCAGTGTGTCAAGAATAACGTTTTTCCTGAATTCATACTGATCAATTATAGTAGGATAAGGAGATAGTTCCTCATTGGAATGTCTTAATGTTTCCTCAAATAAAGGCTTTTCATTATCGTACACAGCTATTTTAGTTGATGTGGAACCGGGATTGATGATCAGAAGTCTGAACAACCCTTGCATAATCTTCACTCCTTCTTATAGCAACCTAAAGGTCCGCTATCAGTGCTCCTATAGCAATTGAATTTAGCTTGGCAACATCACTGTCTGCCCTTGAGGTTACAACGATAGGTACTTTTGCTCCCACGACAATTCCCGAGCTTACGCCTCCTGCCAGGAATGTAATGGCTTTATACAAAATATTTCCCGCTTCAATAGCAGGCACGACCAGTATGTCCGCATTGCCTGCTACAGGGTGATTTATTCCTTTATGCTTCGCAGCTTCTATGGAAACTGCATTATCTAGCGCAAAGGGACCTCCCAAAATACATCCGGCTATTTCACCGGCTATATTCATATTTACTAAAGCCTCCGCATCTAAAGTGGCAGGCATTTTTGGATTTACTTTTTCCACGGCAGCAAGAATAGCTACCTTTGGCTCCGGATTCTCCAAAGCATGGGCTACTTGAACAACATTTTCTATCAATTGTTTCTTCTGCTCCAAATTCGGAGCTATGTTCATGCCCGCATCCGTGATATAAAATAGTTTTGAATAACTGTCTACTTCAAAAACAGCGACGTGGGACAGTATATTTCCCGTCCTGAGACCGGCTTTTTCTTCAAGGGCAGCTTTCAAAATGATGGAGGTATCTACGATTCCTTTCATCAATATGTTAGCTTTTCCTTGAGTAATGAGTGAAACAGCAATCTTGCATGCTTCAGTTTTATCCTTTTCGTCAATTATCTCATAGGGAGATAAATCCATGTTAATTTTTGTAGCTTCCTCTTGAATCAGCTCTTTATCCCCTACTAGTATTGCCGTCGCTATTCCCATTTCTTTGGCTGCTTTTATTGCGTTTAGAACATCCTCATCCTGTGCTACCGCGACGGACAATGTTTTAGGCCCTCTTCTTTGGGCTGACTTTAATATGTCATCAAAGCTTTTTATCAATAAAATCACCACTCCTATAATTGTTTATTGTCAAAATATGATATATTTATAATAACATGCAAATCCTGTGCCATTCACCTGAAATGCTTCTATAGCATTATTTCTCAAAAAAATAAACTCTCCTTCAATTGGAAAGTTCATTTTTTGCAATATCTTGCATGCATAATATTGCAATGTATTTTATTTGCAATATTATGCAGACTATTTAATACCATATTTCTCAATTTTATAATATAGATTCCTCAGTGAAATATTAAGAGCTTTTGCGGTTTTAGTTTTATTATTATTATTTTCACCCAGAATAGTGGATATATAATCCTTCTCAATTATTTGTGTCAATTCTTCCAAAGTCTTTGCTTCCCAAGCTGATACTCCCCTGTTTGAAGGTGTACTCTCTGAATGATAATAGGACTCAAATTTAGGCATATGCTTTCTTTCAATAAATTTTTCGTTTATTCTCATATTGATGATGGCCCTGCCGATTATATTTTCCAGTTCCCGCACATTACCCGGCCAATTATACTCCGTAAGTGCTTTTATAGCGTCCTCTCTAATACCATCTATATTTCTGCCGTATTCCTGATTAAATTTTTTAATAAAAAGTCTAGCCAGTATCGGTATGTCCCCTTTTCTTTCATTCAAAGAGGGTATTTTTATAGGGAACATGTTTATTCTATAGAATAGATCTTTTCTGAACTTTCCTTCCTTCACTGCTTCCTCTATATCAGCATTGGTTGCGGCTATTATCCTTACGTCTATGCTAATTGATTTAGTCCCACCAACTCTGACAACCTCTTTTTCCTGCAACACCCTTAGAAGCTTCGCCTGAGTTTCTACGCTTATTTCAGAAATCTCATCCAGAAATATTGTACCCCTATTGGCTTCCTCAAATAATCCTTTTTTGCCGCCTTTTTTCGCTCCTGTAAATGCACCTTCCTCGTAGCCAAAAAGCTCTGATTCCAAGATAGATTCGGCTATGGCCGCGCAGTTAACTCTGACAAATTGGTTGTATTTCCTGTCGCTGGCATTATGAATGGCATGAGCAAACATTTCCTTGCCTGTCCCGCTCTCTCCCATGAGAAATATAGTTGCGGGGGTAAAAGCAGCTTTTTTTGCTTTTTCTATGGCATCTAATATACTGGCTTCATTACCGGCTATATCATCGAAAGTATATTTTGCTTCCAGATTTCTGATTATTTGTTTAGCTTGCTTCAATTCTTCTGACATTTTATTCATTTCTGTTATATCGTGAAGTACACCCACGCTGCCTTTAAGCTCTCCGTCAACAATAATAGGCGCTGCATTGACAAGAACCTCTTTTTTATTGGGACCAACTTTGAGAAATCTGCCTTTGATGGATTTTTTAGTTGCCAAAACCTCCATGTGAACACTTTCTCCTTCTGCAATATCTGCAGTGGCAGGCTTACCCAGTATGTCCTTTTCTGAGAGTCCCGTTATTTTTGTATAGGCAGGGTTTATCATTATCCCTATGCCCTCTTTATTTACAACGGAAATTGCATCCTGGGCAGCATAAAATATTGCCCCCAGCATGCTTTTTATTTCTTTTAAGTCCGTTAAATCCTTGGTAATTTTTAAGGTGTTTTCCTTTTCATCCTGCATAAAATCACCTATAACCTCCGGTTATTCTTTCAACTTTAATACAACTGTTGCCTCAATAGGATAAAGGTCCTTAATATCTACCCGATCAGGCTTAGTATAAAGAATAGGCAGACTATAAATCCCTTCCTCTAAATCTTTTAAATCCATATAAAAAGCGCTATTTATATCCCAGGCATTGACAAGGCTTTCCGTACCTGTTGCAATAAATTTCAAATCAATAGGTTCCATTTCTGCATCCAAATTATCCGGCAAGTTTTTCATATTGATTTTGTTTATCTCCAATGCTTTTTCAACTATTTTCTCGATATTAGCGGAAAAAACAATTTTTTCGTCTCTGTTGACCAGTTCTACTCCTTCAGGCAGAATAAGGCTGACATCTTGCTCTATAAATGCTTTGGCATCTGAAAGCTCTATCCTTTCAGTCATGATTTTTGTTAAATCATCTAAAATGTGTTTTTTGCCAACTATGCTAACAGTTTTCGGGTTTATTGACACCTCAGTAACGATATATCCTCCCGCCGCCGTAATTTTATAATCCGGCTCAACTGTAATAGTTTTAGTGTTTTCAACCGGTATCACTACATTTACACTTCCGGGGTTTATATCTAAGTCTTCGATTACATTCCCTTCCCCGTCAATAATTTCTATAGGTATGTTTTTATTTACTTCTCGGTTAATGTTGCTGATATCTAAATAAGCGACAGCTTTTTTAGCTGTTTCAACTATTGTTTCCGGACCTTTTATCATAACCTCCAAAGGATCAAGAAAAGGTGTCATTGCTGCTGTTCCGTGGGCGGTGTTTCCCATGATACTTAAAGATATAGCCATTACCTTTGATATTACATTATCAATATTTAGTGTCAGTTTGCTCGGAGATATCCATGTGACATCTACACCAACTGGTATACCTGTCAAATCAATAGGCAGCTCCACCATACCTCCGGTATTAATACCTTTTAAATCCACCGATGCCGTAACTGTAACATTGTTCAACCGGTCTAAATAATTTTTGTTCCCTTTAAGCTTTAATAGGATGCTGAAAGCTTCATCGTCCAATAATACTAAATCATTTTTAGCTAAAGTATCCCCATTCAATAATCTTACAGGCAATGTTAAATCCTTTGTTATGACGGGGTTTTGTTCAGTAATAACATAAAGCCAAAGCAAGACGGCCAATACCACAGATAAGGTTATTATTGTTACCTTCTTTTCAAATAGATCATTCATTTTTTCCACCCCATTTCGGTAATACAATCTGCTCTTTGACAACATACTCGTTCTTAAGTATCTCTTTTAAAGATTTGGGGTCAAGATATCTGGATAGTTTACCGTCTCTGGCAAAGGAAATAACTCCTGTCTCTTCGGAAACGATGATAACCAGACTATCAGAAATCTCTGTGATACCTAAGGCTGCCCTATGTCTGGTGCCCAACTGCTTGTTTAAATTCTGATTATCAGTTAAAGGCAAGAAGCATCCTGCGGCAGCAATCCGATTTTTGCGTATTATAACAGCTCCGTCGTGTAATGGTGTGTTTGGGGTAAAAATATTGATAAACAAACCTGCGGATATAGAGGAGTCTAGCTTAACTCCTGTAGCGATGAATTCGTTTAAGCCCGTTTCTTGTTCTATAACTATTATTGCACCGATTTTGTTTTTAGAAAGCTCTGAAACTGCAGCGCTTATTTCCTTAAGCATATTTTCTATGTCTTGCTCCTGCAGCTCATTTTTGACAAATAGCTTCCCCCTGCCTATATGCTCCAAAGCCCTCCTTAGCTCCGGCTGAAAGATAATGAGGATTGCAATAGCACCGACTGTCATAGCGTTTCTAAGCAGCCAATACATTGTGTGCAATTGCATAAAATCACTTAATTTAGTAATAACGATTAAAATTATAATACCTTTTATTAATTGTTCCGCCCTGGTTTCCTTTATAAGCATCATGAGCTTATAGATAATAAATGCTATAATTCCAATGTCAAGATATGTGCTCCATTGTTTTAAAAATGGCAGCAGCTCCCTAAATTCATTCATAGCCTCACCCCAATCATCATGCAATATATTTCATATTAATTATACACCAAAAACTACAGAAAGTTGCAATAAAACAAAAATTTTTAAAAAGATTTTTGTTAAAGGGAAAAGGAAGGCAGTTGAAGGATGGTCAGAAGATTGTTTAATGATGTATAGACGATGGTGGGGCAGTGATCGCGCCATTGGAATATGTATAGGCGTGGGGAAACGGATGCTTTTCCCCGCGCCCGCTATTTACTCTAGTGTGGCTTGCAGTAATAATGGTTCATTATCTCTGTATATCCTGGGAAATTGTGAAATGGGTAATGGATTAACCCCCAGCCCAACCTCTATGGTATACCCCGGTCTGCCAAAGTCCTGTATAAACCAGTCTTTATAGCCTGCATAGGAAGCGATACCAAACAATTCTTCAAGGATATATCCGCTGACTCTTGCCAATACTTCTCCTATAGGTCTTGATTCCGGCGGAGCCAGATTCATGAAATTCCAATAAATAACCTCGCCTTGGCTATGATAAGCCAATACCAGCCTCGGATTTATTCTTAATGTCAAATCCCTTACTGCTCTTGTTTCCGGCTCGGAAAAAGGCGAAGGCCCTGAATACCGGGTAGGTCCCGGTCCTGTAATCCCCAGCTCTAGTTCTGCCTCCTTGGATAAATCCCACGCAGCGTCATAATTATGATTTAAATCAACGCCTCGTATATTAGCCTGCCACACTTGGGAGAAGGGTCTTCCTGTTTTATTCCATTCCAGCAATTGATTGTAATATGGGTTATCCGGGCTAAGCCCGTTTAACACCAAATCAACCCCGTCCGGATTTACCATAGGCATGATATAGATGGTACTTCTTTGGAGTATGTTTCTTATGTTATAGCCGCTGAGTGTTCTTCCTTCCGAATAAGCTCCGGCAATATTTTCCGTAAATTTCATTAAAAGAGGCGATGTAATCCATTCCAGAGAATGGTGAGCGGCATTATAGAATACTTTATTGGCGCCGGTGCCTATTTTTATATAGTAGAGCTTTTTACCCAGCACGCTGTTACCGGCAGTACTTATTTCAAGGAAAGGGAAGACTGCTTTTAAGCCCATAATATCTCTTTCCATTATTTCATAGGTATAGTCAATCCGGGTATCGACAATTCCCGTGCCATAAGGCACTATAATCCTTCTTGCCACTTGCAAGGATAAAGGATCTAGCCCCGGGTTCGCCGTAAGTATCCTGCTTACACTGGTGCCAAACTTTCCCGCTATGGCATACAATGTGTCTCCTTGTCTTATGGTATAAACTGCATAGCCTCTGAGAAAAGGCTCCATGGCTCTGAATGTTGCGGGACCAACTATACCGTCAACGACAAGACCAAAATCTCTTTGAAATCTTCTAACGGCATTTGCAGTCATTTCACCGTAGATTCCGTCAATGCTTCCAAAATAATAGCCTATCATATTCAGCATGGACTGTATCTCCATAACATCCGTGCCGACGGAGCCGATTCTTAATACTCTCAACGAAGCACCTCCAAACTAAAAAGATATAGTAGAAAAAAGCCTATTATAAGAGAAAAATATGTTAGTTTTTGTTTATACTCTATATATTTATATTTCTATTGTAGATTATTTGCATTTGATAAAGATTGCATTGTGGAGAGGCTTAGAATCTGTTAGCGCAGTGAAGGATTAGTTGCGTCAACTGTTTGAGCGAAGCGAGTTTTGGCGCAACCCGGAACAAGCTTACAGATTATTAGTCTTGGAACTCCGCAATCGTATCAAATATAATAAGCAATACCAGTATAACTATAGTTATATCTAAAAATTATTAAAAATATTGCATAGTATATTATCATACTATGCAATATCGTCTGTTTAGTGTTATATTTTTTTATAATGTCAGTTCCTCTACTTTAGCTTTGAATAAACCTCCAGATATTTATTCCTCATGGCTAAGCATTCCTCAGCTTCTAGAGGCTTAATGCTGCCAAACAAAGATGCTGCGGCTAAAGCTTTACAGTTTTTTTGCAGTATTTTGCACGCTGCTATAGCTTCCTCTGAGGTTTCACCCCGGCATAAAGCTCCTTTTCCCTTTACCAATACCCCTGATGCTTCATTTAAAGCATCCTTGATTTCCCCTAGGCTATCAACATTTTTCACTTTTACCCCCACTATCTGGGCAAAATCATCCAAAAGCGGCTCCAAAACAGTTACATAATCAGATGCTGCTTTTACTTCCGGAGCATCATTAATTATGATATGCCCAAATTCAGAAATAGTATTTTGAAAATCTTTGCCGGAAAGCGTAATACCTGCGTGACCTAACCCTTCCACTTTTTCTTTATAGCTTAAGGATAGTGCATAATCACACATTTCCTCTGTAAATAAACTTCTTTTATTATTTAGGCTATAATATTTATCCTCTATAAATTTTTTACACTGATTCTCTAAATCATAAGCAGCTTTAAAGGCTTCTTCGAAATCCTTGCCGAAGCATAGAGCACCATGATTTTTCATTATTACGGCATTACCCTTGAAACCCTTTAGAGCTTTTAAGACATTTTGTTTCAACTCCGGGGAGCCGGGCAAAGCATAGTCGGCAAAAACTATTTCATCCTTTGCCATAGAATTCAAATCCAATGTGCTTACCAAAGAGGCATTCTCCTGATGGGTATGGATTACAAAATTAACCTTGGGATTCAGCTTATAAACCTCCCAATGTATGCCTCTTTCCGAGGAGGGCATAATACTGCCGCTGTAGCTGCAATCCTTTATATTTATTTCTACTATATCATCGGAGGCAAGGGTTAAATAATCTCTGCCGCTGGGAGTGATTGCAAAGGTATCCCCTTCACTCCGGCAACTGACATTTCCCCATGTTCTTACAATGAGCCCTGATTCTGCAAGCTTTAACCCTGCCCTTACAACTAGGCTTTTTGCATTTTCTTTATTCATAATCATTTCCACCGTTTTTAAAATCATTAAGGGAGGTCGCTGCCTCCCTCATTTATAATCTATTTTATTTCCTTAGTCATTACCTTTATTATAGCTTCGTTGGTTTCCAGCATTCCCGGATTACAAACATAGCCCATATTTCTTATGACTTCCTTGAAATCCGAAGCCAATATCCCATCGGTGCTGTTAATAACCCCGCCTGCCATGGCCAGAAGTGCAGATTGAATAGCCCAGCCCGCTGATAGTGCCAGCTTATAGGAACAGCCTTCTTTTCCCCCGTCACATACAATCCCAGCTATACTGCCTATCATATTGATTATTGTACCCAACATTTCCTGGGGTCCGCCGCCCATCATGTATACTACTCCGACGCTGGAACCAATACCGGCAGCTACTCCGCAGCCGCACATAGCGGATAGTGTCCCTGTGTAGGATTTTATATAAAATGTAACAAGATTACTTAATGCCAAGGCTCTTAAAAGCACGTCTCTTGATATCCCCAGCTTTTCCGCAGCGGCATAATTTGTAAGAAAAACCGTTATGCCATGGTTTCCGCTTCCTGCACTGCTCATAGCGGGCAATCTGCTGCCGGACATTCTTGCCTCCGATGCAGCCGCGCAAAGCAGCTGAGCTCTATAAACCATATCATCCTTCATGTAGCCGTCGGTAACAAGCTTTTCGAATTTCTTTGCTACACCATTTTCCATCGCCAGGCCTTCTTTAGCCAGTGCCATATTCATATTAATGCCATCCTCTAAGCGAGCCAAATCTTCAATGGGTACTGTTCGGCAAAAATCAATCAGATCATCTAATTCATAATTTTGTATTTCTGACTTTCTCATGACGGTATCATTAGAATCGCATTCACCGGATATGTTGTTGCAATCCTCAATGATTGCATTTAAATGCTTGTCCTTAGTTACAACGCAAATAGACCCTTTAGAAGTGTAGAGTGCCGTTTCGATATGAAGCTTTGTACAGCCTTCCTTGACAGTAACCTTAACCTTACCTTCACTGACTAATTTCTTAGCTTTTCTTAAACTGTCCTCATCAATGCTGTCAATAACCTGCAACCCTTTATTGGGAGCGCCTGCATAAAAACCCAAAGCTCCCGCTATGTCCAAACCTCTTTCCTTGATGCCCGGTATCCCAACCTTCATCCCATTTTTGTAAAGACCGCTGTCTACAAGAACATCAAGCCGTTCAATTTCTCCCTCCAGACTTTGTCTTGCTATGGCAGTTGCATAGGCAACTGCCACGGGTTCTGTACAGCCTGTAGCAGGTATAACCTCATTTTTTAGCATACCTAACAATTCTTCCTTTATACACCCCAAAACAACCATCCCCTTTTTAAATTTTTATTTATATAAAGTCTGCTCTGTTTTGCTAAAAAAATATATGGGTAAAAAATTGATCCAACAATACTAAAGCACCAAGAACAAAAACATAATAGGAAAAGACCCTTAACTTTCCTTTCTTTATAATATTAATCATAAATTTTATTGAAATATAACCGAATATAGCGGCAAAAATAAATCCCACACCTAAATTCACGGCATCTATATTTTCTATGCTGCCTTCCAGCATATCCTTTACATCTAAAACAGCCGCCCCAAGAATTATAGGAATTGAAAGCATAAAAGAAAATTTAGCGGCAAAATCCTTATCCATGCCACGGAACAATGCTCCCGATATGGTAAGACCCGATCTGGATACGGCGGGAAAAATAGCTATTCCCTGCATCACGCCTACGAAAGCAGCATCAAGAGTACTTACTTCTTCAGCATCCTTATATCCGTATCTTAAACTGTCCGCTATGAGCAGAACTAATCCCGTAACGATAAAACCAAAACCTATAGTATGCCCGCTTGTAAACACCTTTTTAAAATAATCCTTAAAAACTACACCTGCAATACCCGCCGGGATAGTGCCGATGATGAGAAGATATGTAAATCTTTGAAAAGGACGTCTAAGCAAAGCAGCTATATCCTTCCAAAATACTGCAAACACGGCAACGAGAGTACCTAAATGAACAACAATGCCAAAGGTTAAGCTAGGCTCCGTTACTCTAAATAATTTTTGAAGCAGAACCAAGTGTCCCGAGCTGCTTATGGGTAAAAATTCCGTTACTCCCTGTACGATTCCTAAAATTATAGCCTGGATTAAAGTCATATGATTGCTCCTTTACTTTATTCATTATTTTAATGCGGTCAGCTGTTTATTTTTAAAGCCTTTCTTAAAAAACCCATGGAAAACTGTACTGTAAAGCCTATGATTAACCCTGTCAATATCCCCGATACCAGTAAAACAGGCAAATAGTAAAACAAATGTATGTTTGAAATAACAACGCTTGCTACAGCTATCTGTCCGATATTATGAAATATCGCACCAACCACGCTTATGGTGGGAATGCTAAATAGCTCCTTATGCCTAATATACATATAGGACATTATAATCCCGCTTAAAAGACCTCCGGCTAAACTGTAAAAAAAGCTTGATAAACCTCCGGCGAACATAGATGATAAAAAGGTCCTTAAAATTACAACTGTGATTGTTTCCTTTAAACCAAATACAATTATGGTAAACAAGCTTATAACATTTGCCAGTCCAAGCTTTACGCCGGGAACGGGAACAGGCACAGGTATTGCCCTTTCTATAATATTCAAAATTAACGCCTGAGATATCAAAATACTAAGAAGTACATTTTTTTTCGTCCCTGTCATAAGCTCACTTCCTAATAAGAAACATTATCAACATCATTATTTGCTTTTCTTCCTTCCATATACACCTGCACTTTATTTGGAAGGCATACTATGCTTTCACCCGGGTTCGTTATTACACCGATTTTGACGCATAATCTATCGGGACAAATAACATCCTTGACATAAGCACCGTCCTTATTGACAATTATATCAATAAATCTGCCTTTGTCTAAATCAATATGAATAAATTGCTCTTCCTTTAAATCCTCTATGTTAATCCTTTGATATTCCTTGCCTTCTACATAGATTGTCACCGCTTTATCATCTATGCTTTTGTAAATGTTCTTAATTCCCACATAGGATAATAAAGCAAGGAGAGCTATAACAAGTATCAGCATATCTCCTTTTTTTAGCTTCATCAGATTCACGCTTCCCTGTATTTTTTAAAATTCTATTATTAACAACTATTTAAGTTCATATTATATATAGTGTACATTTTTTCGTCAATAATTTCTATAGGGTATTGAAGTTAGCGCATCCTTATTTACTAACATATTTATTTGTGCAAATAATAATAATATGTTAAAATTTTATAGCAAGTTTTAGGCTTGATTGCCTTAACAAGCCTTGGTTAAGTGTTGGAGGTCCTTATGAGTAATTGGAATAAAAACATATTTATAATATCAATGTGCATTATCTCTCCATTGCTATTTGGCTGCACCCCTTCCTCCGGTAACCCTTATGGAAAAACAAATTTTCTCATAGGCACTACAGTTGAAATCCTTTTGTACGATATTCACGACGATAAAGCCATAGTGGAAGCCTTCGATAGAATAAGAGAAATTGAGAATAAAATGACCATTAACACCCCCGGCGGCAGTGAGATTATAGCTCTTAACGACGCTTCGGGTCTAAAGGAGGTTCCTGTCAGCCCTGACACTTTATTTGTTCTTGAAAAAGGTTTATATTATTCGGAGCTTTCCCGGGGTAAGTTTGATATAACGATTGGTCCTGTTGTAAAGCTTTGGAATATAGGCACCGAGCAAGCAATGGTACCTGATGATAAAGTTTTGGAGGAGAGGCTTAGGCTGGTTGATTATAAAAAGCTTCATCTTGATCGGGAAAACAATAAAGCAAAACTAGATGACATGGGAATGATGGTGGATTTAGGAGGTATCGCTAAAGGCTATGCAGCTGATGAGGCAAGAGAGGTGCTAAAAAAGCACGGTATTAAAAGCGCAATAATAAACTTGGGCGGGAATATTCTTGTTATAGGAGAGAATACAAATGGGGAGCCTTTTAAAATAGGAATACAAAACCCTTTAGACCATAGAGGCAGCTATCTGGGTGTTTTAGCTATAAGGGATAAAACTGTTGTTACCTCCGGTATCTATGAGAAGAATTTTGAAAAGGATGGAGTAGTATATCATCATATATTGGACCCGGCTACGGGATACCCTGCTAATAACCAATTATCCGGTGTTTCCATAATAACGGACAAATCCATAGACGGTGACGGTCTCTCTACGGCAACTTTTTTACTTGGCTTGGAGGAAGGAATGAAATTCATCAACGGCATTCCTGATACTGAAGCGGTTTTTATTACAAAAAGTAAAAGAATATATATCACGGAAGGAATAAGAGACAGCTTCACTTTGACGGATGAGGAATACCTTTTAGCAAACTGATCAAAGATCATACTTTAAATTTTCCCTTAAAAATTCTATTAATTCAACCTCATCCTTGCTTAGATATTTTAGGCTTCTATCTCTATCCACTACAAAATTTTTTATCATAATAGCAATTTGGTTTTCATATTCCGGGATTAGCTCCTTCATCAAAATAATGCAATTAGCAACCTGATATTCATCCATAGTTTTCATGCATTCCTCTATCATACCAAACCTGCGATTTGCATCTTCATCACCGCCGTCGGAGGCTTTTTGTTCCAATTCTCTTATAGACATTTTATTACCTAAATATTAACCTTTCGGCTTAAATATCAAGGATGCCATAAATCCAAATATTATCGCTGAGGATATCCCTGAGCTGGTTAGCTCAAATATACCCGTCAGTATTCCAATAGGTCCGAATCTTTCCAACTCCATAGATGCACCCTTTAGCAAAGAGTTGCCAAAGCTGCATATGGGTACAGTGGCTCCCGCTCCCGCAAATTTTATTAAAGGCTCATAAAGCCCCAAGCCTCCAAGAACAGCCCCTGCCACTACTAAAGAGCTCATGGTATGGGCCGGCGTCAATGCAAATACATCCATCATTATCTGTCCTATAACGCAAATAATGCCTCCTACTATAAAAGCCCAAATGATTTTATCCAATACTTTCTCTCCTTATAAAAAGATTTACATTATCTAGCTTAATCCTTACATTTCTATAGCTACCCCATGGGCTATGCCGGGAATAGTCTCCTTCTGCTGATATGAGAGAGGTGAGTGAAGAGCGCCTGTAGCTATTACGAGAATTTTCTTTATCTCACCTTTCCTCATTCTGTTTAAAAAGTGTCCAAAGGTTACCACAGCAGAGCATGCACATCCGCTGCCCCCTGCTTGCACCTGCTGGTTATCACCATAAATCAATATACCGCAGTCAGTAAAAGTACCCTCCGGCATTTCCAGACCTTTGTCCTTACATAAATCCTTGCATATCTTATGCCCTACTCTGCCTAAATCGCCTGTGGCAATAATATCATAATAATCAGGCTTAATATTCATATCCTTAAAATGAGCCAAAATAGTATCCGCAGCAGCAGGTGCCATGGCTGAACCCATATTAAAAGGATCCTTGATACCCATGTCAACTATTTTTCCAATGGTTACGCCGGTAATTCTTGGACCCTGGGCATTTTTCGTCAATACACATGCACCGGCTCCCGTTACAGTCCACTGTGCTGTCGGAGGCTTTTGTGCTCCATATTCAGTGGGATAACGGAATTGTTTTTCCACGGAAGCGTTATGGCTGGACGCTCCTATGAGGACATAAGGCAATTCGTTCCCTTCCATTATTAAAGAAGCCAGCGCCATGCTTTCCATTGAGCTGGAGCAAGCGCCATAGATTCCTATATATGGTGAGCCTACAGTTCTGGCGGCAAAGCTGCTGGATATTATCTGGTTTAATAAATCTCCCGCTATAAATAAACTTATTTCATCCTTATTTATACCTGCTTTTTCTATTGCTTTTATAGCCGCTTCTTCCATGAGTATTTTTTCTGCCTTTTCGAAGCTATCCTGATTTAACCATATATCATCATGGAGAATATCAAAGTCTTCGGATAAAGGTCCTTTCCCCTCTAAAGGACCTCCCACAGCCGATGAGGACAATATTACAGTTTTTGAACTAAAGGTAAAGCTTTGTCCGCCCGTAATCATTTACAACCCTCCCAAATAGTTAAACACCATTTTTACTATCGAAACAACAAATGCAGAGAAAACTCCAAAGACGATTACAGGTCCGGCAATTTTAAACATATTACCACCCACACCCAATACATAGCCTTCGCTTCTGTGCTCTATGGCCGCTGAGGAAATAGTATTAGCAAAGCCTGTAATAGGAACAGCTGTACCGGCACCCGACCATTGTCCAAAATGGTCATATACACCTAACCCCGTCAGAAGAATTGATATGATGATTAAAGTTGCAGCCGTAGGGTCTCCTGCAGTTTTTTCCGTAAAGCCGAAGTATTTTATATAAGCCAGCTGCACTATTTGCCCAAAAGCGCATATGCCGCCTCCAACAATAAATGCTTTTATGCAGTTTTTAAATACCGGTCTTTTAGGCTCTCTTTTTTTCGCATAGGCTTGGTAATTTTTCTGCATTTTTGTTTGTTTTTTGCTCATTAATTCACTTCCTAAAGATTTTTCTAAAATTATTATTAGCCGGGGATATTTTTTTATGCCGACATCCAAGCTAATACATGATTTTTATTAGGTGAAATTTAATCCCTTTACCCTCCCAGCCTATATCGAAAGGAACGTGGTATCTCTCTACGGTATGGGAATTAATCATGGGATAGCCTTTGGAATCTAAAGCGGTGATAATTGAAAAATGATCAATCTGCCCTTTTGTTTCAAAGCATATTAAGTCCCCTATTTTTAGCTTCCCTGCTGATCCTATGGGGCTATCCGGAGTCTGCTTAGTGACCTCTTCAAAATCACCTCTTTTTAAAACCCTTCCTCTTCCGCTATAAACCAAATACCCTTTAAAAGCATCTGTATTTACAAAAGCTTTGCTGCCCTCTGCTTTGCCATGCTTAGGGTATACGCAAAACCATGTGTAATCAAAAGCTATTCCGCCGCCTTCTTCCTTATCTCCTATGCATTGGGATACATAATTTGTACAATCCCCTCCTATGCCGTTACAATCCTTATACTTGGAGTTATAGTTAACATAATATTTATCCGCATAAGCTGCAGCTTTTTCTCTATTGTATTTTTGCTGGGCATTTTCATATTCTATAGAGGCGGCTTCATTCTCCTTTTCGCCGCTGTCTCCTTTGCCGATATATATTCCGCTATAAGAACCCAAGGCGTTCTCAAAGCAGTCTGAGTACCAATCCCTGCTGATTAACCATCTATTATCCTTATAAACCATTCCAATACTATGCCTTAAAAATATTTTAAAGCTGTTAACATTCTCATTGATATCATCCTCGTAAATATAGTTAAAGCTATAGGTTTCATCTACTGATAATATATAGGAATCGTCTTTCCTTCTTGCTTTTTTCACCCTGACATCTGATTTAATATCAATAAATCTTGCCCCTCTTTTTTTCGCCCAATCTTGTAAATATTTTATTCTTTTAGCTTCATGTTCATAGGACCATTGTGCGTATTTTTTTGACGTGTCATAATATTGCTTCAACTCTTTATAATCGCCGGTAGCCATGCCTTTGCACCTTATATCGTAAATATTTTGTACATGCTCCTCCAAAAGATTTAAATCCTCTATGATAGGTCCTGCGCTGTATATACAGCCAATGAAAGATACGCAGAAAAAAAGAACCAATAAAAAGTTAATAAAATAAATTTTTTTCATTGTATTTATCTCCTCGGATTATTTGAAATTTAATAATTATAGTTTTACACCATTTGTTTTATGTATTGCAGGAAAAGAAAGGCACAAAGAAATGAGGAAAATCGAGTAGAGGCTAACTCTTAATGAGCTTCGCCCCTCTCACACCACCGTACAT
>CAYPBK010000019.1:0-41237 GCA_964408955.1 uncultured Clostridiaceae bacterium
AAGCTATAAAATCATCTTATGACCATTCAAGCCGGGAACAAATTAAACCTTTAGTGGAATTTGTTAATGCCCGCTAATTCAACATAAGAAAAGTTAGCAAAAAGTTTACCACCCTGCAATGCCGATGCAGGGTGGTAAATTAATTTAAACCATCATTGTGAGGCAACCACATCATGTGGCGGTCTCTTTAATCATATTATAACACAAAACATGGAGAAATAAACAACCTTTTCATTTATCATTATAATATTGATACAATAGTGCTGTTTCAAAGTCATTATAAGAATGTTAAAATACTAATTATAAAATTATTTAGGGGTGAAATAATTATGCCGGTTAAAATCAATAGGATACCCATGGGAAAATCAAATTCATATCTGATTAAGGGAAAGGATGGCTTTATACTAATTGATGCGGGTATGCCCGGCAAAGTCGAGAAAGTGCTGAAAGTTTTAAAAAATTATGACGCCACACTTAGCGATATTAATCTCCTTATTGTAACACATGTTCATAATGACCATGTGGGCAGCCTAAATGATATTAAAGAAGAATCAAGCGCTCCTATTCTCGTTCATGAGAAAGAAAATAATCTTCTATTGCAAGGTTACTCAAAATTTCCTGCCGGTACCATGGCTTTTTCGAAAATAATCTCCCGTTTTGCAAATAACGTTTTCTTTTCCAAGGATCAATTTAAACCAATTAAAGCAGATATAATTATGAATAATGAATTTGACTTATCCGATTATGGAGTTGATGGAAAGGTGCTTCACACGCCCGGACATACAGAAGGATCAATCGCTGTAATAATAGAAAACAAGCATTGCTTTACAGGAGATACATTATTCAATATTTTACCCAATTCGGTTTACCCGCCCTTTGCCGATGACAGGGAGGCATTATTAAAAAGTTGGGAAAAGCTAAAAATGTTAAAATGTGAAATTTTTTATCCAGGTCACGGGAAAGAGTTTAGTTTAAACAAATTTGAAGCATCATTTGAAAAATATATAAATAAAAATATAGGCTTGTGGATAAGCCTTTGATTTACCCACAAGCCTCACGTTATTACTGTAGCTGCTAACTTCCGGAATAAAATCTATATCAAATTTTTATATTCTCTTCTTCCATCCACTATAGCATATATAATAACTATTTTATCTTTATTATTTACTTTATAAAACACAAGATGTTTTTGCAAAACTAATACCCTATATCCCTGCTTTTTTAAAATAGAGTATCTTGGTATGCAGCCTGAATTAGGAAAGCTCTGTAAACGGTTAACGGCTTCCTCTATTTTATCCAAATATCTAAATGCAATATCAATGCTACCTGATTCTTCTGCAATATAATATATTATATCCCTCAGCTGATCTTCAGCCTTGTCTGTTCTTAGAATCTTATACATTTTTGCTATTCCTATCCTTTAGAGAATCACGAAGGTCATCAAAGGATTTTTGCATTGACCCTATTCTTTCATTTTGAACCTCATCCTCTGCTTCTGCAAGAGTTCTTAATAATTCCAATTCCGCTTTCATTTGTTTATAATCCTGTAGTCCAAGAACGGCTGTATCGCCTCGACCATTAACAGTTATTACAACGGCTTCTCTGGTTTCCTTGCATTGTTTAGATATTTCATTATATTTATTTCTTAAATCCGCTGATGGTCTGATATTAAAATCCATGAGCTCACCTCTTTTATCTTGTTGCTATACTCATATTATATCATTATTTGTCTATCTCGCAAACCTAAATTTTTTACTCTCATGTATATTTCCTTCTGATAAGGCGTCGGTATTCTTATTAATCTAAACCTGATTCTTCTATATTAAAGAATTAGCTTCTATATTCTTTTCTTTAACTATATCAATATTTTCAATGACATTGTTTATCATTCTCCCCGCTGCCGCACTGTATGGCTTTAGGTCTTCTCTAGCTTTTTCAGGGTCCAACCTCCTGTTAAAATCAACATAGATATATCGTGCCTTATGGAACATTAGAAATTTATTAAATATTTTATTGACTCTCCCGTAACTGGAGGCATTAAACTACTGTTAAGCTTAGATAGGAGGGGATGCCATTGTGTGAATAATGGTTTATACTGAAGGTGTAATGAAAGAGATAGGGGGATAAGAATATGTATAGAATCGGATTGTTTTCTAAAATCAACAAGGTTTCCATTAAAGCCCTGCGCTATTATGACGAGATCGGGCTTTTTAAGCCGGCTTATGTGGATAAGGAAAATGGATACCGATATTATACCTCCAATCAACTTCCTGTGATTCACCAAATCATAGCTTTGAAACAAATTGGGTTTACCATGGAAGAAATCCAAAGGATTTTACAAAACAATAATCCCGAAGATTTATTTCAGCAACGCAAAGCAGAGTTATTTTCCACTTTAGAGGAAAGTAAACAACAATTGCTTAAAATAGAACATTATTTAAAGGAAGGTGGCTTTAATATGAATAATCATGTTGCGATAAAAGAATTACCTGAGGTCATAGTTTATTCAAAAAGAATGACTATCCCTAACTATGATGTTTATTTCGATATTATCCCCGCTTTAGGGGAGGAGGTAAAAAAAGCAAACCCCAATATAGAATGCTTAGTGCCTCCTTATTGTTTCATTATTTATCATGACGGCGAATATAAGGATAAGGATATAGATATTGAATATTGTGAAGCCGTAACTGCTTTTGGTAAGGATATCGGAGGAATTGTCTTTAAAAAAGTTGACCGCGTTCCCGAAGCAGCATGTTTATATCACAAGGGACCTTACGGTACCTTCGGACTCAGCTATGCCTATCTGTTTAAATGGATTGAGGATAATAACTATGCTCCCGTCGGGCCTCCCAGAGAATCTTATATAGACGGCATTTGGAATAAAAAAGATGAAAATGATTGGCTTACGGAGCTCCAAGTACCGGTTATGAAGAAAAAGTAGCGATAGAATCAGTAAAGGTGTGATTGAATGAGAATCACACCTTTACCTTATTTTAAATCATTTTCGATTTTTCAACCGGCGGTTTTTGGCTGATCTGAGGCGGTTTTGTTTATAGCCTTTTTAGCACTAAAAATTCTTATTTAAAAAGTCTAGTACACATTTAGAATACTCCTTATTAGCTTGCGGATTTAAAAAATCTTCTTCATCTTTTACTATGAAATGATTATCCCCGGTTCTTACGAAGCTTTCTACATGCTTTGGCGCATTATCCATTATTCTTTCAAAATTTGAAAAAGAAACCTCACTATCATCTTTAGAATGCATTATTAGAGCCGGTCTGTTTCCTAATTTTTTAATTTCACTTATAGGATTGATACCAATAGTTTTATAACCGAATTTAAAAGCGTTATAAAGCTTTACAAAGGGCTTTTGCGCTTTCGCATATATTATGGGTAAGCCCATATTTATCATGGACTCATAAAATACATCTTCAAAGGATGAATAGGCAGACATACTTATCAAGCCATCTATCTCTTCAATTTCGCCTATGGAATTAATGGCCGCTGCTCCACCCATAGATAAGCCGTAAACAATTATGGGGATATCTCCGTAGTTGTTTTCTATATGCAAAACCGCAGCTTTAACATCTAAGTATTCCTTATATCCTAAACAGATAACATCTCCTTCGCTTTCACCGTGAGCCCTCATTTCGACTAATATTGAGCCGAAACCGTTTTCCTGAAGCATTTTTGCATGACCGTAAAAAGCCGTCACTGACGGATTATGAATCCCGGACACGAAAATTACCACACCCCTTGGATTCTTAGCCTCTACTTTATATGATGCAATTTTTAAATTATCCTCAGTTATCAATAAAACCTTTTCCCCAATTATACCAAAATCCTCCGGGAGGTAAATCTTATTAGAATTAACATGCATGTTCACCATATCTTTTATTATTAAATGGGGAACAGCTAATAGAAAGGCTATTGCTATAATAATCAGCAAAGCGATGATAAGCAATACTTTTTTATACATCGGTTTTCTTTTCGGCAGGCTTAGTTTTATTTCCTGGGGTTTTAGCTCATCCATAGATAAATCCTCTCTTATACACTAGTTTTCCTGATTTCTTCTACTACACAACAATTATATTTTATTTTTTTTTATATCGCAAGGAACCTCCTGATTTTTCTAACTCCTTAAATATAGCTCTTAATTGTAAAACTAAAATAGCCCCTTGAAGGCGTTATATCAAAGTTTAAAAAGGCGTTAGTCTATTATGTTACCATTAAACATGCGATTGAAATATCAAAAAAATTTCCTCATTCAACTCTAAAAAACAATTCTAATATGCAACGTAAAACATACAAATTTATTGCGACTTTCTTGTCAGAGTTATTGACAATTTATTTTTAAATAATTATAATATTATTAAAAGAAAAATTTGGTGGTTGCATGCAATTCAAGGAAAAACTAGACTATTTAATGACTTTAACGAAGACTAGTAACAGTCATTTAGCTAAGATTTCATCTTTGGACAACTCCTATGTAAGTCGTTTACGAAATGGTTCTCGCAGATTACCTAAAAAAGAGAACTATACTTTGTCATTTGCTAATTATTTCGCTAAAAGCATATGTAGTGACCAATTGAAAACAATGCTTTGCCACATAATGTCTATTGACTACAATGAATTACCTGACGACGAAAGTGATTTGGCTTCATTGATTCATTCATGGTTAACTGAAGAAAATAAAAATGCAATTAGCTTAGTAAACACATATCTCCATGAGTTAAAGGTAAAAATACAATTTAATACTCCTGAAATAAATCATATAGAGTTAAGATACGGGTATAAGCATGAAGTAGAATCATATTTAGGTCCCAACGGCAATAGTGATGCTTTAATCAATTTTCTTAAAATTGCTACAACTTATAAAGACCCCAATAAATTATTCATTTTCGAAGATAATAATACAATATTGTTCTATAAACCCAATTTCAAAAACATGTATTTTGCTTTATTAAAACAACTAGTGAACCAAGGATATAAAATATCTGTAGTTTTTAATATTAATAAACCTGCTGAGGAAACACTTCCTGTCATTACCAGTTGGTTACCTTTGCTTACTACTGGAGCTGTTAAAGCTTATTATTATCCACGCTATAGAGATCAAGTTTTTAATCATCATTTACTGTTTATACCTAGGCAAATGGCATTAGTAAGAAATAATTTTTATGATGCAGTAGAAAAATCAATAACAACTATTTACACAGATAAAATTATTTTAGCTTCATATGAAATTGAATGTGAATACTTTCTTAAACAATGTTATCTACTTTCCACGATTGTAGATAGTTCCTCACATAAAGGATATTTAGAGCCTTTGTTATGGTATGATACTCAAATGGAAGATTCAATTATTAAAACTCCTTGTTTAACCTCTATGACTATGCCATCATCTTTAGTCGAAAAAATTTTTAATACTGTTAATCATAAGGATAAAGCAGCGTATTTAAAATTTCATCACAAAAGAGCTCCAAAATTTGAAGAGTATTTGAAGCATCAGTGTTATATAGAAATAATTGAATTACCGACTATAGAAGATATATTAGAAGGTAAAGTGCTTATTTCCTACCCAGATACTTTTGGGATAAAAGAGCGTTATTATACACCAGAAGAATTTTGTTTGCATTTACGTAATGTTATTTATTTATTGAAAACATATCCAAATTACGATATATATTTTGCATCAGGCCTGCAAAGCGATGATATTTCTATAGAGGTAAGAGAAAATACTGGAGTAATATTTGCAAAGTATTCGAAAACTGCAGTATACTTCCTTATTATGGAGCCTACTACTACTAGTATTTTTAATAATTATTTACATGATATAATTCATTTCCTTCCCTCTAAAAATAAAAATAAAAAAGAAGTGTTAGCCACTTTGGAAACTTTGTTTAATAAACTTATAAAAATTAAACATTAAAAAAGTAGGTAACAACAACTATGTTTTGCCATAAAAATACCGACCTCCGATCGTTAGCTTTTAGGTCTAACTTTTGGGGGTCGGTACGTAGTAATACTTGCTTTTTATCGCTACAGGATTAAAATCTAAGATATCAAAAAAGGTAAGTCTTGCTTTATTGCCGGTAAAATATTTTCGATAGCATTATTATAAGCTTCAGCTACTTTAATAATATTTTTGGTTTCCATTGGCGTAGAAATTGCAATTTCCCCTCTTTCTGCTATATAAACACCTTGATTTAACATCTCCATATGTATCAAATGAGGTAAGGAGCCTATTTTGTCTACTGGAGCCTTAGCATCACGATAATTTTTTAAAATGCTATCAGTATAATGAATATATAATAATGACCCCACACTAGTAGCCTGCATATGAAGATTCAATCTTTTGAATATGCCTTCGTTTACCCTTTGTTGTAAATCTGCACCTAACTGGTTGATTTTATTAAATGATTCAATATTTAATGATTTCATTGATGCCAATCCCGCTGCCATAATTATTGGATGCCCATTAAAAGTTCCTGAATGTTTTACATTTTTATTGCTAACTGCAAAAACGCTTTCCGCTGGTTTAAATATATCCATGAATTCTTTTTTACCGCCAAAAGCTCCGATAGGAAATCCCCCACCTATAAATTTACCTAATGTTGTCATGTCAGGTTCAACATCAAATATCTCCTGTCCACCACCCATTCCCATACGAAAAGTAACAATCTCATCAAATATTAACACAATGCTATATTTTAAGGTGAGTGAACGTACTAAGTGTAAAAACTCTTTCTCTGCCGGTATAACTCCTGAAGAGGTCATAACAGGTTCCATTATTACAGCTGCAATTTCGTTTTTGTATTTTTTTATGGCTGTTTCGAAAGCTTCATAATTATTTAAAGGAAGAGTAATAACTTGGTCTAAAATTGACTGTGGTATACCCGGATTGCCCGCCACAGAATATGGAGCGGATTCATTACCAGCTTTAGCAAGAGGAGGAAAAACACTAACCTCCGCTAGATCGTGGGTTCCATGGTACATACCTTCAAACTTAATAATTCTTTCTCTGCCTGTATATGCTCTAGCTCCCTTTAAAGCAATCATCGTAGCCTCTGTACCACTATTGGTAAAACGAATTTTTTCTATAGAAGGAACTCTTTTGCATAGGAGCTCTCCTAATCTCCACTGCGATTCATGAGGTGAGCCGAATATTGTTCCATTACTCAATTGATTCGACACAGCTTCCATAGTAGGCTTATGATTATGACCATGAATTTGCTGAGTATAATTATTTAGCACATCAACATAGCAATTATCATCTGCATCATATAACAAACACCCTTCTCCCCGTAGCATATAAGTAGGATAAGGATAAAAAAAGCATGCTTGTCTAGTGTCCCCCCCAGGTAGATATTTACTAGCTTCTTTATTCAGCTTTAATGATTCAGATGTCCTTTTACGGTATTGTCTTTCAGCCAATTCTATGCATTTTCTGATACTTGGAAAGTCCTTCAATTTTATCATCCTCTCTTTAAAGTAATATCTTTACAATCCCAGTATCGATAAAGCGTTATTGTATGGTATTGCCCAATAAAATATCATGAAAATTGTATATAATACCCCGACGACGACTAAAGACCAACCATATCTTAGGGTTTTTTTCATTTCTACTGGATCGCGCTCAGTAGGTGGAACAATCATTAGTTTTTCACGGAACCATTTTTCTTTTTCAGTAACTTTAGTAAATTTCATTACAACTAAGGTAACGACTAATGTAGCAATTAAACCAATTGCAAAAGCATCTAACCACCAAGGAAGGTTCATGGGAATCCCTATATGTGGCGCAAATTTCACGATAGTATTTGCTAGAAAACCTGCAATCATGCCCCAAATTGCAGAAGGAGCAGTAATCTTTTTACTCCAAACACTCATCAATGCTATAGGTCCCCATGTGCAGGCAAAAATTGTTGATGAGAAATAAGTGATATATAGTATTGCTACTGGTTGGGTTATAGTTATTGGTAATATTATTCCCCCTGCTAAGAACATAGTAATCCTGCTTATGCGTAGCATTTTTGATTGATTCTCCGGTACATTCTTCATGCCCAGCAAATCGTTTGTAATGCTAAAGCTAATTATAGAAAGAAAAGTTGATGCAGAAGAAAGCCCAGCCGCCACAATTCCTGTTAAGACTATTACCCCAATCATTTTAGGCACCGCATTCATTGCTACCCAAATCAAAACATTTTCTGAAGGACTTATATTAGGATTAATTAGAAGTACAAATGGAACCATCATAAAAATTAATATAGCTTCACCAATAAAATATAGCAAACTGCCAAGAACGCCAGAACGCATAACGACGTGTTCATTTTTAGCCATCATATAACGCCCGACCTGCCAAGGACTAGAAGCAACTGCTAAAGCCCAAGCCAGACCTAAAGTCAATCCCCAAGTAAGACCCGCTTTACTATTAATAAAATCAAAACCTTCACCATAAGAACCAGTAGCAGAAAAAATACCTGGTTTAGCCGTAAAAGCCGCTAACTTTTCTATCCCTGCAAACCAACCGCCGGCAGCATTTAATACATAAGGAACCCATACAAAGCTGCCTATTAATAAAAGTGCACACATTATGGTATCTGTTATAACAACGCCATGGGAACCCGAGTAAACACAAAATGATACATAAACTATCCAAGTGAGAATTGCACACATCCCATAAGAAAGCCCAGTAATATTTGACATTAAAAGTGAAAGACCTTGTGTGACACCTAGTAAATAACCCAGGACACCAATTATTAGCATTATACCCGAAACCTGCTGTAACCTTTTTGAATTAAAGCGTTTTCCAAAATAATGGGGCACAGTAAGTGAATTCGATCTACGTATATAGCGCCCGAGTATTACTGAACCGAATACATAACCAGCAAGAATAACGATTTCTAAAAGCATCATAGGTCCAAAATAGCCATCATAAACATAACCGGGATCACCCATAAAACCCGCCGTGCTTTGCATTGAAGCTATCAGTGTTCCTGTTATAAGAATAAGAGGTGCATTTCTTCCCATAACATAATAGTCACTTACATTTTTTACTTTCTTCCCTGCATAATTGCCAACCGCAATATAAACAACAAGACTCACTAGTACGCCTGCAAGATAAATATTCATTTTTTTACCTCCTTCGACTTTATTCCATAGTTTCTTCTGGAATTTCTTCATAATCAGCTATATTGTCTAGAACAAAACTTGTTGCATACTCTTTTTTTAATAAAAGTATGTATCCAACACCAAAACCTATAAGACATAAGCCTGTACCAATTGAAAAGAATATTTCATTGTTCACCATGATCACCTCCTCCTACATGCCTACTTTTATTTTATAAAAAAATATTTTTATACAACGCCTTGATTTACTTTTTAATTACTGCAATACGTGCATCTAATACCATGATACTGTTCCTATAGGCTCTTACTGGATTAAGATCCACTTCTCTAATATCAGTGTTATCAGTAATAAGTACAGATACGGTTGATAAAAGTTTTGCTAAAGCACTAAGGTTAATACTACCTTCGCCCCTTACCCCAGAAAGAATAGGAAAGGCTTTAATCTCGCTAATCATCTCCATTGCCATGTCTTCATTTATTGGGCAAACACGAAAACTAACATCTTTTAATACTTCTACAAAAATACCACCCATACCAAACATTAAAACTGGACCAAAAATATCATCATAAGTACCTCCAATTATAAGTTCAACTCCTGCTTCTGCTTGTTCGCAGATAAGAACGCCAAATATATCTTGAATTCCTTTAGCTTTTACTTTTTTTACAATTTCGTTATATGCCTTTTCTGCTTCATCACTGTTTTGAATGTTAAGTATTACACCACCATATTCACTTTTATGTATAATCTGAGGTGATAAAACTTTCATAACTAATGGATAATTAAGGTCTTTCGTTAATTCTTTTACTTCTTTAATATTTTTGGCCACATAAGATTTTGGATAGGGTATATGATAGTCCTTCAATAGCTTAATTGCTTCATTTTCCATAAGGAAAGTTTTGTTTAACTCTTTCATTAATCAATCATCTCCCTCTTTTTTGCATACCATAGAGCTCTACCCATACTCCTCACAGCCCGTTCAGGAGAATTATAAACAGGAATACCTTTTTTTTGCATCTTTATGGCTCCTTTTCTCTCTGCCTCCCCACCGCCTACATAAATAACTACTGCAGGTTTATTAGTTTTTTTAAGAGCCTCTGGTAAATGATCTTCTATTCCTATTACTGGATCCGCCAAAATAATAAGATACATATCAGCCAAATTATACTTATCAGCGATTTCTAGAATCGTACAATATTCTATAGGAGTAAAGCTTGGCATATCTATTGGGTTGTTTCTATAATTAGAACCACCCACGGTTACCGCTCTTTCAAATTCTTGTCCTATTTCACTGGAAAAGGAAGGTAACTCTAAACCGTTATAACTTATTTCGTCAGCCACTATACCAGCTAAACCGCCAGAACTACTTATTGCAAATACTTTGTTTCCGTTTGGTAGTGGGTTAAAAGAAAAAAACTTTATTGTATCATAAAAAGATGTCAAATCATCAACTCTAATTGCTCCGAATTGCTTAGATGCAAATGAAAAAATTTTATCATTTCCTGCTATAGATGCAGTATGAGACTTTGTAATTTCTTTTCCTAATTCAGTCTTTCCAGGTTTTAGAATTACAACGGGCTTTTCTTTTGTTACTAAAGGTAAAATCTTTTTAAATTCTTCTTTGTTTTTAATCCCTTCGATGTATAATGCTATTACTTTAGTATCTTCCTGATATTTGTAGTATTCTAAGAAGTCTGTTTCACACAAATCAACTTGATTACCTAAATTTATTAAACCAGTAATACCTATACCATCATATTCTGCCCACTCCGCTATTATTGCTGACACAGAACCGCTTTGCGATATTACCCCAATTGGTCCTTTCTTTTTGAAAACCATTGTTACATTTGCTGAGAGGAAATTAGGAACAAAATTTATTCCAGCAATATTCGGCCCGATAAGCCTGAAATTACTATCTTTAATTTCATCTATTAATCTCTCCTCTAAATCTATACGCCCTATCTCGCGAAAGCCTGCTGTGATTAATATAGCCCCTTTTGCCTTTTTGTTTATTCCCTCTCTGATCGCATCGAAAACAGCATTAGCAGGTATACAAATAATTAAAAGCTCTACTTCACCTGGAATGTCCTTGATTGAAGCAAAAGTTGGAACTCCAAGTATTTCTTTAGCTTTTGGATTGACTGCATATACTTTACCTTTATACCCTCCATTTATAATATTTTCTAAAAACATATAGCCCCATTTTTTTGGATTAGTTGAGGCTCCCACCACGGCAACGCTTTTGGCATTTAGTATATTATGAATTTGGTTTAATGTTTCCTTCATATTTCCCTCCATTTTATTTCTCTTAAATATTAAGATAATATTACTGAAAAATAATCTATATTAACATTTGATTGTTTAAACTACTGCAAATATATAAAATTATTTTATATTTTTAATAGGAGCTTGGAATGGGTGAAATATCAAGCATAGCCCTTGTTTCTTTAGGTGTTGCGATGTTCCTACCTAATTCTCTCGCTATCCTTACAATCTTTTCCACTGCTTCACCATTACTGATTAGCTTTCTTCCCCGCTCTAAATATATATTATCTTCTAAGCCAACTCGTACATGCCCACCCATTATTATGCTAAATGTAGTTAAAGCCCATTGGAATTTACCAACTCCTATTGTGCTAAAAAAACCATCCCTTGGAAATTCATTTAATAAACCTAGTACATTCTGTGGGGTTGGATAAGAACTAGTTTGAGCACCCATTACAAACTGTATATAATACGGAGGTTTTACCAGACCTTTATCAATAAGATGATTAACAGACCAATACTGCCCAGGATGATAAACTTCCATTTCTGCTTTTATATCCTTTTCTAACATCTTTGATGATAATTTTTCAATAAATCCATATGTAAACGGTATTATACCATCTACCTCCATCTCCTCATGTGGATGAATAAACTCACTTCCCCGTTGCTTTAAGGTAAACTTCTCCATAAATGGACCCATATTTAATGAGACCATTTCAGGTTTTGCATCAAGCACTTTAAGTCTACTTTCCATAGTTGTCTTATAACCACCACCAGTAGAATTATTAATAATTATATCGTGGCATTTGTTTCTGACTGCACCATTAGTTTCCAAAAAATCCTCATAGTCATCTGTATTAATCCACTGTTTGTTTCTATCGCGTGCATGAATATGTACAATGCTTGCACCAGCGTTATAAGCATCATAAGATGAGTCCGCAATCTCTTTTGGAGTTTCTGGGATTGCAGGGTTAACCTCTTTACCCTGTATTCCACCATTTACTGCACAGGTTATTATCAATGGTGGCAGTTTATTTACCTTTTCCATCCAAAGGTAGTTATCCTTAAAATCCCACACATGTTCCCAATTTTGTTTTTTCATTAAGCCTCACCTCTTTTTAATTTTTACAATGATTTGTTAGTATAATATGTTATAAGTATTTTTTAAACAATACTCTTATTTGTTTTGGCAATGCCTAAAGTTGTCAATGACTCTGACAAAATATATTTACAACAGGCTGCATGTTTGCTTTACTGCAAAAGAAGAGATATATATTTGTTTCTACCCAACCATGCAGCCTTTTCGGTTATGCAGAAACTTTTCCCGATATTAAATCAAATCATTGGATTGAAATTCACGTTACCTCATCCAGATGTTTGGAAAGCGGTACAGGAGTATAGAGGGTGTTTTTCAATCTATCCTTGTGGTAAAATAATCATAGACGGTATTGATGAATAAAATGGAGGGATAGAATGTTCAACTTTAGAAGGAATAGAAAATTAAAGGATGAGCCTACATCTGAAGAAAGAGAAATTGATTTATCAGGTAGTAATGATACCAGAAATCTAAGTGTTTTAAAAAGAAATCAAAAAAATACTGTTTCCCGGCTCAATACAAGGATAGATGAAACATCCTTTGCAACGGATAACTTGATTAAAATTACTTATGATTTAGCTGAGCAAGTTGAAATCCAGATGAACTCTATTAATAAGGTGATAAGCGAGATTGGTAACTACTCCGCCTTGGCAGAGGAGGTTTTTGCCAACACGGAGCACTCCGGAGAAATCGCTGTAGGTACTTTAAATACTGCTTATAGCGGCACCGAGGCGGTAAACGACTCTGTCAATGCCATGAAGGAAATTGAAAATGCCGTCATATATGCGAAAAGTGTTGTACATAATTTAAATAAAAAATCAGAGCGCATCAATGAAATTTTAAATGTCATTAATAATATTTCTTCAAATACCAACCTTCTTGCCCTTAATGCATCCATAGAAGCGGCAAGGGCGGGTGATGCAGGAAGGGGCTTTGCCGTTGTTGCAAATGAGGTCAAAAAGCTTGCGGATAATAGTTCTCAGTCAACTAAGGAAATTGGAGGTATCATTAAGGAAATCAATACTGAAATAGACAATACCGTAAAGGCCATGGATGACAGCATGGAAAAAATCCAGAAAGGAACAGATATAGCCAATAATACGGTAACAGTATTCAATGATATTATAAATGCCGTCAACAACACAACTAAACTGACTGAGGAAATCAGTATTGCGACAGCCAAGCAGACGGAATCCTTGGAAAGCGTCATTGATTTAACTGCGGATATGACCAACAATTCAAACAAAGTAACTCTTCTGGTGGATATCGCCTCTTTGAATACCCAATATGCCAAAACATCATTAGATACCTTATCATTAGTGGCAAAGGATTTAAAGAATATTTCGGACAAGCTTTTAAACAGCATACATGCCGAAGTAATCGACGATACTGTTATAAATGTATCCCTTAGCTCCAGACCTATGGAGTTTAATCCCCAAATAGCATATGACCAGGATAGCGCCCAAATCCTTGTGAATATTTACGACTCCCTTTTGTATATTGACACTTCTGGCGAAATCTCCCCGGGAGTTGCGAGAAGCTGGTATGTTGAGGATGACGGAGTTACCTGGGTTTTTCATTTAAGAAAAGGAGCTAAATTTCATAATGGAAGAGAAATCACTGCGGAGGATATTAAGAAATCCTACGAACTGATGCTGAGCCCTAAACTTAAATCCAACAATATCTGGCTATTGGAGCATATAGAGGGAGCAACGGAATATGCGAGAGGTAACGCCCTTGAGATTACAGGGATAAAGGTCATTGACAAATATAGGCTGTCTATAAAGCTGATAGGTCCTTACAGCGGCTTTTTATTAAATCTGGGGCAATTCAGTACCTGTATTCTGGCTAAGGAAGATGCGGAAAAGGGCTTGCTCACAGGCTGCGGTCCATATGTTTTGAAGGAAAAAGCTGAGGATTATTGCGTTTTAGAGGCTTTTGCTGATTATTACGGTGGAGAGCCTTATCAAAACAAGGTTATCCTAAACTATAAAAACGATGATATTTATCAAGGGTTTAAAGATGGGCATTATGATATCGCTATGATAAATAATAAAGAGGATTTGGAAAAGGTAAAAACATTGCCGGATTTGAACTTCTTGTTAAATGATATAATGGGAACTTATTATATAGGCTTCAATCTGGATAGCGATTCCTTATTCTCGCGTAGCGTAGAAGCGAGAAAAGCTTTAGACATGGGCATTAATAAAAGGAAGATTATTGATAATCTATTGGGTGATCTTGGAGTGGAAGCACACAGCCCCATCCCTACAAAGGTTATTTGGGATCCGGAGCTGCACAAAATTCAACACAATCAAGAAAAGGCTAAAGAAATATTGAAAAAAGAGGGTCTGTATAAAACCCCACCGGTTAAAATCGTAATAAGAGACGGTAATGAAACAACCCTTTTTCACAGTATGACGGATTATATTATCAAGGATTTAGAGGGGCTTGGAATTCAGCTTGAAATTATTAAAGTTCCCAATAAAGATTATTTAAAAAAAGAAACGATATCAAAGGGCCATATCTTTATTGCACGATGGATTGCCGATACGGGGGATGCGGATAATTATTTGCAGCCGCTTTTTAATCCAAATAACGAAACAAATTTCACCAGATATAATAACCCTATGGTTTTAGAGCTGATGAATCAAGCAAAGGAAGTAATAAACCCCAATAAAAAGATGGAGCTTTACAGAGAAATTCAAAGAATTATTATAAATGATCATCCTTGGGTCCCGGTTTTTCATCCCAAAATAGGTTTATCCTTTAGAAAAAATATTATAGGAGTAAAAGTGAATCCTTTAAGCTTAGTAAGCTACGATAGTATTATGCTGGAGCAATAAGAAAATGTATAGACTACCACCTCTATATGCTATAATAAGTAAAAAGAAAAAAGATATAGTTAAACATTAGACGTAGGAGGAATCGTTTTGAACAGGGAATCCCTTTTAAAATATGAAAACTTTTTACAAGAACATCCGAAAGGTCATTTTATGCAATCACCCCAGTGGGCGAAAATAAAATCTGAATGGAAGAATGAAATAGTAACTGTTGAAAATGATAAAGATGAAATAATCGGCTCCATGAGTCTTTTAATCAGAAAGATACCATTCTTTAACAGCACTATGATGTATAGCCCAAGGGGACCCGTTTGTGACCCTCATGACAAGGAAACTTTAAAAATGCTCCTGGAAAAAGCAAAGGCTTTGTCAAAGAAATACAAATCCTATGCTCTAAAAATGGACCCGGACATCGAAATAGAAGACACAGAGTTTGAAAGCGTAATAAAAAGCTTAGGCTTCAAAGTAAGCAGAGGTCTTAGAAATTATGAGGGTATTCAACCACGGTTTGTTTTCAGACTTGATATAAAAGATAAAACTGAAGAAGAGATTATGAAGGATTTTCACCACAAAACCAGATATAATATAAGGCTTAGCGAAAGAAAAGGCGTCCTGTGTAAGATCGGAACTAAGGAAGATATAGGCGTTTTTCACAAGCTGATGGTGGAAACAGGCATTAGAGACGGGTTTCTTATAAGGACAAAAGAGTATTATGAGTCCGTGTATGACTCCTTGGGTCCGGAGCATGTGAGGTTGTTTCTGGCTTATTATAATGATGAAGCTATTGCAGGTACCATTGCCATTCTATACGGCAACAAATGCTGGTATCTATACGGCGCCAGCAGTAACACCTATAGGAATTTGATGCCTAATTATAAGCTCCAATGGAATATGATTAAATGGGCTATTGAATCAAAATGTGATATCTACGACTTTCGAGGTGTTCCCGGCAACATAGATGACAATAATCCTATGGTAGGTTTATATAAATTTAAAGTCGGCTTCAAAGGCAAGTTTACCGAATTCGTGGGAATGCTTGACTATGTCTTTAATCCCTTTGTTTATTTCTGTGCAGAAAATGGAATAATAGTCTTTAGAGAGCTGCGGAGAAGGATGAGAACCTTCAAAAACAGCCTGAATAAAAGCATCACTAAAGAAGAGATTAGTACAGCTGATTAAACAAATTTAACCTCTAAATAAGGACGGATGAAATTGAAAATAACAGAAAGAGAATTTATCCCCATAATACTTGGAAACGATATCAATACCTATAGTGTTGCGAGAGCTTTTTATGAAGAATACGGCATAAAATCCATAGGTCTTGGCAAATACAGGAGTGGACCCGGTAATAACAGCAGGATTATTGACTTTTATGCCGATGAAAATATGGACAATCAAGAGGTGTTTAAAAAAACCATTGATTCCTTTTCCCATGGGCTAAAGGATAAAAAGCTGATTCTATTGGCTTGCGGCGATAGCTATGCAGAGCTTATTATTAAAAACAAATATGACTTTAAAGAAAATGTGATAGTTCCATATATTGATGAGCCTCTCATGAAGGATTTAATTAAAAAAAGCAAATTTTATGATATGTGCGAAAAGCATGGTTTAGATTACCCGAAAACCTTTATTCATAATAAAGAAATGGGCGAAGACTTTGTTATGGAATTTGATTTTCCTGTTATACTTAAGCCTTCTAATAGCATCACTTATTGGGAAAGCGGGTTTACCGGTCAGAAGAAAGTATATAAGCTATATAGCCGTGAAGAATTAGACAAGGTTTTAAACAGTATTTATTCCTCCGGCTATGATGACAGCTTGATAATCCAGGAGTTTATACCCGGTGAGGATACAAATCTAAGAATAATGATAACATTTTCCGGTAAAGATAAAAAAGTGAAGCTCATGGCATTAGCCCATGTAATGATGGAGGAGCGCACTCCCCATGGCATCGGTAACAGCGCCATGCAAATAAATGAATATAATTTAGATCTGTCTCTTATGCTAAAGGATTTTTTAGAAAAGATCGGCTACGAAGGCTTCGGTACCTTTGATGTAAAATTTGATGAAAGAGATAACAAATTTAAAGTTTTAGAAATAAATCTTCGGCAAGGAAGAAGTAATTACTACGTAACTGGTACCGGATATAATATAGCCAAATATGTGGTAGATAGCTATGTTTATGATAAAGAGCAGGAATTCACAGTTGCGGATAAGGAAAAACTATGGACTGTAGTACCTGTCGGCTTGGCTTATAAATACATCAAGGATAGGAAATATGCGGAGAAAATAAAGGAATTAGTAAAGGAAAACAAAGTTATCAATCCTTTGTTTTTAAAGGAAGATAACAATATTAAAAGGCTTTTGTTTTTGTGCAAGAATCATTATGGTCATTATATTAAGTTTGGGAAATACTATAATAAGCTATAATACCGCTGCTGGCTTCTAGCCTCTTGCTACTGGCATTTTGGGTATGCCTCTAAGCTCCAACATCCCATTTGCCTATGTGCCCATGTTCCAATATGCCTAAAAACTATTTAAAGGAGAAAAATAAATGGAGACATATACCTTGGATGAATATTTAAAAAGGATAGAAGAAAAGGGTCTTTTATTAAAAAAGAACTATCATATGGATTACGAAAATCTACATATCGCCAATGTTTCTTATAATTCAAAGGAGGTAACACCGGGCACCCTTTTCATTTGCAAAGGAAAAGCTTTTAAAGAAGAATATTTGGATATGGCCATAGAAAAAGGTGCAATAGCTTATATAAGTGAAAAGGACTATCATAAAGGCATACCCTCCATTATAGTAAAAAATATACAAAAAGCTTTGTCTCTTGTCTCCTGCATATTTTTCGACTATCCTCTATTAAAAATGAAATCCATTGGCATTACCGGAACCAAAGGTAAATCAACCACCTCATATTATGTAAAATACATATTGGATGAATACCTTAAGGATTTAGGCAAGCCTGAAGCGGGGATAATATCGTCCATAGATACCTATGACGGAATTATCAATGAGGAATCCCACATAACAACACCGGAGTCTTTGGATTTACAAAAACACTATGACAATGCATTAAAAAGCGATATTACATATATGGTTACGGAAGTATCGAGCCAGGCATTAAAATATGGCAGGTTATATGATGTGAATTTTGATGTGGGAGTATTTTTAAATATTTCGGAGGATCATATAAGTCCTATAGAGCATTCGGATTTTGAGGATTATTTTACATCTAAGCTAAAGCTTTTTAATCAATGTAAGCATGCCTGTGTTAATATTGATTCCGACTGCTCAGACAGAGTGCTTGACGCTTCACAAAATGCTAAAAACACTGTGACCTTCGGCTTAAATGACAAGGCGGATATATATGGTTATAATATCAGGAAGGACGAGGATAATATTCTTTTTAATGTTAAGACGGATAAGCTAGACAGGGAATTTATACTGACTATGCCGGGGCTCTTTAACATTGAAAATGCCTTAGGTGCCATAGCGGCAGCCTATGCACTGAATATTCCTTACAAACACATATATAACGGTTTAAAAAAAGCAAGGTCAAGCGGCAGAATGGAACGATACGAAAGCAAGGATAGAGAAAAAATAGTTATAGTAGATTATGCTCACAACAAGCTAAGCTTTACTAAGCTATATGAATCAACGAAGGAGGAATACAAAGGCAGAAATATAGTCACCGTGTTCGGCTGTCCCGGCGGTAAAGCATTCACAAGAAGAAGAGACCTGGGGCTGTTGGCAGGACAGTATTCCGATGAAATAATCCTTACAGAGGAAGACCCGGGGGAAGAGCCCGTCATAGACATCTGCATGGATATTTCCAAGTATGTAAAAAAGTATAATAATAACTGCAAAATTATAGAAGACAGAGGAGAGGCAATAAGAGACTCCATATTTTTATCCAAGCCTAATACCATAGTGCTTTTAACAGGTAAAGGAAGAGAAACAAGACAGAAAATAGGCAAAGAGTATATTCCTTGCCTATCCGATGTGGACTTTGTTATTCAATATTTACAAGAGTATGACAGGGAAAAAGAAGCGGCCATAACGGAAGAGTAATTCTGTCTCTGGTCACTTGTCACCGGTCGCTGGTAAGATTTTTAAGGAACGGCACACAACAGCTCTACAGAATTGTCTATACCTATGTGCCTATATACTTATATTTAATCAATCAGCTCATAGAGCTTATAATCAGAGTCATCGAAATGCCACCATTCAGAATTTATTATATTAAAGCCAACCTGTTTCATTATCTTTTCAAGTAACAGGGCGTTTGCTTTTTGTGTAGGAGAAGCATACAAGTACTTCCTCGTAGCCTTCCCCGTCAAATCGTCAAAGCCGCTGGGCATATCAAGCTCCATCCCGTCCATATCAGTAAGAGTTACATCCACTGCGCAGCCTCTGGTATGATTTGAGCCCAGCTTTGGATTTGCAAAATATACCTTGCCGTTATCATCCACACTATCCCAAAGTGCTTGTTGCACCGACGAAGGTCTATATCCATCCCACACCTTTACCCTATAGCCCATATCGTTAAATATTTTATTTGCTTCCTTTAGCTTATCCGCCGTCTCCTTTCTAAGAAGAGCCACCGGATTATCGTATAAAACTTTCCCCGATACATTATCCGTCGTTCCGTATTTCAAATCAATTATGATATTTGGTATATATTCTTCAAGATAAATTAATTGTGCCCTGCTTTTTTCAATTATTTTATTTTCAGGCATTTTATAAGGAGAATACTTATTTATTTTATTTAAAATCCTTGCTATTTCGCTGCCTTTCACAGGTACAGGCTGATAATTATTAAGACCGCTGGTACCGGAAAGATAACAGGGTATATAATCAGGCTCCTTAATCTCTAATAATGTTTTTTCACCTTCAAATATTTCAAAGGCAATTTCCTGCTGATAGATAAAGGTATCATAATCCGGAGGATTTTTATTGCCGCCAAAGCAGAAATTGCCAAGGCTGTATATAATAAATTTATCCTTATATTTCTCTATGCCCTGTATCACATGAGGGTGTGTTCCGATTACCAAATCAGCACCGCTATCTATGGCTAAATAGCCTAATTCTCTTTGTAATTCGTCATAATTATGCACATATTCCTTGCCCCAATGAAAGGTTGCAATGACAAAATCATTGTTGTCTTTCAACAGCTTAATTTTATTCTCTGTATCCGCTTTTAACTCCTCTTTATCCGTCCCCTGCTCGTATTCCCCAAGCTCGTTTATTCCAACAAACCCAATATCCACACCTTTAATATTTGTTTCATATATATCGTCATAGCCGAAATAAGGGATGCCGACATTTTCAAGTGCCGCCTTTGTATCGTCATAGCCTTTTTGACCAAAATCATAGGTATGGTTATTTGATAGAGAAACTATATCTATTTTACCTTCCTTTAAAACTTTGGCATATTTCGGGTCGCCTTTGAACCAATAATTATTTCCATAATCGTATTTCTCCGCCTTTTCATTTTCTAACGTAAAAGCGTTCTCCAAATTCGCTATGGTTAAATCAGATTCCTCAAATATATGGACTACCTTAGCAAAGAAATAACTATAGTCCTCATTGTTTTTTTCAAATACCTCATCCATAGAATTTTTGTGGGCAAACCTATAATCTCTGCCTAAAGCGGTGTCACCGATAGCACTTATTTTAATCGTAACCTCTATAGGCTTTTCTTCCTCCACAATAGGCTCTTCTATTTCATAAATAGGATCCTCAGGTATTCCCCAGGAGCCTTTCAAATTATCACTTATACTTGAATAAGCAAACTTCCCAAGCACAACAACCAATACTAAAATGATGAGAAACCTTATTCTTCTCATATGTACGGATTTTTTTTTATTTCTCTTATTCATTAAGCACATCACCCTCCAATGTTGCATTTATGTATTTTACATAATATCATATCGGCAGGCTTTATACAAATTTATGAGGTAGAAAAAATACATCTGCCGCCTGAAGGCGGCAGACTGTTACGCATAATGTATTAAAACCGTTTGTGATTACTATATCATAAAGAGGATGCTTGTACGCTTTCTATACCTTTGCCCGCAAGTTCAAATATTAAGCCTTATAGACGATTTTCCCATCTATTATGGTACAAATTACATTTGAGCCGATGTCTGTCAGTGGATTGCTACTGTGGATAACGATGTCCGCATCCTTGCCCGGTTTAATACTGCCTACCCTGTCGCCTACCCCGATTATTTCAGCGGCATTTATCGTTATGCATTCCCAGGCTTTATTCTCTTCAACCCCGGCACTTACAGCAAAACCTGCACAAAGCGGTAATCTTTCTATGGGGATGATCGGGGCATCAGTGATTATTGCCACTTTTAATCCGGCATCCGTTAGCACTTTCAATGTATCGAAGGTTTTGTTCTTGACTTCAGGTTTACTTTTTTCACCAAAAGTCGGACCAATCAGTACGGGCCAGCCCTCATAAGCCAGCTCTTCGACTATAAGATGTCCCTCAGTGCAATGATCTAAAGTGATGGATAAACCGAATTCTTTGGCCACCCTAATGGCTGAAAAGATATCGTCTGCACGGTGAACGTGGGCTTTTAGCGGCATTTGTTTTCTAATTACCGGCAGTAAAGCCTCCATTTTCATGTCGAAAGGTGGCCGTTTTTTATCCTCTTTCTGAGATTTATCATAGTCCTCCAATTCTTCGGAGTAACGCCTGGCTTTGAACAGTATCTCGCGTAGCAAGGCGACAACTGCCATACGTGTATAAGGGGATTTATCCTTCAAACCGTAACTACTTTTCGGGTTTTCGCCGAAAGCTATCTTCATTGCAAAGTCTTGCATCATCACCATGTCATCCACACGCCTGCCGTAGGTCTTTATAGCCGCAAAGGTACCGCCTATAACATTTCCGCTTCCCGGGCCGGTACCTACGCTGGTGATCCCACCTTTCCACGCATTCTCAAAGGCTTCGTCCATGGGATTGATAGAATCTATACCTCTAAGTTGAGGCGTTAGTGGATCCAGCTCCTCATTACCGTCTTCCCCCTCCCAGCGCATAGCCGTACCAAAAAGACCAATATGACAGTGGGCATCAATCATCCCCGGGGTTACTAATTTTCCGCCGGCGTCTATCTCTTCCACGCCTGCCGGCTTTTCCACAGTATCTCCTACTGCTTTGATTATATTCTCTTCAATAAGAATCTGCCCATTTTGAAACTCCATCCCCTCCATTGTCTTGATTCTGGCGTTTTTAATGTATAGCATAATACCCTCCTTATAATATAATTAGATTTTTTAATATTAACCTCCTATTATAATTATAATAGGAGGTCTTTTTATAAATGTTTGAACTTTTTTACCTGTCATACTATGACAGATATTTGAATTATTGTTTTGCGTCGAGATAAGCCTTTATATGTTCTGCAGCCTTGACTGGATCTGGATCCCACGAATTGCCCGTAGGAATCATGGTCAGCGTGGAATGAGCTCGAGCTACATTTCCTTCCTTAACTGCAATAAATTCATCTTGGTTCAAAATATAATGCACAGCTTTGCGTAAATTAATATCAGTCATAGGGGCGCCTTCCTTTAAGTTGAAAGTCATAAAGAATACTGAAGTTGAATCATTTCTCAATACTGTTACGTTGGATGCGTCCTTAAGGGAACCTAAATTACCCTCTGGCATGCAGTCATCAACTTCGCCGCTACGCAACGCTGAAAAAATGGTATTAAAGTCAGAAATCATCTTCAGATTCATGTACTTGATTTTAGGAGCGAATTCAGTGCCCGGCATAAAACCTGGATTGCGTTCAAAAGCCATTTCGTAATCGTTGATATATAACATTGCATAGGGACCACTAAACCAGTTGTTATTATTAAATTGCGCGGAGCCCTGAGTCAGTGTATTGACATCGCCATATAATGTATGGCTCGAGGGATCGTAGTTATTGGCATCAATACCTTCATTCGCGGCTGATACAACATCCTTCGACACAATAGCCAGTGTGCTTATAGTTAGGAAATTAATCAACTGGGGAGTCGGCTTAAATGTAGTTATCTCTACCACCTGATATACACCGGCCTTATTGTCAACCTCAGAGGTTTTTTCAGTCAGCTTTGTAATAGGGCTTGGCACATTTTCAGCGAAGTAATCAAATACGCTTTGAGAGCTACCTGAAACTTTTATATTTTTCAATACATCCAAATCAGTTACGATCCCAATTTTATCTACTGCCTCTAAATTTGTGTAGCCACTGTTCATTGGAACTGCATCAACATCCTTGGCACGTTCAAGGGAAAAGACAACATCTTCGGCGCTTACTAAAACGCCTGTGTCAACGGCTTTATTATTTTCCACTTTTCCAAAATTCACATCATCACGCAGTATGAAGTAGAATGTGGAATTACCCTCACCTGTTGCAATAGCACGGCTGAGAGAATACTCGGGCACAACAAGGTCATCACTGTCGCAAGCTGTCAAAGAAATATACGCGTTTGACTTCATATAGAATGTGCTACCCTCTTCAGTGCGCAATGGATCAAAATTCGGTGGGTTGGTCTGTTGCTGTGCAGGAACAAAGGGTCTTGTTTCACTCTGGCTCTTGTCAACATATTCAGTAGTTCCGTAAAAGCGCGGAGTGCCGGCGCCTAAAAATACAGATTCAGGCACAATAACGTCTTTATTTACCGCCGTCAGTCGTGTGCGATTGAACAGGGGCAACATCCAGCACATCTCGTCTACAAGTCTATTCTCAATCTTGGTATACAAAGGAATTGATTCCTCATAAGTCATCTGGGCTGCTTCATCAATCATGGCTGAAAGTTCATCATCTACAATTTTAAAATTGTTGTAATATCCATCATTATGAAACAATTGCCTCACAGCGAAATCCGGAGCGGAAGCATCCGTCAGCCAACTCATTATGACAATGTCATAATCGCCGGTGTCCTGAACATGAACTAAGGAAGCTCGGTCGGGCTGCATATTGATGGTTACGTCAAAACCAGCCTTTGTCAGCTGGTCGCGGACGGCGTTGGTCTCCAACTCATAAACCGGCATAGATAATATCCTAATAGGAATACGTGGATTGGCGGACGTAGGTGTCTTGGCACCGCAGGCAGTGGCAGAAAACACCATAACAAAACACAATAAAAGAATAAAAAGTTTTTTTGCTAATTTCATAATATTTCTCCTCTCATTTTATTAGACATATTTTTTAAGTATGCCCTTAAAGGCAATGTGTATATCTTGGTGATCACGACTTTTAATTACTCCCCCCTTATCGGTTCACCATATTCAGTTTATATTGAAATGCATGGTACAGCACCGTTTACATTATAGACACGCCTTTCCACGCAAATTAAACATTACATACATCCCCACTTAATACTTAATCACTTCTGCCCACCGGTGAAATGAAACTTTTCTATTTTAACTGCCGGAACAAGCGATGTGCCGAATCGTTCTCGCTCTCGCGATAGTGCAACAACATTACTGAATGCATCAAGCATACTCTCGGTAAATCGCATATTGTGGATAGGATGTTTGATTTCTCCACCCTCAATTAAAAATGTTCCGTCTCTCGTTAACCCAGTGACCTGCGCCATGACAGGATTAATGTAATTCATATAGTGGAAGTGGGTGACCAGTATACCCTTTTCTGTAGATGCAATCATATCCGCCAGAGAACTATCTCCACCGTCCATCACCAAATTGATGGGATAGCCACCACTAGCGTAAAAAACCATGTTCGCTGGATGACTACTGCCTCTTATATTGCCAAGAGAATGTCCGGTAGGCTTAGTTCCGGCTTTAAAAGCAGTTTTACCATCGTGTATTATATTTTCAACAATGCCTTTGTTAATTAGGGTTACCGGAGTGCGCCGACGCCCCTCCGCGTCAAAAAAACATTGAATCGTCTCAGGGTTATTCACATCGTCCCAAAGCGTGATATTTTCGCCGAACAGCTTTCGTCCCAGCTTGCCGGCAGCATAACTCATACCACTCATATAGCTGTCTCCGCTTAAACCTGTCGCAACAAACCTCAATAACCCATCCACAGCTGCCGGTTCCAAAATTACCGTGTATGTGCCGACTTCCGTAAAAATAGGATTTACTGCGGCTTTTGCCTTGTTATAAGCTACCTTAAAAGTGCCCTCAATGTCGCAGTCGTCCAGGTTCAACCCAATCATGCTTTTATAACCTGTTGCGCCATCTTTGTGCGTAACGGTAGTATCAAAATGAACATAGTCTGAATTATGATATAAAAACATACCGTCACTATTGCCAAATACATGCATATTTTTATATAAAGAGAAGACTCCCGCGGCGCTAAAGTTCTTGTCCAGCGAATCTACACAGCGCTTGATTGCATTGACACGCCCTTCAACATCATATTTTTGGGCAAGGCGGCAATCGTTACTGCTTTCAGGAATACTTTCTGCCGGCAACAAAACTCTTTCATATTCACCATTAGGGATTAGGCTAAGAATCCTATCCGCTTTTGCCGCAAGCTCCTTCAGACTTTCATCGTCATAAAGATTAACAGAGCATGTTGTTTCTTTTTTTCCATTATGTACTGTAAGGACTACCAAAATATCCTCTACTTCAACATTATGGACAATTCCGGAATTCGCGAATTTTGTCAGGCGTTCCCCATTATCGTAGATGTTCACCACTGCATAATTTGTTGTGTACGAGGACAATTTTTCTATGATATCCCGGATCTGATCCCTATTCAACATCTCCAACACCCACCTTCACTTTTCTAAAACGTGCAGGAGCCGATCCATGCCCCACACGAGCCGTCTGATCAGGCTGGCCTTTGCCGCAAAATGGTGTACCGCCCATACTCCAGTATTTACTGTTGGCAACGCCGTCACAGCTTCTCCAGAATTGAGTAGTAATTCCACTATAGATTGGGTTTTTATATACCCGTCCTGTCTTTCTTCCATTTTTGATTTCGTAAGCGGCTTCGCAGGCAAACTGGAAATTGATGCGCTTATCATCTATACTCCAACTCTTTGTCACAGACATCATGAAGCCATCCTCAATGCCCTCTATAAGCTCTTCCAACTCAAACTCTCCAGGCAGGATATTGATATTTGTCATACGCACGAGAGGCGAATTACGCCAGCCATCCGATAGGCATGTACCATTTGACGCCTGCCCAATTTTACCCGCTGTCTCCCTTGACGTTATAAAGTTTTTCAAAATTCCTTTATCTAATAGGGTGGTGCTCACGCCTTTGACACCCTCATCATCGTATCCGAATGTACCCAGCCCTCCGGGGTATGTTGCATCTGCGGCAATTGTCACATGTGGCGAACCGTAAACCAAGCCTTCTTGTAAATCCTCAGTTTGAACAAAGCTTGTACCTGCGTAAGCTGCCTCATACCCTAAAACACGGTCCAGTTCTAAAGGGTGACCCACGCTCTCATGAATCTGCAGTGTCATTTGGCTGGGAGCGATAATCAGATCATACACACCGGTAGGGCACTCCTCCGCATTCAGCAACTCGACGCTCTCACGAGCGGTCTTTTCTGCATGCTCTCTAAGTCCCAAAGAAAGTACATACTCATAACCGGCCCGCGCATGTGCGCCACGAATAGAACAGGGATAGCTGCGGATCTCAGCGCCTTTGTCCCCCGATGCCATCGCCGATATGCCGCCGCCGGACTGATAAAATTTTTGCCTGATATAGCTGCCGCAGGAATCGCAATAAATTACATCCTCTTTACGGAAATCCATACTTGAATTTGTCTGCATTACTCCAACCACAGCCTTCATCGTATTCTCACACTCCATTAGGAGAGAGATCTTGTCAATCATCGGAACGGAAAACGGGTCTATTTCTATCGGTGTAGTGTAGTCATCGACAATAACAGGCTTTTGGGTAAGGATAGTACCTTCGGCTTGCAACATCTGGGGATGAGTATATTACAGCAAAATTGACAATAGAGTAAGGATAGTACCTTCGGCTTGCAACATGCCACTTACCCTAGCAATATTAAACGCTTTAGCCGCAGTTTCTTCTAACTTATCAAAGTCGCTGGCAGCGGCAAAACCGGCCGCCCCATTCAAAAAAATCCGTATTCCAAAGCCGATGCTTCGATCACTGTTTATTTCTTTGATTTTTCCATTATTCAAAGAAATAGATTCCGTATCAATGCTTTTTACGCGGATATCAGCATAATCAGCACCCAACGTTAAGCAGTAGGTCATGAGTTCAGACAAACGTTCTTTCATAAAACAACACTCCATAAAATGCATTTTAGGATAACATTGATTAGATATTCTTATATATCGTTCCGCCTTTCATAACAAAGCAGTTCTTTGCCACGTCCATAACATTTTTGCTCGGATCTCCGTCTACGGCAATGATATCAGCAAATTTCCCTGCCGTGATGGATCCAATCATATCCCACATTCGGAGTAATTGTGCACCCGTACGCGTAGCAGCTATCAATGCCTGTACAGGTGTCATTCCGAAATCGCAGAGGTATTGGAACTCATCATATTGATCCCCATGTGGGTTGCAGGGAGACCCGGCGTCTGTTCCAAATACAATCGACACCCCGGCATCCAGGCATTTTCGAAAGCTCTTTTCGTGATAGGAAGCAGCCTGTTTTGCTTTTTCCATCGCGAAGGGGGGAATGCCAGCCTCAACACCTCTTTCTATCATACGCTTACTCGTTATTATGGTAGGCGTAAGATAAGTGCCCTTTTTCACCATTAATTCCACACATTCGTCATCCATAATAGTTCCATGTTCAATGGAAGTAACGCCTGCCTTGATGGCTGTTTTTATCCCCTCAGTGCCATGGGCATGCGTTGCTGTCGTAACACCATACATCTCCGCAACTTCTATGATTGCACGCATCTCATCATAAGTGAACTGCTGGGCACCTAGCGTCGTCCCTGCTGTAGTCACGCCGCCGGTTGACATAAACTTGACCACATCGGCGCCGTATTTTATCACAAAGCGCGCTGCTCTCCTTAATCCATCTGGCCCATCTGCTATCTGGCCGTCAACCATTTCATATATAGTTTTTATATGGAGGCCATAGTGCGAGTCTGCATGCCCGCCTGTAGAACCAATGCACGATCCTGATGCGACAATCCTCGGTCCACAAAACAACCCTTTATTGATTGCATTTTTAAGAGAGACATCCAAAAATCCAGGTGAGCCAGCGTTCCTCAGCGTTGTAAAACCTGCCATCAATTGCGTTTGAGCATTTTTCAGACCAATTAACGTGCCGTCTCCAATCAATTGCGTAGCATTAGTTTTAAATGTCTCTGACGCTCCGAATTCACTTATATGCACATGGCATTCAACCAGACCCGGCATTACGAATTTATGGCTCAGATCAATAACCTCATAGTTCTCGTCATTAAATTCGCTTAAGTTAACTACTGCCTCAATCCTGTCGTCCTTTATCAAGATAACTTTATTTTCGCTTACGCTTCCGTCTGTCGTTTCAAACAGCTTTCCGCATTTTATTGCTTTATCCATTATTTCACTCCTTTTTGTAAGACACTATAACAATAAATCTAAAGAAAAATCGCACCCATTTACGTGAATAGCCTACTTGACATCGGCTATTTGCTGAATCCGATGACAAGCGACAAAATGTTCCGGCTCTACTTCTCTAAATATGGGGTTATCCGTAAAACAACGTTCCTCTGCAAAAGCGCATCTGGCGCTGAATCTGCATCCGGGCTTTGGATTGATCGGAGATGTCAGCTCGCCTTTAAGAATATGTTGCTCACGCTTCATTTCTGGATCTAACAAGGGGATAGCAGAAAGTAAAGCGACGGTGTAAGGATGCAAAGGATTTTTATAAATCTTATTCTTTGGGGCTTTTTCTATCAGTTGCCCAAGATACATCACGCCCACATCATTGGAAATATGCTTCACCACACTCAGATTGTGGGAAATAAAGATGTAAGTCAGGTTCAATTCTTTTTGCAAATCAATCATAAGGTTGAGTATTTGCGCCTGGATGGAGACATCCAAAGCCGATACCGGCTCATCACATACGATAAAGCTGGGCTTTATTGCCAATGCACGTGCGACAACAATACGCTGACGCCGACCTCCATCGAATTCGTGAGGATAGGCGTTGAACATACGGGTGGATAGACCTACCATATCCATCAATTCTTCTACTCTTAAGCGTATTTCTTTTTCAGTAGGATAAATCTTATGCAGCCGCAACGGCTCCTCAATAATCTGCGCCACTGTAAAACGCGGGTTTAAAGAAGCATAAGGGTCTTGAAAAATAATCTGCATATATTTGCGGATAGAGCGCATTTCCTGTTTATCCATCTGGGTGATGTTCATGCCGTCAAAAATAACAGTACCAGCCGTGGCTTCGTGTAAACGAAGAATAACACGTCCCAAAGTACTTTTTCCACAACCGCTTTCACCGACAATTCCCAGCGTCTCACCTTTATTTATTTTAAAGCTCACATTGTCTACTGCGTGTAAAAACCCTTTTGGCACATCGAAATATTTTTTCAGGTTTCTGACTTCCAATAAAGTCTCCATTACTTCTCACCTCCGTCAAACAAGTCGAAATGGCATTTGAACGACTGTCCCGTTTCCTGATCCACTTGTTCCGGCGGCGCTGCGTTCTTACATATGTCCGCGCAATAGCGGCAACGAGTATGGAACTTACAGCCGCTAGGTAGTGATGCAGGGTTCGGAATCGAACCTTCAATGGGCGTTAAACGAATATTATCATCTTCCAGCCTTGGTATAGATTCAAACAATCCACGCGTATAGGGATGGCGCGGGTTTTTGTAAACAACTTTAACTTTCCCAGACTCAACTATTTCACCGGCGTACATTATACAGACCTTATCGCAGGTCTCCGCAACAACTCCTAAATCATGCGTTATCAGAATCATCGACATACTGGATTGCCCGATTAGATTGCGTATCAGATCTAATACCTGAGCCTGTATGGTTACATCCAGGGCAGTGGTTGGCTCATCAGCGATAAGTAATTCCGGGCTGCACAGTAAAGACATGGCAATAATGACTCTCTGCTTCATACCGCCGGAAAGCTGATGAGGGTAGTCATTAAAGCGATCTCTCCGGATTCCTACAGTTTCCAATAATGACTTGCACTGTTCTTCAGCCTGTTTGCGTGTTAATTTCGTGTGTTTTAAAACTACTTCCATCATCTGCTTGCCGATTTGCATGGTAGGGTTCAAGGCAGTCATCGGATCCTGAAAAATCATAGAAATACCATCTCCGCGTATTTTCTGGTTTTCTTTTTCAGTGTTTTCTATTATATTTTTGCCTTTAAAATAAATTTCGCCGCCAACGACAATACCAGGCGGATAAGGCACTAATTGCATAATAGAAAGTGCCATCGTTGTTTTGCCTGCTCCGGTTTCACCTACAAGACCCATAGTCTCGCCCTTGGCAAGACTAAAAGAAGCTCCGTTTACAGCCTCTACAGTGCTATCTTCAATCACATAATTGACGTACAAGTTTTTTACCTCAAGTAAATTCTCTGCCATAATTTCTCCTCACTTACTTCATCTTGGAATATTGACTATCATGTATATGTATAATTGGTTTTCAATATTTTTGTTTTTACTTACAAGCCGTTCAGTTTAAGCCTATTCGTTATGATACCTTCACCTCTGCTTAATAATTCTTGAGGTGAGTTTTTATCCTCGGGTCAATGAATGTATACAAAATGTCCACTAGTAGATTAGCTACACTGATCGTCAATGAAAGATACACCACACTAGCCACCACTGCCGGCACATCGGGTAAAAATTGTTTTTCTACTATATATATTCCGATTCCACTGATACTAAAGACCTTCTCCGTGGACGGTGAGCCGCCAAGGATGCCGCCAAATTGCATACCTGCCATCGTGATAATCGGTATTAATGCGTTGCTTAAAATATGGCGGAAAGTAACCGCCCGTTCGCTGAGACCCTTTGCCCTTGCGGTCATGATATAGTCAGAAGATTTAACCTCCAGCATACTGGATCTAGTCATTCGGGCTATGCCTGCAGCCATGCCTGCGCCAAGTACAAAGGCCGGCATAATCATAGAACGCATATTAGCCGCCTGGTATATTGATGGAAGCCAACCCATCTTGATGGAGAAATTAAGCACCAGCACAAGACCAAGCCAGAAGTTAGGCACAGATAAACCCACCAGTACAATAAGCATGGAAGTATAGTCAAAAGCACTATACTGCCTGATAGCCGAGATAATCCCCACCAACATGCCGACAAGCAAAGCTCCGGCCATGGAGGCAATCGCAAGCTGTACAGTAACGGGAAATTTACGGGCAATTGCTTCACCGATGTTCTCGTTGCCCACATAGGAGCGTCCAAGATCAAAAGTAGCTACACGCTTTATACAGTCAACAACCTGAGCACCATACGGCTTATCTAAACCATACATTTCGCGAAATTTTGCTACCTGTTCCGGTCTTGCCTTCTCACCCAGAATATTGATTGCCGGGTCTGAAGGTGAGATATAGAGGATCGAAAACACCAGCACGATTACGCCGATTATGACGAAAACAAGCATGGACATACGGTCAACTGTATACTTTAAATAAGGCAACATGTATATCACAATTAGAATATACATGGGAAACGATACTACGATTGAAAAAAGGAAAAATGGCATTTTGCTAAGCAAAGAAACAAATGTATCTTGAAAGCCACTAGTTTTGCGGGTGTCAAAACCTTCAAGCTCAAGAAGATTATTCACTTTATCCTCCAGGGCTTGGTTCGCAATTTTTTCTGCTTTAAGGCGTATATCTCCCTCCGACATGCCTTTGCTAAAAAATTGGTTCTTCCGTCGGATATGCTCCTCGGCTTCAGCATGCAAAGCTGTCAGTTCCCCATTGTCAACAAGCTCTTTGTATAAATCTTCCCGTCGTGCTTTTGCAGGGTTCTTTGCTCCTCCTGCCATTTGCACCAGCTTAACAATCAAAAGAGTGATGCTGCCAAAAAGCAACGAGAGCACCCGATAGATTGTATTTCTCTTCATTCGTTCATATGTTTCAACAATCCGCACAGCACTTTTATTTAATTTACCAACTCCGATGTTATTCATTACATCCTCCTCTTGGTTCCAGGTAGCTTTAGATAAAGTCTTCCTTCAGGTCATTTAATTGTTTTAGCTTATATCAAATCAATATCAATTAAAAACCTAGCTCACGGTCGATCTGATTAGCCAATTCCTCGCCTTTTGTCATCCTTATCAGATTTTCAAAAAATATATCAAAACATCTGTGCATGTAATTTTCCTCATCATCACAGCCCATGTGCGGAGTCAGGACGATATTCCTTGCCGTCCAAAGAGGCGAAGCAGACGGCAGAGGTTCTTGTTCAAATACATCAAGAATCGCACCGGAAATCTTTCCTGATTCAAGAGCAGTCAGCAAAGTGTCCGTATCGAGCACTTTACCACGGCAAATATTTACAAACCCGGCACCGGGTTTCATCGCTTCAAAATGTGGTGACCCGAAAAAATGAAACGTATCTTTGGTGTATGGCATCGTCAGGAAAACATAGTCTGCTTCAGGCAATACATCAAGTATTTTATCCGGTTGAACAATTTTCTCAAAACCTTCTTTAGGGGCATAATGGGGGTCAACACCGATGGCTTTTATACCAAGGCGCTTTGCCGCGAGAGCAACTGCGGAGCCCTGCTTACCACAGCCCACAATCAAAGCAGTTTTTCCCTCTACGACTGTTAAGAAATGCCCGTCCCATTTTTGCTCATGCTGGGCAGTGACAAGTCTGGGAATATTATTGCCTAACATCAGCATAGCCATCATGGCATATTCGCATGTTTTGGGGGCATGTGCGCCACGACTGTTTGCAAGTATCGTTTTCTCAGGCAGCCAGGTCAACGGACATAGGTGCTCAATACCGGCTCCTATAATATGGATATATTTAACTCGTGGCGCTTTATCAATAAATGTTTCCAGTGGGAACATGTACCCGAGCAAAATGTCTTTATCGGCAATTGTACTATAATACATCTCGTAGTCTCTTTCATTCCAACCCGGCGTGTTCTCAAAACTGGTTGATGTACGGCAAATTTCAAAATCCGCAAGTTCCCTTACCATAGGATATCTGGAAAGTGCTGCCTCAAGTCGTGCTTCGTCCATCCGAAACACTTTTTTACTATCATCTGCTGTTAAAATCATAATTTTCAACTTCTCCGGCATGCCAACACCTCCAAATTATTCGCTAATACCTGTCTTGGAGAGATATTCGTAATAACGTACTAACGAACTATGATCCTCCATCTCATAGCCGTTCGATTTGAGCCACTGCATCATTCCCATAATAGCAGAGGTAAGAGGCAGCGGGGAACCGACTTCATAGCCTGTGTCTAGGGCGTTTGCTAAATCTTTTATATGTAAATTAATTCGAAAACCAGGCTTGAAGTTACCTTCCATCATCATAGAAGCTTTCGCATCCATCACTGTGCTGCCCGCCAGCCCCGAGCGTATCGCCTCAAAAATCTCCTTCGGCTCCACACCCGCCATTTTTCCCAGCATAAATGCTTCGCTTACCGCTGCGATTTGGCTGCTACAATAATCTGGTTTGCAAGTTTCGTAGTATTCCCTGAACCTATATCGCCACACAGCTTTACAGATGACCCCATCACTTGCAGGATATCTTTTACTTTATCAAAAACTTCCGGCTTTCCACCGACCATAATTGCAAGAGAACCGTCTATCGCCTTCGGCTCTCCGCCGGAAACCGGTGCGTCCAGCATATAACCGCCTATCTTTTCCACCTCGGCGCATAGCTCTTTGGATGCGACCGGACTGATTGAACTCATGTCAACTAAAACAGTGCCGGGCATCATACCCTCCAACACACCATCTTTGCCAAGAACAGCAGTCTTTACATGAGGTGAGTTCGGCAACATTGTGATGATGACATCACTGCCCCGGGCTGTGTCGGCATTATTCACGCCGCGTTGAGCGCCCGCCTGAACCACCTCGTCTATAGCATTGGATGCGAGATCGTATACCTTAAGTGAATATCCCGCTTTCAGAAGGTTCTTTGCCATAGGCTTACCCATGATTCCCAAACCGATAAAACCAATTTGCATATTAAACACTTCCTTACTTATAATTTGATATCATAAAATGATATTTAAAAACTAGAATCCCCGATCAAGATCAACAATGTTGACCAGTTCCTTGCCCGCTTTTTCATTACGATAATTCTCTATCATGAGATCTAATGTGCGAGGTATATAATTGACAAGATCATCTGATGAGATATGGGGCATTATTACCAGATTTGGCGTATCCCACAGGAAATGATCCAAGGGAAGCGGTTCCTGCGAAAACACATCCAGTATTGCGCCTGATAACTCACCGGCAACAAGCTTATCGTGCAGTGCTTTTTCATCGAGTAACGGGCCGCGAGAAACATTAATTATACCTGCGTGCTTTGGAAGCCAATCAAGAGCCTCTCGGTTCACCATATTACGCGTCTTATCTGTAAGAGGGGCATTAATCGATAGAAAGTCTGCTCTCTCAAATGCCTCTTTCATCCTGCTTGCCGTCAACACTTCATCACAATAGGCATGTTCTCTTGCTGAATGGCTGATACCTATTACATACAGACCCATCCTTTTCGCCTGCCGCGCCATTTCGCCACCTTGGTTGCCTACTCCTATAACAACAAGGGTCTTACCCTTAATGATGGTCGAAAAGTTTCTATCCCATTTTTTTGCTTTTTGTGAGGTTACCAGCCGCGGTATCCCGGCATTAAGCATTCCAAGAAACATTGCAAAGGACTCACCGGATTTTGGAAGATGCACACCCCTGTTATTAATCACTTTAATCCCTTCAGGAACCCAATCAAACGGAGTAACATGCTCGACCCCTGAACTGATAAAATGAATCACTTTCAAGTCAGGAGCGTATTCTCTGATTCCCTTAAGAGGGAATGTATAACCAACCAAAATATCAGTTGTTTTCATGTAGTTATAAAATTCATCAAGATTTTCTTCTGACCAGTTTCCCACAGGATCTGCGTCGCTGCTGCCAATTGTAAAATGTAGATCCTGTGCCAGATCTGGGTTTCTCTGCAAAAGATCCTGTACCTGCTGCATTGTTCCGTTAAAAACAGGAGGTGAGCCCTTGCTGTTTTCAATATGGATATGTACCTTTCCCTGAAACATTTATATCCCTCCATACAAATTTATTACTAAAACTATACGTGTGCGTATTGCATACTTTGCACATTTAGTTTTGCCACTATTTAAAACTGCTAAGTGGATATTCCAACTTATCTTTATTTTTCATGATTACAATACTGTAGAAAATTACATAAACCTTTTTAGGGTCATCTTACCTTTTACATGTTAAATGCACTAATTTATATTACATTATATCAGGTTATAAATACGTCAAGTATTCGCTAATTGCACATAAAAAACTTAAAACATTTCAAATATTTTATATAAGATGCACAAAAAACACCTTCTCTATTTAACGCTTACCCAATAATTTTATTAAAATGAAAACATTGCTCCAAAGCCTTTGGCGCATTTTTATATCAAATTGAATACATAATAGTGCCGCATATAATATTGTAATAATATATGCCGCAATTACTTACAAAGAGGTTTTTATATGTTTCTTAAACGAGTTCATAAAAAATGGTGGAGTTAATATTAGTTTTGTCCACGGTTATGGGGATCCTAACACCATAGTTAATCAAAAGAAAACTATAATCGTAAGATTATGTTTGTTTTGAAAAGAATTTTTATGAAAAGTCATTAAGATGATTTTCATCATATTGTCTGATTATTAAAGCCAATTGTAAAGTCATCGCGTCTTTTAGAGTTTGTGGATTAAGGTTGGTGATCTCCTTTATGCGATTAAGCCGGTAAATCAATGTATTTCTATGGACGTATAAAGCTTTTGCAGTTTTACTCACATTAAGATTATTATCAAGCAGGCTTATTAAAGTTTTTAATAATGTTTCATTTCTAATAAATTTATCATTTAAAACCTGATTTGAAAACTTGCTCCTAGTATCCTCAGGTATATTGTGAATCAAGCTTTCCAAAGGCAATTCTTCTTGATTATAAATCCCCGAAGAATTGAATATCTTTTTACCTATTTTTACAGATACTAACGCATCCTTGTACGACTTGTTGATTCCTTTAATATTGTCTGTTAAAGAACCAATACCTACAATTGAACCGTGTTTTGTATGTATTTTTATTTGTTGCTGTATCATATTAATAAACTTAATAATATTATTGTTGCTTTTACCATTAAAAGTTTTGATTATCACCATCTTATTCCAGTCCATTTTTGTTATTATATCTTCTTCCTTTAATAATCCCATAACATTTTTTATAATATCTCTTTGAGTTCTTTCCAGCTTAAACCTATTATCATCATGATATACGCCTTGTAAAACTAAAGATTCATCACAATTGTCTAATTCAAAAACCAGTACTCTTCTTTCCAAAGAAAAATCATAACCTAATATTTTTTCTATTTCATTTAGCTCTTTGTAATCGGATTCATTTGAAAACAATAATAATCTATTTAATAGTGTTTCCCTAATTCTTATATTTGCTTCTGTCCTCTCTGTATTAATTGCCTCTTTATACATCAATTCAACAAGACTTTTAACCAACAATCCATAGTTTCTGACTTGATTTGGCGGTCCCGTAATCCCCAAAACCCCTATTAATTGATGTTCAAATTCTAAGGGAATATTTACTCCGGGTTTTGTACCTTTCAATCGTTCTGACTCTTCAACACTTATTTCAACAGTTCTACCCTTTTTAATTACTAAATCTGCACCCTCGTGATACGTGTTTATCCTGTTTTTGTCGCTACTCGCAATTATAATGCTATTGCAATTCATTATATTAATATTTTTTCCTAAAATATCAATTGTTCTGTCCACTATTCTTTTTGCCAGATCAGTGTCAATAATATGTAACAATTCAATTCCCCCCGATTCTTGAAAACAATAATATAACAAGCAAAATATAATTTTTATCTATGTTAAAACTATCTCCATAAAATTACTTATTATAAATGAAAAACGGATTGGATTGGAAAAAATTTAAGCAAACTTTGTAAAATTTATCCGCACGGTTTTTATATGTCTAAAAGTAACTTCATTGCCTGTAAATACTATCCTATAGAGCCGTTGATAATGAAAAAATTTGTAAATATATTATAGTTTAATTAATATAAAATAGCAATGTAATTATTGCCCTTTGCTTTGTCAAGTGCTTGCACTTTTAACAGGTATTACCAAGGGTTGTTGTTTTATTCACTTCGCCACTTAATTTTCCTGCTTATCATAACATGCCAAACAGTATACTAACTAAGCGTAGAAATGACGAAAAAAGGAATCCGCTGATAGCATATCTTCCTTTATATCGATAACTAAATTAGTATACCTGGATACGCAATATTCTTGTTCTTTGATTTGTAAATCCTTTTTGTAAACCTAACTTCCATAGTTTAACCTTTATATAAGTCATATTATCTTTTCTGATATTGCTAATCGCCACTTCGTATTATAAACATTTAAAATACTACTATCAGAACTTAAAGCAAGGTAATAAGTCTATATAATTGTCCTGCAGTTCTTTCTATTAGTATACCGGCATCTTTCATTGCCGATTCTAAAGTCATGGGTTTGTCAACTATGCTTAATATTGCATCTATATTGTTATCAAAAGTGTCTCCCATTTCAATTGAGCCACATATTGCGACAACTTTGACATCATGTTTTTTAGCCAGTTTTGCTACGCCTATTGGAGTTTTGCCAAATGCAGTTTGCATATCTATTTTCCCTTCTCCTGTTATTAACAAATCTGCATCTATTATAGCTTCTTCGAATTTACTTTCTTTAATTAAAATATCAATTCCTCTTTTCAATTCTGCACCGAGCAAAGCTTTCAAGCCGCCGCCTAACCCTCCTGCAGCCCCTGCGCCTTCCAGGTTCATTATATCTATATTTAAATCGTTCTTAATTATTTTAGCAAAATGCGCAAGGTTTTTATCCAGAACCTCCAATTGTTCAATAGAAGCTCCTTTTTGAGGTCCATAAATAAACGATGCACCGTTATGTCCGCAAAGGGGATTATTTACATCATAAGCTCCAATAATCTCTACGTTTTTTATTCTGGAATCTAATCGGCTAAAGTCAATTTTCCTTATATTACTTAAACTTCCTCCTCCAAATCCAATATCTTTATTATCTTCACCCAAAAGTGCCCCGCCCAAAGCTTGATACATACCGGCACCGCCATCATTTGTTGCGCTTCCACCAAGCCCTATTATTATTTTTTTGCAATTGTAGTCTAAAGCATATTTTATTAATTCACCGGTACCAAAAGTAGTAGTTGTTAATGGATTTCTCTCGGATTCGGGAACTAATGTAAGCCCTGAAGCAGCAGCCATTTCAATAACGGCTGTCTCTCCATCTCCCAGTATACCGAAAAAGGAGTCTATTAAATTCCCTAGTGGTCCTACAGCCTTTTTTTGTATTATTTTACCCCCTGTAGATGCTACCAATGCTTTAACCGTTCCTTCTCCACCATCAGCCATTGGGATTTTTTTTATATTGACATATGGATTCTTTTTCTTTATGCCTTTCTCTATATATGATGCGACTTCTTCTGATGTCAGACTACCCTTAAAAGAGTCTGGTGCAAGCACAATTTTAATCAAATCTTCTGCCTCCCATTTTATTAAAATTATTGTATTAAAAATGAACTTTTTTAAAACAACAAGCGAGGAGATTCCAATAAGCCTTCTTAGAATCATCCCATCTTTTACATGTAAAATATACTAATTTATATTACATTATATCAGGTTATAAATACGTCAAATATTCGCTAATTGCACATAAAAAACTTAAAACATTTCAAATATTTTATATAAAATGTACAAAAAACTAATCCTTTATTTAACACCGCCCTAAAGGATTTAATAAAATGAAAGTGCTTATATAGCCAACCATTAAAGAAGCTGGAAGTAGCAAAAATTAAAAAAATCCTTGACCTATCTGAAAATAGTGTAGAAGGTAAAAGGAAAGTAGCCAACGCTTTGGCACTGATTTTTCTATTTTCTATAAAAAGCTTAAAAATTATGATATTTATTCATTCTTACCTCTTCTTTTTAACCAATTCTTTATTTCTCTTATCAAGGATTCCACATCCTCAATTTTCATCATATAAACAAAGGACAGATATCCCAATCCTCCTATCCCCATGGAAACAAAAAGCGCATATTTATAATCAATTTCACTGATTAAAAGATTGTAAATATTCTTAGAAATGGCGCCCATAAGTATAGATGCCAGTAATATTTTTAAAAAGGAAATAACGATATCTGTCATCCCAAACTTGCCTATCTTTTTCTTTAAGCTTCTGAACAAAAGCGCAGTGCAAAACAATGCAGATATACTTGTGGCTAGTGCAAGACCTCCAATTCCAATAAATTGAGATAATATAATGTTTAAAACTATATTCATGAGCATGGCAATAAATGCGTTAACCATCGGAGTTTTTGTATCCTGCAATGAGTAGAATCCTCTTGAGAGGACTTCCCGCAGACCGAACCCGACCATGCCTATAGAATAAAAGAACAATGCATAGGAAGTCAAATATATCGCTTTGGTATCAAATGCGCCCCTCCCGAAAAGCAAGGTCACTATGGGCTCAGCAAATATCATGGATATTACCGTAGCAGGCACAACGAGCAAATTGCTAATGGTTATTGACTCCTTAAGTGAAGCTTTAATTCCTTGCACATCCCGCTCCGCAGCCATCTTGGAAATTCTGGGGTACATGACTGTAGCGATGGAAGCGACAAAAATCCCTTGGACGAATCCGTTTAGCTTGTTCGCATAATAAAGAGCGGAAATACCTCCTATTACTATACGAGAAGCCAAGGTTCTGTCCACAAGCCAGTTTATTTGATTAGCAGAATTACCTATTATCACCGGTAATGCTTGGCTGCACATTTTTCTAAACTGACTTTCCTTTAAATCAAAAACAAAGCTATATCGATATCCGTTTTTATATAAAGAGGGAATTAAAAATACCACTTGTGACGCTGCTGCCAATACACTGCCTATTGCCAATATCATGACATTGAATTTTGAGCTCAATATTATTGATGTAATTATTATAAAGTTTGATACAAAGCCCAAAACTGTAGGTAATACGAAGCTGTCCTTCAACTGTAAATAACTCCTGAAAATATACCCTATTGCCGTAAAATATATTCCTAAGACACTCACCTGAGTAAAAACCATAGCCAGTTTAAGCGTTTCTCCCCCGAATCCGGAAGCAAATAGCTTTACCACGGGCTCAGTTAAAATTATAACCAAGCCCGCAATGATAGTAGAAATTACTACAAAAACATTTGTCACATTATTTGTAAAATCTATGGCTGGCTTTTCTCCTTTTTTCCTTAGCACATCGCTATAAATAGGTATGTAGCAAGTAGACAGCCCCGCGCCGACAAACCCGAATAAAACAGCGGGAATGGTCTGAGAAATCAGATAAGCGTCGCTGATATTAGTTGCACCAAAGAAAAAAGATAAGGTGAGCTCCCGGGCAAGCCCTATAACCTTGGCTATAATAGTCAATACCATTAAAAGAAATACAGTTTTTTTCATTCTGCTTCCTTCCATCACTATTCTTAATCCTATCTTATTGTTAACATTATAGCCTATTTTTAAAATAATGCGAAGTAAATTGTTTATAGCGTGGCATTAATAAGTCTAATCTTGATAAGCGTAAGTGCTAACTATTCTCCAAGAGACATTAATAATATCTCACGCTCCCTGACATGATTTTGACAGGTCTAACGCTC
>CAYPBK010000020.1:0-40498 GCA_964408955.1 uncultured Clostridiaceae bacterium
TCTAAGAATACCGGAGATATCAAGAGAAAAGTTTTCAAATAAAGAGATAGGAGGAATTCAAGAGATGAATATATTTAATAAGATGGAAGAATATGATTATGAACAATTAGTATTTTGTCAGGATAAAAGCACAGGATTAAAAGCGATTATTGCTATTCACGATACTACTTTGGGACCGGCTCTAGGAGGAACAAGGATTTGTGAATATGATACTGATGAAGAGGCTATCGTAGATGCGCTTAGGTTGGCTAAAGGAATGACTTATAAGAATGCGGCTTTGGGTTTGAATCTAGGAGGTGGGAAAGCTGTAATAATTGGAGATCCCAAGAAGATAAAAAGCGAAGCACTGTTTAGGGCCTTTGGAAAATTTATTGAAGGCCTAAACGGCAGATACATAACGGGCGAGGACATGAATATGACACAGCAGGATGCTGCATATATTAATTGTGAAACAGATTATATTGTGGGATTGGAAACGGGGAGCGGTAATCCTTCGCCGGTAACAGCTTATGGAGTTTTTAAAGGAATGCAGGCTGCTGTAAATGAGGTTTACGGCAGCGATGATTTAAAAGGGAAAATTGTGGCTATTCAAGGATTAGGTGCCGTCGGCAGAGCCCTGGCCCGGCTTCTTTATGAAGCCGGAGCCAAGCTGTACGTAACCACGAGAGATAAAGCAAAGATTGAAAAAGCTGTTATAGAATTTGGTGCAACAGCTGTAGGCTTAGATGAAATATACAGTGTAGAATGCGATGTGTTTTCGCCTTGCGCGAGAGGTGCTGTTTTAAATGATTTAACAATTGATAAGTTAAGGTGTAAAATCATAGCCGGTGCAGCTAATAACCAATTAGCGGAGTCCAGGCATGGAGATATTCTTGAAAGCAAAGGGATACTCTATGTACCGGATTATATAATAAACAGCGGCGGAGTCATTAATATAATAGATGATATATCAAGAAGAGAATATAATAGGGAAAATGCAATGAAAAACACGGAAAAAATTTATGATGCCTGTAAAAAAGTGTTTGAGATAGCCAGAAGAGATAAGATTCCAACATATAAAGCAGCTGATAAAATGGCGGAGGAAAGAATATTAGAGGCTTGTAGCACCCTTTAGCACTTATGTATTGCATGGAATGAGAAATGTTGCATGGTATTAAATTAAATTGGTTTTAGCAGGAGGAAAAATGTGACTTTTTTCAAAAGAATGCAATAGGATGGTAAGGGTGGTATTGTGAGCAGAAATAATATCAGGGAGTGGACGGTGCTCATTTATGCAAACGGTAATAATGATCTGGAGCCTGAAATTTGGGAATCCAAAATTAACATTGAAACATCAGGCACTGATGATAAGGTTTGTGTAATAATACAAATAGGCAGGATATCAAGAAAGCTGGTTGAAATAGTAAGACCAAAAGCTTTGATTCCTCCAGAGAGAGAGGAATGGGCAGGTGTTAGGCGTTATGAGGTAAAAGATAATGATTCTGTACTAATTTCCGATCTTGGAAATATTAATATGGCAGACCCTAAAGTATTGCATGACTTCATAAAATGGGGATTTAGAAGCTATCCGTCGAAAAGAAGGCTTCTGATTGTTGGCGGTCATGGATTTTCTTTTGTCGCAGTAATGACGGATTTCAGTCAGGATATGCCTTATATGATGGGTGTGTCTCAAATGATAAAAGCGATAAATTTAGCTATGAGTGCGCTCGGAGAGTGCTTGGATGTGATTATTCTTGATGCTTGTTATATGAATACCATAGAAATAATATATGAACTTGGCAGAAATAAGAAAAGCCTGATTAAATATTTAATGACATATATTAAAGACGGTCCATTAAAAGGACTTCCTTATGGAAACGTTATTTCCTCATTGAAGAGAAATCTTTGTAAAGGTACAGCAGCTGTACTAAAAAGCATGGTAGGTAGCATGGATATGGATCTTGTAGTTATAGAAATAAATCGTAGGAAATTGAAAAGTATAAAAAGTATAGCAAATAGTTTGTCATACACATATTTAAGGCGAGAAGAGAATAAAAGCATCAGCCCGGAAGGTATAATTTATACAAAGGATAAAAGTCAGCCTTGGTATGAGTATGTCAAAAAATATAAAAGCTGCATTGAGGAGATAATAATATGTTTCAAATCTACATCCTTATCCCATCAAAATATCATAGACATAGCCCATAAAAGATTACGAATCCTTGACAATAAAATGGACTATATCGCATTGATCTATTTAAATTTGAGCTTCTGCAGAAATAATTTCTGGTCTTACATTTTAACGGACAAATCCTTGGATGAAGGTATAAGCCCTAGCTTATCAAATCTTGAACTGCCGCTGGAACCTATAGTGATGCATCCAAAAGCTATTAGGAAGATAATAGGCTATATGAATATGCCATATGCTGAAGACGAAATAAACGATGCAACAAAGAGAATGCTTCAGTATAAAAACTGGACTTATGATGGAATAACTAATAGTTTGTATAAGCAGCTTGAAAATATCTTACCTAGATAATAAATACAAGGGGCTATTTCTTGTGTTCACTATCTATAAAATCTTTTCCTTATTAATATATTATGAAACAAGCTCAACACATATATTAGCTTTGTACATATTATGAATTAGGAGCTTAATAGATTGATAAGGAGGATTATAATGTCTGAGCTTTTTCTGCCGGCTGTATTTTATCCGGTAAGTTCATTTCCATATGGGATAGCATCAGCTGATTTTAACGGGGATGGTAATAATGATTTAGCAACGCCGTCAACCTTCTCAGGTGAAATTTCAGTACTTTTAGGAAATGGGGACGGTACCTTCGGAGAGGCATCATTTTACCTATCAGGTGCCAATCCTACTGATATAGTCGCCGCTGATTTTGACGGTGATGGCTATATAGATTTAGCTACGGCGAATTCGAATGGCGGAGATATTGCGGTGCTATTGGGAAAAGGTGACGGTACTTTTCATGCCGCTATGGGCTTTCCGGCAGGATTAAATCCTATAAGCATTGTTGCTGATGACTTTAACAATGACGGTAAAATGGATGTGGCTATAACAGATTTAACTACCGCTAATATGGGTGTACTCATAGGAAATGGTGATGGGACTTTTATGCCACCAGTTTTTTATTCCGTTGGTTTTGCCCCCTATGGTATAGTGTCTGCCGACTTTAACGGAGACGGAAATATAGATATAGCTGTTACAAACAGCGGACAAGGCAGTATCTCTGTACTTTTGGGAAACGGTGACGGAACCTTTTCTGCATCTGTGTACTATTCTGTAGGTGATAATCCCTTGGGAATTACTGCCGGCGATTTTAATAACGACGGAAAGTTAGATTTGGCCGTTTCTAATTCTGATACTGAGGATATATCTATACTTCTTGGAAATGGTGACGGCACATTTCAAAGCGCAGTATTTTATCATATTGATTCAATTCCAGAAGGTATAGTAGCAGCTGATTTCAATGGAGACGGTAATATGGATATAGCTGTTGCAGGTTCAAGCAGTAATAATATAGCCATACTTCTTGGAAATGGTAACGGTACCTTTCAAAATGCACAATATTTCGATGTCGGTACCTATGCTTCCCAGATGGTAGCAGCAGATTTTAATAAGGATGGCAGGATGGATTTAGCCGTAACGGACACCTATTCCCACGATGTGGCAGTATTTATTAATAATGCTTTTGTACAAAAGCCTGTACGCGGAATATCTTTTTATGACCTTTTATTATAGTACCTAAGAAGAATGTTACCGTAGGCTTGGATTATCCGGGGGTGGGGCCGGAGCATAGTTATTATAATTATGTAAAGAGAGCTAAATATATCAGCGTGACCGACAAAGAGGCATTGGAGGCGTTTTTTAAGTTTTCAAAAACAGAGGGCATAATACCTGCCCTTGAATCTTCCCATGCTGTAGCTTATGGTATTAAACTGGCCAAAGACTTGAATAGGGAGGAGATTATTATCATTAACCTTTCTGGCAGAGGGGATAAGGATGTATATCAGATAAAAAATATGATAAGTTAACAGCATAAAGTCAGTGATTCAAATAGATTTAGACAATAGGATTCAAAATCCTTTTGCCTAAATCTATTTGAATATGGCACATGACAAAAAGCCGCTTAACTTCTATAATTTTCTACGCTTATATGTTAATATTAATTTGATGTTTGATTGAAAACTAATATGCTATTAGCTTATTATGTTAATAGTCTTTTTCATTTTGCAAAACTTTTAAGGAGGATTAGATACTATGTCAAAGGAAAGCTATTATAAACAAAGCTTAAATGCCCAAAAACTATATAATGTTTATGAAACAAAGCATGATAGAGTTAAACAGTATTTAAACGCTGAAATTGACTTTGTAAGAAAGAATCTTTATGGTTCGGAAGTGGTTTTAGAATTAGGCGCAGGCTACGGGCGGATTGTAAAAGAGTTGGCTCCTTATTGCAAGGAAATCATCGGTGTAGATATCTCTGAGGGAAATGTTAATTTTGGAATGGAATATCTCGAAGGAGTAGAAAATGCCCGTTTAATAGTAATGGATGTACATAATCTTGAACTGGATGGCTTGTTTGACGTTATACTATGCCTGCAAAACGGTCTGTCTGCAATGAAGATTGAGCCGCTTAGTTATATCAACAGTATTATGGCGTTGCTAAATGAGGGTGGAAGAGCATATATCAGCACTTATAGCCCAAATTTTTGGGAACACCGTTTAGCTTGGTTTCAAGAACAGGCTGAAAAAGGTTTATTAGGTGAAATTGATATGGAGAAAACTAAGGATGGCATTATAATATGCAAGGATGGTTTTCAAGCGAAGACTCATTCACCGGAAGATTTAGATGCTATAGGTAAGGTTTCTGGATGTGCTTATGAAGTTATAGAAGTGGATGAATCAAGTGTATTTCTTGTAATTACAAAAAAATGATTAAACAATAAAATGAAAAGCAATAAGGAGGATAAAGATGGCAGAAGGATTAACATTTAATGAGGTAAAGGAAAAGCACCTTAAAACATTGGAACTATACACACCTATTGTGGCGAAAGTCCATGGTAAGAATCATCCGGAATTTCTAGAGGCCCATAGAATATTTGAATCAATCAGAGAAAAAATAAAAGAGGCAAAATCAAATAAACCTGAGCTAAGGAAGGAATTTGCAGAGCTTAGAGAAATAACAAAGGGTTATATGGTTCCCGATGACACATGCGAAAGCTATGAAGCAGTTTACAAAATGTTAGAGGATTTAGATAAGGCATATGAAGATTAATAATAAATACGTAAAAAGCTTTATACAATAAGATCTTTTTATAACAAATGAAGGGAAAATTACTAATGCAAAGATTTATATTAAGCAAGAAAAACTATATAACTTTCATCAGCGGTTTTTTGATTACCATTGCATTTGTAAGTAGGTTTGGTTTTCATAATGATTATATATTTCATGCTGCGTTAATTATTTCTTCTGTTTTAGGTGTCTCACCGATTGCAATACAAGCTTATCAAGCGCTGAGATTCAAAGTCATAAGCATCGACGTTTTAGTTACCATCGCTGTCGCCGGTGCATTTTTTATAAAAAACATAGAAGAATCAGCTATCGTTACATTTTTGTTTCTATTCGGAGCTTACCTTGAGCTACGCACTTTGAATAAGACAAGATCTGCCATTAAAGAGTTGACTAAAATGGCTCCTGAAAGCGCATTAAAGCAAATGGGCAACGGAGAATTTGAAGAAGTTGAGGTAGATGAAGTTGAGATTGGAGATATTTTGCTGGTGAAAACCGGTGCAAAGGTTCCCGTTGACGGTACCGTTTTAAAAGGCGAAGGTTATATTAACGAGGCGAGTATTACAGGTGAGCCTATACCGGCAGGTAAAAAGGTGGATTCAAAGGTTTATGCGGGAACGATTTTAGAAAACGGAACAATTCAAATAATTGCCGATCGCATAGGAGAGGATACAACCTTTGGAAAAATCATTGAATTAGTGGAGGAAGCCCAGGATTCAAAATCAGAAGCAGAACGTTTTATCGATAGGTTTTCTAAATATTACACTCCTGCCGTTTTAGTTCTTGCTATAATTATTTGGATTTTCTCGCGAAATATTGAGCTTGCCATCACTGCCATGGTTTTGGGATGTCCCGGGGCATTGGTTATAGGTGTGCCTGTATCTAATGTTGCAGGTATCGGCAACGGAGCCCGTTATGGTGTCCTTTTAAAAGGCAGTGAGGTTATCAGCGATTTTAGTAAGGTTGATTCAATAGTTTTTGATAAAACCGGCACGCTGACAATAGGGAACCCTAAGGTAGCGGATATAGAATACTATTCAGAGAATAGGGAGGAAGTATTAAGTTACCTTGCCAGTGTGGAGAGAGAGTCAGACCACCCTCTGGCTAAAGCAATTGTTGCACATATTGGAGATACTGTTCTCTACAATGTGGAAAATACTAATGTGATTAAAGGCGGCGGTGTTGTAGCTTATGTTAACGGCAGCAGAGTGGCAGTTGGTAATGTTGCTTTAATGGAGGAGGAAAAGGTTTTTTTAAATGAAAAGACACGGGAAGACATAAGCAGATTTGCACAGAAAGGAAATTCCCTCGTTCTTACATCTGTTGATGGTGAGCTAAAAGCTTTAATGGGTATTCGTGACCAGATACGGTCCGGGGTTAAGGCGGATCTTCAAAGGTTAAAAGCCTTGGGAGTAAAAAGCTTAATAGTGCTTTCCGGCGATAATGAAAGCACTGTAGGAATAGTGGCAGAGGAACTTGGACTTACAGAAGCTCATGGAAATATGCTGCCGGAAGACAAGGCCGCCTATATTAAAAAATTGCAAGACAAGGGACAAATCGTAGCTTTTGTCGGTGACGGCGTAAATGACAGCCCCTCTTTAGCTTTGGCAGATATAGGAATAGCCATGGGCGGAGGAACGGATGTTGCCATTGAGACATCGGATGTTGTATTAATGAATTCAGATTTTAGCCGCCTGCCCCACGCGTTAGGTTTAACAAAATCAATTGCCAATAATATGCTTCAGAACATTGTCATTGCTGTAGGAGTTGTGCTATTTTTACTAATGGGATTATTCTTCAGCGATTGGATGAATATGTCCATTGGCATGCTGGTGCATGAAGGCAGCATATTGGCTGTGATTTTAAACGGTATGAGGCTACTTAGTTATAAATAAGAAAAGGAGGATGGAAATGAATAAAGCAACAATTCAATTAGGAACATTAACCTGCCCTTCCTGTATGCAAAAAATCGATAAGGCTGTAAAATCATTGGATGGCGTAGATAAAGAAAGTGTAAATGTATCCTTTAACACAAGCAAAGTGAAGCTCAGCTTTGATGCAGAGAAAGTGTCTATCAATAAAATAGAGGAAATTATAACTTCGTTGGGATACGATGTTAAAAAGTCACAGGTTAAAGCAGAATAAACAAAGATAAGAAGCTAGTTTTGAACACCCTTGGGAAAAACCGGGGGTGTTTTGCTATTATATCCATGAGCTTTTTAATAATGGCAAGTTTGAAATTGCGGCATATAAGAATAATATGAAAGTTTATTTTTAGGAGGCAAATATAATTGGATAATAATAAGCATTTAATCATTAAAGATAAAAACGGCGACATATGGGAGTTTTTCTTAACAAATGAAGGCAATATAACTTATAATATGATATCACAGGAGGGGGGCTATAAAGAAAAAAATATTATTGGCACCGGAGCTTTAGAGTATGCTGCGGATGTAGACAAAAGCGGAGTAATACGGCTCATTTATATAAATAAAAAAGGAGAATTTAAATATTGCAAATACGAAAATGGTAATTGGTATATAAAGACTATACAACACTTCGCTGAAAAGAACTATTTAGTAAAAGAACTGGGTCTTTCTACTGCAGATAAGGAAATTAATATTTTTTATATAAGACTTAAATCTGAAAGCTTAGGCGCTCTATATCATAATAGATTAACGGATGGAAAAAGCTTAAATTACTTTGTCAGTGATATTGTATTGCACCCTGACTTCAAAACCAGTTATCAATTGGATACAGAAAATAATCGATTGATTTACGTTAATGTCAAAGAGCAGACTGCTTCTTTTAATCATTACGAGTTTTTAAACAACTATGCAAACTCTTCAGTTTTATTGTTTACATTAAAGGTTAACAGTACTGACTTTTTTATGTTAAAACATCAAGGCATTAGCTATTTTCTTAATGTTTCAAAGGATAATGAGGAGTATTCAATAGATGTTGTTACCATAGACAAAGGTGGGAAGATTTCAAGCAATAATCTAAATAAATGCTATACAAATATATATAACCCCTTGCTTATTTCCTATGATACTATACTCTGGGCTTTTTGGATGAAAGAGGAGAAGGTTTATTATTCCTACTTCAAAGAACAATGGTCAGAAGGTGAAGAACTAGACGCAGAGTACAAAGGAAATGCAAGTATGTACTACTATATCAGTCAAAAAAATAGCGGAGAAAAGAAAATGCAGCGAATTATAGGTACAGATTTTCCTGATATCAAATTTCTTATACCTCCATCCATTAAAAAGCAAAAAAAGGAGATTAATGATGATGGCCTATATAAAGACGGCATAGAAAAAACAACGGAAAAGACTGGGGATTATTTAACCTATATAAAAAATAAATATGATTTAAAAACAAAACCCGATAAACGCGAGGAGGGTATTAAGGAGCTTTACAGGTTGTCAGACAGGAGGAAAACTAATATAGAACATGAGGGGGTTATTCCTTCTATCGATATAGAGAATGAAAAGTATAACGATGAAGAATTGAATCATGGGCAAAGAGTTCGTTTCGAAGCAAAGTGTATGGAGCTGAACAGCTATAATGAACGGTTAAGGACGGAATTAGAAAGTGTAAAAAGGAAATGGGAAATGAATCTAAATCAGTATATTGAGATAGAAAGAAATCTTAAAGAAGATAATAAGACACTTCTACAAAACAAAAATAAATTGGAGCAAGAAGTAATACAGCTGCGAAATGAGCTAGAAGAAGAAAAAAGTAAAAGTATATTGACCAGACTTCTAAAAAAATAAGAAAATTGTTGCAGCAAAGCTTAAACTTTTTCGGTTTATCTGGTTAAGATTCTGGAACACTTATTATATAACCATCATATATTAAAACAGTATAGTTTTGTTACTGCCGTAAATAGTGAACCGATCCAAGAATACTATAAAGCTCCCAGACCGGTTCACAAATCCTTCTTTATTTTTACATTTTTCTAAAGTTTATCATATGCTTAATTGTTAGAATGGTGCCCTCTGAGCCGGGAAAAATGCAGGTATAGGTCTTTGGTTAAATAGTCCGCAGACGTCGAAAACCGGAGATTCACAGAAAGGTGCAACGCAGTAACCCCGGCTCAATACTTGAATTTGTACAGCTTGTTCACACTTGATAACCAAATAGTATCCTAAAGTGGGCGTTATATCAGTAGTAGTGGGAGCCGTTGCGTTTGGAACAAATTCAATATCGACACATTCGCCTATAAACTCAAGCTTAATTATTTCGCTTGGAATATTTACAGGCGGAGTGGCTGTTCCTTCTTGTGTAAGGGTATATGCAACGGATTCTGGAGAATATAACAATACATTGCTTACATTTCGGGTTACAGGTGTACCTGCTACAACTGTGGGTGCACAGGTAAGCCTCGAAAAAATATTTAAGTTATAATCAATGGTGAATGGGAAGCTAACCCTTACAAAGCCCAGTTCATCGGTTAGTCTTCTTGTAGGAATAATAGGTGCTGCTACTGTAATTGTGAAGTCTGAGCATGTTATATCAGTGATGCAGTTGGGGTCAACATCTACTTCGGCTAATACCGGAGCAGTAAAACAATCCCTTAATAGACATTCATCAAATACCTTGACTGTTTCAATGCAGTCAATTTCTGTTGCAGGGGGAACTTGCTCTTGTTGAAGAATGATGAAATCTTCAGCCATAATTTTGCCTCCTTTTAATATTTTATTGACAGGTATACCTTGTACCTGTTTTCACTGTATAATATGTATTCTTTAGCAAAAGTGTGTACTGTAGTTAAATTAAAATAAAAATAAAAAAAGCATTCTTAGATTGCTAAGAATGCTTTAAAGCTTCTTTTATTGAAGCATTGCCTCTATAAACCAGATGTTCTTGCTGAAATATGCAACATATTCTTCAAAGATTGCCACCGTTTCAAAATCTCCTACTTCATCAGCGGCGTTTCTGATTTTTATACCCAGCTCTTTCATGGCTTCCAAATCTTTTTTAAGAATTTCCAGGGATTCAATAGCTGTGAATTCTTTAGCTTTTATCTCCCCGATTGTCGATTTTTCAAGGTACTCTGCCATTGAAGATAAGGGCAATATCTTTTTCATCTTTAAAAGTTCGGCTACCTCATCATAATTTTCAAAGAGCTTATCATAGATTTCTTCTGTAAATGTGTGAATCCTTAAAAACTGTTTTCCAACCACATTCCAGTGAATATTGTGTAATTTTACATTTAGCACTCCTAAGTTTGCTAAATATTCTTGTAATAACTCCTTATGTTTCATTATGTTACCTCCTAAAATATTTTAAATTCATTATAATTATTTCCTTTTCTTGATTTTATTATATATTATATTTTAAGAAACAAAAAGAGACAAAAATGTTAGTTAAGTTTTTCTGTCCAAAAATCATTGGAATCTATTGTATTTTATAAGACACTATGACAAAAATTCATTGAAATATTCTTATAACAACTATATGATACAATAAGAGAACAAAAAGTACTAATAATGTTAGTAGGGGTGGTATTATGGAAAGCAAGATTTATAATGGATTTCAGATAGTGCAGGATTTAATAAAGCTCAGGTGGGTGCCGGAAATAATAAAATCAATTAAATTGGGGAACAGAAAATATAATGATATATTAAGAAGCATACCCTATGTCAGCAATACAGAATTAAACCGAAAGCTGACTGCACTGATTGATAAGAATGTAATCGAAAAGGCCGTAAAGGGAAGTACCACTGATTATGCTTTGTTGGGCTTTGGTGAAGATTTAGTTCATATTTTTAACCATTTAGAGTGCTTAGAGGATAAATATTTCGATATATCACAAAGCAAGGAGAAAAAGGACTGTAGTTTATTTGTTAATACACAAGACAGCGGTAATTGAGAATAATTAATATACTACAATAGCAGACCATTAGCAGAATACTTATTACCATCAATAAATGGGTACCAAGTGGAATAATACGTAAACAGCGGACAAAAACTGACAGAATATAAGGGAGGAGGAACAATATGAAACAATATAAAAAGGATTTTATCGATTTTATTATGGAAAGCGGTGTTCTTACCTTTGGTGAATTTATTACAAAGAGCGGCAGAAAAACTCCGTTTTTTGTAAACACGGGAAACTTTAAAACAGGAAAACAGTTAAAAAAGCTGGGCGAGTATTATGCAACAGCTATATATGAAAGCTTTGGAGATAGCTTTGATGTGCTTTTCGGACCGGCGTATAAGGGCATACCTCTTAGTGTTGTTACTGCAATAGAATTAAATCAGCTCTATGGATTAGATATTTCATATTGCTCAAACCGGAAGGAAATAAAGGATCATGGAGATAAAGGAATTTTGCTCGGTGCTAAGCTTAAAGAGAGAGATAGGGTTTTAATTATTGAGGACGTTATAACAGCGGGGACATCAATACATGAGACAATGCCTATAATTAAAGCTCAAGGTGCTATAGAGGTTGTCGGATTAGTTATATCCGTGGATAGAATGGAAAGAGGCAAAGGAACCAGCACAGCTTTAAATGAAATATCAGGTCAATACGGTTTTAAAGCTTCATCTATAGTAACAATGGCAGAGGTAGTGGAATATCTCTATGATAAAGGAATTTTAGATAATACGATTAAAAAAGCAATAGATAAGTATTACGAACAATATGGGGCTTAAATATAAAAGAGGACGGGGTGCCATCTGACAATAATCCCGTCCCCTTGTTATATTACGTGCCACAAAAGGTTACATAGGGTCGATTAGACGGCTCCGGAAGTGATGTATATACCTCTTGCTCCAATGTATATGCATAGGGGTTTCTAAGAGCTTCAAGAAGCTTATCCATAATATAATAGTTTCCGTGTTTTTCTGCCGCTTCCAAGGCTTCCTCTACTCTGTGATTTCTGGGTATAATAGCGGGGTTGTTTCTTTTCATAAGTTCAGTAAAGCTGTTATTTGAAGCTTCATTTTTTCTTATTCTTTCCTGCCACTTTTTATGCCAATCCTTAAACTCATCGGTAATAAATAAAGCTTCCTCCGATTTTAAATTCAAGGTTAATGCTCTAAAAGTGTTTGTAAAATCTGCTTTATAATTTGCCATCAATTGCAGAAGACTTTCAACAAGGGCTTCATCCCCTGGTTCTTCATTATCTATGCCCAGCTTATTTAACATATTGGTAAGCCAGCTTTTATGATAAATATGTGAGAATTCAGAAACTGCATCCTGAGCAAGTTTTAAAGCATCATCGGGATCCTTATGAATTAAAGGCAAAAGAGTCTCGGCGAAGCGGGATAGATTCCATGCCCCAATATAAGGCTGATTACCATAGGCATACCGACCCGTGGTATCAATGGAGCTGAATACCGTTTCCGGATGATATGTATCCATAAAGGCACAAGGACCGTAGTCTATGGTTTCGCCACTTATAGCCATATTGTCCGTGTTCATAACTCCGTGTATGAAACCCACAGACTGCCATTTAGCTATTAGAAATGCTTGACTCTTAATAACTTCCTTTAACAAAGATAAATGATCATTTCCATCGCTTACAACATAAGGGAAGTGTCTTTTCAAGGTATAATCGGCAAGAAGCCGCAAATCCTCTTTAGTACCCCATCTTGATGCATATTCAAAGGTGCCAACCCTGATATGGCTTGAAGCTACGCGGGTTAGTATTGCTCCGGTTAAAGGAGCTTCCCGCAGGACTTTTTCACCTGTTGTTATTACAGCCAGGCTGCGGCTTGTAGGAATACCAAGCCCCCGCATTGCTTCACTGATAATATATTCTCGCAGCATAGGACCAAGAGCTGCTCGGCCGTCGCCGCCTCTGGAATAGGGTGTAATGCCTGAGCCTTTTAACTGAATATCAAAGCGTTCTCCGTCGGGAGTGATGTGCTCACCTATTAAAATTGCCCTGCCATCACCAAGCATAGTAAAATGTCCGAACTGGTGTCCGCTATAAGCTTGTGCTATTGGTAGGGACCCGCTTGGCATCCGGTTTCCCGCGAATATATCTATGCCTGCTCTTTGTTTCAAAGTATCAGAATTTAGACCTAAAGCTTCTGACAGAGATTGATTGAAAACAACTAAGCTTGGTGATGGCACAGGTGTTGGCTCAATATTAGTATAAAAAATGCGAGGTAATCTTGCGTAGCTGTTATCAAAATTCCAACCCATATTTGAATTTGTATTGGATTGTTCCATAGCTGCTCTCCTTTATGAGTTATTTATTCAATAATTTTAGTTTCTGCTTATAATAGTATACTATACTTTTACATGATAAAGATTGTTGTCCAAAGCCAATCCCAAACGTTCCTATACCCGTCATATTTAAAAGAGCGTAGCAGCTGAAGAATTATCTTTTCCTAAGTCATCGAGAGCCTTTGCTAACGCTTAGGATGACAATAAAGTGACTATTATAATTAGCATGTGATATAATTATGAAATAAAGTATGGCTATGAAATTGGAGGGATTAGACTCAATGTGGAGCTTTATTAACTATAAAAAAGATTGTAATGAAGCTATGATAAATTTTTTTAATTCCATGAATGAAGGGTTTGCCGCACATAAAATAGTATGTGATGAGCTCGGCAAGCCTATAGATTATATTTATTTGGAAGTGAACGATGCCTTTCTAAAAATTACAAATTTAAAAAAGGAAGATATAATAGATAGAAAGGTTACAGAGCTATATCCTGATATTGATAATAAATGGATTGAAATATACGGTAAAGTTGCATTAACAGGAGAACGGATAGAATTTGACAGATATTTTGCTTCTTTGGATAAACATTTTAGGGTATCCGTATTCAGTCCGTCTGTCGGAATATTTATTACTCTCTTTTATGATATAACAGAATGGATTAAAGCAAATGAGATATTGAAACAGCATCAAATACTGTTTGAAAATGCTCTTGATATTATACTTTATATTAAGCTTGACGGCAGTATTATAAATGCCAATAGAAGTGCTATGAACAAATATGGCTATTCATTGGAAGAGTTTATAAGAATGAAAATAATGGATATCAGGCATCCGTCAACGATGCCAACATTTATTGATGAAATGAAAGCATCAGATTCAGTTGGTATTACTTTTGAATCAATCCATGTCAAAAAAGACGGAACTGCCTTTCCTGTAGAGGTTAGTGTAAAAAGTGTAATCGATAGTGAATACGGCACACGACTTCATATTATCAGAGATATTACCGAACGAAAAAAGGCTGAAGAAAAGGTAAACTTTCTTGCTAATTATGATAGCTTAACAGGCATTGCCAATAGAAGCCACCTGATGAGTTATCTGGATATGACCATTAAGAAGTCAAAACGAGGCGGAGATAAATTTGCCCTGATGCTTTTTGATATAGACAAGTTTAAAATCATAAACGACACCTATGGTCACGAAATAGGAGACAGGGTTCTTATTCATGTGGCAAAAGAAGCCGGAAGCTCTATAAGAGAAACAGATTTTATAGCAAGGCTGGGCGGAGACGAGTTCATAATTGTTCAAACATTTCTAAAAACGGAAAAGGATGCTTGCATTCTTGCATCAAAAATACTAAACAAGCTTAAAAAACCAATGAAGGCAGAAGGCTATGAATTAAAAATTGCTATAAGTATAGGCATTTCTATATTTCCGGAAAATACAGTGAACGAGGACAAATTAATAAATTATGCTGATAAAGCAATGTATGCAGCAAAACAATCAGGAGGCAACAGCTGTACACTATACACAGACTTAATAAGGGATAAACCTGAAGAGAAACTAAAGGAATAGACATAAAACTTCCATTGACATTATCGACTATTTTAATATAATAAATCTTGACTTATCAAATGCAATTTCACATAACAATTATCATTTCGGAATTATCTTACATATACCTATTTTTAATAATAGAATATGGAATAATTATTTTTAGGAAGTATTAATTGTTATGGAAAAGCTGCAAAAAACCGGATCTATTTCTGAAGCATTTGTATATACTCCAAGTAGTGATAGGTATATACAAGTTAAAACAAAATTTTGGTTTTCTCATTTTATTGCATTCTTATGGGCGGCATTATCTATTTTTCTTTCTATACCTTGGGTTAATGATTTAGGTATAATAGTTACTATTCCTGTTGCAATATTAATAATCGCCGGTATTGGTTATATTCCCGGTTATATAAACGCTTTCAATATTACATCGCTAATATTGGACAAGCAACCTCCTTTAAAAATAAAAAATCCCGGTGATGCTATAACTATTTTAATAGCCTGTTTAAACGAAGAAAAAAATATTGAGACAACACTTAAATATATAAAAAACCAAGACTATGAGGGAAACATCAAGGTTATTGTCATAGATAACGGCTCAACGGACCAAACTTGTATTGTAGCAAAAAGAGCAGCTGCGGAATTTTTGCTGCCTGTAGAAATAATTAGTGAGGCAAGAAAAGGGAAAAACAACGCTTTAAATACTGCTTTAAAGCGCGTATCCACAGAGCATGTAATAACCCTTGATGCTGATACATTGCTGCATCCTTCAGCTATAAGATTTCTTGTAGCAAGGATGAAGACAGCTCCGAAGGATGTTTCCGCAATAGCTGGTGCAGTTCTTGCGAAAAATAGCAGACAAAGCTTTATTACAAGGCTGCAAGAATGGGATTATTTTTTAGGAATATCAAGTATTAAGCGGATGCAAGGGTTGTTTCAAGGTACTTTAGTGGCACAAGGCGCATTTTCTTTATATAAGACGGAGTCTATTAAAGAAATAGGCGGTTGGAAGGATGCCATAGGCGAGGATATAATACTTACGTGGGAGTTTTTGCATGATAATAGAAAAGTATATTTTGAGCCTCGTGGTATAGCTTTTACAGAGGTGCCGGCTACATTAAAACATCTTGCAAGGCAGAGAAGCCGCTGGGCGCGAGGTATGATTGAAGGGTTAAAGCTGATTAAGCCGTGGCAGCACCCCGTAGCCTATATTCGGTATTTAACAGGGATAAACTTAATAATGCCTTATCTAGACATTGTCTACACTTTTTGTTGGATACCGGGCTTAATTTTGGCGTTTTTCGGAAAGTTTTGGATAGTAGGCCCTATGACATTATTTGTCATACCCCTTGCTCTCTTCCAAAATTTTATACTATATTCTTATCAAAATAAAGTATTTAAAGAGCTTAATTTAAAAATCAGGAAGAATAGATTGGGCTATATACTATATGTTCTGTGTTATCAAATGTTAATGAGTCCGTTGTCGATACTTGGTTATGCTCAAGAGATTATGCAAGTGAAAAGAACTTGGAAATAATTTGTTTGTTATTATTTTACCTTATTAAAGGATGTAGTATAATTAAACTGCAAAACTTGTAATTAAGAAGTTGCAAAAAAATAAACGAACAACAGGAGAAATATATGACATTTTCTTGGTATACGTCAGCAATGTTTTCAATTTTTCTGTGGGGGATAGCAGATCTCTTTTATAAAAAAGGTACAAACCCAAAGGACAAATACAGCCATTTAAAAATTGTTATCATGGTTGGGCTTGTTATGGGAGCCCAAGCTATTGTTGAGCTTTATAAAATGAGCTGGAATTATGATTTTTTTAATATTTTAAAATATTTGCCTGTCTCATCCATGTATATACTATCCATGACGGTAGGCTATATAGGACTAAGATATTTGGAGGTTTCTATTAACTCTCCTGTTAGTAATACTTCCGGTGCCATGGCGGGAATTTTGGCTTTTATAGTATTAAAAAAGACAATGAGCCTTTGGCAATTGTTTGCCGTTACATTGATTACCATAGGGCTTGTAGGTATAGCAATAATAGAGAGAAGACTGGCAGAAAAGGAAAAGAGAGAAAGAATTGTTAACATTGATATAAAGCATAAGCTGGGTGCACTATCCCTTGTTTTTCCCATACTTTATGCAATAATTGATGCCTTAGGGACATTTATGGATGATGTGTATCTAAGTAAGCTGATGAGCCCTGAGGAAGCTCTTATTTCCTATGAGTTGACTTTTCTTTTTTGCGGAATACTATCTTTTTTATATATAACAATTATAAAAGGAGAGAGGTTCCAACTAAGAAAGCAAAAAGACAAAACCTTAGCGGCTTTATTTGAGACGGCTGGACAATTCTTCTATGTATATGCATTGGATACAAATTCAGTAGTAGTAGCTCCAATGATTGCAAGCTACAGCATTGTCTCTGTAATTCTAGGCAGAGTTTTTCTAAAAGAAAGATTAGGTTACAAACAATATATTGCAATTGCAACGGTTATGCTGGGAATATTTATTCTTGGTTTTTTTGAATAATATTCACTTATATTTTTATACCAAACTATTATTATGTAAATTAAACCAAAATAAAAAAAATAGGGGAAAGCCTATGCAGGTGGTTTCACCATAGCTCCACAGGTATCCCCTCCTCAACAATAAAGAATCTTCAATATCCACGTATTTGTCCTTATCTACTTCGCCGATTTCATATTCTTTGATCCGACAACAAACATGACTACACCTGCGATTAGTATAAGGATAGCCATGACAATGACAGGAGTATTCATGCCGACATTACGATACTCGCTTTGCTTTATTGCATCAAATATACCATAAATAATAAATAATGCTGATAGGGCGGAAATGATTGCGCCACCAATTCTCAAACTACGCCACTTTTTCTTTTCCATATAAACTTTGGCCTCCTCAGTTTATTAATTATTTATTAGCCCAGTGTTCGGATAATGTTTATAGTCTTTGTCTTTTGATCCCATTTAACCTCGCAACCGAGGGATTCTGCCATGAACCGAACCGGTACCATTGTCCTTCCGTTGATAGCCCTCGCCGGCACATCCAAAAAACGATCATCCATGATGTCTTTGCCACCTCTACCAACAGCAACCTTCGCTACCTTGGAGCCCATTTTCATAGAAATCAACAAGTCATTCGTAAAGAAATCGTAAATCTCTATGGTTTGCGTTGAGGAATTCCACGATACTACATATCCCATTGCCTCTGCGACAGCACGAACGGGCACAAGGGTTCTGCCGTTCTCAACTACTGGCGGGCTATCTGTTTTTATTGTAACGCCGTCTATCTTTAGGATTATGGGCTTTGCAGCTTCTGCCGCAGCGGCATCGGCAGCAAGCTTTTTCTCATACTCTTTCTGAAATTCTAACGACTTTCTTTCTCTTTCCATATCTTCTTCTAATATTCTTAATTGTTCTTCATAGGGGAGTCTTTCGTACCAATGCCAAAAATCTTCACCGGGAAGCCTACGCAAGCGGTCGTCTACCACACCTTCTAGTCTTGTGTATGTCTCCATAGGTAAGCCGGCGGTTAGTTGGTATTGTAGTCGGTTTTCATCTAATATGGTAATATTCCAGTAGCGGTCTTCTCCCAAGTATTTACATTTGATTTGATTGCCGTTAATTTCATATTTAAATTCAAACCAGAGATTAGCGACAAAGTGGGCTCCAGTGCAGTCATCATGGAGCTCGAACCACTCTTCATTTTTTGGGTCACCGTTAAGGTAAAAAGAACCTTTCATAGTTGGTCCCTTTATTATTCTTATGTCGCCTAGTTCAGGCTTCACTGCCCGTTTACCTTCAAACCATTCGTCCATTTGTCTTTTATACTCTTCGTATATAGGTGAGAAATCTTCATATTCTTCATTTGCCCATACTACAGGAGTTACGGCTAATCCACCGAGTCCCGTTATAAATATAGCGCAAATTAGGAACATAGCTATAAGTTTCAGTTTCATAATATAAACCTCCTATCCCTTTATTTAACTTTTTATTGGCTTTATCGTTTCTTTCTAATATTTACACAATAGGAAACCCAGTAGCGGTGCAATACCTATCATCAGAAAAATAATTCCTACAGCAGCAATGCCACCCATAAGAGGATAAACAGAGCACATCCGATAAGGAGTGATGTTTTTGCGGTTTTCATTGTGAACCTCCTTCAATATTTTCCACAGTAATTTCAAGCATAAAACCCCGTTTGCCGTCCGCCACAATAATATCTGCCATTATGGTGGTTGTTCCCGTCTTATGAGCCGTCACCATACCGTCCTCAGTTACTATGGCCACCTCATCATTTGATGAAAGGGGCTGCTCTAATGTAAAGGGGAAAGGATAAGGTGAATCCAATATAATCTTGGCACTGGAGCCGGGTTTTATTAATGTACCCCCATCTAGGATCACTTCTAGCAATGGGTTTGCATCCGGTGCATTTTCTTGTTCAGAATGGATAACCTTGTCTAGCATATCCTGAGCGGTGCCGTAAATGAGTATGGGTATATTGTCTCCGGTATCAAGTCTCCAAACGGCGGAGAGGTCGTCGCAAACTATATATTCACCTAGCACGGTCTTGGCGTCATCCAAGGTAGCTGTTACTGTATAAAAGTAGTTTAACACACTTTCCTCCGAATAGTTAATAGTATAAGCGCCGATATTACTATTAAGAGAAGTTGCGGCAGTGGGGAGATATTCCAGCAGAGCCTCTGCGAGACCAGCATCAGATTCAATACGAAAATCTACCCAATCATAGTCTCCGTCAGGATCTATGGTAAAGTCACCTGTATGGGTAATGGTAATTTGCTGTCCGTCCGTTGAACGGTTGAAAATTATGGAGTACCCTATGCTACCGTCTTCATTTTGCGATTCATATAAACCGGTGCCGTCATCCTCAATGAACATTGTCCCGGCGATTTTGAAAGCGTTTGCTTTGTCTTCGCTCTCGCTGCCTTCTGTCATATCTATTTCAAAAAGAACCACCCTGTCTTCCAGACCCTTTACCTGCAAAGTGGCATTGTTATACTGATTAGACTCTTGGCGGGTCAAAGTGCCGAAATAACCATCCCAGCTTATATTCGCCGGTGCAGGATTGCCCTGGCTGCCTGTATCAGCCGGCAGAGCAGGTGTTATTTTCTCGCCGCATCCTGTAAGAAGTAGTGCAGTCAACGCAATGGCAATAAAAAGTATATAAAATCTTTTCATCCTATCAATCCTCCTTTTCTCGTTTCTAATTCTGCGAGCGAAAATAGATTTCAGCGTAATCTCCGCCTGTTATGTAAATGGTATCAAAACCGTCAAAAGTAAAGATCATTTCTCCGTACTGAGCTTCGTAGGGATTGCCGGGGTCAAGGGCGGCGACACCGGATGCGTCACTGTCCCCATCGTCTATATTAAAATAAAACGATTTGCCATTATAATTGGCGATTCCAAGTACATAGTTGATTGAGTTATATTCACCCCACCAATTAACATCTGCCGGGTCAGTGCTTGCCGTACTGTCTACATCCAGAAGCACCCATTGTCCGCCATAGCCTTGCATATATATATTGTCGCATTGGTAGGCGTAAGCAAATCCCGCGGAAAAGTCACCGCCACCACATCTATAAACATAGCACTCTTCACCTTTTATGTCTGTGAGGTCAATGAGTGTCATTGTGTATTCCACGCTGCAGTTATAATCGGTTATATGTCCCCCTAACTTTGCAGAATTAAAGGTTACATTTGCGGCTTCAGCAGCGCTTTTATATTCGCCAGGGTCGCCTTGAGGTTCATATTCCTCGGTAAATATCAAGTTTGGTACCAACCCTATGTTTTCTGATAAAACTATTTCTGTTTCTTCGTTTTTTTCTATCGTATCGCCTCCGCAAGCAACTAAAGCCAATGCAAGGAGAAGTACTATAAAGGCCGCAAAAAGCATATTTGCCCGTTTGCTCATTATAAATCCCCCTCATTTCTAATATATGTGGCTTCAAAGATGCCACCGGCTACAATTAGGGAATCATTGTCCAAAAACCAGAATACGAAATTTTCGCCTTCTGCCAATTCAGAGTTGTCGGCGCTTATTTGCCCGGTGCCGCTGCTATCGCCTTCATTGGAAGTGAAAGCAAATTGAAAGGACTGCCCGTCACAATCTTCGAATAAAAGGAATTTATTGCCGTCCTCAGAGATAAAAAAACCGTCCCAAAGTGTACCCCTGCCGCCTGCGTGGGCGTAAAAGAAGGCGCTGCCCTCATAGGGCATGTCAATAGGTAGTACCGGTAATCCCTGACTTGCCATATCTTCCGGATTTGGAAACAGAATAGGTCCTCCGTCTTCACCGGAATAATAAATTTCCGCTATTTCGGGAAAATTTGCCTTGATAGTTGAGGCGAGAGAATCCATCATGAACCAGTTAAGGCTCACCGCATCAAAAAAGAAATAGTCCTCATTTTGCTCACGGTCGTCAAGACCTGCGACTAAAGTGCTGTTATCCATCCAAGTGATAAAGGCTACATCATCCGATATTATGCCGTCTATGAAGAAATCAAGACCGGTGATGGAGCTTAAGTAATTAGATAAAATCGTTAGATCAAGGTCTCCATTGTATCCCCAATAAAGTTCCTTTTGCCTGGGAATTTCCGAACCACTGCTAAAATCAGCTACGATTGTTGCTGTTTCGGTATATTCAGGTTCCGGTATAGGCTCAACATCCGGGTAGTCATCATCACCACCGCAGGACGTAAGGGGCAGTATCAAAAGTAAAATAGAAAGTGTAACTATTATTGTTTTTTTAAAGCTTTTCATTATTAATCCTCCTCAATATTAAAAAGTTAGTACTTTTTACATCAATATGTCATCTGCCAACGCTGCGAATTCACCGCCAAACATATCCCCATAAGGGAGGTCCTGCCAGCCTTCGCCCCAATCGCACATGACTTTGCTATCTATATATATGCCTTTGCACAGTTCAACTTCGATATACTCACTCTCATCGGAGTTTACTTGAGGATCGCACTTCGTCGGGTCCTCAATTTCCTCGGGTGCGGGAGTTTTGCTCCCGTCGCATCCCACTAAAGTAAAAATTAGAATAAAAGAGCAAAGTATCACTAATGCCGCAGCGGTTAATTTTCTCATCATAAATCTTTCCTCTCCGGTTTGATTTGTGTAGATAACCATTCCAGTATTTGATCTAATGAAAGCCTGGGACCGTCCTGCCAGAAAACATACTGACCATCGGTACTTGGACGGGGAAGTGCATCCAGCTCCCGTAGGCTGTCATAACTATGGTCAGCTTTGGGCAGGTGCTGTGTGTCAAAGAGGATCAGATGACCATTGCTGAGCTCAATATCCAGCGTTTGCCCGTCTAAAATATCAACCCGTGTTATTTGTAGTATAACAATCACCTCATTTCTGCCGGATTTTTAATAACATTCCGGTATAATATAAGACTATCAGAAAAAAATTACTTTGTGGAAAAGGTTAAGAAATCTTAACCGTTTTTAATAAAAAACTTTTTAAATCATATTATTTAAGTTAAATATGGCAGGTTTTCCCCATATAATGGAAGACTTGCTATGGAGTTAAACTATGGTTACGAAAATTCAATAAGAAAAAATCAATTTTAAATCGGAATAGAAAGGATATATGTTATAATTATTTATAATGGAAGATTAAGTATATAGATGCTAGAAAAGAAACATAAGTACTTAAGCGGATTTTTAAGTTATAACTTATTACTATAAACCGTAAGAATTCTCCTAATATTTTTAGATGCTTTAATTGAAAAAACATGGAAAGGAGTGTAAGTCCAAGGTTATGGTCATGTATATAATTGTCCGGTTAAGCTGATGATTTTAAGCAGTTTGCAGAAACGGAGGGAAGATATGATAGATTATAAAAAAAGAATAAAAGCTTTAAAAGAGTATATGAAAAAAGAGGGCATAGATGTATGCTTTCTTCCTAAATCCGGAGAATTAGAGTATCTTACGGGAATCCCCAAAGGATTGTATGACCTTACATATACAAATACATATGGTGATTGGGCTAACGGATTGTTTATATTTCCTGACAAAGCATATTATTTCATTCCTTATATGACATCAAGGCTTGGTCATGCTGAAAAGGATACCTATGGCATAGTTGATGATTTTTTTGTAATACCTGAAGGTTTTCCAGTTAAAGATACGATAAAAAGGGCTTTAGGCGATGAATTGAGGGATGTAAAGAGAATAGCCGTTATTAAAACTACTTACTCTTCAACACTCATTAACTTAAAAGAAATAATAACGGATGTAGAATTTGTTTTACTGGATGATTATGTGAATAATTTAAGGATGATAAAAACCGATTATGAACTATCTAAGATAAAGGAAGCATGCGAACTAACAGATGAAATTTTTTCTGAAGTAGTTCCGCTTTTAAAAATAGGTATGAGTGAGAATGATATAAAATCTGAAGTAGATTATAGAATACTGTTAAAAGGCTGTGAAGGCAATTCCTTTCATACTGGGATTATGATAAGCGGAGGGAATAATCAAACACACTGGAGTAGTACGACGGGTAATATTGTAAATGAAGGTTGTACTGTGGCTTTTGACTTTGGATTATATAAAGATGGTTTTTGCTCTGATTTCGGTAGAACAGTTTATGCAGGGGAACCGACAAAAGAAATGATAAAGATTCATGATACTGTAATGGAGGCTCAACGAATAGCTATTGAAGCTATGATGCCCAGAAGCATAACTTGTGAACAACTAAATATGGTGGCACGACAATATATCAAAGAACAAGGCTATGACGACGGTTTTCGTCATCGTTTAGGCCATTCTATAGGGAGGGATGTTCATGAATATCCTTATCTAATGCCGGGATACAAACAAGTATTACAGAAGAATATGACTTTTACAATAGAGCCATCAGTAATAATAGATGATAAACTACTTATAAGGGTTGAAGATATTGTTGTTGTTGGTGAAGACGGCGGCATACCTTTAAGCAATTATTCAAAAGACATAATAGTTATATAAATATAGTATTTAAATAATATCTAATGCTTATAAAAGACAGATATATTAAAAAAATGTATTGGAGGGGTAAAAATGATAGTGTCACATAGGGATATGGTCGAAGGTATTTCGTTTAGCGGTGAGGCTAAGAACGTTTTAAAAAAGACACTTATTGGAAAGAATGAAGGTTGGGCAGACTACGTTATGAGATATTTTGAGGTGGGTGAAGGGGGTCACTCTCCGAAACACATTCACCCTTGGCCACATATTGTATATGTACTAGGCGGAGAAGGTGTAATTGATATAGAAGGGAAGAAGCATGCTGTAAAAATGGGCTCCTATGCTTTTATATCAAGCAATCTGGAACATCAATTTTTAAATACTGGTTCTGGTATGCTTACATTTTTATGTATTGTTCCACCGGAAGGCGATTAAGGTAAAGAATTACAAATTCAAACACATAAAATAAAAATATCCTGCATCTTGTTTAGGCTATATAAGTTAGTTGCCTAATGGTTGGATTGCTTTATATTTTAATTGGTATCAAATAAATGAAATACTTAGTCAAGTGGATAGAAAGTAGGAGGTAATAATTATTTATCTCCTATTTATTTATAAGAATTAAGCCGATAGAACAATTACATAGTTGTATGAAAATAGAGGTAATGATAGAATATTGTAGAATAAAGCGATTCTATAAGGGGGTCAATATAATGATTAGAAGAAAAAGCTTTGCAATTATTTTGGTATTTATATTTTCAATTGTTTTAGGTAATTTTTCAGCAGTATTCGGAGATGAGGGAAATAAAACCCCTATAAAATCCATGGAGCATGCTCAATTCAATCAGGCTGGAGAGTCTATTTCTAAAAAAACATCTAAATTAACGGAGATTGCAGACGAAGAGTTATTAGGTTATGTTGAAAACGAAATAATAGTTAAATTTAAGGATGATGCTCCTTCACCTCAAATGAGAAGTTTTTCGGTGGATAAAGGGTTAAAATTAAAGGACACTATTTGGAATGATGAGATTATGGTTTTTAAAACGAATGAGGGTATAAGTGTTGAGGAAGCAATAGAAACAATGCTGAAAGATGATAGGGTGGAATATGCCCAACCGAATTACATTTATAAGCTATTTTCAGATACGCCGGGGGATACATTTTTTAAAGATTTGTGGGGATTACATAATATTGGCCAAAAAGTTTTAGGTACAACCGGTAAGGAAGACAAAGATATTAACGCTTTAGAAGCTTGGGATATTACAAAAGGAAATAAAGAAATTATAGTAGCTGTAATAGATGATGGAGTATACATCGACCATATAGATTTAAAGAATAATATCTGGGTTAATGAAAAGGAAATAGCAGGCAACGGAATTGACGATGATGGTAACGGTTACATTGATGATATAAATGGATGGGACTTTGCAAATGATAGAAATATAATATTTAGTAAAACTGATGGTGATTACCACGGCACACATGTGGCAGGTATAATTGCCGCAACAGCGAACAATACCGGAGTAATAGGAGTTGCTCCCAATGTAAAAATAATGCCTTTAAAATTTATTAGCGGGAAAACTGGAAGAACGACAGATGCAATAAATGCAATAAAATACGCTAAAGATAATGGTGCACATATAGTTAATTGTTCTTGGGGGGCAGAAGCAGTAAATCAAATGGATACTGCGTTAAGGGATGCAATAGTAGAGTCAGGGTTATTATTTATTTGCGCTGCGGGAAATGGGGAGGAAATCGGGGGAATCAATGTGGGAATTGATAATGATATCCGCCCTGTTTATCCTGCATCCTATGATTTGGATAACATCATATCTGTGGCGGCGGCGAATAACAAAGGAGAAAAAGCCTCCTTTTCAAATTATGGTTCTAATTCTGTGCATTTAGGTGCTCCCGGAGTTGACGTTCTAAGCACCTATCCAAATAAAGAAGCGGCTACAGTCACAGATGCAGTTTATAGTGATTATCATTATGCTTATATGAGTGGTACTTCCATGGCGACGCCTCATGTTACAGGCATTGCTGCACTACTGCTTAGTAAAAATAAATATCTTACGCCTGTAGAATTAAAAACTGCAATTTTAGATTCTGTAAAACCTTTAGATAGTTTAAGCGATAAGACAATTACGGGCGGGATGGCTGACGCCTTTGCTGCATTACAAAATGTAGCTCCGGAAAAGCCAAATAATCTTAAAACTATAAAATCCGGTTCTGATGTGACTCTCACTTGGGAAGGGCATGAAGCGAGGGATTTTAAAGGATATACTATTGAGAGAAAAAAGGGAAACCATAGTTTTACTGAGCTAATAAGAACAACAGAGAAGACCTATATAGATGAAAACATAGATATTTATGTCATCAATAGCTATAGAGTTAAAGCTATTGATGAATGGGGTAATATATCATATTCATCCAACGAAGCTATTATAAACGCAGAGCCTGACCCAAATGATAATGGCAATAATGGCGGTAGCAACGATGATAATGGTGAGGGAAACGGCAACAGTTCCGGCAGTGGAAGCGGAAGCGGTAGCTCTGGTGGCGGTGGCGGCGGTGGAGGTGGCGGAGGCAAACCAAAAGAAGAAGCGCCAAAAGCCTTAGACAACAAAGATACGGATATAGAAAAAGGTCTCAAAGATAAGACTGGAAAAATAATTGAAATAGAAGCAACTAAGAAAGGTAATGAAGAATCCATATCACTATCAACAGACATAATGGATAAGTTATTAAAAGAGGGAAAAGATTTAAAGATAAAAGGGGAAGACACTCAGTTAGAATTCTCTCCTGCTGCTTTTGAAACAGAAGAAACAAAGGAATTGCTAAAGAAAAAGACAGCTACAATAAATATAAAAATGGAAAAGCTAAAAGAAGAAGATAAGAAAAAACTCATGGGAAAAAAGAAAAAGGACTATGAAGAAACAACAGGAGAAATATATGAATTTGGCGCTTTTATAAAAGATGAAAATAAAAGTATGGAAATAAAAGGGTTTAAAAACAAAATAAAAATAAGCTTTAGAACAGAAAAAGAAAAAGTAAAAGAGTACGGTTTAGATAGAATTGGAGTATATAGATACAACGAAGAAAAGAAAACATGGGATTTTAAAGGCGGCACCTATGATGAAAAGACAGGTACAATTAATCTGTTAACAGAAAGCTTCAGTAAATATATAGTAATGGCATATACAAAAGAATACGAAGATATAAAAGGTCATTGGGCGGAAAAAGAAATAGAAGCATTGGTATCCAAGCAAATAGCTGAAGGAAGGAAAGACAAATATGAAGCCAACGAACCTATAACAAGACTTGAATTAGTGAAAATGCTGATAAAAATGGAAATGCAAAACCCGGCTAAAGAATTGAAAATAGAAGAAACAAAAGCTGCGCCATTCAAAGATATCTCAATAATAGGGGAAGATAAAGACTATATAAAAGCTGCGGTGGATGAAGGGATAATAAAAGGCTTTGAAGATGCGACCTTCAAACCCCAAAAATCCGTAACGAGAGAAGAAATGGCGGCAATGATAAGAAGAATGTTAGGGCTAGTACCTGGGATAACCCTTGAAGAAACATCGTTTATAGATATAGACAAAATATCAGATTGGGCAAAAGAAGACATAATAGCCGTATATGAAAAAGGAATAATAAAAGGAAATGATAAAGGAGAATTTGACGGTAAAAGATCTATAACAAGAGGGGAAGCTGCCGTTATGATAAAAAGAATAATGGATAACAAAGATTTGATAAGATTATACGAAAGGATAAAAGGCAAACTAGTAATAAATCATATAGAAGGTACACATTATGAACTAGAAACAACAGAAGGCATTTACGTACTTATAATTGATAACAAAAATAATGAGCTTAATAGAAATATAAGTGAATCAGTGGGTAAAGAAATCGTGATAAAAGGGTATGTTAAAGACGGATTAAGCTTCTATCAAAGAGGCAAAATATTTGAAGTTATAGACCTTGAATAATGATATAAAAATTAGGTATCATTAAAATAGATGCATTGAAAACAGCTGTTTTCAATGCATCTATTTTATAAGTACAGTTCCGCATCTTTCACAAAAATTATTGCGAATATCACATATTGCTTTACAAGATGAACAGATTAATATTGTATCCTTTGATTTATCATATTTCTCCAAGGAGTCTATATGCCTGTTACCGTGATATCGAATATAATCCCCGATTTCAAAATTATCAAAATAAATACGCGAACCTTTTTGAGTAAAGTTTTTGATTCTACCTTTATTGTCACGAATGACTAAAGTGTAATCATTGTATCGATCAGAATCAGGTTTTTCGACAACATCTTTACTGACAATTTCACCTTCCCAATCCTTCTTGCTTCTAGAGAAATTTACAAAGTAAAAGGTAAGCCCTGAGAACCAAAAAACACAGATTATAACTCCTATTACTAACTTACCTTCCTTGTCCAAACTTATGTCGCCAATAGCTAGCATAATCGAGGGTACCACTATGCTTAGCCCTATCATCCAAACCAATACAGCGAGAAAATAATTTTTTGTATATCTTTTTAGAGAAGGATGACGAGTTTTGGTTGACCAGCCTACGCCTCCCGCTCCCAATGCTTTCAAGTCTCCGTGTTTGTTTTTCCCCTCATAAAGGACATTGCAATTAGGGCATTTTTTCTCGCCTTTTTCAATCCTGTCACCGCAATTCCAACAAAAAAAATTACCGTATCCAATCATTTTTTTAGCCATATTCATCCTCCGTGCATGATTATTTGAAGAGCATTAAATTTAGTTACAACTCTAATATATAATCCGTTCCATTCCACTTAAAGCCGTTTTTTTCTAACACGCGATTTGATTTATAATTGTCTAAATCGGGTCTTACAATAACGGTTTTTATCTTTTCTTTTTTCATTAAATCTAATAATAAAGCAATCATACTTTGTCCTAATCCCATTTTTAAATATTCACTTTCCCCGATAAGATAATCAATACTATATATATTATTAGGTTCTGCAATAGGCAGCCAATCCTCATACTCTTGACCGTAAAACATATCATAGTATTGGCAAAATCCAATAGGTTTTCCATTGTACTCAGCTATAAAATGCTTAATAAAAGAAAACTTGTCTTTGCGTTTTTTTATTTCCTCTAACCAGCTTTCAGGGTTTTCATACCAAGGCTTAACATGTGTAGTAATTAGCCATTTTTCGAATGTAGTTATATCATCATCAGAAAAAGTCCGCAATTTGAGTTTATTTTCCATGTTAACACCTTTCACTATAATAAATTTTTTTAAAATGAAGAAGAGTCGATTATACTTCAACCCAATACTGTGTTCCCAAAAGAAGATTGATAAGCTTTAATTGTTCTTCAACTATAGCATTAGGAAATTTATCACTTTTACGCGCCTCATAACCTAATCCCCATAAATCCCAAAAGAAGCATTCAAAAGGGTGAAATCTTCTTATATTTCTTTCTATTTCGTGAATCAGATTTTTGGTTTCCTCATACAATTTAGGGTTTTCAATCGCCCATTTATCATATAATGATTTATCGGCTAAGCCTTTTAATGCTTCGGCAATTTTTAAGCGGAATTCATTTTCAGTATTTTCGCTTTTATTTAAAGAAAAATAATTATTGAGGTTTTGTCTAAAAATCTTATACACTAAAATCCCCCCTAAAAAGGTTTACATTCCTTATAAATACTTCTTTAACTCTATGGCTAATATCTGTTCTTTCTATAACTGTATTTATAAGCTTTAAAACCAAGTCTTTATCGCTGCATTTTATTAATTTCGATATATCTTCTATATCCTTTTCAGAATATCTGCTCACCGTGCCTTTTTACTTTAAAACAATTCTATCAAATAATACTATTTTATACAATAACACTGTACTATCCCAAGACCAATGCTATACTATAACTGTAAGATGTAAAGGTCTTGATAAAACAGGGTAATTAAGAAAGAATGATAGTCATGATATAAACTATATTATTGTTATATTGTGGGCTTACTATAGATTGATAAGCTCGGGAAGAGTTTATATAAATATAAAAGGTGGTGTAATAAAGTGACTATTATAAAAGAGGTTAGAAAGGAATTATTAGATAATTCCGATGAAGCGACCCGCAATAGCAGCAAAAGATACTTTAAAGAGGATATCAAAATATATGGTGTCAAAACAGCTACAGTAATAAAAATAGCTAAAAAGGCTTTTAAGCAGATTAAAGATTTATCTAAAAGCGAGATATTTGATTTATGTGAAGAGTTATGGGCATCAGGTGTTATGGAGGAATCTTTCGTTGCGTGCAACTGGTCTTATGCTCTAAGCCCCCAATACTCAGAGGACGATTTTATAGTTTTTGAAAGATGGGTTAAAAAGTATGTAAGCAACTGGGCATCCTGTGATACTCTGTGTAATCATAATGTAGGTGACTTTTTAGAAAAATATCAGGATTATATAGAGAAGCTTAAAGAATGGACAAAATCTGAAAATAGGTGGGTAAGACGTGCCTCCGCAGTATCTTTAATATTGCCTGCCAGAAAGGGTATGTTTAAAGAGGATATCTTTCAGATAGCAGACAATCTTCTATTAGATAAAGACGATTTGGTTCAAAAAGGATATGGTTGGATGCTGAAAGCCTTAGCCGAATACTATGAAAATGATGTGTATCAGTATGTACTAAGTAAAAGAGAAATAATGCCGAGAACGGCTCTAAGGTACGCTATAGAGAAAATGCCTAAAGAAATGAAACAAGAGGCAATGAAAAGATAACTCTTACTCTATTAAAAAAACTTTTTGTACTGTTGAATAATTTTTTTATAATCTTCAAGCTCTTTTGGAGAAAGGCTTTTTAAAGGCACATTAATTTTATTAATAGCCATATTATTCTTGATGCCTAACTCCAGTTTCTCCAAGATTTTATCAAGACTTTCACTATCCTCTGGATAAGTGGCAGAATCAAGGTTTATTTTCTTATTGTTATATTCTGATTCCATTTCAGCTCTAAAGGCTACAAATACTTTTCGTTCCACCTCTATAATATATTTTTTTTCAGTAAAGGGGCATACGATGACCCATTCGAAATCGCTAAGCCTCAGTATTTTATCTGTCTCTCTAAGGATACGACTTAATCGTTCGATAAAGCCATAGGCGTCATCTTCTTTTACCTTTGTGAATTTAATCATGAGAAAGGATATAGGATACTTACCTCGATTTGCTAGCTTTATATCAGTGTAGATAAGTTCCTTGACTTTTTCTATATCTATTTCTTCGCTTTTTTTCTTTTTATATTTACTGCTGAATTCAATAGGAACAAATTGTTTTATTGCTGCATTTATTTTTCCATGTAGATGCTGTTTAAAGGATGCGCTTGATTTGGGAATCAAAAATACATCCTCAATTCCTGATTTTAGGGCAGAGGTGATTATATCCGGTGTATCACGGGGTATCAATGCTAGTATCGGTATATTGATAAAGGGTTCCTTTTCTTTAATTTCAGCTATTTCATCAAAAATAGTAGAAAGGCTTTCCTCAGTTATTTCTATTATAAACAACACAAAATCAGAGGGGTACACACTTATTTTGAAAAGCAAATCCTTATAATCCACGATGTCAACTACTTCAAGGCCTGCTTCTATAAGGTATTTAATAATCATACCTTTGATTGTCGTGTTTTGAACCTGCAACAAAATCCTTTTACCCATTTCATATGCCATCCTTTGCATATTATTTTAACATCTATCCATATTATACCAAGGTTATCTAATTAATGACAAGCAATATTTTAATAATTTTATCAGCTTATCATAGCCAGTGTGGCGGTTCCCTTATATATGGTCTCACGCCATACTTTTCCTCATGCTTTTTCAAGATTTCCAGTACAGTGTCATCCTCTGCATCTAATAAATCTTCCTTAATTCCTTGGCTAAAGGGGCAGCTGCTAATACATATACCGCAATCCGTGCCTAAGTTTCGCCAAAGATTATAGCAATTCTCCTGGTTTATCTTCCATCTTAATTCACCATCAATACAAGCTTTTCCTTCTTTTTGTATAGCTTTACCAGGGCAAGTTTTAGAACACATGTTACAAAGCTCACAAAATCTCTGCAAACCAAATTCTTCAGGGGCATCAGGGATAAGCTCCATTTCAGTGGTGACGACACCTAGCCTCACTCTTGAACCGTATTCCTTTGTCGTCAATATACCGTTTCGTCCTATTTCACCTAAGCCTGAGTCTCTTGCCACCAGAGGTGCAACTATTAAAAAATTAGCATCCATATGGTTGCGGGCGTCATAGCCTAACTGCCTTATATAATAGGAAAGCTGCATGCCAACAATAGCAGCATCCACATATGCTTTTGAAGTCTCTATTACCTCCGAGATTTGAGGTGCTCTGTTTAGCATATCTTTGTCCATTTCAACGGCAAAAACAATACCCCACTTATGCTTATCGGCATTTACTTTTTCTCCGTATACTTCATTATGCCTGCCTCTATAGGAATAATAATGATAATCCTTCATAATGCATATACCGCAAAGGACAGCGCCATAGTGAAGGGCCAAGGATTTTAATTTTATAGTCATTTCTTCCTTTGTTACATCTGTTTTAATCGGATTTACGGCACCTTCGGAAAACTTCTTTATATCATTAAGAAACATAAAATTAGCATCTGCAATGGGCGAATTAGTCGGGTTGTAGGTAGCAGTTCCCGGACCGCAAATAGCGGGCTTTTGCCTTATTATCTCATCATTGGCTTCTTTGTCAGGGTTACGGGTATAATAGTCCTCATACTGCCAAGTTCCTTTTTTATAAGTCATCCTAGCAAACATTGTATCTCGTTCATCTATTCTTTTCATCCTTGCCTCCATAGACTTCACTAGTAATATTAGGATTTTTTGGTGAAGCCGTGCCTTTACAATATGATACTACAGCCTTTATTATTCGTAAATAGACACTTTTTTCAAATAAAAGTTATATAGGTTTCAATATACAAATCAATAGGTTTGTAGCTAACTAATCGTAGCAAGCATGAAAGCCTATATTAAAATTACTATTATGTCTGAACAGCAATTAACTATGGGATATTGGTGAATTATAGCTAAGAGGTTTGATTTATCAAAAATCTTATTATAAAATATAGGAGTGATAGAAAGCAAAGTTATTTTTGCTTTAAAATAAATAGAAAAGAGGCTTAATATGCAGTCACATATAGGAGAAATGGCAGCCCTTGCAACAGCTATTTGCTGGACATTGAATGCAATTGCTTTTGAATCGGCAGGAAAAAAAGTAGGGTCTTTATCAGTAAATTATTTAAGATTATTTGTTGGTTTCTTTTTTCTAAGTATCAGTGCATATTTTACGAGGGGACTTGCCTTGCCCACAGATGCAACAGGATACACATGGTTTTGGCTATTGATATCAGGATTGCTGGGCTTTGTTTTGGGCGATATGTTTCTTTTTGAAGCATTTGTGGAAATAGGATCCAGAGTTTCGCTGCTTATCATGTCGGCGGCTCCTCCTTTAACGGCTTTGGTAGGCTTCTTAATAATGGGAGAAAGGATTTCTTTTTTAGGACTGACGGGTATGTTCATTACCATGGCAGGTATATGTCTAGTGATACTGAGCAGAAATCCTTCGGAAAAAAAGGTAAAGCTTAACCGCTCTGTCAAGGGTATAGTATATGCCTCTTTAGGCGCTTTGGGTCAGGCTCTGGGCTTGATATTCAGCAAAGTAGGTATGGGGACATACAATCCTTTTGCCGCAACACAAATAAGACTTTTGGCAGCTTTTGTTGCTTTTACAATTATAATAACCATGAGGAAAAAATGGCCGGAGATTAGGTCAGCTTTCAATGATAAAAAGGCGATATGGGAAATAGCCATCGGAGCTGTGTTCGGTCCTTTTATAGGCGTAACCTTCTCTTTGGTAGCTTTGCAATATACGGCTGCGGGAATAGTTTCTTCTATTTCCTCCGTATCACCGGTTATTATAATACCGGCTTCAATAATGATTTTCAAAGAAAAGGTATTGCCTAAGGAGATTTTAGGAGCACTTATTTCAATGGTGGGTGTAATTTTGCTTTTCTTATAATCTGACGCTACTAACAAAAAGGTTACTTGATAGAAAACGCATATATATGAGAATATAAATATGAATATTTTAATCAATTGAGCCTTATATTTCAAAATGAAATATTCAAATCCATCTTATTTTAGTGAAAAAAATATGTTAAAATACTTTTATGGAGGTGAGTATTTTGGTAGAGCAAGTATTTAAGCTGTCTCAAGGAGACGAAAAGGCAATAGAAAAAGTAATCTTTGATGAAAATGTTCATTATCTTCACATGATTTTTAATAAAGACGAAGGTCTTCCCGAACATTTTTCCAATTCGAATGTATATATGACGGTTATCAGAGGCAGGTTGTCCATAGGCCTTGATGAACAGGAGATTCATGAATATGGGGCGGGGACTTTATTAAAAATCCCTTTTCAAACGAAAATGAATGTGAAGAATATGCATGAAGAAACTTTAGAACTAATAGTAGTTAAAGCTCCGGCGCCCGTGAGCTAAAATTGAATGGAGGTTATTAAATTATGAGCATGTTTTGTTATCAATGTCAGGAAACAGCTAAAGGGACAGGCTGTACAATAAAGGGTGTATGCGGTAAAAATGAAGAAGTGGCAAAGCTTCAGGATTTGCTTATCTATACAATGAAAGGTATTTCAGAAATTGTTGTAAAAAACGGTCTTGATGTAGGTGAATTGCAGAATGTCAATCACCAGGTTTTAAACGGCCTTTTTATGACGATTACTAATGCGAATTTTGATGACGATGCTTTAGAAAGCCAGATCAAAGAGCTGTTAAAAGTCAGAGATGGATTGATGTCTAAGGATAATGAGGCTCTTCACGATGCTGCAATCTTCACTGTAGATTCCCGAGAATCCATGTTGGACAAGGCTGCCAAAGTAGGTGTTTTGTCTACGGAGAATGAGGATGTTCGCTCCCTTAGGGAAATGATTATATATGGTCTTAAAGGAATGGCAGCTTATTTGGAGCATGCATTAAATATTGGAAAAGAAAACACAGAAATAAATGCGTTCATATATGAAGCTCTTGCTGCTACTTTAGATGATGGTAAATCAGCTGATGAGCTTGTTGCACTAACATTAAAAACCGGAGAATTCGGCGTTAAAGCAATGGCATTGCTAGATGAAGCAAACACATCCAAATACGGCAATCCTGAAATAACAGAAGTAAATATCGGAGTCAGGGGTAACCCCGCTATTCTTGTTTCAGGTCATGATTTGGTAGATTTAGAGCAATTGCTGGAGCAGACCAAAGGTACGGGGGTTGATGTTTATACTCACGGAGAAATGCTTCCGGCACATTATTATCCTGGGTTTAAAAAGTATGATAATTTTGTTGGTAATTATGGCAATGCATGGTGGAAACAGATTGAAGAATTTGAAACCTTTAAAGGTCCGATACTTTTTACAACCAATTGTATAGTTCCCCCGCGAAGTGAGGAAATCAGAAATCGTATTTTTACTACTAACTCTGCCGGTTATCCCGAGTGCCCTCATATAGTTGCAGACGAAAAGGGTCATAAGGATTTTTCGCAGATTATTGAACTAGCTAAAACCTTGCCGGCTCCCGTAGGGATAGAGGAGGGGACAATTGTAGGCGGCTTTGCCCACAATCAAGTGCTTGCTTTGGCTGATAAAGTTGTGGATGCCGTGAAATCCGGCGCTATTAAAAAATTCTTTGTTATGGCAGGCTGCGACGGAAGAATGAAATCAAGAGAGTACTATACAGAATTTGCCGAAGCCTTGCCCAAGGATACTGTTATTCTTACGGCAGGTTGTGCTAAATATAGGTATAACAAGCTTCAATTAGGCGATATCGGAGGTATTCCCAGGGTATTAGATGCGGGGCAATGCAACGATTCATATTCCCTTGCGGTAATAGCTCTTAAGCTAAAAGAAGTATTTGAATTAGATGATATCAATAAATTACCCATTGCTTTCAATATCGCTTGGTATGAGCAAAAAGCCGTTATTGTTTTATTAGCTTTATTGTACCTAGGCGTAAAGAACATTCACCTTGGGCCTACTCTTCCAGGTTTTCTATCACCGAATGTAGCCAAGGTTCTCGTCGAGAAGTTTGGTATTGCAGGTATAGGTACTGTAGAATCCGATTTAGAGCTTTTCATGAAGTAATTAAATCCCCCGCTGTTAACAAATAACAGCGGGGATTTTTGAAAGATTGGCTAATATCAATAATAGCGAGGAATGATCATGGATATTTTAGAGAAGGTTTATAATGAGCTGCTTTTAATAGAAGAAAGAGAAGCCAGAGGTGCGACAGCGGCGGAGATAAGCTGTTTGCTTGGTATTGAGCGTTCAAATGCCAGCAGATATCTTAATAGGCTATGGTCAGAAAAGAGAGTGCTGAAGCAGATGGGCAGACCGGTGATATTTGAAATAAACAGTAATGCCGCTGTAGGCAATGACAAAAATAAAGCTTTGGAAAAATCTCTGGAAAGTATAATAGGAGCTAAAGGCAGCTTAGATGTATCAATACAACAGGCTAAGGCAGCTATGCTATATCCTCCGAAGGGTTTGCATACATTGATTTTAGGTGAAACAGGCGTAGGCAAATCAATGTTTGCGGAGCTTATGTATAACTATGCTGTTGATGCGGGTACGCTCCAGCCAAAGGCTCCTTTTGTTCGTTTTAATTGTGCTGACTATGCGGATAATCCTCAGCTTATTATGGCACAGATTTTTGGTGTTAAAAAGGGTACCTATACAGGTGCCGATCGTGACAGGGAAGGGCTACTAAAGGTAGCCCACAAAGGTATATTATTTTTAGATGAGATACATAGGCTTCCTCCCCAAGGGCAGGAGATATTGTTTACATATCTTGATAAAGGAAGCTTCAGACCTTTGGGAGAGACGGAGGTTTACTTGAATCCTTCAGTACAAATAATAGCCGCGACTACTGAGGACCCGGGTTCTCACCTTTTAAAAACCTTTGCACGAAGGATTCCCATGACTATAACATTACCGCCTTTGAAGGACAGAGGTTTTCATGAAAGAATCAAGCTTATTGAGCTGTTTATAAGGGAAGAATCCTTGCGTGTAGCACAAAGCATATATATAACCAAGGATTCTCTGGTTTCTTTTTTGCTATACCAGTGCCCGGGTAACATAGGGCAATTACGCAGCGATATACAGCTATCCTGTGCAAAAGCTTTTTTATACTATAAATCAAAAATTGAAAAAAATATAATCATTACCCAAAGTGTCTTGCCTCGAAATGTAAAAAAAGGTTCTTTCAGTTTAAAGGAATACAGAAAGGATATAAATGATGTATTAAAAGGAAAAGGAGATTTGATTAAATATCATCATAATGTAGATATAGAGGTTTCTTGGGAGGAAGAAAGCTGTGAAGGAGATTTTTATGATGTAATAGAAAAAAGGCTGGAATCCTTTATGGAAGCAGGTAAAGATAGAGATGAAGTAAATAAAATGCTTAATATTGAAATAGAACGTCATTTTCAAAATAAAATCGGGTATTTGCCAGTAGTGAAAAGCAAAAAAGAGATAACTAAAGTTATTAAGCCTGAAATCCTTGATATTTCTAAAGAAATTATGGATTACGCTTCAAAAAGGTTAGGAAGAAAATATAATGAAAGCATTTATCTTGCTTTGTCTTTGCATTTACAAAACTGCATAGAAAGAATAAAAAAAGGCGGAAAGATTTATCATCCGAAGCTAAATCTTGTGAGGGTTAACTATCCTGATGAGTTTCTCACAGCTATGGAAACTGCAAAGATAATCGACAGTAAATTTAAAATCGCAACACCCTTGGATGAAATAGGCTATATGGCTATGATCCTAGCTTCAAATCCTGATAATTATGATAAGGAAGAGGAAAGAAAAGTCGGAATCCTCGTTATTATGCATGGGGATTCCACAGCTTTAAGCATGACTCAGGCTGCTAATTCTTTAGCCGGCCTTAATCATGCTGTAGGTCTTGATATGCCTTTATCAATGAAAGGGAATATTTTTTATGAGAAGGTCAAAGAACAAGTATTAAAAATAGATGAAGGTAAAGGTGTGCTTATTTTAGCTGATATGGGTTCTTTCCTGAGCTATGGCGATATGATTCATGAGGAGACGGGCATAATTATCAAAACTGTTGATATGGTAACTACATCCATGGTTATGGAAGCCTGTATAAAAGCAGCGATGGGAAAGGGTATTGACGAAATATCTCAGTTTTGCATTGAGTTGGGAAAACGCAAAACAAATAAAGTAAGGCAAAGTAAGGAAACGAAAAAGAACATGATAATAACAGTTTGCTTTACAGGTGAAGGGGTGGCAGAGCAGCTTAAAAGAATAATAAAGGATAGGATAAGTGTAACGGATATTGAAGTTGTTTGTTTAAATATTTTAGAGAAGCAGGAATTTTTCAAGAGTTTTCATTACTATGATGCAAAAAATAAAATTGTTGCAATTGTAGGTACGATGGATATAGCTGTTCTAGGTATACCTTTTATACCTGCTATGGAAATACTGGAAGGTAGTGGTATTGAGCGTGTAGAGTCAATACTTAGAGAAGAGGATACATATATAAGGATTAAAGACTCCTTAAAAGAGCATCTTGATAACATAAATGGAGAAAGCATTGTGGAGGACGTAAGAAAGACAATAGGAGAAATAGAAAAGGGAATAGGAAAGGTGCTAAATGAAGAAGCGAAAACAGGTGTTGTGCTTCATAGCTGTTTTATGATTGATAAAATAAAAGGCGAAGGAAGATTTGCAAAATTCGATGGACTTAAAATATTTTCGAAAAAATACATGAAGGAAATGAAAGTTGCAAAGAAAGCAGTGTTGTTCTTAGAAAACAAATATGGAGTTGAGGTTAAGGAAAACGAACTGGCGTATTTGTGCAAAATGATTATTTCAAACTAGTACTGTGTAATGTGTGTAAATAGTGTGCGGCGGTTTTGCACACTATTTTTTCTTTGTGTGATAGACTGATATCAATATAATGGTGGAAACACACTATTAAGGACCATTTTTAATTATAAGGGGAGGTTTATTTTTTTGGTATTGAATTTGCATATATAATTCTATAAGGGAGGTAAATTATGAAAAAACTATCAGTAGTCGTCAAAAGTAAAATGGGATTGCATGCCCGTCCCGCCAGTATGCTTGTCAGCTTGGCACAAGAATTTGAATCAGAAATCAAAGTGGAAAAGGATGCAAAGGTTGTTAACGGTAAAAGCATATTGGGGATACTTAGTATTGCAGCTAAAAATGGAGATAAAATTTCAGTATCAGCCGAAGGTACGGATGAAATAGCCGCAATTAATGCCATGGACGAACTATTTAATATAAAACTGGCGGCTGAATAAATTTTAAAAGGAGGGAGGTTGTTATGGAATATTATATTGGAATTGAAGGCGGCGGTACTAAAACTGTGGCTGCCCTTGGCAATAGTGAAATGGAGATAATCGCATCGACTGTGGTGGGAGCTACTAATTATCACAGCATGGGGCTTTTAAATACCAAAGAAGAGTTCAATAAAATATTTACTCATTTTAAGGAAGAACAAAACATTGGTATGGAAAGTATTAAAGGTGTTTGCTTTGGCGGTGCCGGTATAGACTGTAAAGATGATGAAATACAAATAAGAAAACTTTTTGACTCTTTGGGGTACAATGGTAAGCTGCTTGTTTGCAATGACTCCTATATTGCTTTGGCGGGTGCAAATAATGCTCTTGAAGGAGCTATGATTATCAGCGGTACGGGCTCAATAGCCCTTGGCATAGATGTAAAAGGTGAAGCGGTAAGAGTCGGGGGCTGGGGACATATTATTGACGATGGAGGTTCCGGCTATGCAATGGCTGTAGATTGTCTTAATAAAATAGTAAAAAGCTATGACGGTAGGGGTTCCGAGACCCTTCTATGGGATAAAGTGAAGGAGAAGCTGGGTGTTTCCCATCAAGAAGAGCTTATATCCTTTGTCTATGGTAAGGAAACCTATAAACAGCATATTGCTGAGCTGGCAGTTTGCGTTTTGGAATTGCACGGTATTGATCATACGGCCGATGTCATTATAAAAAATGCCATAGACAGTTTATGGGAGATGGTAAGGGCATTATCGAGCAAAATGGGATCTGATGAATTTTCACTTAGTCTTGGAGGCAGCTTGCTTCAAAAATCAGAGTTATTCAGAAATCTTTTTGAAAAGGAAATAAAAAAGCATCTTCCAAAGGTAAAGGTTCAGCTTCCTTATAAGGATGCCGTGTATGGCGCTCTCAAATTAGCAATGAAACAAGACTAATTGATTGAATGAAGTCCAGCGGTAAAATGTCAAGAGTAAATTGGAAAAAAGTTTAGAATAATTCAT
>CAYPBK010000021.1:0-37932 GCA_964408955.1 uncultured Clostridiaceae bacterium
GGTTTTCAGCGGTTTATTTTTATTCCAGTTTTATTAAAAAAACGCTTCTAAAAAGGTAGAGTTTTTCCTTACTTTTTCACAGGTCTCGAACCGTCCCCTATGCTTTTTATACTATTTTATAGTTGATTTTTTACTCCGTTATATTTATCTTTGGCAGTGGTAACATCTTGCGCTTGAGCATCCTTAGTTTGGTACCAGCCTTGCTTCCTCATTTGGTCAAAAACTGAATATTGCATTTGTTGAATTCCAACTAAAGAATCTGTCAAGGTTTGCCTTAAATTCGGACAAGATGCTTCTGTTATTCCTGTATTATATGCAGAGGAAATCTGCTTTTCCAACGTCAAAAGGTCATTCATGATATCTTGTTCAGACATAGTATTATCTGTATGCATATCTGGTCTCCTTTCTTAATTATGGGAATTAAGGTAGCTTAATATCTGGTCAAAATGCTTTTTATGTCTTGTCGATGCGTCATTGCATAAGTTCACAATATCCGGATTTGTGCAGGATTGAGATGCTTGACGATACTTTTTAACTGCCAGCGCTTCATAATTTAACTGATCTTCTATAATACTAAGACTTTTTTGTTCAATTTTCTGGTTGCCAGTTGGCATTATTAAAACCTCCATTCCTTTCTTTTGCATGTGCCCAGAATTATTTTATGATTATTAATATAAAATATTAGATGAAAAGATTTAATGATTTGTCTTTAAAAGGTTTTAAATGCAAAAAAAGATATGGTTTAGAAAGTGAAGTAGATACAGCCTACTCCGGTATGACCTTGTTATTTTCCAACTTAATCATTTCATTTTTAAGATAATTTATTGAAGCTTCACCCATTGTAAGATTATTAATATCCTCTTCCAGTTTAGCCTTTAAATCAATAGATACAAGCATTGTTATGGTTACAGATTCGCCATAATCAATATTTTTAATAAGATAGTCCTTCTTAGTAGACTCATATTGAATTTTTCCAAGGCTGCTATAATCGGTTATTATAGAATAAACTGAAAAAGGCTTAACAGATACAATGCCTGCAGTACATATAACCTTTGACGCACCTTCCGTGTACGCTCTTATCAAACCACCTGCGCCCAGCATTATGCCGCCGAAATATCTTGTAACGATAATTATAGTATTGGTGAGGCTTTCATTCTTAAGGGTTTCCAATATAGGGACGCCTGCGGTACCGGAAGGCTCTCCGTCATCACTGGAGCGTTGTATATCTGAATTACTTCCTAATATATATGCGTAGCAATTATGAGTTGCATCATAATGCTTCTTCCTTATGCCATTCAAAAATGAAATGGCTTCCTCCTCTGTGTATACCGGCATTGTATAAGATATAAAACGAGATTTTCGTTCTATGAATGATGCTTCGCCATATTGTTTTATCATATTATAGTTTTTTTCCATATTGCACCTACTGTTTTTCTTTTATTATACTATAGATGAGCACCTACCGCTATAGAGAGCCTTTTCTCCTTTTACCCAGTGTAAAAACAGAGAATACCGTCCATATGGTTGAAGAAAAAACTACAATTACCCATTCAATTTTATTTAAAGGCACCGTTTGGAATATTTCTTGAAAAAAAGGCACATAGATTACCATAAGCAAAAGACCAAGGGAACATAATACGGCTAATATTAATGGTATATTTGTAAAAGGATTAATTCTTATTATTGATTTATATTCGGAGCGACATTCAAAAACGAAAATTAATTGACTGAGGACCAGTGAAGCAAATGCACAGCATCTTGCTTTTGCGACATCACCATAGGTCAGATACAGCATGAGGGCATATACAGCCAAGGTGCCAAAGCCAATCACAAGACCTCTCATAAGAATTTTTATACCTAGACCTTGGGAAAACACACTTTCATTTTTCCTCCTGGGTTTTTTAAACATTATATCTTTGTCGGGAGGGTCAATGCCTAAAGCCATGGCAGGGAGACCGTCCGTTACTAAATTCACCCATAGTATTTGTATAGGTATTAATGGTACGGGAAGCTTAAAAACAGAGGCTAAAAACATAGTAAGCACTTCACCTATATTGCATGACAATAAATATCTGATAAATTTTCTTATATTCTCATAAATTATTCGACCTTCTTCGACAGCATGAACAATTGTGGCGAAATTATCATCCATAAGTATCATTGAAGAGGCTTCCTTTGTCACATCTGTACCGGATAATCCCATAGCTATGCCGATATCAGCTTCTTTAATGGCGGGAGCATCATTTACGCCATCCCCCGTCATAGCTACTACATGACCTATGGATTTAAAAGTCTTTACTATTCTAAGCTTATGTCTGGGTGATACTCTGGCATATACAGATATTTGACGGGAAGCCTTTTCCAGTTCCTTATCATTAAGGTCATCCAGTTGGGAGCCTGTCAAAACATTTTTATGTGATGAAAGGATACCCAGTTCCTTCCCTATAGCGGCTGCCGTCAATTTATGGTCACCTGTTATCATGACAGGTCTAATGCCTGCTAATATACATTTTTCAATAGATTCTGCAGCCTCTGGTCTGGGAGGATCTATCATACCTGCCAAACCGATAAAAATTAAATTATTTTCGATATTTTCTTTTTTCATTGATCCGTCACATTTTTTATATGCCGCACCTATAACCCTTAAGGCAGAGGAAGCCATTTTTTCATTTGCATTGAGTATCATTCTTTTATCGATGGGGTTTAAGCTTGTTGTTCCTTCTGAGGATATTTGCTTATTGCATAAATCCAATAGGATTTCAATGGCGCCCTTAACAAAGACATAAGAGTTTCCTTTTCTATCTTTTACTGTTACTGCCATTCTTTTTCTGTCTGAGTCAAAGGGTATTTCATAGATGGTAGTATACTCTTTTTCTAAAGCTGCTTTTTTTATCCCTATATTCCATGCAGCTTTAAGCAAAGCTATTTCTGTAGGATCACCTGTTGAAGAAATGTTGCCTAGTATATTTTCTTCATAGTCTGCACCGTTACAGATGGTAACGGCATTAAAAAAAAGCTTGATGTTTTCATTTACAGGAAATGCTTTTTTCTTGGGCTCTATAAATCTGTCGCTTATATATAATTTTTGTACCATCATTTTATTTTCAGTTAATGTACCTGTTTTATCTGAGCATATCAATGTAGTGCAGCCGAGAGTCTCGACTGCAGGCAGCTTTCGTATAAGTGCGTTCTTTTTATACATTCGCTGTACTCCCATGGCTAATGCTACCGTAACGATGGCAGGGAGACCTTCCGGTATGGCAGCTACGGCAAGGCTAATTCCTGTAAGAAGCATATTATAAGGCTCCTCACCTCTTATAATACCCGCTAAGGCTACAGCGGCGCAAAGCACCAGGCAGATAACTACTATGTATTTACCCAGCTGGGATAATTTTTTTTGCAGCGGTGTATATTCATCAGTTATCTCTTGAAGCATATGAGCGATTTTTCCCATCTCTGTACTCATGCCCGTTGAATAAACAATTATTTTTGCTTTTCCCATGGTCGCTACTGTTCCCATATATACCCGGTTTGATTTTTCTTCTGTTTTTTCAATAGGCGCAGATTCTCCCGTCAACAGCGATTCATCAACCATAAGCCCTGAGCTTTCTAATATAACTCCGTCTGCGGGTATCCTATCACCTGTTTCCACAATAATAATATCCCCTGGGACGAGATATCTGGCATTGATATTTGTTTTTTTTCCTTCCCTTATAACCTTTGCATAAGGAGCTGACATTTCCATGAGAGCTTCTATAGAACGCTCCGCCTTATATTCCTGAATGAAGCCAAGAAATGAGTTTAATACTATGATAGCAAGAATCGTTATAGAATCAGCCTTTTCCCCTAAGAACCATGAGACAAAAGCAGCAATTATCAGGACTATTGTCATCAAATTTTTAAATTGATCTATAAAAATAAGAACCGGTAGCTTTTTGCGTTTTTTTAATATCTCGTTATAGCCATAAGCTTTTAGCTTTTCAACAGCTTCCGAATTGCTCAATCCGTGGCTTAGCGGCTTAGAAGCTTTATAAAAATTAATGTCCATAGACAGACCCCTTTCTTGTCATGCTTTTCCTATTAATCTTATTCTTAATAATTCTTTAATATGATAGATGACTTTTAGATTTCCAAAAGATTGGGCAATAATAATACATAGATATAAGCATAGGGTTTTTAAGGAGGCTAACTATGAAATTCAGTAAAAACATGAAGCTTTTTCTTACCGTCGGGGCAATAGTATGGATTGTCACTTTACTAAGCATTTCTTTGTTAATGAATAAAGGGTACCTGGAGCATTTTTTTGCTAAGGTCATTAATCCGGAAATCAAAGGGAATGAAAAAATAGATGAGATAAAACCTATAGGAGATAAGGAATTAAATACGGCACCGGAAAGCACATCTGCAGATGCTCCTGATAACACTTCTGTCTTGGGCCTTTCAGAAATATTCATTAAATATAGCTTTGATAAGGATGAAGAAAAAATTAAAGCATTACTTTCAGATAAAACCCATTATATAATATCACCTGACGGTTCGTCCTTTATCAGATTTGTTGACGGTAATCAGCATGTGGAAGGCTATATGGCAACAGATAAAATCTTATCTAAGTATAGGCAGAAGTGGTTTTACAGCGAGGAAAGCGAGGCGCTTTCAGGTATGGAAATAACAGTAGAAGGTGAGGAAAAGCCTTTGATTTGGTATTTATATTTTAAAAAAGCCGGGGGTGCATGGAAGCTTTTTATGCTGGAAAACGAATAAATAATTAGTAGATTGCGGCAAATTAATATGCTTAGAATTACCTATTGGTATATGGTCTTTTCTGTTATACAATATTAATGTATGTAACTTTTTAGAATAAAAAGCGTCATATAGAAGAGTCTGAGCTTATATTTTTGCGGAAAAACCCCATATAAGCTATGGTAATATTTCCTCATCTTGCTATGAAATGGGACATGGTGCAATAGTTTAAGTGTTTTTAGTTATGAATATTTGTTGGATAGTTGGCAATAAAACAGTGGTTAAATTATAGGAGAAGAGAAATTTGTAGTTGCTATATTAGATGGGTATACGGTGTATAGTATCAATGCTTTGGGAGGTTGCAAATGAAGAAATTTATAGTTATGATCCTTGTTTTTACAATGGTTATGTCCTTTTTTGTTTTTGGAGAAAATGAAAACATAAAAATTGAAGGTGAGGTTGGTTTTGACAATACCTACAGACCTTATTACACTACCCCGATTTTTATTACCATGGAAAACAATTATAAGGATATTGAAGGAGAGATACAAATAGAAATACCCAGCGGTGATGGTTATGGCAATGCTGTTACGATATATGCCATAGGTATTAACCATCCAAAGGGTACTGAGAAAAAATATACGATGAGCCTTACTTTGCCTTCATATTTGCTTAATATTAAGCTAAAGGTTGTGGAGGGGAAAAAGGTTTTAACAGAAAAGTATATTAGAATCAATAGAGAGACTACGGCAGAAAATGCAGTTACTGTAGGGCTTCTCAGCGATGATAGGGACAGTCTAAACTATCTAAGAGGCTTTACTGTTGATAGCTTTGGAAACTCTAGCCCTTCAAAAATTATAAATATAGATGAAGAAAGGCTGCCCGATACTCTTGATGTCATGAAGAACTTTGATATCCTGATAGTAAATAATTATGATACATCGAAGCTTTCGGACAAGCAGTACAGCTCAATAAAAAAATGGGTAAATGCCGGGGGTATATTGGTAATTGGTACAGGTGCCAACGGAAACAAAAGTTTATCGGTGTTTCAAGATGATTTTATTACAGGTGAAAGAGGAGAGGTTAGTCTATCAACGAGCAAGGAACTGGGCTACTATGTAAACGATGAATTCCATATGCCGATAGACTTAATGGAAATAAACACCATAGAAGGAGAAGCTTTGATACTTTCGGGTGAAATGCCTATTGTCCAAAAGCTGGACAAGGGTAACGGGGCAATTCTTTTGTTATCCTTTGATTTGGGACTTGAACCTATGGTGTCCTGGAAGCTTAATAAGTACTTTATAGAATCACTTTTTCAAGCTGTATCGACTAATATGGAATTTGGTCCTATAAATGAAAAATATCAGCAGAACTTTGATTATAATGTTGAATCAGCGTTGAAGAGCATTCCGGAATTGCCTTTGCCTAATTACGGCACTATCATTATAATATTTATTCTTTATATAATATTGGTTTCTCCTGTCAGCTACATTATATTAAAGAAGCGTGATAAAAGGGAATATATGTGGCTTGCGGTGCCTTTGCTTTCAATCATATTTGCCGCCTTTATCTATATAGTGGGGTTTGGAACGCGTATAACGGAGCCTATTTTGAATACCGTTTCCATAATTCGGGGGAGCGAAAAAGGAATTTATGATATAAAATCTTACGGAGGTATTTTCACGCCTAACAAAACAACAATTAAAATACAAGGCTTGGATGATATTAATATAAAGCCTTATTCAAGAAACAACTACTATGGGTATAACGATAACCAGACTTGGGATGGTAAAAGAGTTGATTCAAAGTTTATTTTGTCACCTAAACCCAGCCTTGAGATTTACGATATGGGAGTATGGGGGATGAAAACCTTTGAAATTCAATGGGATAAATCTATTGTTGGCAATATAAAAAGCAATATCAGCTTTGTTAACTCTGATTATGAAGGATTTATAGAAAACAATACGGATTTTGATTTTGAAGATTGTTATATCTTAACAGCTAATCAATATATAAAGCTAAGTGATATAAAAAAAGGTGAGAAAATTGAAATACCAAAAGGTGAAATAATCAGCTTTGCCAATAGGTATGAGCTTTTGGACAGTCTTTATAGCAGATATTATCAGAGGGGAAACACCCCAAAAGGAGAGGAGCTTTTAGAAAAGCGCCGGGAATATCAAAAAAGAGGTATTATAGAATATTTTATAAACCTTGAAGGTCAAAAAGTACAAGGGATTAAGCTTATTGCATGGAGCAATGCACCTATTGTTCAAGATATTTCAGTAAACAACAAAAACCTTCTAAGATATGACAATACTCTTCTTGCATTTGACTTGGAGTTGGATATGCAGTTAGGCAAGAAAATTGAGCTGCCTTACGGTTATATTGAGCCTTCAATAATACAGGATAGTATGTTTAAGGTGCATTATGATGATTATGATAATAGATTTTACGGCAGAGGAGAAGCAGAGGTCCACTTTGAAATAAAGGAGAAAATCGAGGTTGAAAGTATAAGTATAAAGACTGAAAATCCTTCACCGGGTACAAAGCAGTTTATATGGAACCGGGAGTTATCAGCTTGGGAGGAGCAGGATCTGGAGCTTTATAATTTAAGCAGTGGGGATATCAATGTTTATTTGGATGATTATAATATACTGAAGCTAAAATTTCACATTAATGATGATGGTATGCAGCTTCCTCAAATATCTGTGAAAGGAAGTGCAAAATAATGCTTAAAATTGAAGGGTTGACGAAAAAATATGGTAGATTTACCGCTGTAGACGATTTGAGCCTTTCCATACCTGACGGCGAGATTTTTGGATTTGTCGGTCCCAACGGTGCCGGCAAAACTACAACGATGAAAATAATCGCCGGACTTATGGCAGCAAATAGCGGAGAAGTATATGTAGACGGAATTGACGCTATAAAAAGAACCAAAGAGGCAAAAGAGATAATAGGTTATATGCCGGATTTCTTTGGAGTATATGATGATTTAAAGGTAAGCGAATACTTGGATTTTTACGCTTCCATATATAATATTAAAGCAAAGGAAAGACAAAAGATTTCTGATGATTTATTGGAACTGGTGGATCTTTCAGATAAAAAAGGCGCTTATGTGGATAGTCTATCCAGAGGTATGAAACAAAGACTTTGTCTGGCACGCAGTTTGGTGCATAACCCTAAGCTTTTGGTTTTGGACGAGCCTGCTTCGGGGATGGACCCAAGAGCCAGAGTAGAGATGAAAGAAATATTAAGAAGCTTGAAAGGCTTGGGAAAAACAATAATAATAAGCTCTCATATACTATCGGAGCTGGCTGAGCTATGCACCTCCATCGGAATAATAGACAGAGGTAAAATAGTGATCAGCGGCAAGGTTTCTGATATAATGCAGCAAGTATATAGCAAAAGATTTATAAAAGTTAAACTATCGGATAAATTGGAGGAAGCAATAAGAATAATGGAGGAGTTTCCTTTTGTCCTTAATGTTAATGCAGGTGATAATTATATTGAAGCTGCTTTTGACGGCAAGGATGAGGAGATGAGCATGCTTCTGAAAGAACTTGTAAGAAAAGATATACCTGTTATTACATTTTCTCAGCAGGACGGCAATTTGGAGGATGTATTTATGAAGGTGACGAAGGGAGATGATGTGGAATGAATATAAATCCCGTATTGCAAAAGGAATTAAAACTAAGAATGAGAGGCTGGCGCTCTGCGGCGACAATAGGAGTATACTTGGGGTTCTTAACCTTGACGGCTTACTTCGTAACTGTTGCCGCACGGCAGGATTATTATGGCTCTGCCATTGACCCGGAGCTTTCTATAGGAATCTATATAGGTCTAGCCATAATGCAATTTATTTTGATATCCTTTATTGCCCCCGCATTAACCACGGGAGGTATATCCGGCGAAAGAGAAAAGCAGACTTTAGATTTGCTTTTATGCACCCGTATGACACCTATGTCAATAATTATTGGGAAGCTTTTTGCCTCCATAAGTCAAATAGTATTGCTCATCATTGCTTCCTTGCCCATGTTCTCCATTGTGTTTTTATTTGGCGGAATTTCTATAAAGGAGCTTATGCAGCTATATGTATTTTTCATTATTATTTCAATAACCTTCGGGAGCATTGGGATATTTTATTCCTCGTTTTTCAAACGAACAACGGCAGCAAATGTACTTTCTTATGGAACGATTGTGTTTTTATATTTTGGCACTCTATTTTTCACTTTGATATTTATGGCTGCAACTCAGAATTATAATTATGACGGTACCTTCCCTCTATTATATATAAATCCTGCTATAGGATTTTCCTCATTGTTATGGGAGCAATTTGGCAGAGGGAGTATGAGCTTTATAGCAGGTATTAATTTTAACCAGACAGGAATAAGCAAATATATCAGCCCTTGGTTGATAAATGCAATCTTTAATATTTTATTATCAATATTTTTGCTGATAGCATCTGCCCGAAAGGTAAATCCTTTATTAGAAAGAAAAAAAAGAAGAAGTCGTAAAAGCGAAAGCCTAAAAGCAGAAGGATAAGAATATCAAATAGAATCTGTGGAGAGTCAATAATAGGAAGATGAGCTTTAGGAAGTGATAAAAATGGATATGAACAAGGAAATATTAAAAGCAATTAGATATACACGAGATAGGATGCACAGCTCATTGATTATGGATATTACAATGAAGGCTCTTTTTATTGCCTTGGGGATATTTGTGCTACTCGCCGTTGCAGCGCGTTTCTTTCCCATTTATGACCCATACGGAAAAGGTGTAATAATCATTATTATAATCAGCGTCATAGGGTTTTTGGCTTCTCTTTTTATGCCACCTAAAAATATATCGGCAGCATTGCTTCTTGACAGCAAGGGCTTATCAGAGAGAATTGTTACAGCCTATGAGCTGATAGACTGCGATTCAGAAATAGCATTGCTGCAAAAGAAGGATGCGGCAGAAAAAATAAAAGGATTAAATATAAAAAAAGAAATAAAAGTGTCATTTCCAAAAAGAGTTTTCATATTATGCCTATTATTGTCTTCTATTATTTTGTTATCTTCCTTTATTCCTAATCCTATGAAGGAAAAAGCAATTGCCCTCAAGGATACTAAAAATAAAATTGAAAGCCAGGAAAAAGAAATTGAAAAAATAATTAAGAAAGTTGAAGAGAATAACAAAATAAGCATGGAGCATAAGGAAGAAGCCTTGGAAAAGCTAAAGGAATTAAAAAAAGAAATAAATAAAGCCAAGGATTCAAAGGAAGCGTTAAAAGCAATACAAAGAACGGAAAACAAGATAGAGATGATGAAGGATAAGTATGACGATAAGGATATGGATAAAATCATAGAAGCCTTTGCTAGAAACCAGGAGACTAAAAGCTTAGCCGATGCTTTGAAGTCCGGTGATACCGATAGATTAAAGGAAGACATTCTTGAAGCCGCAAAGGCATTACAAAATTTGAATAGTGATGATATAAAGGAGCTCTCCGATAGCTTAAAGGATTTGTCCAAGGCTTTGGAAGGGAACCCCGAGCTAGCCACCGCAATAAGTAAGCTTGGAGATAAAATTGCCGGGGGTGAGCTGGGAGATATGCAATCGGAGCTGGATGCATTAGGCTTGGAATTAGAGAATCTTATGGAAAATGAAGAGTTTAAAATGGCAATGGGAGAGGTTATAAACCAGCTTAATAATCAGGGCAGCCAAGGTCAAGGCGTCGGTCAAGGACAGGCTGCCGGCCAAGGCCAAGGTCAAGGGCAAGCCGCCGGCCAAGGTCAAGGACAGGGTGCAGGAGCGGGAAGCGGCAGCGGCGGGGATAAGGACGGTATAAGCGAAAGCGGAAGCTCCGGATTAGGCAAAAAAGGAACTACAGGGGGAGAGCTAAAGGAATATGAATCGGTATTTGCTACGAGGCTTCTCGGCGGCGAAGGAGAATTAGACCCTTTGAAAGGAACCAAAGGAGAAGAAGGAGACATAAAGGTTTTTAAAATGGAAAACGGTTTAACTGTAAAGGGAGAAATGCTTCCTTATAATCAGGTAATCGGGGAATATAAGGAGCAAGCCTTTCAAAGTATGGAGAATAATCAAGTACCCCAGGGTATGCAAAATATTGTGAAGGAATACTTTACTTCCTTAGGGGACTAAATAGGATTCTGAGCATTAGCGAAGAATCTTAAGCTATAAATATGGTAATAGAGATAGGAGAGGGAAGGAAAATGAATATAAAGGAAAACGATATAATCCAATCAGGAGAAAAGGTTAAAGAAATAGAAAAGGAAATCAGCAAAGCCATAATAGGTCAAAAAGAAGTGATAAGACAAGTAATAATTGCGCTATTGGCGGGCGGGCACGTGCTTCTAGAAGGAGCCCCCGGACTGGGTAAGACTCAGCTGGTAAAGACAATGGCAAATGTCCTTGACTTATCCTTTTCACGAATCCAATTCACTCCTGATTTAATGCCCGCAGATGTTGCCGGGACGAACATTCTGGAAAAAGGCGATGACGGTTCGGGGAGATTCGTTTTTCATAAAGGACCTGTTTTCTCTCATTTAGTATTGGCAGATGAAATAAACAGAGCCACTCCAAAAACCCAATCCGCACTATTGGAAGCAATGCAGGAAGGGACTGTAACAGCCTTTAACAATACCTATGAGCTACCAAAGCCTTTTATGGTAATGGCTACTCAAAACCCTATTGAAATGGAAGGCACCTATCCTTTGCCGGAGGCTCAATTGGACAGGTTTTTATTTAAAATAAATGTTAAGTTCCCTCAATATACGGAATTAAAAGAAATTGTAGATCTGACTACTTCAGGTAACGACACAATTTTGCAAAACATAGCAAATGGAATGGAAATACTGAATATAAGGGCAATAGCAAGAGAAATGCCCATAGCTCAGCTTGTTCTTTCCTATGCTTTAAAGACTGTCATGCATACACATCCGGAGGAAAAGGGCTCTCCCGAGAGCACGAAGAAATATATCCGTTTCGGTGCCAGCCCCAGGGCGGCGCAAGCTATTGTTAACGCATCAAAAGTCATGGCTCTTTTGGAAGGCAGATATAATGTCGCCTTTGAAGATATAAAGTATGTAGCATATCCGGCTCTCCGTCATAGGATGTTTTTGAACTATGAGGCTATTGCCGAAGGAATAAGCAATGATGATTTAATAAAAGAGATATTCAAAGAATTGGATAGTGAGAAAATATAGCATGGGAAAATACATTGATTCTGATTTTTTAAAAAGGTTGGAAAAACTATCATTAAATATAGAAAAGCTTATGAATGCCGGCGGCGGAGGCAGTAGAAAATCCAGGGCAAAGGGCAGCTCCACGGAATTTTCGGATTTCAGGGAATATTCCTTAGGCGATGATATGAGAAGAATTGACTGGAATGCTTACGGAAGATTTGACAGGATGTTTGTTAAGCTTTTTATGGAGGAAAGAGAAGCTTTTATAAATGTATTCATAGATTGCAGCAAGTCTATGGACTTTGAGAATAAAGCTAATTTAGCCATGGAATTGGCTGCTTCTTTTTCATATCTATCGCTCATCAATATGGACAGGCTTTGTATAAATTTAATGGGCGGCGAAGCCCTTAAAGTCTCTGACGTATTTGGCGGGAGAGGTCAATTTAACGGGGCAGTTTCATTTTTGGAAAAAGCTGAGTTTTCCGGGCTAACTGATTTAGAAATCTCTATAAAGAAGAAAAGGTTTAGAGGCAGGGGTTTAGCCATCCTAATTTCTGATTTTTTTACCCGGGGAAGCTTAGAGGAAATACTGAAATATCTTCTTTTTAATAAGCAGGAAATAATACTCATCCATATTTTATCACCAAAGGAGCAAAATCCGGACTTCAGCGGCAGTGTGAAGCTGAAGGATTCGGAGACGGATGAGGAGGTAAATGTTGAGCTTAATTCATCTCTTTTAGCTAAATACGATAAGGTCATAAAATCCTTTATCGGTGATATAAATGATAAATGCAAAAAATACGGCGGCATATATGTAAAAGCCGTGTCAAATGAAAGCATGGAGAAGGTTATATTTGAGGATTTAATAAAAAAAGGAATAATCAAATAGGAGCGTTTATAATGGGTTTCAATACACTATATGCCTTATGGCTTTTGCCTTTGTTGGGGCTGATTATCCTTATGTATCTTCTTAAGGAAGAGCATGAGGAAATGGAGATATCCAGCCTTTATCTATGGAAAACAGTATTAGCTCAATCAGAAGTTAAAAAGCCCTGGCAAAAATTAAAAAACAATATGTTAATGATTTTACAGCTTTTAGCTGCTTTTTTCATAATCATGTCTTTAGCGAACCCTTTTTTAAAGACGGGGTCCGCCCTTGGAGGAAATATAATTATCGTCATTGATAATAGCGGCAGCATGAATACCCTTTTAGAAGGTAAAAGCAGACTCCAAAGGGCAAAGTCTATGGCGGAAAACGTAGTGAGGGAAGCCCCGGGAAATTCTGCTTATACAATTATCTCCGCCTCAAGGGAAGCCAAAATAGAGATAAGCAATACGAGAGATAAAGCTGAGGCGCTTATAAAGATTAAGGATATAGAGACAAGCAATTTTAAAGGTAATTTGGAGAATCATGGGTCTGTTATCAAAGCAATCTATAATCAATATCAGGAAGCCGCTGTTTTGGCATATACGGACGAGCTTTTTGCAATGGATGGTACAAATTGTCAAATTATTAATCTGGGCAGTAATGGAGAAAATGCGGGGATTACAAATATATCCGGCAGTATCGAGGATGAAGATTACACCATATTAGTCCGGGTTACCAATACGGGGGATAGCATTATAAGCAGGGAAGTAGCTTTATATGGGGACGAGGAATTTTTGGGATTACAAGAGGTGGAGATAGAACCCAAAAGCTCCGAAAACTTATATTTTTTTAATATACAAAATGATTACAGCTATATTATGGCAGAGCTTTCTCAAGAGGATTTACTTATGGAGGACAATAAAGCTTTTCTTATATTACAAAATACAAAAGTAAAAAAAGCTCTTCTTATTACAAAAGGGAATGTTTTTTTAGAAAAAGCATTAAGCTCAATTGACGGAATCGAACTTTATAAGACAGATAATTTTGATATAAAAGATGATACCTACGATTTATATATTTTTGACGGCAAAGGTCCCAAGGAATTGCCAAAGGGCGGTTCTTTGTTATTTATTAATCCCGGCTCCGACAGCCCTCCTTTTTTCACAATTGTTGGTAGTGAAAGAGGCGGCATAGCTCATTTCAGCAATAATACTACAAATAAATATATTGAGGATTACAGCTTTATTGTTAACAGCGCAAAAATAATAAAAAAGCCTCTTTGGGCTGATTCATTGATATCCATGGGAGATGATATCCTTGGGGGAATAGGGAAGCTGGATGGGAGAAAAGCGTCCTATATTTCCTTTGACGTGAGGGAAAGCGATTTGCCTCTCAGCCCTGCATTTCCGATTTTTATTTATAACATCATTGCAAGCCTGGGGGATTTGGAAAGTAAAGGCGCCGGCTATTATCAAAGCGGTGAAAATATTGATTTAATGTTTGCACCGGATATAGGAGAGGCATATATAACATTACCTTCAGGGGATAGGGAAGAAATAAGCAATAGTTTGCTGCCTTATGGTTTCAGCGGTACAAAAGAGACTGGAATCTATAGCTTAAGTTATAAAAAAGGTGAGGAAGAGGATTCCAGACTCTTTGCAGTTAATTTTCCCGAGGAGGAATCAAAAAATGCTTTTACTGAATGGTACGGTTCTGTAAATGAAAATATTGAATTAAAAGGCTACAACGGAGGCTTTGATTTGGAGAAGCCTTTGATTATAATCGTTCTTATGATTCTTTTGGCAGAATGGATGGTGTATGTTCGTGGGAATTGATTTTATAAATTATTTTTGGTTGATTCTTATACCCTTTGGATTGGCTTTTTTATTCCTTTCCGGGAAACCATTAAGGAGGAGAGGGGTTGGGAGAAGGAATCTGATAGTGGGCATAAGAAGTGTTTTAATAATACTGCTGCTACTGGCTTTGGCAAAACCGGGCTTAACATGGAGCATAAATAATGTGTCAACGGTTTATCTCATTGATGCTTCGGACAGCATGAAAGAAAGCAAAAAGGAAGCTGAAAGCTTTGTCAAGGAAGCGCTGGAGCTTATGAAAGAAAAGGATATGGCAGGGGTTATCATTTTTGGCGGCGATCCGGTGATGGAAAGCTTTTTATCAAAGGAGCCTTCCTTTGCAAGCATTAAAGGTATAGTGGAAAGTAAATATACTAATATTGAAAAAGCTTTGACAACGGCTATATCTATATTGCCGGACAAGAGCAAAAAAAGGATTGTCCTTATAACAGACGGTGAGGAAAATGAAGGAGACAGTAGCAAGGCGGCGGGAATTCTAAAGGATAAAGGTATAGATTTTAAAGTCTGCAAAATTGAAAAAGACAGAGGAGACGAGCTGGCAATTACAGGCATCTCCGTTCCCAACAAAATAAATAAAGGTGAAGAATACAATATAGTTGTTAATATAAAGAGTAATTTTAATATAAACGGAAAGCTTACCTTGTTTGATGGTAATGAAAAGGCTGCAGAAGAAAAGGTTATGATTTCAAAAGGAGAAAATAGATTTGTATTCAGTGATAAATCTGATACCACGGGTTTTAAAACATACAAAGCAGTAATAGAGGCTGAAGGGGATAAGGATAACAGGAATAATGAAGGCTCGGCTATCATTAATGTTTTGGATGAACCCCAAATTTTATTAATAGAGGGTAATGGAGGAGAAGGCGATGAAATTGCCAAAATGCTGGAGGCTTCAAAAGCATATTATAAAAGGGTGGAGGCAGCTTCAGCTCCATCATCCTTACAAGCCATGGTGCAATATAAAACAATTATATTGGCAAATGTGTCTGCCGAAAAGCTAAACAGAGGATTCATGAGCTCCCTGGAGCCTTATGTCAAGGATTTTGGCGGAGGACTGGTCGCAACAGGTGGGGAGGATTCCTTCGCTTTGGGAGGCTATTATAAGACCCCGCTAGAAAAGGTTCTGCCCGTTAACATGGAGTTAAAAGGGAAGAAAGCTATCCCTGACATGTCTATTATTCTAGTCATTGATAAATCCGGGAGCATGTCCGATGGCAGAGACGGGATAAGCAGGATTGATTTAGCCAGGGAAGCAGCTTCTCGGGTATTAGATTCTTTAAGAGAGCAGGACAGCATAGGAGTTTTGGCTTTTGATGATGCCATGTATTGGGTTGTAAGCCCTCAGAAGATTATAGACAGGGAAGAAACAAGAAATAAAATTGGCACCATAAGGGCAGGGGGAGGAACCAGTATATTGCCTCCTTTAAAAGAAGCTGTAAAAACAGCTAAAAGCATAAAAAGCAAAATAAAGCATGTAATATTACTAACTGACGGTCAAGCGGAAAAAACAGGATATGATTCTGTTTTGGAAGAAGCGGAGAAAGCAGGTGTGACGGTTTCTGCCGTAGCGGTAGGGCAAGATGCGGATGCAAGCCTGTTGCAGCATATTGCAGGAAAGGCGGGAGGACGTTTTTATAAAACTGATGAATACTCAAATCTTCCGACGATATTTGCTAAAGAGACCTTTATGGCAGCAAAGTCCTATCTGAATAATCGGAGCTTTACTCCCAGAATAATATCATTGCATCCCATCATTGCAGATGCATCAGCAGGTGGATTACCTGACTTATTGGGATATGTTGCTGCTAGTCCTAAGGATACCGCAAGGGTTGTTTTAGAAAGTGATGAAGAAGACCCCATTTTAACTCTTTGGCAATACGGCTTAGGTAAAACAGCCGCATGGAATTCAGATATGAGCGGTAAATGGAGCGCCAATTATGTTAATTGGGAGAAGAATCTAGCATTGTGGAATAATATAATCAATTGGACTATTGAAAGCTATGAGGATGATGAACTGAACATCGAATCTCACATAGAAGGCGGATTTGCTGTTATAAAAGTTAAGCAAAATGATAATAAGGTGGAATATGATACTCAGGCGATAATAACCACTCCATCCTTAAAAAATATTGAGTTAAAGCTGGAAGCGGAATCTCCGGGACAATATAAAGGAAGCTATAGGTTGGACGAGGTAGGCAGCTATTTGATCAAGATAGTTCAAAGGGCTCAAGGTGAAATAAAAAGAAGCTCAAGTACCGGGCTGGCTGTATCTTATTCTCCGGAGTATGCAATTGAAGCAAAATCAGATATTCTTGACAGAACAGTTAAGGAAAGCGGAGGGAAATATATAAAAAATGCTTCTGAAGTATATGAGGGAAATATGATGGATGTAAAAGGTCGGAAAGATTTAACTCCTTTTTTACTTTTTACTTCATTATTTGTTTTATTATTAGATATAGCTGCAAGAAGATTGAGTATACCCTATGACAGACTGATAAAAGTATATAACAAAGCAGTGAAAAAGGTTAAAATAAAGAATAAAGAAGCTAAAATGGAAATAAAGGAAGAGACCTTCAATAATAAAGAGAATATTAAGGTTGACACCATTGATGAAAGCCTATATAACAATAAAGTAGATGAAGCAGGAAAAACAAAAGCTGATATTAAGGATATAAAAGCTAATAAAAGTGAAAAAGAAATGCTTGATACAACAGCTTTATTAAAAAGAAAAAACCGTTAGCTTTATATATTCTTAGTATTTCAAAGATTTAAAGACGGAGGAGTTTATTTTGAAAGTAAAAAACATGTTATTATTGGTATTTGTTATATTGTTAATTATTACCGGATGCACCGACCCTTCACCAAAAACTATTGAAACAGATTATCCAAATAAGGCCTTAACAATGATTATTCCTTACGGTGCGGGGGGCACCACAGATTTAACGGGGAGACAACTGGCTATACAGATGGAAAAGCATTTGGGGCAGTCTATCACTATAATAAATCAAGGCGGAGCGTCAGGCTCAATAGGAACAAAAACTGTTTTGGATGCGGCTCCCGACGGATATACAATTTTATACTCTGCTGATTCTTTGGGGACCCAAAGGGTTATGGGTATTTCAGAGATGAGCTATGATGATTTTTCACCGATTATGGTTGTAGTTAATGATCCTAAGGTTATTGTCGTTAATAAGGCATCTAAGTACGAAACCTTAAAGGATTTGATAGATGATATAAAAGCCCGCCCGGGAAAAGTAAAAATGTCTCATACGGGACCGGGAGGCTCCGGTCATGTGCAAAGTCTCATTTATAATAAATTTGGTTTGGATATGGCCCTCACAGCATACCCAGGGGGCAGTGACTGCATTGTAGCGGTTTTAGGTAATCAAGTCGATTTTACTAATTCTAATTTTTCTACTATAACAGGTTATTTGGAAAGCGGAGATTTAAAGCTTTTAGGTATATCGGCTAATTACAGGCTGGACAAATATCCTGATGTACCGACTTTATCCGATATAATACCTGAGGCTTCCAGTTACTTAGAAACACCTTTTACTCCTTTATCTTTGCTGGTTTCCAAGGATGTGCCGGAGGAATACCAAATAGTGCTAAAGGACGCTGCGGCTAAAGCCGTTATGGAGGAAGAATGGAAAGAGTATGTCAAGGAAAATTCTTTAGAAAAGTTATATGAAAAATATCCTGATGCGGATTCGGCAAAGAAGTTTTATTCACAATGGGAATCTATGGTATCCTGGCTTATTTATGATGCAGGTGCCGCTAAATATAGTCCGGAGAAATATAATATCCCCAGACCTTAACCCTATACTTTAATAGCGGATGTATTATCTTTTTTAATAATGGATAGACCTCTTTTATCATTCTTGTTATCATTATGGGAGTTCATTGAGGGTGTGCAAGAGTGCATACGGCGAAGGTGGTTATGATGGAAAAGAATCATAAATTAAATTATTTTTATAATAAAGCCATTCAGGAATTTATTTTATTCTTTATACTATCTATTCTTTTAATAGCTTACGCCTTGATAAATCATTATGATACAGGGGGGGCATACTCTGCTTTAAGTAATTTAGATTGGAAGACTTCACCCTACCTCTTTCCAATATTAATTGGAATTGCCTTGGCTTTATTATCTTTTTTTCTTTTAAATAAAGGTATTAAAGAAATGAGGTTAAAAAAAGATAATATGAGTAAGGAAGCTATAAACCAAAGAGCATTAGCAGTAACGATAATAGCGTCCTTAGCCTACTACAAAGGGATGGCTTTTATCGGCTTTATACCTTCAACATTGTTTTTTTTAGCTTTTATGTTTATTTTTTTTGGAATAAAAAAAGCTTGGTTGGTAGCTTTAGTTTCCATTGCTTTTTCTTTAGGCATCTACGGGATATTTGCGATTCTATTAAAAGTTATGCTGCCTTAGGAGGCGTATTTTATGATTGATATCCTTGGCGTTTTTTCTTATTTTGTCAATATTGAATTCATATTTATGGTTTTTCTCGGTGCCGTAGCAGGGATGTTTATAGGAGCAATTCCCGGCTTAACTGTGTCCATGGCAACGGCTTTACTGGTTTCTGTTACTTATTCATGGAAGACAGAGCATGCCTTGGCTGCAATTATGGGTGTTTATGTGGTTGGCGTGTTCTCCGGAGCTATTTCTGCTATTTTGATTAATATTCCCGGCGCACCGTCTTCAGTGGTTACTACTTTGGATGGTTATCCTTTGGCATCACGAGGAGAAGCATATAAAGCATTAAAATATGCTGCCGTGTATTCTTTTACGGGAACTGTTTTCGGCTTCTTGGTATTGGGTGCACTTGCCAAGCCTATTTCCCAGATAGCGTTAAAATTTACACCTATGGATTATTTCTTATTGGCTTTATTTGGATTATCCACGGTAGGCTCTATAACCTCCCGTAGCTTTATAAAGGGTCTAATAAGTGCCATCCTTGGTTTAGTCATAAGCATGATTGGGCTTGACTCAATAATGGGTACACCTAGGCTTACTATGGGCATATATGATTTGCAGGCAGGTATTAATATCGTTCCTGCTTTGGTTGGGTTATTTGGCTTTTCTGAGGTTCTTTCCATAATTTCAAAAAGAAATATAAAATCTAAGCTCTTGGAAATTAAAAGATCTACCGTTAAGTTGAAGGATATGATGAAATATTTTTATCGCTCCTTATATTATAGCACCATTGGTACTTTTGTGGGAATACTGCCAGGTGTTGGGGGACCTGTCGCATCAATTTTAGCTTATACAGAGGCAAAAAGAATAGTAAAAAACCCTGAAAAACCTTTTGGCGAAGGTGAGATCGAAGGAATTGTGGCAAGCGAATCTGCAAATAATGCTTGTATCGGGGGAGCTTTGATTCCTATGCTTACTCTTGGGATTCCCGGAGATGCGGTAACGGCTATTATACTGTCTGTATTTTATGTTCACGGATTACAGCCGGGACCAATGTTTATTAGAACGAGTCCTGAAGTTTTTCATGTTATTTTGGCAGGGGGGCTGATAGGAAGCGTATTTTTACTTTTTCTTGGGCTTATAATAGGTCCCGGTTTAAGTAAAGCAATTACTTTGCCAAAAGAAATTTTGATGCCTTTAATAATTGTCTTATGTGTAGTCGGTGCCTTTGCATGTAATAACAGAATATTCGATGTTACTCTTATGTTTTTTTTCGGCATTTTAGGTTTTATCATGAGAAGGCGGGATTATCCCATTCCTCCCATGATTTTAGCCATTGTATTAGGCGGCATGATGGATTCGAATTTTAGACGGGCTGTTTCTCTCGCTTCATCTGAAGATAGTATAGTGAAAGCATTGCTGGGAAGACCTATTACTATCATTTTGTTGACAGTTACAATAATTACAGTTTTCAGCAATATACCTATTATAAAAAGCAGATTTAGAAAAAGTAATTAACTATTTGATTTCAGTTTTGTTAAAATCATGGGACCCAGATCAGTTATGCTGCCGGCTCCTATGGTCATAACCAAATCCCGAGGCATAGCGTTTTTGGCAACATGCTCTGCTATAGATTCAAAGCTATCCATATATGCGGCTTTTTTATTCACAATCTTTTTATTGATTTCCTCAGCTAGCTCCTTGGAACTCACCAATCCCGTGTCCTTTTCTCTTGCTGCATAAATATCAGCGATAATTATTTCATCTGCATCATTGAAAGAATCAGCAAACTCATTAAAAAGCAGATTTGTTCTTGTGTAGGTGTGAGGTTGAAAAATACACCATAGCTTATTATGCTTTATTTTTTTTGCGGCATCCAAAGTTACTTTAATTTCCGTTGGATGGTGTGCGTAATCATCAATTACCGTAATATCGTTGTAAACACCTTTTGTTTCAAAGCGCCTATGGGTTCCGCTAAACTCTGATAAGCTTTTTCTGATAATATCTAAAGGAACACCGGCGTAATCTGCTACCGCAAATGCTGCCAGGGAATTCAATACATTATGTTTACCATGGATTTTTAAAGTAAAAACACCTTTGGAGGTATTATTTTTAAAAACTTCAAAGGAAGGTCTGCCTTCCTCGTCGTAGCTTATAATATTGGCAGTATAGTCGCTGTTGTTTTCTAAACCGAAGATAATTTTATTACAATCCACTAAGGATGTTAATTCTCTAGTGTTTGTGTCATCGCTGCATAAGAATAAGCAACCGTCCTTTGGCACCAGTCTGGCAAATTTTAAAAAGGCTGATTTAATATGGTCTAGATCTTTAAAATAATCCAAATGGTCTATGCCTATATTTAGTATTACTCCAACGAAGGGGTGAAACTTTAAAAAGTTCTCCATATATTCACATGCTTCTGTAATGAAATAAGGGCTTCGACCGATTCTTACATTGCCGCCGATGGCATCAAGCTCTCCACCTAAAAGAACCGTAGGGTCAAGCCTGGCATTCTTTAGTATTAGAGAAATCATTGACGTGGTTGTAGTTTTTCCATGGCATCCGGCAATGGCTATGCCAAACTTATATTCCTTCATAATATCGCCTAAAAAGGATGCCCTGTCTACGATGGGTATATTAAGCTCTTGGGCTTTAATCATTTCGGGGTTATCCTTTTTTACAGCGGAAGTATAAACCACTAAATCTGCGTCCTTTAGGTTTTCACCGTTATGAGGAATATTGACAATTGCACCTTTGCTTCTAATCCTTTCTATTATTGGACTGTTCTGAATATCTGAGCCTTCAACCTTATAGCCTCTATCCAATACAATCTCTGCTAAACCGCTCATGCTTATCCCGCCTATACCGATAAAATGAATTTTACTTACATTATTCAAAAAATGCATTTAAATTAAACTCCTTTTACAATATAATTTAACCCTATACTATGCAACATCTAATTATTACAAATCCCTTGATACTTATCAAGTTCAAAACAGGGGATTTTTCTTGCTTGTGATGAAAAGCAACAAATAGCTATAAAAAATAAATATAATGATATTAATATCTATAATATTATTATAGCCATAAAAATTTGCATGTATATAATCTTATTTTTAAACTTTTAAAAGAATGAGTCAGCGATAATGATAACCAAGCTATACATAATTATCTAATATATGGATATAATACTTATATTTTAAAAGCTTTATTTGATATTAAATCAATAAATGTAAAAGATGTTTATGGTACCTTATAAGATGCCCTACGGAGGCGCAAGCGCAACCGCAGATACTTGAAATATTTTCTGAAAATTCCCAAAAAAAGAAGGAAATTTTGAATTTATGGCGAATACTTTATCTATTCAACTTTTTATGGACAATTCATGTGGGCGGGAAGGTGGTGAGCAGAATGAATATTACTGATGTTAGAATCAGAAAAATCAATGCAGAAGGAAAAATGAAAGCAGTAGTTTCAGTTACTTTCGATAACGAGTTTGTAGTTCATGACATTAAAGTTATAGAAGGGCAGGAAGGTCTTTTTATAGCAATGCCGAGCAGAAAAACGCCGGATGGAGAGTTTAAAGATATAGCTCATCCAATTAATTCTCCTACAAGAGAGCGTATACAAACTGCTATTTTAACTGAATATGAAAAAGTTAAAGATGTAGAATAATCAGATGTAGAATAATTATGTATGAAAGTTCCTTTTCTATTAGAGAGGGACTTTTTGCATTTATTTAAAGTATCATATTTTACTCCTATGGAATATATATAATAGTGGTATTAAATTATTTTAGGGGGTAAAATAATGGAAGATATTAAAGATAAGGACGAAATGGAAATGGCAATGGTAGGTTGTCCAATGATGAACTGTCCAATGATGCAGTGGGGGATAAGTCAATGCCCTATGATGAATATGATGCCTGCAGACAGCATGCCCATGTATCATCATGTGGAAAAGGAGCAAGGTATAACTCCTCAAATGCCTGTACAGCCTCCGATGCATCAATTTCATAACTTGCACTATCAGGATCAATATAATGAAATTGATTGTGATGATTGGGATGCAAGAGACTGGTACGTAGAGGAAGATGATGAATGAATTTTTATAAAGCTGCAAAAACCGGAGTTTAAACTTCGGTTTTTACTATTTTAGCCCATTGTCGAAATTAAAGGTGCGAGTTTTGTGTAAAAAATAATCTAAAGAAATATGCTTAAACTGCCAGAAACTTACTAAAATTCATATACAGCTATAGTATAGGCATAGCTTATCATATTTGATACGATTGCGGAGTTCCAAGACTAATAATCTGTAAGCTTGTTCCGGGTTGCGTCAAAACTCGCTTCGCTCAAACAGTTGACGCAACTTATCCTCCACTGCACTAACAGATTTTAAGCCTCTCCACAATGCAATCTTTATCAAATATTTATAAGCTAAAGAAATATATTTAGTATTTGAATCATGAATTGCCTAAATAGTAAAACTAAAGAAATAGTAGAATTAATAAAAGGAAATTGCTTTTTAAAAAAAATAAGTTATGATAAAATATGAAGTGCAAAGGAAAAGAATTTGATTTAGCTAAATTTGGAATTGTAACCGAGGTGATATTGTGGACAACACACTACAGGGTATTATACTTGCAGCCGGCGAAGGTAAAAGAATGTATTCTAAAAAACCAAAAGTTCTCCATGAAATATGTGGGAGAACCATGTTGGGGCATGTATGCAATGCTGCGAGAGAAGCGGGTATAAAGGATTTGGTTGTCGTAATTGGACATGGTGGAGAGGAGGTTCAAAAGAGCCTTAAAGATGTAAATTTTGCTTATCAAACAGAGCAGCTCGGCACAGGTCATGCAGTTATGCAAGCCGAAAGGTTTATTAAAGATGGTACTGTCTTTGTGCTATGCGGGGATACCCCTCTTCTAAAAGGGGATACTCTAAAAAAAGCTTATGAATATCATAAAACCAGTAATTATCAAGCCACTGTATTAACTTCAATATTTAATAACCCCTATAACTACGGAAGAATAATCAGAGAAGGGGATTATGTCACTGGGATAGTGGAAGAGCGAGATGCAGATTCACTGCAAAAGGAAATCAGAGAAATCAATTCAGGGATTTATATATTTGAAGGCAGCTTATTAAAGAAACATCTAAAGCAATTAGAGAATGATAATGACCAAAGTGAATACTATCTTACGGACATAATTAAAATTTTTACTCAGAATAATTATAAAGTAGGAGCTTTTTTAATCAAGGATGCTAATGAAGTTATGGGTGTGAATAATAGAATGCAGCTTAGCGAAGCAGAATTTTTAATGAGAAAGGCTATAAATGAAAATCATATGCTTAAAGGAGTTACTATAATTGACTCTTTAAGTACTTATATTGATATTACAGTTAATATAGAAAAGGATGTTACCATTTTGCCCGGCTGTGTAATAAGCGGCAGCACATGTATTAAAGAGGATGCGGAGATAGGGCCTAATAGTCAAATAGTAAATAGCTACATAGATAAGGGTGTTAAGGTAAAAAGCTCTATTGTTATGGATAGCCGTATAGGCGAAAACACTTCAATTGGACCTTTTGCTTATTTAAGACCGGGAAATATAGTAGGGAAGAATGCAAAAATCGGTGATTTTGTTGAAATGAAAAATTCCAATTTTGGGAATAATTCAAAAGCATCCCATTTGACTTATATTGGTGACGGTGATGTAGGCAATAATGTTAATATAGGCTGCGGTGTTGTTTTTGTTAATTACGACGGAAAAGAAAAGCATAGAACTACAGTGGAGGATTATAGTTTTATCGGTTGTAATACTAATCTAATTGCTCCTGTTAAAGTAGGCATAAATACATATATTGCAGCCGGGACAACAGTGACAAAGGATGTTCCGGATGAAAATTTGGCGGTAGGCAGAGTAAAACAGGAGAACAAGGATGGCTGGGTCAAAAGAAAAGGACTGATTAAAAAAACAGAATGATTTAGGAGGGTACTTAAAAATGGTGAGACATGGCGGGTGTATCAAAATTTTTCATTGTAACGCCAACAAAGATTTAACAAGAAATATTGCGAATATAGTTGGTGTACCGGTGGGGGATTCCCAGGTAGGTACTTTTAGTAACGGAGAGATATCTGTAAATATTAATGAATCAGTAAGAGGGGCTGATGTATTTGTTATTCAATCCACAAGCTCTCCCGTGAATAACAACTTGATGGAGCTTCTGATTACAGTGGACGCTCTCAGAAGAGCTTCTGCACATAGAATAACCGTCGTCATTCCTTATTATGGTTATTCCAGGCAAGACAGAAAGTCAAAACCCAGGGAGCCTATTTCTGCAAAGCTGGTCGCTGATTTGATTACTGTTTCAGGTGCTGATAGAGTGCTTACTATGGATTTACATGCACCGCAAATACAAGGATTTTTCAATATACCTGTTGATAATCTTTACGCAATACCTATAATTGCAAGCTATTTCAGAGATAAGAATCTGGAGGACGTAACCGTTGTTTCCCCGGATGTAGGAGGGGTTTCCAGAGCGAGATCTCTGGCATCAAGATTACATGCCGCACCTTTAGCCATAGTAGATAAAAGAAGACCAAAAGCAAATGTGGCAGAGGTTGTTAATGTAATAGGTGAAATAAATAAAAGAAATTGTATAATCATAGATGATATGGTTGATACAGGAGGTTCCATTGCCAATGCAGCAAAGGTTTTGATGGATATGGGAGCCAAAGGCGTCTATGTGGCTTGTACTCATCCGGTTCTTTCGGGACCTGCATTTGAAAGAATTGAAGACTCCGTTATAAAAGAGCTGGTTGTTACTGATTCTATCCCTCTCCCTGAAGGCAAGTACTGCAGCAAGATTAAGGTTCTTTCTGTTGCGCCGCTTTTCGCAGAGGCAATACATAGAATTTACGAAGGTCTTTCAGTCAGTAAGCTATTTGATTAGACCATTAAAATATAGGCTAAGATAGACATATAAAGTATTTTGGGATGAGATAAATGTTTATAGTAATCGGGCTTGGAAATCCGGGCACAAAATATGCAGCCAATCGCCATAATATAGGCTTTATGGTGATTGATTATTTATCAAGGATGCATAATGTAAAAGTGAATAAAATAAAGTTTAAGGCACTACTAGGAGAGTGCCGTATTGGCGATGAAAAAATTATTTTTGCCAAGCCCCAGACCTATATGAACCTAAGCGGCGAAAGTGTCCTTGATATTGTATCATTTTATAAAATACCTATGGAAAATCTGATTTTGGTTTACGATGATATAGATTTAGACACGGGAATTATTCGCATCAGGTCAAAGGGCAGTTCAGGTACTCATAATGGCATGAAGTCCATTATTTATTTATTGAACAAGGATGATTTTCCGAGAGTAAGAGTAGGCATAGGTAATCCGCCGTCTTATATGGATTTGGCGGACTATGTAACCAGTGATTTCACAAAGGATGAGATTCCAATTATGGAGAAAGCTATTATAAAGGCAGCGGAATCCATAGAAGAAATAGTAAAAAACGGGACATATGCTGCAATGAATAAATTTAATGGCAATAACATATAGAAATAAATTGAAAGGAAGGAAATACCTTTTTGAATTTCGATAATATTATAGCTCCTTTAGAATCCCTTGATGAGTATCAAAGCCTCTTGGATTCTTTTAATAAAGCGACTGGTATCGTGGAAGCTCACGGGCTTTCAGATGTTCAAAAAGCAATGATAACAACAGCACTAAGCAGAGCGGTAAATAGGACATGCCTGATAATAACTCATAATGATAGCTTAGCAAGAAAGCTGTATGAGGACATCTCCTTTTTTGACCCGGATAGTGCTGTTTATTTGCCTTCTTTAGAAATGATCTTTCATAAAATAGATGCTAGAAGTAATGAAACAAGAGTCAGCAGAATTAAAGCATTGAGTAGAATAGGCTCAAGACTTATTATCTGTGCTTCTGTGGAAGGGATTATATCAAAGCTAAGTGATCCGGTTTTTTTTAAGTCCTGTTTCAAGGATATATCCATGGGTGATGTTGTATCAATACGGGAGTTCGCTGAATATTTCGTTAGAACAGGCTACGAAAGAGTTGATATGATTGAGGGCAGAGGCCAATTTTCTTTACGGGGCGGGATAATAGATTTTTACTTGCCTACGGAAGATTATCCTATAAGAATAGAGCTTTTTGACGATGAAGTAGATTCTATAAGATATTTTGATTTGTTTAGTCAGCGCTCAATTAAAAAGCTTGATAAAATAAAATTATCTCCTATGAGAGAGCACCTATACAGTACAGAGCAATTTGAACAAGGGTGTGTAAACCTTACTGATGCTTTGGAAAAAAGACTTTTATATTTAAAAAGTAAGAAAAAAGCAATAAATACTTTGGAAGAAAAGATTAAAGGTGATATAGATAGAATTAAACAAAAGGTATACTTTGAAGGGATAGAGCTATACAGTCCCTATTTTAGCGATAAAAGCTATAGTATAATTGATTACTTGGAAGACGCATTTATAGTGATTGATGAGCCTAACAGGATAAGACAAAAGTATGATAACATGGCCTTAGAGTACAGTGAGCAGTTTAAGCATCTTCTTGAAACAGGGGAAGCACTGCCAGAGGAATTCGAAGCCCAGTTTACATATGATGATATATTGGAAAAAATTAAAATGCACCAAAGGATTTGTTTTAATACTTTATTGAAAGCCATGCCGGATTTTAAACCAGGAAAAATTATCAGCTTTGTTACCAGAGGCATGCAGCCATTTCATGGCAAAGTAAACCTTCTTGCAGAAGAAATAAAAAATCTTAAAAATCGTAAATACAAAATTTTGATATTGGCCGGCGGCAGAGAAAGAGGTCAAAGGCTGAGAGACGAGTTATGGGACGAAGGGATAGAGGCCATATATCATGATAGCTTGGATTTTTTCATTGAGGATGGTCAAACAGTATTAATTCCCGGAAGTATCAGCGGTGGTTTTGAATTTCCTTCGATCAAATATGCAATTATCACAGATGTAGATATATTAAGTGCCCAAAGGAAAAAAACAATAAAGAAGAAAGGTAATAGAATAAGCTTCTTCACCGATTTAAAGGTGGGGGATTATATTGTTCATGAGTATCACGGTATAGGACAATATATGGGTATTGAAAGACTTAAAGTAAATAACACTGTCAGGGATTATTTGAATATAAGATATCGAGGAAATGATAAGCTATACATTCCAACAGACCAGTTTGATTTAATACAGAAGTATATCGGGGGAGAAGGTACACCAAAGGTTAACAAGCTTTCCGGCACGGAATGGGCAAAAACAAAAGCCAGAGCCAGAACCGCTATTATGGACTTGGCGGGGGAATTATTAAAGCTATATGCCGAAAGGCAAAAAGCAAAAGGCTTTCAGTTTTCAAAGGATACACATTGGCAGAAAGAATTTGAGGACTTATTTCCATATGATGAAACTTCGGGTCAATTAAAAAGTATTGAGGAAATAAAAGAGGATATGGAAAAAGAAAAGGTTATGGACAGACTGCTATGCGGTGATGTGGGCTATGGTAAGACTGAGGTTGCTCTCCGGGCTGCTTTTAAAGCGATAATGGATGGGAAGCAAGCATCTGTTTTGGTTCCAACTACAATTCTGGCACAGCAGCACTATAATACTTGTATTCAACGCTTTCAGGATTTTCCTATTAATATTGATTTGCTTTCCCGTTTTCGAAAAGCTTCAGAACAAAAGAAAACAATTGAAGGTCTAAAAAATGGGACAGTGGATTTAATAATAGGGACCCACAGACTGATACAGCAAGATATCAGATTTAAGGATTTAGGATTATTAATTGTAGATGAGGAGCAGCGGTTTGGTGTTTCTCATAAAGAAAAAATTAAGAAAATAAAAAAGGATGTTGATGTTTTAACTCTTACAGCAACACCGATACCTAGAACACTCCATATGTCGCTCATAGGAATCAGGGATATAAGTGTTATAGAGGAGCCCCCGGAGGAGAGATATCCTGTTTTGACTTATGTAATGGAATACAATGAGGAGGCAGTAAAGGACGCCATAATAAGGGAAATAAACAGAGGGGGTCAGGTTTATTTCTTATATAATCGGGTGCGAACAATAGAAAAAATAACTTCAAGGCTTAGACTTTTAATTCCCGAAGCAAAAATAGCAGTTGCACACGGACAAATGGATGAAAGAGTTTTAGAAAATACAATGCTGGACTTTTTTAACGGGGAGTTTAATGTCCTTGTTTGTACTACTATAATAGAATCCGGTCTTGATATACCCAATGTAAATACTATAATAGTATTTGATGCAGATAAATTAGGGTTATCACAGCTTTATCAATTAAGGGGCAGGGTAGGCCGATCTAATAGGCTGGCTTATGCCTATTTAACATATCAAAAGGATAAGGTTCTTAATGAAATGGCAGAAAAAAGACTGCAAGCCATAAAGGAATTTACAGAATTCGGCTCCGGATATAAAATAGCCATGCGGGATTTGGAGATAAGAGGTGCCGGAAATCTTCTAGGCAGAGAACAGCACGGGCATATGGAAGCTATAGGCTATGATCTATACACTAAGCTCCTTGAAGATACGATAAGGCTATTAAAAGGATTACCGCCTCAAGAAAAGATAGAAACGGCAATTGAATTAAATATTGAAGGCTATATACCGAAAAGCTATGTTGCAGATGAAAATCAAAGGATTGAGATCTACAAAAGAATTGCTGCAATAGACAGCAAGGATTACTTATACGATGTAGAGGAGGAAATAGAAGATAGATATGGGGATATTCCAAGTTACGTGCGAAATCTTTTGTGTGTTGCATATATAAAACATCTTGCTTCTAAATGTGGTATAATATCAATTGTTCAAAAAAATGAAGGTGTTTTTCTTGGATTTAAAAGTTCGAAATATGTCGAACCAAAAGTGATTTTAGCAATTATGAATGAGTATAAAAATATGCTTACTTTTAATGGAAGTGAGGAACCTTTCTTTTTATTGAAAGAAGATAAAGAAAAACCCAAAGGAGATTTAGATTCTATAATAGTATTTCTTGAAAAAGTTTTTTCTCTTAAAGATGAAAATAGCGATGGAAAGGGATTATTTAAAGGAGTGAATACCTGTGAGGAATTATAAAAAATTCATTTTGGCTTATGTTATCTTGTTTATTGTTCTTTTTATTGTATCCGGTTGCGGGATGGTTAAAGTAAATGAAAGCGAAGAAGAAAAGTCCATTGTGGCAAAAGTAGATGGAGAAATCATTTCTAAGGATGAATTTGACAAAATATTTTCCGTGTTTAAAACACAGATAGAAATGAAACAAGGAGCGGATGTTTGGGATAAAAGCTACGAAGGTAAAAAATATATAGATTTAGCAAAAGAGCAAGTATTGCAGCAAATGATAGAGGACAAAATACAATTAAAAAAAGCTGAAGAGTTAAAGTTATCAGTTAGCCAGGAGGAAATGGAAGAGGAGTTTGAAAAGTTTAAGAAGCTGTTTAATTCTGAAGAAGGATTTATTGAGTTCTTAACGGGTTTAAAAATGGACGAAGAATATTTCCGGGATTCCATAAAGAAAAGTCTAGTTATAAACAAACTTAAAGAGAATATGACAAAAAATATAGAGGTAACGGACGAGGAAATAAGCAATTACTATTCCTCACATGAGGATTTATTTTTCAGAATTAAAGCAAGCCATATTTTATTGGAAACGGAAGAGGAAGCAAAGGACATACTTTTAAAGGTAAATGAGGGAGAGGACTTTAATGCTCTTGCTAAGGAATATTCCATTGACCCCAGCGTAAAGGAGAATAGCGGGGATTTAGACTATTTCAGAAGGGGAGATATGGTGGAGCCTTTTGAAGAGGCTGCTTTTGCTCTAAAACCAGGCGAGGTAAGCGATATTGTTAAAAGTCAATATGGTTATCATATAATTAAAGTAGAGGATAGAAAAGTAGACAAACTAGAGGATGTCAAAGACGAGCTTAAAACAGGTATGCTCATTGAGAAAAAGAAAACTGATTTTGATACAATCTTCGAAGAAATATATAATAAAGCAAAGGTGGAAAAATACGTAAAGAACCTATGATGCTATCTTGACAGATAAAACCCTATATATGCAAATATGTGTATAAAAGCTAACCCTCTGTTAAATAATATATATTAAACACAGTAATAATCTATTATAAAGGAGGGTAATGCATGAAGGCAACCGGTATAGTTAGGCGCATAGATGACCTTGGAAGAGTAGTTATACCAAAGGAAATAAGAAGAACATTGCGCATAAGGGAAGGCGACCCCTTGGAAATTTTCACAGATAGAGAAGGGGAAGTAATCTTAAAAAAATACTCTCCCATTGGAGAGCTGAGTGATTTTGCAAAGGAATATGCGGATTCGCTACATAGCTCTTTAGACCACATAACGTGTATCGCGGACCGTGATACAATAATTGCAGTATCAGGTGTTTCTAAAAAGGAATTGATGGATAAAAAAGTAAGCCCGGCAGTTGATAGAATTATTGATGAAAAAATGACAATAATCTTTGATGGTGAAAACGGCAATAAAGCTGTTAATATAACTGCTGATGAGGAAGGACCTCCTAAATATGCCTCCGGAGTAATTACTCCAATAGTTTCTGAAGGTGACCCGATAGGTGCAGTTATTATTCTTAGTAAAGAATCAAATGCAAAAATGGGTGACCTGGAAAGGAAGGTAGCAGAGACAGCGGCGAGCTTTTTAGGAAAACAGATGGAGGATTAATAAAGCGGTGGCAGCAAAAAAGCTGCCATCTTTTGTTTTAAGCTCGTTACTGTTCAGACATAACCATAGTTTCTGCATAGCTTATTATATTTGATACGATTGCGGAGTTCCAAGACTAATAATCTGTAAGCTTATTCCTGGTTGCGTCAAAACTCGCTCCGCTCAAACAGTTGACGCAACTAATCCTCCACTGCGCTAACAGATTCTAAGCCTCTTCACAATGCAATCTTTATCAAATATTAATAACCTTCAATAAATAAATAAAAGTATATATAAAACATAAACAGCTATAAAAGCTTTTTTTATTAAGTTCTATAAGGAGTAAATTTTGTATATTTTAGATTATAGGTGTGTTAGAATGTATTTGTTTAAAAGATGTTATTTGGAGGTCAGCCATGAAAAGCAGCAAACAATCTTTTGTAAAAGGAGCATTGATACTCACTGTATCAGGCATTACGGCAAAGATTTTAGGAGCTATATATAGGATACCTTTAGGCCAGATCATCACATCAGAGGGTATGGCTTATTATCAGACGGCTTATGATCTATACATACTGGCCCTTAATTTTTCATCTTATTCAATTCCTATCGCTATTTCAAAATTGGTTTCCGAAAGAATAGAGATGGGTAGAAGGGTGGAAGCTCATAAAGTATTCAAAACAGCTTTGGCTATGCTGGCTATTTTGGGTGCAAGCCTATCAGTAATACTTTTTTTTAATGCTAAGTATTTTTCCGGGTTAGTAAAAAACCCGGGCTCATATTATGCCATTCTGGCTGTCTCACCTGCGATTTTTACTGTATCCATAAGCGCAGCCTTCAGAGGTTATTTTCAAGGAATGCAAAACATGAACCCCAGTGCTGTTTCTCAAGTAATTGAGCAAATAACGCGAGTTGTTGCAGGTTTTGTTTTGGCTGTTTTTCTATTGCCTTTAGGTTATAAACAGGCCGCCTCAGGTGCTGTATTTGGTACTGTTATCGGTGGTATATTCAGCTTTATTACATTATATTTTATTTATTTAAAGAATAAGAGAGAAATATATGAAAACATAAAGAACGATAAAAGTTTAATCAAGGAAAGCACAAGAAAGATAGTCGGGAAAATAATTAAGTTTTCTATACCTATAACAATAGGCGGAAGTATAATGCCAATAATGGGGTTATTAGATACTTTTATTGTCATGGATAGGCTGCAAGCCGCTGGATTCGACCAGTTGACAGCTACTGTACTCTTTGGGCAGCTTAAAGCGTTAGCTACCTCCTTCATCAATCTGCCTCAAGTGTTCACTATATCCTTGGCTGTTAGCTTAGTGCCTTCGATATCAGAATCCATGGCAAAAAATGATTTAGCTATCGTCAAGAAAAAAAGTGAATTAGCGTTAAAAATGAGTGTGCTTCTGGGTCTACCCGCAGCGGCAGGTTTGTTCGTTTTGGCAGGGCCCATTATGCAAATGTTTTATCCAAATGAAACAAAATCCTTAGGCATTGCTTTGCAGTATTTAGCTCCGGCGGTTATATTTTTGACTTTGGTGCAGACCATGACGGGCATACTCCAAGGCATGAATAAAGAGAAAATACCTGTGATTAATTTAGTTATTGGAGCAATTATAAAAGCCATTATCAGCTATTCTTTAACATCCATACCGGATATAAATATTAAAGGTGCAGCTTTAGGCACAGTTATCGGTTATGCTGTAGCAACTATTCTTAACTTTAGGGCTTTACAAAAATATCAAGGAAAAAATCTCGGCTTAGGGGTAATTGTTGTAAAACCGATTTTTGCCACTGTAATTATGGCCTTTGCCGCTCATTATACTTATAGGTTTTCCTATCTTTACACTACGAGGAATTCCATATCAGCTATAATAAGTATATTTATAGCGGTGCTTATATATGGAGTTTTAATAATTGCAATCGGAGGATTAAAGGCGGAGGAATTAGAGATGGCGCCAGGGGGGCAAAAGCTTTCCCGTTATCTTAAGAAAAAAAGGTTGTTATGAAAAGAGGATTGCTTATGAATAAAATAATAATTATTGGATTAGGACCTTCAGATTATGATTGTTTGACAATCAAAGCATTAAAAATTATAAAAAATGCAAAGCATTTGATTTTAAGAACAGAAAAGCATCCTATAGGGGAAGACTTAAAAAAGGAAGGTATAAATTTTCAAACCTGCGATGATATTTATGATTCTTCTGAAGATTTTGAAGAGGTTTATGATAGAATAAGCAGACGTATTTGCGAATATGCAAAAATGTATGGCGAAATAGTTTACGCAGTTCCCGGTCATCCTTTTGTTGCCGAAAGAAGCGTACAACTTATCATCGAAAGATCGGAGGGAATGATAGATATACAGATAGAGCCGGCTATGAGCTTTATTGATGTGGTTATTTCATCTCTAAAAGCGGATATTTCTTCAGGTTTAAAAATCATTGACGGTTTAAGATTGGACGAGCAAAAGCCTGATTTGGACTGCAGTAACATTGTTACGCAGGTTTATAGCAAGTTTATTGCTTCCGAAGTCAAATTGGGACTTATGAACTACTATAAGGATGATCAAGAAATTTGTGTAATAAAAGGTGCAAGTGTCAAAAACGAGGAAAAGTTTCAATGGATTAACTTATATGAGTTGGATAAGGTGGAATGGATAAATTATCAAACAAGTATTTACATACCTAAGGCGAAGGATAATAAGAAATATAATACCATGGGTGATTTGGTATCCATAATGGAGGTATTAAGAGGCAAGGATGGATGCCCCTGGGACAAAAAACAAGATCATCAAAGTTTGAAGCCTTATTTAATAGAAGAATGCTATGAAGCAATTGAAAGTATAGAGGATGAAGATATTGACGGCATGATTGAAGAACTGGGCGATGTGCTTTTACAAATAGTGTTTCACGCGCAGATAGGAAAAGAGCTTGGCGAGTTTGATTTGAATGATATAATAACAGGTCTTATAAATAAACTTGTAACTAGGCATCCTTATGTTTTCGGCGATGAACATGTTACCTCTGAATCAGGGGCGTTAAAGAGCTGGGAGGCGACTAAAAGAGAAGAAAAAGGGATAAAAAAATATTTTGAAACCTTGTTAAATATTCCAAAAGGAATGCCGGCATTAATCAGAAGCTATAAAATACAAGAAAAGGCAGCACTGGCAGGCTTTGATTGGGATGATGTAAAAGGAGCCATGGATAAGGTGGATGAAGAGCTTAACGAATTGAAAGAAGTATATAAAACAACAAAAAATGATAAAATAGAAGAAGAAATAGGAGATTTGATATTTGCAGTTGTCAATGTCTCCAGGTTCCTAAAAATACAGCCTGAGCTTGCTTTAAAAGGCACAATAAATAAATTTATTGCAAGATTTAGATTTATGGAAGAAACTGCCTTGAGTCTTGGTAAAAACCTTGATATAATGTCCTTACATGAGATGGATTTGTTGTGGAATAAGGCAAAAACACATAATTTTACTAAAATTGATAAAAACTAATCATTAAAAAGAAGGATTTTTGCCAGAAATAGAGAATATGCTTATAGTACTCATGAATAAATAATTAGGAGGGATTATTTAATGAACAAAGCTGAACTTATAGCTAGCATGGCACAAAAATGTGAATTGACTAAAAAAGATACTGAAAAGGCATTAAAAGCATTTATTGATTCTGTTCAAGAAAGCCTATCACAAGGAGAAAAAGTTCAATTAGTGGGATTCGGTACCTTTGAGGTAAAGCAAAGAGCGGCAAGAGTTGGCAGAAATCCAAGGACAAAAGAGGAAATAAAGATACCTGCATCAAAGGCTCCTGTATTCAAACCAGGTAAGGATCTTAAAGAATCTGTAAACAAGTAATAGGGTTACATAGAAAAATCAGGTCAAGGACCTGATTTTTTGCTGTAATTCAAAGTTTTTAAAAATAGCGAAGCCGGCGCGGGATGAAAGGGTGATTTTATGCGATTGGATAAATTTTTAAAAGTCTCCAGGTTGATAAAAAGGCGAACTGTGGCAAAGGGTGCTTGTGAAGGCGAAAAGGTAACACTAAACGGGAAAGCCGCTAAGCCCGGCTCTATTGTAAAAATAGGAGATGTTATTGAAATTGCCTATGGAGAGAGAAGTCTGGTGGTGGAAATAATAAGCATCAATGAAAAAGTCATGAAAGAAGAAGCAAAGGAAATGTACAAGGTAATAAAAGCATAAGTCATTCATATTCAAATATATTCTGCATATAAATTGTTATAGAGAAACTGTACTATTCTATATATGCAGGAGGGTTATTAATGGATGACGTAAAGGATTTAAGAAGGAAGGAGCATAAGCTATCCCTTGAAAGCAGAGAAAAGCTTTATGTAAGCGGAGTAACTGATGTAGACAGTTTTAACGATAATACAGTAATTATCAGTACTCAACTAGGTGACCTAGTTATTAAAGGTAATGAATTACATATAAACAGTCTGAATATAAATGATGGAAACATAGCGATACACGGACATATTTATTCCTGTATTTATACTGAAAATGCTATAACTAAAAAGGATAGAAATTTTTTTAAAAGTTTATTTAAATAAGAGGTCATTTCATGGAGACAGTCAGATTTCAGATTTTCATGTTTTCCATTACTTTATATGGAGGGCTATTAATTGGATTATCCTATGACATTTATAGAGCAATTAAAGGCGTAAAACGGAAAAAAGGGCTCATCACATCTTTTTGGGATCTTCTGTTTCTACTGGTTTCCTTTACTATCATTATATATATTTTATTTTCCAGTAACTTTGGGGATATGAGAGCATATGTTTTTATTGGGTTTGTTGTTGGCTTTTTCATATATATAAAAATAATTGGCAGAATTATAGAGATTACGCTTATAAAACTTTTTAGAACAGTAAGTCTTTTATTTATGAAATGCAAGAATTATTTGTTAAAACCTATAAAAATTATATTTAACCTTATTGTAAAACCCATTATCATAATAATCGGTTATTTCAATACAATGATAGGCAGATTTAAAAAAATTACCCTAATCCCAAAAAAAGCTTTGAAAGAATGCAAGAAATATTATAAACTAGTAGTTAAAAGGGATAAGCATTAAAGGGTTTTTCATTGTTCTGTCGAATAGTTTTATTTTAACGGCAGTATTACAAAAGATCTGAAGGGGAGGATAGCAATGAGTAAAAGCAAAAAGAAAATAGTTTGGACTAAATTATTTATATTTGTTTTTGTTCTTTATGCTTTATTTATTATTGCTAACCAACAAATTACAATATTTAAGCTAAACAAAAGCATGAATGAAATCTCTAGAAATGTTGAGCTTTCAAAAATTGAAAATGAGAAATTCAAGGACATGCTTAAGAATGTTTCCGATAATGAGTATATCGAAAGAATGGCCAGGGAGCATTTAGGTTTAATCAAACCGGATGAAATAGTTTATGTGGATCAATCCTCATCAGATGTTTATTTGCAAGAGGGGGGTAATTAGTTGTAGCATTAAGGTAATTACTACAAGAAGAATTAAAATAATTAAAAAACCCTATTGCAAATAAAAAGGAGGAGTAATTTTAGTATGCCTATTGAGGAAGGTATGATACTTGAAGGAACCGTTGCCAATATAGCAAAATTTGGTGCTTTTATTCAGCTAGCAGGCGGTAAAACCGGCCTTGTGCACATATCTGAAATAGCGGACACTTATATTAAGGATATAAGCAGTTATTTGACAGAGAAGCAAAAAGTCATGGTTAAAGTGCTAAACATAGATGGTAGCGGAAGAATAAACCTATCAATTAAGCAAGCTAAATTAGTTAAAAGAAATACGAAACCCGCAGAAGTAGATTGGCAGCAAGAATTTAACAAGAGTCAATCCGGAAGTTTTGAAGATAGACTGGCAAAATTTTTAAAAGAAAGCGATGAGAAGCAACAAGAGTATGCTAAAAATCGTGATTCCAAAAGAAGCGGCGGATATAATCGTAAAAATGAATTAGCTCAAAGATAAAATGCGACAATTGTCGCATTTTTACAATTGTGTGCCAGGCATGGCACTTAACTTGGCGATGAAAGTTCGCTATGGAGGT
>CAYPBK010000022.1:0-36602 GCA_964408955.1 uncultured Clostridiaceae bacterium
GGTTGCGCCAAAACTCGCTTCGCTCAAACAGTTGACGCAACTTATCCTCCACTGCGCTAACAGACTCAAAGCCTCTCCACAATGCAATCTTTATCAAATATTAATAATCCTAACCCCTCCAACATCTAACATCTAACATCTAACTTCTAAACAGAGTAAATGTCTGAAAATTCAATTTTAATTTTATCGATATTTCCATTGCTATTAATACTTTCATCAACTTTTGAAGCATTGTTTCCGTTTAACGGCAGCTTGATTATGAATTTAGTACCAATCTCCATTTCGCTTTCAACTGCTATACTTCCGCCGTGCATTTCCACTAATGACTTAACTAAGGAAAGTCCTATGCCGCTTCCGCTGTGATCTCGTGCCAATGTGCCGTCTATTTGACGGAAACGTTCAAAAATAATATCTAACTGGTCCTTAGGTATGCCAATCCCCGTATCCTTAATTATTATCTTCACCGCGTTTTCCTCAGTTTCTACTGCAACGCTTATTTTACCCCCAGGGTTTGTAAACTTTATTGAGTTTGCCAAAAGGTTTAAAATTATCCTCTCCATTTGATCCGGGTCGCAGGATATAATCTTTTCTTCTTCATTTGTATCAAATTCCAGAGCCAAACCGTTGGCTTCCACATATTCTGCAATGGATAATGTAATATCCTCAACTATTTTGACTATATTACATTTGACTAGCTTTATATTAAAGAATCCCGCGTCAATCTTCGTTATATCAATTAGATTATTGATAAGCCTAAGCAGTCTATAACAATTTTGCCTCATCATTTTTATATACCTATCAAAAGCACTGCATTGATTACTTTCCCTATTGGTATATAAGCCTAAAAGTTGTAAAACCCCCATTATAACATTTAATGGGGTTCTTAGCTCATGTGAAACATTGGCAAAAAATTCATTTTTCATTTTGTCATATTCCATGGCTTCGTTTAACAGCTTCAGATTCTCTTCTGATTCTTTTCTTATAATTTCAGCCTTTTTTCTTTCAGTAATATCTCTTGATAGCGTCATCAGTGTTTCTTCATCACCATCTTTAAGGCAAACACTAAGTGACTCTGCTTCAATAAGATTGCCGTTTATTGTTTTAATGCTTATTTCCACTGGCTTTCCATCAATGTTAATGCTCCTATCATTATAAAACAGTTTATTTCTTATTTCCTCTTGGTTATCAATTATAATAAATTCATCAATATCCTTGCCTATAACATCATGGGGGCTTGCAAAACCCAGTATTTTTGCACCTATATCGTTAATATATGTTATTCCTTTTCCTTTAGTAATTGTAATGGTATCCGGTAATAGCTCCAAAAGCTTTTCGTATTTATTGTTTATTTGCTTCAGCTCTTCTTCTATTTTCCTTTTCTTTGTTATATCGATAGCATTTTTATTGTAGTCTCTTTCCATAGTTGCAAGCATTATAACCGTTATCAATGTTGTTGCCATTGACAGTATATATCTGCTATAATCAAAACCTATAACGGAAGATGCGGCAAGACTTAATTGCACTATTAAGGTATAGCCCAAAGCTATTACCGCACTTAAAATGCATGATATGGTACCGCCCATAAAAAAGGAATAAATCATAAGCACACCAAATAGATTCGTCATGTAAGACCGGTTCAGGTTAAAAGTCGGTATAAGCTCTTGAATCAAAATGAATACTACGGTTGACAAAGTACCGGAATATTTTTTCATAAAGAATAGCGGACCTTTGCTAAAATCATTTCTTATTCGCCGGACATTTTGTTTGATTGCATTCATTAACAAAATAAAAACCACGCTCACAATTTAATTAATTATATAAACATTTCTGTGAAAAAATTACTATCTTTAACTATTCTCCATATGTCATAAAAATCCTTTTTCTAATTATCGCAGTTTTATATATATTTTTACAAAGACTTGTATTTACATGCAATAAGCTTGTCAAATCCTCTCCTTTTAACCCTTTATACGCTTATATTTCTGCTTTCATTTACTCCCTCCGCAGCTTTTTCTTTTTGAAAAATAACATAAACAACAGGAATGATAACCAAAGTTAGTAAAGTTGACACCATAAGACCGCTCATTAACGATATAGCCATAGGTACCATGAGACTGCTGCCTCCCATGGCTAAAGGAATCAATCCTATGACAGTGGTGATTGTAGTGAGCATTATAGGTCTGAATCTTTTTTCAACTGCATCCATGCAAGCCGCCGCTATGCTTTTTCCTCTTCGCCTCTCTTCGTTGATAAAATCAATTAGTAGAATTGCATTGTTAACAACTATCCCAGCTAAACTGACAATTCCTAAAAGAGCCGTAAAGGAAAGGGGTTGTCTGAATAAAGCAACGCCAAATATAGAACCGATCACTGATAATGGTATGGTTACAAGTATTATAAGAGGCTGCATGAAGGAACCGAATTGGAATAGCAATATTAGATATACAGCTAATATGGCGAATATCGCAGAGATACCTAAATCACCAAAGTATTCTAATATTTTTTCCCTTTCCCCGTCAAATAGTACGCTTACATTACCTAAATCCTTTTCCTTAAGCTTTCTCTCCAGCTTCATCGTTATATCCACTGGATTATAGCCTGATTTTACATCACTATATACCGTTACCGTCATCTCTCTATTATATTTAGTAATCATAGGATATTCCTGGTTTAAATCTATCAACCCAAAAGACTTAAGCAACGCTTTATCATTTATTGCTGAAGATTTTATCATTAAATTCTCCAAGTCCTCTTTCTTTTCCACTACACCTTTAACCTTTATATTATATTCATGATTTCTCTCTATGAGCTTAGAAGCATCTCTACCCATAAGAGCTATATTTATTTCATTTTGAACATCGTAAACACTTAATCCATAAAAAGCCGCTGTCTGACCGTCCATTTTTACATTATATTGATATATCCTATCGTTGTGGTCATCTTCAATGTTAATCGTACCGGGTATCTCCCTCAATGAGGCTTTTATCTCTTCGGCCGCTTCTGAAATTACATCCATATCATCCCCGGCAATCCTAATTCTTATCGGCGCCCCGGTGGGTTCAGCCAATTCCAATAGCTTTACCGTGGCGTTGCCGCCGACGATTTGGCTGTCGATTAAACGCTGCAAATGATTGGCGAATTCGGCATTAGTTTTAAAATTCTTGGTTTTTTTCAGATTTACTTTAAATAATATCTGGGCATAATCCTTTGAAGGAGTGCTTAGAGGTATGGCATTATAAAACTTTGGAAGTCCATCTCCTATAGCGCCGGTATGAAACTCTATTGCTTCTTCCTTTGATAAAATATCAAATACATCTTCCGTCAGCTTTTCAGTCTTTCCCAAATCATAGCTCTGCTCGGAGTTTACATTTATATATAACATATCCTTATCCGCATAAGGGAAAAATTGTAAACCTAAATTAAGTGCCGTAAAAATTGATGCACCAAAAATAACAATTGTAATAAAAATGGTTATGCTTTTCTTTTTTATGCCTAGCTCCAGCAGCTTTTCAAAAAACCTTCTCATCCTATGCTTTTTAACCTTTTCGTTGTTTGGTTTAAAAGCGATGTAAGCCAATGCCGGAGTAACAAAAAGTGCTACAAAATATGAAGCTGTCAAGGATATTATTACGATGGCCGGTATACTAAAAACATACTCTCCCGCCACGCTGCCAAGCATAAGCAACGGTATAAAAGCGGCAACAGTGGTCAAGGTAGATGTAAATATGGGTATGGCAACCTCCCTCACTCCACCTATACATGCCTTAAATCGTTCATCCCCCCGGTCAAGCCTTACCTGAATGGCATCGGAGGTAACGATTGCATTATCAACTAGCATACCTAAAGCGATTATAAGGGCGGATATGGATATCTGATGAAGCTTAATTTTAAACAAGCTCATCATAATAAAGGTGATGCATATAGATAAAGGTATCGCCGCGGAAACGATAAGTGCGTTACGCATTCCCATTCCCAAAAATACAACAGCAATGACAAATACAACACCCTGCATAAGGTTTATTACAAAGCTGTTAGTGGATTTTCTCACCTGCTCCGGTTGAAACAATATCTTGTCCATGGCCACATCGCCAGGAAGCTTTGTTTTAAAGCTTTCCAGCTTTTTTTCAACCTTATTTCCCACTATTACAATGTTTTTATTGTTTATAAAATAGCCTGTTAAAAGAACTGAGTTTTCTTTGTTGTATTTTACTTTATAGTTTGCTTCCTCCAAACCCATATAAATATTTGCTATATCCTTTAGCCTCACTGCAGAGCCTGTGTCCTTTGAAATATACACAACTGTATTTTTTATATCATCAATGTTTTCGTATTTACCAGAAACCTTAACGTATATACTGCTTTCCCCGTCTAAGGTTCCTGCGGGTATTTCCACATTATTTGCTCCGATGATATTCACAATATCCTGAAAGGATAGCTTATATTGATTCAATATATGGGGTTCAATATCCACCTTTACTTCCTTTTTTTGTACCCCATCTATATCAAACCTTGAGATACCGTCTATTTTCATAAGCTCCTTTTTTAAATCCTCGGCAAAGAACTCCAATTGTTCATAACTGTAATTTGCACCGGAAAGGCTTATGATCATACCGGCAGTATCTGCAAGCTCAGTATTTATTTCAATATCACCGCAATTATCAGGTAAATCCGATTGTAGATCCTCCATTTTGCGTCTTAGTATTCCCCATGTTTTGTCCGGGTCCGCATCGTTGTTCAGCCTTAATATTACAATACCTACGCTATTTTTAGAAAAGGATTGAGAATAATCATAGCCTTCTATTTCTACGAGCTTATCTTCTATTTTTTTAGTAACAAGCTTCTCAATTATTTCCGGAGATGCACCGGGATATATAGCTGTTATCATGGCAAAAGGAGGCACAATATCAGGATCCTCCTGCTTAGGAATTATATAATAATTAAACAGCCCAAATATCATAAGGGAAACAGATAAAGCAAATACAATTTTCCTATTTCTTATAGCTGCTGCTATAGCTTTGATTAACACTTCCAAACCCCCTGCTAATTAATTACTTCAACTAAATCTCCATCATTTAATTTTTTCATACCTTCGATTACTAATTTGTCACCCTTTGCTAAACCTGTAACCTCAACCCTATCTCCCCTGACAACGCCAAGCTGGATCTGTTTCTTCTTTACCTCTTCTCCCACAACCACATAAACATAATCGTAATTCCCCCGCATTATACTTGTTAAGGGAATATTTATTGCGTTATACTTTCCTTTCGGAATATACACCTTTGCTACGGTACCTGAAGGCAACGACCCATCCTCTATTTCGCCTTTAACGGTATAAGTCCTTGTTTCTTCCACCATGATCTTTTCTATGCCGGTTATTTTGCCCCCATAGGTTTCCCCCTGTACCTCTACTCTTATACCATCTCCGATATTCACATCAGCTATGTCTTCAGGTGTAAGACCGAATTTAACGATATTAATGCTGCTCCCTACAATAATGACAGGGTAACCTGAACCTGTTATCTCACCGCTTTTAGCCAATAAGCCCATAACATAACCGTCCATATCTGATTTCATAACAGAATCGTTCACCATACTCTGCTTGTAGTTCAAATCAGAATCTGCCTGGCTTATTTGTGCTTTTAAAAATTCAATATCCTCTTCTCTGCTTCCTTTTTTAGCTTGTTCCAGCAAAGTTTTTGCTGCGTTGTATTCCTCCTGCCTTATATCCAGCTCCAGCTTTGCCCCATCAATATCCTGCTTAGATAAACCACCAGCTTCATAGAGCTTTTCTATCCTTTGAAAATTCTCTCTGGCATATTCATATGCCTTTTCAGCCTTTATAACATTAGTCTCTGCAAGACTAATATCTTCCTCCGTAGCCCCATTGACTGCTTTATCATATTGAGCTTTTGCCGCATCCTTTGCCGCTTTTGAAGCCTGAATACCATAGCTTATATCCTTTGTATCAATAACCGCCAAGGTTTGTCCTTTTTTTACTTTTTGTCCTTCCTCAACATTTATGGATTTAATCTCTCCCGGAGATTTAAAGCTCAATTTTTTTATCTCCTTTGGTGTCACTGTGCCAATGTACATAAGTTCGTCTACTGACTCTTCTTCTGTGACTTCAATTATTTTCACGGGCTTTTTATCGGCAGCCTCATCCTGATCCGCATTATATGTGCAGCCTGATATAACCAGAGTTATTAGAATTATAATTAATAATACTTTTCTTATTTTCATTTGCGAAACCCCCGATATATAAATTTAAACACCCGTTTAAAACCTATGTTTTAATACTAGCATTAATGTTCTCTACTTTCAAGAATTTTTAGTCTTGTATTATTTGGCTAAAATGAAATAATCACTGTGCATGCTTAAATATAGCTTCAGCATACTATTATATTTGATACGATTGCTGAGTTCCAAGGCACAGGATCTGTTACTTTGACTATTGCAAGACGCTTTCGATAAGCAGCTTGATATATTCTTCAAAATCATCCCGACTATTTAGTGAAATAACCATATCTCCGTTAGCAAAGTTTTCTTCCACTACTCTATTTATTATCGGACCCAGAATGCCCGAAAAGATTTGCAGATATTTAAAGCTTATTACCTTTTCATCCTCTGATTTAATAATGCTGCCGATAATCCTTTGAACCATAGTTTGCAGCTCTTTATTTAAATATATTTTCTGTATGAGTGCGGGCTTGTAGCTTTTGTCCTCCGTTGTAAGGTTAACAATCAAGCCTATTAAAGCCGGATATTGAATGATAAAATTAGATAGACTTTTAGCCCATGTATATAGCTTGTCGTAGGGCTGCATGTCCTCGGATACAAAGATATTGTATTGAAGATTATATAAGGAGTGAGAGTAGTGCTTTTCTACTTCCTTTAAAAGATTTTTCTTATTGCCAAAATAATAGTTAATAGATGCAACATTAACGCCAGCCAACTCCGCCAGCTCCCTGACGGTAACATCGCCTTTTAAACCCACTACATCAATAGCGGCGTTTAAAATTTTATTCTTTGTATCTGTGGCTTGTTCTTTCATCATAAAGCTCCTCCTTTATCCATGGACTTAGCCTATCCTTTAAAGACAAAGCCATAAATTATTTAGATACATTTAGTCCCGCCAAATGCCCAGTTGCCCATGCCCATTGGAGATTAAATCCGCCACAATCGCCGTCCACGTCTACTATTTCCCCTGCAAAGAAAAGTCCCGGCATCAGCTTTGACTCCATTGTCCGGGAATTGATATCCGAAACATTTACTCCGCCGGCAGTTACCTGGGCTTCACTCCAGGAATTTGTTCCTATTATGTCGAAAGTCCAATTTTTTAAAATATTTGACACAATCATAAGCTGTTTATTTGTCACTTCCCCGCAAGGCATGCTTATATCAGATATCCCGGCTTCCTTAAGAATTGGCCTTATAAGTTTTTTGTTAATTAAGGTGACAAAGCTGAAATCAAAAGGCTTTTCATTTTTCAACCTGCTTCTTTTTATCAAAAGCTCCGTAAGCTCATCTTCCTCCATTTGAGGAAATAAGTCCAGTTTAAGAGTGGGATTCACTCCCCGCCTTAGTTGCTCCCCTGCATTGCGGCTTAACTGAAGAATAGGAATGCCTGATATGCCATAGGGTGTAAATAATACCTCCCCTAGATCCTCCTTCAATACATTGCCTCTGACTTCAACCATAGCTTTGCAATTAAATCTGACACCGGCAATACCTTTTAAAAATGGCACATCTAACTTTAGTTGCACTAAAGAAGGAAAAGGCTCTATAATTCTATGACCTAAGACTTTTACTAAATCATAACCTCTCCCTTTTGAACCAAGGCTTGGATTAGCTTTGCCCCCTGTTGTAAGAATAATTCTGTCTCCCTTAATTGTATCTTTATCTTTAAGCTGTAATATAAAGGTATTATTGTCTTTGGTGATTTTTGTCACTATGGTATCGCATAGCTCAACAACTCCTAAGCTTTTCATCTCATAGCGCAAAACATCCAAAACTGAGGAGCCCTGCATGGATGCGGGGTACACTCTTCCCTCTTCTACAGTATAGTGCAATCCAAGGTTTTCAAAAAAACGAATAGTATCCTCGTAGCCAAAGCTTCTAAGCACCTCATTGATAAATTTAATATCACTTCCGTGATATTTGCTTATATCAATATTCACATTAGTGAAATTACATCTCCCGTTACCCGTAGCCAGCAGCTTCCTGCCAACTTTGGACAGTTGCTCTATCACCGTCACTTCTGCCCCATTTTGGGCTGCAGTAATAGCCGCCGCCATTCCGGCTGCACCGCCGCCTATAACTAAAGTCTTAATACTTTTACTCATTTATTACTCCTGCTTTTACGCTAAATGCGTCTTTTATCCTTTTAAATATACCTTCATAAAAAATTAATTCTACAAACTATTTCAATCTCCTTCTATGTACCGTGATTTAGATAAATAAGCTACTGCACTTCCCCCTTGTTTTAATAGAGTATTTAGATTGGGCATATGGGAACATAGGAACAGGGGCACATAGGAAAAAGGGAATAAGTATTTATCTTTGCACACTTTGTAATGTACTTATTGTATGCTAAAATTGTGATAATAGTTGTTTGGAGATGAAAAAATGAAAAAAGAAGCCTTATGGTATGAAAAACTTGATAATAATATAGTAAAATGCAGCCTTTGCCCTCATGGCTGTGTAATATCAGATGGAAAGAGAGGCATATGCAAAGTCAGACATAATGATAAAGGGATTTTGTATAGCGCTAATTATAAAAAAGCTTCTTCAATAGCTATGGATCCTGTTGAAAAAAAGCCACTCTATCACTTCCATCCCGGCAAATATATCCTATCTGTCGGCACCTATGGATGCAATTTCAGATGTGATTTTTGCCAGAACTATGAAATATCTCAAAAGGAATATTTCAGTCGAATATTAGACATTGATGATCTGATAAAAATATGCAAAAGGGATTCACATTGCATAGGAATTGCTTATACCTATAACGAGCCGACAATTTGGTATGAATTTATCCTGGAATGTGCAGAAAGGTTTAAAAGAGAAGGTCTTGTCAATGTATTGGTAACCAACGGATATATAAATACGGAGCCCCTTAAGAAGCTGCTTCCCTATATTGATGCCATGAATATTGATGTAAAAAGCATGGATAATGATTTTTACAAAGAAATATGCGGCGGTACTTTGGAGCCGGTAATGAATACAGTGGAGGAATCCATAGGCAAATGTCATGTTGAGATAACCAACCTTATAATTCCCGGTAAAAATGACAGTATTGATGATATGGTTAAGCTATCACAATGGATTGCCGCTCTTGACCCCGATACCCCTCTTCATTTAAGCAGATATTATCCCCGATATAATATGAATTTGCCCCCCACGGATCCGAAAGTGCTGTTAAAGCTAAAGGAAGCTGCAAGGAAATATCTGAATTATGTTTATATAGGCAATGTTCCCGGGATGAAATAAAAGTAACCTTTTTTATGCTACTCAATTCCATAATATTCATTTAATATCCTATCTATTTGAGCTTCAAGGGCATCTTTATCCTCCTTAGCTCCGGTTTTTTCATAAAGCTTCGTAAGCTCAATAGCTATATCTTCGATTTTTTTACACTTTTCATAATCCGGAAGCTTTAAATCCATGACAGAATTAGGATAATAATCATAAACCCCGGAGCCCATCTCCTTTGCAAAAATCTTAAAATAGAATTCATATAGCGTTGAATTCAAAACTCCCAATAAAAATGGCAGTGTATATCCCTTGACATTTTCTTTTAAAACAAAGGAGTAGACATCCGCGCTGCAAAAACTGCCTTTAGTATCCAAAGCAAATCTGTTACTTTTACTTTTGAAAGGATATACTATTTTATCCTTTAAAAAAAGCTCTTCTTTTCTACCCCACTGCAGTTCGTACCACAGCCTCACACCATTTCTGCATTCCCGCCTCTTTTCCAGCTGCTCTTTGTATTTAGATATTTGAGCCATACTGTTGGGATAATCTTTCGGCTCCTTTATTAAGTCTGAATAGATAAGCATATATTTGCTTTTGCTAATTTTATATTTATCTACATGAGAATTTTTTATCCAGGGTCGCAGCAGCTCCTTTTCGATATTCAAATACTTTGCAATATTATCTTCTAAAACAAATGCTTTATCACACCCTGTAATTATCCCTTGAAAGCTATATACCACATCACCCAAGCGGGCTTTTCCTTTTGACTTTATTTTGTTTAATATATTCTCATTCTCATCAGAAACAAAAATCCATCTGTCGTCCAGAAGACCTTTTTGACTAATACTAAATATTTCAAAATCCTTGGAATCAATCCTAGCAAGCTTCTTGCCTTTGTATTTCCATACTGTAACCATATTTTCTTTATCCAGTTCGGAAGCTATAAAAAATATTGCAGTAGCTACTCCGGCATCAGGAAATACTTTTTCACCTGAGAAATCTACAATTTGTATCAGCTTGCTGTTGTTTTTCAAATACCTTCTCAGATTTCTTCCCGTAGGGCTTTCAATGAAGTAACGGGATGAAATAAAGGATATTATGGTTTTATCCTTTGCCAATTCCAAGGCTCTTTGGTAAAAGCAATAGGAAAGGTCAGATTTATCAAAGAATACCTCATCATAGTTTTTTATAAGCCATCTTTTATAATTCATAGACAACTCTTTGTGCCCTACGTAAGGCGGGTTTCCAATTATTAAATCAAATCTGTTAGACCAGAATTCATGCCTTTTAAGGATAAGCTCTGCTTCATCTCCTGTTAAGTAGCTTATTTCTTCCCTTCTAGCATTTCTAATTGTGTAAATAAGCTTATACTCTGCCAGCTCGTCCATTATTTGTTTATGTTCATAATCCTCATCCCACCGTACCAGGCTGTCGCAATATAAGATATTTAAATCAAAAACTCCTCCATTTTGTTCCTTTGCATTAAGGGCGGCAGAGCAAAGCCGCAGTGCTTTTTCATCTATATCCGCACCAAATATGCAGTTTTTTAAAATATGATAATGTAAATTATCACTGACCCAGTATTCGTAGCCTCTAACTACTTCACTTTGTCCATCTTTATAAATATTATAGGTTTTTGATGCATAAGTTTCTTTAAGAATAGGCAGCTTGGATTTAAATTTATCCTTTAGAATATCATAGGCTTTAAGAAGAAAGAATCCCGCACCGCAAGCCGGATCAAGCACCTTAATAAAAGGATTTTTAACCACATCAATATCCGAGGTGGTCTTTTCTAAAATAAAATCAATAATAAAATCCCCTGTATAGTATTTCCCATAGCTTCTTTTAGCTGAATTATCCAAAGATTCTTCATAAAGCTTGCCTAAGTCAAACTCTCCTTGTTTGCCATTTAGAATTTCCCCCATAAATATCACCGCCAATCCTTCTAATTTAATTATACAATAATGAACTAGTATTTTGCTACAGTTCAGATATAACTATGGTTTCAACATAGCTTATTTTATTTGATACGATTACGGAGTTCCAAGACTAATAATCTGTAGGCCCCTAGGCCTCTCTACAATGCAATCTTTATCAAATATTAATAATCTAAAAAAATATGTGCAAATAGTATCAGCATTTCATAGTTTTGGTCATGAATTTTACGGATTTTTACAGCACTTTACTTTCACATTTTTACAAAATGGGCTATAATTATAATATAACTTACGAAAGGAGCATGGTTATGGAAAAAACAGTTAATATTGACTGGTCCAAGCTTGGATTCGGTTATATTAAAACAGATTTTCGTTACATATCTTACTGGAAAGACGGACAATGGGATGAAGGGACATTAACAGAAGATAACAGGCTTCATATTAGTGAAACATCAGCAGCATTGCATTACGGGCAGCAATGTTTTGAAGGCATGAAGGCTTACCGTAGAAAAGATGGTAAGATTCAGCTTTTTAGACCTGATAGAAATGCAGCCAGAATGCAAAACAGCTGCAAAAGAATAATGATGCCGGAATTTCCTATTAATAAATTTGTTGAGGCATGCAAATCCGTTGTTAAAGCCAATGCGCATTATGTCCCTCCTTATGGCAGCGGAGCAACACTATATTTAAGACCCCTTATTATCGGTGTGGGGGACAGTATCGGTGTTAAACCGGCACCAGAATATATTTTTACAGTATTTTGTACCCCTGTTGGCCCTTATTTTAAAGGAGGTATGGCTCCGGTTAATTTCTGCACAACATCTTATGACCGTGCGGCACCCAATGGTACCGGCGCGGCTAAGGTCGGAGGCAACTATGCCGGCAGCTTATTGTCTCATGATGAAGCGGTTAAAAAAGGCTTCGCCGATTGTATCTATTTAGACCCTGAGACCCATACAAAAATTGAAGAGGTTGGGGCAGCTAACTTTTTTGGCATAACAGCCAAAAACAGGTTTGTAACTCCGAATTCACCTTCAATTCTACCAAGCATTACAAGACAATCCTTGACTGTCGTTGCAAGGGATATGCTGGGTATGGCAGTTGAAGAAAGAGATGTCTTTATTGATAAAATTGATGAATTTGTTGAAGCAGGCGCCTGCGGCACAGCGGCTGTAATAACTCCTATAGGCGGTGTGGAGCATGAGGGTAAGCTTCATGTTTTTCATAGTGAAACAGAGGTTGGTCCTGTAACAAAGAAGCTATATGATACTCTGACAGGCATCCAATTCGGTGACGTAAAAGGTCCTGACGGATGGGTTTATGTTATTGACTAAAGATTAGGTATTAAAAACTTATATAAGAATTCGGCATAGTCGCTATGTGGGCTATGCCGTTTTATTTTTTTGCAATAACATTTTCAGCCTTTAAAGCTATTTATTTAGTTAGCAAGTGTTGAAAGCTCGTAAAAAAAGCTGCCTACCTTTGAAAGTAAATAGGAGCCGGTTATTTTTATAAAAAATCCATGCGCTCATATTGACATTTTTAGATTTGAAGAATATACTATATTATATCAAGTATTTTAGATATGAGGTGAAATCATAGTTACTATATATGATGACCAAGCAAAGGTATTCAAGGCCTTTTGCGATGAAAATAGGCTGCGTATTCTTGAATTACTGCGTAGCGGAGAAAAATGTGCCTGTGTCCTAATAGAACAGCTAAATATGCCCCAGTCTTCGCTTTCCTATCACATGAAAATTCTTTGTGAGTCAGGAATCGTGGACAGCAGGCCTGAAGGAAAATGGATACATTATAAAATAAGCGAAAGAGGTAGTGAAAAAGCTCTTGCGCTTCTGATGGCAGTCACCACAGCAAATTCAATGACTGAAGAAAGTACTTGTTGTCTGTAAAAGCCATTTATCTGGTAAAATGGCTTTTTTCAGGCACTATACATCAAGATTTTTGGATATGATAATACGGCTATGAAATGGAGGTTTTAATACAATGCAAGTAATAACAGCTATTTGGGGCTTTTTTCAGAATCAAATGCTCGGCATGAAGTGGCTCAATGACGTAATAGGCATCGGGTTATCTACTTTGGGGCTAGATATCAGTAACCGTTGGGTCGCCAGTGGACAGTTTTTTATTTACGATACTATCAAGATTGTTTCGCTCCTTTGCGTTTTAATTTTTTTTATTTCTTATATTCAGAGCTTCTTCCCGCCGGAAAGGACTAAAAAAATATTGGGTCGCTTTCATGGAATTAGTGCGAATGCAGTTGCTGCTTTGTTGGGAACAGTAACACCTTTTTGTTCCTGTTCTTCCATTCCACTGTTTATGGGTTTTACCAGTGCAGGACTACCGTTAGGATTAACTTTTTCATTTCTTATTTCTTCTCCCATGGTTGATTTAGGGTCATTAGTTCTATTGATGAGTATTTTTGGGACAAAAGTTGCTATCCTATATGTAGTACTCGGTTTGATAATAGCCATTATAGGCGGCACCATCATAGAGAAACTGCATATGGAAAAATACGTTCAAAGCTTTATTTCAAAAGGTGGGAACATAGACATTGAAACTCCTGACTTAAGAAGACGTGATCGTTTAGTTTTTGCCCAGGAACAAGTAATCGACACCTTAAAAAAAGTGTTTCCTTATATATTGATAGGTGTTGGAATAGGTGCTTTTATTCACAATTGGATCCCACAGGAATTGATTGTAAGAGTTTTAGGAACTGGGAATCCGCTGGCCGTTCCTATAGCAACAATGGTGGGAATCCCCATATACGCCGACATTTTCGGGACTATCCCAATTGCAGAAGCCCTGCTTGGTAAAGGAGCGCAACTTGGTGTTGTATTATCGTTCATGATGGGCGTTACAACCTTGTCACTGCCATCACTTATCATGCTAAGTAAAGCCATAAAACCTAAATTAATGGCACTTTTCATCGGGGTTTGCGCCGTAGGCATAATAATAGTAGGATACTTTTTCAACGCTGTCGCCCCAATAATTATTTAGGATTCTAATATTTTTAAAAGGAGGGATTTATTATGTCACTATTTGGAAAGAATAAAAAAGAGGAAAAAACAGACGGTAATTGCGTAACAAAGGGCGTGTCAAAGGTTGGGAACGCAAGCGTCAAGGTTCTCGGTAGTGGCTGTACTAAGTGCAGCGCGCTAGAAGCAGCGACAAAAGCCGCATTGGAACAGCTCGGGATGGATACATCAATCGACCATGTAACGGACTTTTCTCAGATCGCAGCATACGGAGTAATGACAACACCTGCTTTAGTGATAGATGGAAAAGTGGTTTCTTATGGTAAGGTTCTCAAAACAGATGAAATTGTTACTTTTTTGCAAAAGGCTAGAGGCAAATAATATAGAGGCACATATTAAAAACTTAAAAGACTACATCAGAGATTTTACTCTCCAATGTAGTCTAAATTTCGCTAACCTTTAAGTTGCCCACTATATTTTTAATTTCTATGAGAAAGCTATTAAGGCTGCATTTTTTATATCATCGTATCTAGAACGGCTTTTAAATCGCCGATTATATCTTCTACGTCTTCTAACCCTATAGATAATCTGACCAAGGTGTCGCTGATGCCGCTTTGGGCTCTTTCCTCCGCAGTGTAAGGCGAATGAGTCATTGATGCAGGATGTTGAATTAATGTTTCCGTATCTCCCAAGCTGACTGCAAGGCTGCAAAGCTTCACGTTATTCATCAGCTTTCTTCCTTCCTCAATGCCGCCTTTAAGTTCAAAAGCTATCATAGCTCCCGGCAGCTTCATCTGCTTTTTAGCTAATTCATACTGTGAAAAGCTTTTAAGTCCCGGATAATATACCTTATCTATCGCCGGATGATTCTCTAAAAATTCCGCAACTTTCACTGCATTTTCACAATGCTTTTCCATTCTGACTGCCAGGGTTTTCATCCCTCTTATTATCAAGAAAGCGTCAAAAGGGCTTATTACCGCACCAGTCATATCCTTTAACCCAAAAAGCCTAAGCTCTTTCATGAATTCCTTTGAGCCAGCTGCCAGTCCGGCAACTACATCGCCATGACCGTTTAAATATTTGGTGGCGGAATGCACTACCACATCCGCTCCCAATTCCAAAGGTCTTTGTATATAGGGTGTGCAATAAGTATTGTCTACAACTACTATACATCCGTCATTTTTATGTGCAATTTTACTGATGGATTCTAGATCTGTAATGTTCATATTAGGATTTGCGGGAGTTTCTAAATATACTACCTTTGTATTTTCTTTCATAGCTGATTCTACATTTGCAGGATTAGAAGTATCTACAAAGGTAACCTCTACTCCATATCTGGTTAGCCCATGACTGAGAAAAGCAAAAGTACATCCGTATAGAGTCTTAGCGGCAATAACATGATCCCCCGCTTTTAATGCAGTCCATAAAACTGATGTTATCGCTCCCATACCTGAAGAAAAAGCAACTGCAGAATCCCCATTTTCCAGTAACGCAATTTTCTCCTCCAATACTGAAACAGTGGGATTGCCAAGACGTGAATAGATATAGCCTTCCTCTTCTAAAGCAAATCTTCTCCCGCCCTGCTCTGCAGAATCAAAAATAAAAGTTGATGTTTGATAAATCGGTGTTGCCAAAGCACCTGCGTCATTCTTTTTCCAGCCGCCGTGAACAGCCTTTGTTGAAAAACCCATGCCACACATGTCGGATTTATCCATGATAATTCCCCCTTTTAAATTTTAATAGGCATATAGTAATGTTCTATAAATATATTATATATCCTTCAAGAATTAGGTGGAAAAATAATTAATAAATGTACCATTTTCTAAAAATGAATACTCTTATCACAAGAATTTAATAATAACATATAATATATATTTCCTTATTGCTACCGAAAGATTACTGTGATATTATATGTTTATACTAACTCTTAGTACCAAGTACTAATTAGGGGAGAGAAAAATGAATTTAAAGGAATTAACAATAGGGAATATAAAGGCAAGACTACCGATTATACAAGGGGGAATGGCAGTCAGAATATCCACTTCCCGCCTTGCGTCAGCTGTCGCCAATGAAGGCGGTATAGGTGTAATAGCAGGCACGGGCATGTCTATAGATGAGCTTATTAACGAAATCCGCATGGCACGCTCCGCATCAAGAGGCATAATAGGTGTCAATGTGTTATTTGCCGTTAAAAATTTTGCGGATTTAGTAAAAACCGCAATGATGGAGAAAATTGACCTCGTTTTATCCGGTGCAGGGTTTTCCAGGGACATGTTCCTATGGGGGAAGGAATATAATGTTCCCATAGTTCCTATCGTATCCTCGGCAAAACTAGCTGTTTTAGCCCAAAAACTAGGCGCATCTGCAGTAGTAGTGGAAGGCAAGGAAGCCGGGGGTCATCTGGGTACTGACAGACCTATGCTAGAAATTTTATCTGAAGTTTTATCCGCTGTAAAAATCCCAGTAATAGCAGCCGGTGGTATAATAAACGGCAAGGACATAATAGAAGCCATTAAACTGGGGGCCAACGGCGTTCAAATGGGCACTATTTTTGCTGCCAGCGTAGAATCTAATGCTTCGAATAAAATGAAAGAATTATATTTAAAGGCTGATACAACAGATATGGCTATCGTTAACAGCCCTGTAGGCTTACCCGGTCGATGTATAAGGAATAACTTTTTTGACAGGCTGGAAAATAAATCCTTAAATAATTCTAACCATTGCGAAGGCTGTTTAAAAAGATGCAACCATAATTTTTGCATAATGGATGCTCTTATAAATGCCTGCAAGCCGGGCAGCTTTGACGAAGCATTAATATTCGCAGGAGAAAAGGTAAGTGAAATTAAAGAAATCCTCTCTGTTAAATCTATATTCAAAAACCTTTTGGATGAAATACAAAAGAGTTAACACAACAACATTCCCTTTACAACACCAAATAAAGCACATAGCTATATATAGAGCTGATTATTATGAAGGATATAAGGACCGGCATGGTCTTCTTCACTAAGCTGATAAAGGAAGTGCCGTAGTGCTCGGTTATTATTATCAGACATATATGCATTGGAGAAATTTGCATTGATATATATATCATTGACATTATAAGCACTAGAAGTGCTGTACCACCGCTAGGTATTGCCGCATATGCCAAAGGCACTGCCAAAGCAATACTGCCTTGAGAACCGGCTACCAAAGCGCTTAGAAATGCTACCATTGCAAGAATAATCACTGGGGCAAATGGAAGCAAGGATAGATAATCCGGAAGCCTTTGAATGATCCCTGTAAAATCAAGCACCTCTTTAAAGATCATTATGACAACAGAACTGACTATCAGCTTAGTTTCAAAAGCCGTTTTAAATATTGGTCCTATTTCTTTAAAGGTAAATCTGTTCAACATAGCGTAAAGTATAATAACAGGTATAAGAGCAATATAAACAGTAATTTTAAAAGTTAGAATCAAGGTTATGGATAATACTATTGACCAAAGGCTGATGATTAGGTTTTTAATATCATCTGTCTTTTTACTGTTAACGGTTATTCCTGTGTCCTTGGGAATCCTTTTTACATAAAAAATATATCCCAATTGAAACAGAACCACAACCATAGGGAGCATTGCCAAAACAAAATATGTCATATCCACACCGGAAAGGCTAAGGGCCAGCAAGGTGGCGGAGTATGTAGGCAAAAAAGCTTCAGAAATGTGCCTGTAATAGCTGGTTACAAAAGTCTTTTCCTCAACATCCAAATAATCGGAAACAGCATTATCAACAATAGGGGCTGCAATCAAAACCGCCCCGGCTGAGGGTAACAGACCTATAATAAAAGGTGCTGCCATGGCATTAACTCTTCTGCTGTTAAAAAGATTGTTCAAAGACTTTTCAGCCAATATTATATGATTTCTTTTTTCTAACATCCTTTGTAAAAAAGTAATGGTATAAAATGCAGCTACCAGCTCAAAAGTAATTTTACTGAATACTCCCCTACCCATGAGACTGATTGCATTTATCGGGCTTATTCTGTACAGTATTATTGCTGCCCCTATGCCTGCGGCTATTGAGAGCCATAATGGTTTATTAAGCTTCATTATAAAAATGATACATGCAAAAATAATAAGTAATTTTATAATATCCAATGTCTGACCTCTTTCCTTTATGCTATGTTTAAAAATGATAAGTGTAAAAACGGATATCTTTTTACTATCTAATAAAAAACGGCACCCAAGTTCCTAAGCTTGGATACCGGTATTAATTATATGTACTAGTTATCCATACCTTTTCTAATAATTCTGTCTATAGGCTCGTAATAGTCGTCAGATATTATCTCCGACTCTTGCAGCTCGCTATTTTCATATCTGTTTCTTGTGACCATAACCCAATATCCCGCAGAGCCGCTTTGAACAACTACACTCTCTCCCGGCTCTAAGCTTTCATCATTTATTACTATTAATTTTGGCATTGTTTTTTCATATATATCCGATTTTATAATATATTCTTTATTCATATAAAGGGAGTTGGAATAAAAATTGATGTAAAGCTCATTATCCTCAGTATAGCTTTCAATGTAAATAGGATATTCCAAAGTGTTTTCAAATTTAAAATCTATAGTGTCCCAATAAACTGTTGCATCCAAGCCCAGCTCCACATAGGATACAGGACGGCTGTGGTTTTTTCTTTCTGATGCTTTCAAGCCGCTTTTCAATACTGTATTGTAAAGGGTAGAAGAAACTTGGCAGATGCCGCCTCCTACACCGTATTTGAAGTCTACTCCGGATAGGACGGGCGCTGTTTTAAATCCTCTTTCTATTGTGCTTTCTCCCACAGTTTTGTTGAAGCTGAACACATCTCCGGGCATTAATATTGTCTGATTTATTGCTTGTGCAGCTAAGTTTATATTATTTTCTCTTTCACCTAAGGATTTTGTAAAATCCGTATTTGAGGACGCAATTTTCGCATTTATCTCTGATAGCATTTCCGAAGTGATATCGGCAGTTATCTCATTAGTCGCTGCAATTATTTCCATGCTTTCGAAGCAATTTTTACTGATAGTTTCTTTTATTTGTTCTTCTAATTTATCGCCATCCAGTTTAAGTCCTTTGACATCCTCAATAATTCTGAATGTACCGCCGCCGATCTCTATTCTTGCATTAATTGGCTCTTTATAGACCATGTTTTCTATATCTGTAATGAATTCTTTTATAAAGCTCTTATCATAATCAATATATAAATAAAAATCATCCTCTATGCCTTCTTTGATAGTATGGTATTTGCTTCGAAAATTCTCATCCTTGCCAATACTAAATGCATTATCAATGATAGAATCAATTTCAAATCCTTTGATTATTTTTGAGCAATCCAACACAAATACATAATCCTTCACTTTAATTTCCAGCTTGTAATCATTCAACCTCTCTATAAGCTCAGATTGAAGCTGCTTCTTCCCGTCTTCCCTGGTCTTACCGCCTAAATCAATGTTTGCTATTTTCACACCCGGATAAAATAGCTTGTCCCACCTGGCATTTTCATCATATACCTGCCAGGTAAAACCGCATATAATTCCTATTGAACAAATTATAAGCTGTATAATCAAAGCTTTAGCAACTTTGGTAATTCGGTATTTACTTCTCATATAATCCCTCAAATCTTATACAGTTTATAGCTCTTCCTTCTTAAAAAAACTTATTATTGCATTAATCTTTTGATTTTCATATTTAATAATATTGTTTTGTTCTTCAAGGGTGTTTTCTTTTATGTTTATTTCTGCCTCGTAGTATTCAATCATGTTTTTAAGCTTTTTTATTTCTTCCTTATTTTTTGAAATAATCTCATTAATTGCGGCAGTATAATCATTAGAAAACTGTTCTAATACTTTAAGTCTTTTTTCTCCATCATTCAAAAGGGCATTCAAATTTGCATTAGATGCATTAATGATGCTTGTAACCGAGGACCTTTTAACAACATAGGGCAGGTTCTCCGGAAGTGCATTAATAAAGTTACCCAGCATAAAAATAGTGTTTATGTTACTGTTGTCTAAGTCATAATAAGCATAAATCTCGTTAATGGATTTATTATTCTCATACTTTGACTTGTCTTGCATAACACCATTTTCGCTCCTTCCATTGGTTTTATAGGCTTTAATAGTTGATTCTTTTTGTGTTTCCATATTGTCTATAGGCATGATCTCATCCAGTCCGTTTTTAACTGCAGTTTCCTCTACAACAGGCGCTTCGCCGTTAACTTTTTCTACAACACGCATTTTTTCTAAAATAGACATGAATTTTGACATAATATTCTTCTCCCCTTATACTATCTATTATTTTTGATACTTTTCTATTTAAAATTCTTATAGAATACCGTATAAAAGCTTTTTACCTATAATTATAGCTAAAATGAATATAGCAATATATATAAAATATAAAGTAAATTTACTTGTCAGCCTATATCTTATTTTCATCAAATTTAAATTAATTGCTACAACTATGCCTTTAGTTAAAAATACAATTGCAACGGAAATTGTAATAATTATAAGTAAAAAGAATAATTTCATATAATCAACTCCGTGTCCTTTATGATAAATGCCTATAAACCTTGATACTAAATATATCAGTCCATGCGTCAGCGCATTGTCTTTACAGTGAAAAAAGCCTGTCCCTCTATATTTCGTCAAATAAGCCTTAAATTTTCAAAATAAACCTATATTTATATATTATCATACATAATTCATCAGTAGATGTAAATAGTTGTAGAAATATTGAATTAATTTAGCGAATTCATTTTTGGTAAAACAAATTCGCTATTAGTGCATAATGTAAGCTTACATTAGTTAAATTATTTTATTTTAAAATTAGCCAAAGCATCTGCCAGGGCAGTATTCATCTGCTTTTCTGCCCCTTTGTTCTGATTTCTCAAATAATTTGCAACATCGCTTTTGGATGTTCTTGTATCTTCCTTTTTCATCCTCTCATTAAAAGCAGATAGCTTTTCTCTGTAACCGCAGCTGCAAATAAAAATTCTCCCTTCACCTTCCCCATGAAGCTCAAGCTTCTTTCTGCAATTGGGACACCTTGCATTGGTGATTTGCGATAGCCCTTCCCTATGACCGCATTGCCTGTCCTGACAGATAAGCATTCTTCCCTTTTTGCCGTTTACCTCAAGCATCAGCTTTCCGCATTTAGGGCATTTGGTGCGAGTCATATTATCATGGACGAATTTTTCTGTGCTTTCCTTGATTTCATTTACTACAGATTGTGCGTAGCTTCTCATATCTTTTAAAAAATTATTTTTGTTTAAAGAGCCTTTTGAAATCAAATCCAGATTTTGTTCCCATTTAGCTGTAAGTGCGGGGGATTTTAGGTCATCAGGGACTAGCTGCAACAGCTGCTTGCCTTTCCCCGTAATGTAGATATCCTTACCCTTCTTCTCTAATAGAAAGGTGTTAAAAAGTTTTTCTATTATATCAGCTCGAGTGGCAACTGTTCCAATGCCACCCGTTTCCCCTATAATTTTTATTAAATCTTTTCTCTCCTCCGACATAAACTTAGCGGGCTTTTCCATAGCCGAAAGGAGTGTGGCTTCATTGAAATATCCCGGCGGTCTTGTATAGCCTTTAGTCTCCGCCAGCTGCTTGATAGAAATTTTTTCTCCTTTTTTTATATCCGGAAGTATCTGATCCTTTATATCTTCTCTTCCATCCTCTTCCTCGTCAAATCTATTATTGTATATTTCCTTCCAGCCGGGCTTTAAAATAAGCTTACCTTTGGCTATAAATATTTCCTCACCTATTTTAACCTTTATGCTTATCTCCTCATATTCAAAGGGCGGATATAAAACTGCCAAAAAACGCTTTACTACTAAGTCATAAATCTTTTTCTCTTTATCATTGAGCTTGCTTAAATAAACCTTCTCCTCTGTAGGTATTATGGCATGATGATCGGAAACTTTGCTATCGTCAACATAGTTTTTGTTCCCTTTGATAGAACCTTTTAATATTTTTCCGGTGGAAGCGGCATAGGGACCTACTCCACAAGCCTTTACTCTCTCCGGTAGTGTATCTACAATGTCTGCAGTTAAATATCTGGAGTCCGTCCTGGGATAGGTTAGGTATTTATACTGCTCATAAAGACTTTGCATGATAGATAAGGTTTCTTTGGCGGAGAAATTAAAATGCCTGTTGCCGTCTCTTTGCAGCTCCGTCAAATCATAAAGAGGAGGGGATAGAATTTTCTTGTATTTCTTATCTACTTCTATAACTATACCATCATTATCCTTTAAGGATGAGATTATTTTGCTGCTTTTATCCTTATCAAATATCCTTGTTTCCTTAGTTCTGGTATCCTGCCAAGTCAGCTTCAAGCTGTCTGAAATGGCTGTTATCCCGTAATATTCCTTTGGTTTAAAATTGTTTATTTCCTTTTCCCTTTGGGCTACCATGGCAAGGGTCGGAGTCTGAACTCTGCCGCAGGACAACTGAGCATTATATTTGCATGTCAAAGCTCTGGTAGCATTGATGCCTACAATCCAATCGGCTTCTGCCCTTGCTGCAGCGGAATGATAAAGATTATCATAGTCACTGCCTTTTCTTAGCTTAACAAAGCCCTCCTTTATTGCCTTATCGGTAACGGAGGATATCCACAGCCTTTTTATAGGCTTTTTTATATTTGCTTTCTCTATTATCCACCTTGCAACAAGCTCTCCCTCTCTGCCCGCATCCGTAGCTATGATAATTTCATTGACATCATTTCTATTCATAAGCTGTCTTACAATGGAATACTGCTTTGATGTCTGCTTTATCACTTCTAATTTTAATTCCTTAGGCAGCATAGGGAGGTCCTCAAGCCTCCAGGATTTATATTTAACGCTATAAGCGTCGGGGTCTGCAAGGGTAACCAAATGACCCAATGCCCAAGTAACTATATATCTATTGCCTTCTTGAAATCCGTTTTGTTTATTGTTGCAGCTTAAAACCCTTGCCAGGTCTCTCCCTACAGAAGGTTTTTCTGCCAATACCAGTGATTTACTCATTAAAACAATCCTTTCAACAGAACATTATAAAATTTTTATTATATGGTTTATATAAATATTATCATAAAAGGCGCTATAAATATAGCCCCAAACGGGTCGACAGAGTCGTCGACCCCTACACATCCATCATCTAACAGCCCATGTTCCTATTTGCCTATTTGCCTATGTGCCCATGTTCCTATTTGCCTATGTGCCCATGTTCCTATTTGCCTATATTCCCATATCGCAACAATCCCTTTAATTCATTTAACTCATTTTTAGTAATATTACGCCAATGACCTATTTTTAAGCTGCCTAATCTTATATTCATAATGCGTATGCGCTTAAGCTTAATAACCCTATATCCAAAAACCTCACACATTCGCCGGATTTGCCGGTTTAAGCCTTGTGTGAGGATTATTCTAAAGGTTTTATCATTAATGGCATAGATTTTACAGGGTTTTGTTTTAACCCCCAATATCTCTACCCCATCCATCATATTTTTTAATGTTTGAAAATCGATAGGCTTGTTGACTGTGACTATATATTCCTTTTCATGATGGTTTTCCGCTCTTAAAATTCTATTTACTATATCCCCATCATTGGTTAAAAGAATCAAGCCTTCCGAATCCTTATCCAATCTGCCAATAGGAAACACCCTTTTCGGGTGGTTTACAAAATCAACTATATTTTCCTCAACACGTCTGTCTGTAGTACATTCGATACCGACAGGCTTATTCAATGCAATATAGACATTCTTCTCTTTGTCAGAAATGACTGCGCCGTCCAAGCATACAATATCACCGGGCTCTACTAAAGCACCTAATCCGCAAATAATACCGTTCACCGTAATTCTTTTTTCTTCGATGAGCCGGTCAGCTTGGCGTCTGGAGCAGATGCCTCTTTCCGCAATATATTTATTGATCCTCATAAATTATTCCTTCTAGTTTTTATTTATATAATACCACATGTCAAGGCTTTTTTAGTAGGATTTATTGTCTATATTGCGTACTTTAAAACAAAAAAGAAATGAAACAAGCTTCCTATAATTATAAAAATATGAAATATTTCATGAAAGCCAAATACTTTGGAATCTTTGAAAGGCCATTTTGTTGCATAAATAACAGCGCCCAGAGTATAAGCCAATCCTCCTGAAATAAGCAGCCAAATTCCCGCCGCCGGTATTGTCTTATATAAAGGATATACAACAATAACAGCAAGCCAGCCTAAAATCAAATAAAATGACGTATAAAGCCATCTCGGTGCATTAAACCAAACTAATTTAAGTATAATGCCCAGTAATGCCAACGTCCAAATTCCTATTAGAAAACCCAACCCAAAAGCGCCTTTAAGGGGCACAAGACAAATAGGTGTATAGGTACCTGCAATCAATACATAAATCATTGTATGGTCTATTTTTCTTAAAACCTTGATCGCCTCTGGGGATACAGGCAGCAGATGATAAAGGGAGCTTGCCGTATACAACAGTATAAGACTGGCACCGAATATGGAATATCCTACAATGTGATAAGGAGTACCTATGCCTATGGCATAGATTATAAGAAATACCGTCCCCACGACGGAAGCAATTGCAGCGCCTAAATGTGTAAAACCGCTTACCGGCTCTCTGACCTTATCATTCATTTATAAACCTTCTCTCTTTTATTATTAACCCCACAAGCAAAAGATACCTGCTTATCCTCATCATATAGTATTCATTACTACATGATGATATATACATATTATACTATATTTTGTGCAGAGTCAATAATAAAAATACAAGGATTATCCATTTCCGAAAAACATGTATTTATCGATGGCTTCGGATCTTTTGCTACCCCTCAGTCCGGTGAAACAAAAAGATATTAATTAATGTATTCTCAGCGTATGACTTTTTATTCAAATATGTTAGAATATCTTTACAAGATTTATTAGGCAATATAAAAATAAATTATTATGAGGTACATATTATGGGCATTGATAGGAGTATCCTAGATAAAATTCTGGAATCTGTTGTTTCCACCGGAAATATAGAATTATCTGATATTCCATGTATTGATTTATATATGGATCAAGTAACAACCCTTTTTGAAGATAAGCTGGCCGATACGAAAAGGGCAGAAAAGGACAAGGTTCTGACAAAAACCATGGTTAATAATTATGTAAAATCAAAAACCATGATGCCGCCAAAGGATAAAAAATACGGGAAAAACCATTTAATCGCTTTATCCATGATATATAATCTAAAGCAAGTGCTATCTATCGGAGATATTAAAGCTCTTTTGGCTCCTGTTATAAAAGGAAGCCCCGAAGACATGAATAATAAGCTTATTTTAGAAAATTTATATTCAACCTATTTAGATATTAAAAAGAAAAGCGAAAATGAATTAAAGGATACCTTTGATATAATGTTAAAGGATATTGAGGATAGGATAACGGATTCATCAGATAATGATAAAGTAATGCTGATTTTATTAGTCGCTGATCTTATTAATCAGGCGGCTTTAAATAAAAGGATGGCAGAAAAGCTAATTGATGAATTTTTTTAAAACAAATTAAAGAAAAAAGCCTCTTGGTTCATTAGTTGTCAAGAGGCTTTACTTTATTCAATAATTGTCTAAACATCATATCTTCCATTTATTTATTCGCACCAAGATAGGCTTCTTTAATCCTTGGGTTGGCTGCAATTTCACTTGCACGTCCATCCATTGTTATTCTTCCTTGTTCAAGGACATAAGCTCTATCGGCTATGGAAAGAGCCTTGTAAGCGTTTTGCTCTACAAGCAATATAGTCTTATCCATTTTCCTTATATCCACTATTATATCCAAAACCGTCTGTACTAGAAGTGGTGCCAATCCCAGTGATGGCTCATCCAAAAGCATTATTTCCGGATCGCTCATAAGCCCTCTTCCCATTGCAAGCATTTGCTGCTCTCCGCCGCTTAAGGTCCCAGCTATTTGCTTCTCTCTTTCTTTAAGTCTGGGAAATAATATATATACCTTTTCCAAGTCTTCTTTGATTCCTTTAGCATCTTTTCTAAGGTAAGCTCCCAGATTCAAATTATCCTCTACGGTCAAATTTGCAAATACCAGTCTGCCTTCAGGCACTTGGCTTATCCCCATTTTTACAACCTTATTGGGACTTTGAGGCAGCTTTTCACCTTTATAGGTTATAAAGCCCTCTTTGTATTTTAAAAAGCCTGAGATAGCGTTTAAAAGTGTTGATTTGCCTGCTCCGTTTGACCCTATTATGGTAACTATTTCTCCTGAATTTATCTCCAGGGAAGCACCCTTTAACGCATGAATACCACCGTAATATACGTTTAAATTCTCTACCTTTAACATTTTATGCCTCCACCCCCAAATACGCTTCTACTACTTTTGGATTGCCTTGAATTTCTGCAGGGGTTCCCTCGGCTAGCTTACATCCAAAGTTAAGAACCATCATTCTTTCACATACACCCATGATTAATTCCATATGGTGGTCTATTATAAAAACAGTTAAATCAAATTTTCCTCTTATCTCAGCTATAAGATTCATAAGCTGCACTTCTTCATCAGGATTCATTCCTGCTGCCGGTTCGTCTAAAAGCAATAGACTAGGGTTCAATGCCAAGGCTCTTGCTATTTCCAATCTTCTTTGCAAACCGTAAGGAAGATTATTTGCAATTATATTTTTTCTATCCAATAGCCCCATTATTTCAAGTAGGTTTTCAGCAATAGCTTTTAACTCCTTTTCCTGCTTTCTGCATTTTGGGGTTCTAAAAAGAGAATCTAAAAGATTGTAATTGGCGTTTTCATGGCAAGCGGTCAAAACATTATCATATACCGACAGCTTTTTAAATAATCTTATATTCTGAAAGGTCCTTGTTATGCCTTTTTCTGCTATTATGTAAGGCTCCTTATTTGTAATGTCTTCATCCTTGAATAAAACCTTGCCTTGGGAAACTTTATAGACTCCGGTGATTAAATTAAAAATAGTTGTTTTACCCGCTCCGTTTGGCCCAATAAGTCCTGTTATGCTTCCTTCTTCTATATCAAAATCAACTTCGCCAACTGCGGTAAGCCCTCCGAAAATCTTTGTAAGTCCTTCTAATTTTAATATGGTGCTCATGCTCCCTCTCCTCCTTTAGCTTCTTTTGCAAGCCTTTTGTCTCTTATATTCGCAAAAAGCTTTTTCATGCTAGAAGGAGTGAATTCATATCCTCCCATTAGACCTTCAGGTCTTGTTACCATTATGACTATAACGGACAAACCATAAAAAACTAGCCTCCAGTCTTTGAGAACCCTCAAAAGTTCCGGTAGTGCCGTTAATACTAAAGCGCCCACCACACTTCCAGAGATGCTTCCCAGACCTCCGAATATAACTATTATGGTAAGCTCCGTTGATTTTACCAAGCTAAACATTTTTGGTTGCAAAAAAGTCATATAATGTGCCATTAAGCCGCCGCCAATACCTGCGTAAGCCGCACTTATCATAAGAGATATCATTTTATATTTAAATACATTAATGCCCGCTATTTGTGATGCCAGCTCTTCTTCTCTTACTGCAATCATATTTCTGCCATGCTTGGATCTTACTAAATTGGCTAAAAGAACTATAGCAACGGCATTTATTAAAACCACACTAGTCAGATTTGTATGATGAGGTATTCCCGGCCAGCCTCTAGCCCCGCCAAAATATTGTACGTTGTCCAGTATAAGCCTTATTGCCTCGCCAAATCCGAGGGTGGCAATACAAAAATAATCTCCCTTCAGATTTAGGGTGAGTCTACCTATAAATGCGCTGACAATTGCCGCAGTAAGCCCTCCTATTAAAAGTGAAGGTATAAAGGGCAAGCCGAATTTAACCGTCATGGATGCAGCCGTATATCCGCCTATTGCCATAAATCCCGCATGACCGAAGGAAAACATTCCTGTAAAGCCCGTAAGGAGAGATAGTCCTAAAACCGACATAAGATTTATACCCGCTAAAATAAGTATTCCTTTTAAATATGTTATATCCATATAAATCCCCCCTAAGCCTTATCTTCCGTTACTTTGCCCATCAGTCCGCTGGGCTTTATAACCAGTACGCCGATTAATAGTACAAAGGCTATCAAATCTCTATATTGGGACGATAGGTAGCCAGAGGTAAAGGTTTCGATTATCCCCAGCAAAATTGAGCCAATAACAGCCCCGGGCAAGCTTCCCAGTCCTCCAAATACCGCGGCAATAAAAGATTTGTTAGTTATTATTCCTATTTGGGGGTATACGGTATATTTCATTCCGAATAGAACTCCCGCAACTCCCGCAAAAAATCCACCCAAGGCAAATACTACAATATAAACTATATCCGTGTTAATACCCATAAGCGCGCTGGCTTTGGCGCTATAGGATGTAGCTTGTATTGCTTTACCCATCTTTGTATGGTCTATAAAATATACTAATAATGCCAGGCATATTGCCGATACTATAAACATTACCACATCTACTCTGCCTATGGATGCTGTTCCTATTTGAAAAGGCTTTCGGGAAAAAATCTCCGGATAGGTTCTAAATGTTGGACCTATTGTTGCTATTACAATGTTCTCCAAGAATATGGAGGCACCCATAGCGGATATAATAAAGTATAAAAAGGGAGCTTTTCTTTCTCTTAGAGATTTATAGGCTCCTCGTTCTATCAAAACCGCTAATATACAGGTAGTTAATGCAGCAAGAAGAAAAGCTACTACAAAAGGCATCTTTACTGTAGTTAGGTAAAAGTATCCAAAGTATGCCCCAAGCATGATAACGCCACCATGGGCAAAGTTGGAAAAGTTCATTATACTGTATACCAAAGAATATCCTACTGCCATCAATGCATAAACACTTCCAATAGATAAGCCGTTAATAAGCTGCTGAATAAATTGTGACATAAGTTTCACTCCTTACTTAAAAAGGTTGCTTCTTCCCTTTAAATGTCTTTCACCATTAAATAAAAGCATAAAAGGAGAGGATGCTCTCCTTTTATGCAATCCTTAAGTTAATTATTTTGCAGAATATTTTTGTTGGAATACATATTTATCACCGATAACCTTAACAATAGCAGCTTCTTTGCCTTCCGGGTTGTGTGTTTCTTTGCTGATTGTTATACGACCTGTTATTCCTTGAACATCTCCTGTTTCCAAAGCTTGAGCTATTTTCACGGAATCAGCTTCTCCTGCTCTTTTAATAGCATCTACTAAAAGAACAACTGCATCATGTACCAAATAACCGTTTAACTCCATCTCTTTGTTATATTTATTTCTATACCTGTCTTTAAAGTCCTGAACATCCGGGTCATCATAGTCAACGTGATTTACTATATAAGTTCCTTGTATAGCATCCTTAGCCATTACAAATAATTGCTCAGATGGAAGCCCATCTCCGCCCATTAAAGGACAATCTATACCTAATTCTCTCGCTTGGTTTGCAATTAAAGATGCTTCTTTAAAGAAAACGGGAATAAATAATACTTCAGGTCCTGCTTCTTTGATTTTGCTTAGCTGTGGTCTAAAGTCAACATCTCCAAATTTAAAGCCTTCTTTTTTAACTATTGTGCCGCCTTTTTTTACAAAAAATTCTTCGAAGAATTCTGTCAAGCCTTGGGAATAATCATCAGCTACGTCATATAAAACAGCAGCTTTTTTGAAGCCCAATACATCAACTGCATAACCTGCTGCAACGGCGCCCTGGTAGGGGTCTATAAAGCATACTCTGAAATTATATGGTTTAACTGAGCCGTCTTCATTTAGTGTAACCTTTGGATTTGTAGCAACGGTAGCAATGTCAGCTATTTTTGCTTCTTCAAGTACCGGTGCGATTGGAATAGCATTGCCGCTTGCATTAGGACCTAATATAGCAACAACCTTGTCTTGTCCTGTAAGCCTCTTAGCAACGTTAACTGCTTCTTGAGGATCTCCCTTTGTATCATAGCCGATTACTTCTAGCTTTTTGCCTAATACTCCGCCGTCCGCATTGATTTCTTCAAACAACATCTTAACAGTATCCAGCTCGCATTGACCCCATACTGCCTGGTCTCCTGTCAAGGAACCCATCCAACCTACTTTTATAACATCTGATTCGGCAGCTTCACCACCTCCGCCTGTCTCCGCGGGTTTTGAACAACCGGTCAAAGCCATTGCTGCAATAAGTGTGATAACAAGTATCAATGATAATGTTCTTTTCACTAATTTTTCCTCCTCCATTTTTGTTTTTTTACAAAACTATAAAGGATGATATGTAAATGCATAATTCTTAGCATGTCCTTCATAAATTTTGTTAGTTTTAATTATAAACAGAGTATTCAAAAATAATCATATATATTCAAAAAAAATCATAATAGTCTGAATATTCTTTATAACCTTTGAAAAAATTATTAACGGGTGTATTCACATAAAAGCATTAAACCTTCAAAGAATTTGTTTATATTGACTTTACCTCCTGCAATCTTTTTGCCTCTTATCCTATCCATCTCTGCTTTTACATTCTCAAAATCGAATAAAACATTTGAGTATTGTTGAAAAGCATCCTCATAATAATCCTCTATTCCTGCATTTGCTATGTTTATCAAACCCTCTTTTATTGACCTGCGTATCCTTTGCTTAACAGTCTTGGGGCTTTCGCCTAAGTGTTCACAAATACTATCAATGCATGATTCACTATATGCTTTATTATTTAGAATTATATATTCTCCTATTGCTACGATATCATTGGTACCTTTGACACCCAGCATTCCTAAGGCGCTTAATATGTATTTCATCCTTTTCACCATATCGGAGCCTTGGTCTCTGTCTGTATTTTGGTCCTTTACCACTTGTCTTATATCGCTTAATATCCTTTCCATGCGAATTTTTTCCGCTACCTTATTAACTACCTTTTCCACCTCTATATTATTAAGAGGCTTTGATATAAAGAATTCAATGCCGGAATAGTATGAGTCCGTGATAAGCTCCTTGTCCGATACCTGGGATATCATGATAAAGTTTATCTCAGGCTTTATAGCTTTAATCTCCTTTACTAATGTATTACCGTCAAGCTTGGGCATTAACAAATCCACCAAGACAATATCAGGTTTGTACATAAGTATATCCTTTAACGCTGTTTCTCCGTCATGGGAGTGTCCCAGTATATCCCCCATATTTTTCTCTTCAATAATATTGCTTAAAATTTTAACAATATTTATATCGTCATCTACAATATAATACCTCACCTTTATTCCCCCTCAAAAATATCCTTTGGTATATTTATTATAAATGTGGTACCTTTGTCAAGGTCTGATTTAACTGATATATTTCCGTTAAATGTATCCTTAACCAAATCCCTTACAAGAGCCAACCCTATGCCTCTCTCAATATTTCCTGTAGTTTCATCAAATTTAGTGGAGAAACCGGGGTTGTATATGTATGCCAAATCGCTTTCCTTTATACCTTTACCGTTATCCTTTACTTCAAAAACATAGCCTTTACCCATTTCATAAATTACAAGCTTTATAATTCCTTTTTTCATTTTGCCGATGGATTCAATGCTGTTATTGATTAGGTTGTTAAGTATGGACATAAGATAAAAATGCTCCTTTGTATAAAAGCCTGCTCTCACATTAAAATTAAGGCTTATATCCAAACTGTTTTCTATTATATATTCCTTTGTATCACTTTCTAAAATATCCACGATGTCATTAATGCTCATCTTTGAATAGTCTATTTTATCCTTTGATATGGCTTCCAGACCTTTTATTATCCTGATATAGTCCTTCTTAATTTCATGAACATCCTTTGCAATGTCCAGAGACAAGTTTTTAAGCTCCTTTGGATGATCACCCTCAGAAATCATTTTGTAAGCATTATAGGATTTTTTCATTACATCCTCTATTTGGGTTATATTTTTGTTCATGAAATATATTTCACTTTTAAAGCCGGAGGTAAGAAGAACCAACTTTCTATATCTTGATTCATGCTCCTCTTTTATCAAAAAAGACCTGTAATATTTTATTGATATGACTATACCAAATATTATTATAGCTCTCACAGCTGCAATAATAGTGAGATCCTTAATAATATTAAAGCTCATATCCATAACTCTTGTCCTAATACTCATCTCAATGATATTTGATAAAAAATCGCAGGCAAAAGCCGATAAAGCAAATTTCGTTATATCCTTTTTTGATGATTTATAATAAATTAAATAAAAAACGATTCCATATGTAAAGTAAAAGAATACGTCCGGTCCCACTAATTCAAAGGTAAGGTTTAAATCTCTGTTCCCCCAATATACAATGATCCCTCTGAATAGAGGAGAAACTATTCCCGTGGCAAAGCCCACTATTATGGGATTCAGTTCCGCATAATTGAATAGAAAAACCGGCAGTAATACTACAGACAAAGTTATTATGAAGCCTTTTACAAAATAGCTTAGATTAAACTGCGATGCTAATGCGACACATATAGCAATAAGAAGGGTATGCTTTATTTTATTCATTCTATCCACCTTAAACGCTTAAATTTTTTATTGAAGCTATCGGTAGAATCCCGCTGCCTGCATTTATGGCAGCTGCAATTTTTTTACTATCACTATAGTAACATATTTTTTTATTAAAAGATATTGTTAGGTGTTTACTCGTTGACATTTTAATGGATTGGTTACAACTAAAAAACCACAAAGAATACGAAGAGTACTAGCAATACTGACCTATTGTATTATCCATAGATGCTTATTCATGTTAATACAACCTATATCGTCAAAGGTTATTCCTTCGGATTCAAGCAAGGCTTTCTGGATTTCTCCGGAGCCAAAGACATAATCCGGTGACATTTTACCAGCCTTGTTGACTACCCTGTGGCAAGGAAGCTTCAAGTCCTTTGGTGCAGCCCGCATGGCCCAACCCACCACCCTTGCGCTTCTTGGATCCCCCAGAAAGGCTGCTATCTGTCCATAGGTAGCAACCTTACCCGGAGGAATTTTCGCCACTATTTCATATACTTTTGAAAAGAAACTTTTTTCTCTATTCATCCAGCATTATTCTTTCTAAATCCAAAGGCTCGACTTTTTTACCATCTTTATATGCCCTCATATTACCGCCGGAAATCTCGTCAATCAGTGCAATATGCTTATCCGCTCCTACGCGACCGAATTCAAATTTAATATCATAAAGCTCCATATCCCTTTTCCCCAGCTCTTCCTTAACTATATTTGCAATTGTTTTTGTTAAATCTACTAAGGTTTTATATTCTTCTTTTGTCAATATTCCAAGGGCGATAAGGGCATCCTCAGTGATAAGAGGATCCTCCCGTTCATCATCCTTAAGCGTAATTTCAACATAAGCATCAAGAGCCATACCGTTTTCCGCATACATTCCATAACGCCTGATGAAGCTTCCAACGGCTTTAAAGCGACAAATTACCTCTATGCCTTTGCCAAAAGTCTCCGCAGCCATAACAGTCATTGTGCCTTTTTGCACATTTGCATCAATATAATGAGTAGGAATATTTTTATCCTTCAATATTTCAAAAAACATTTTAGTCAATCTAAGAGCAGCCTTACCCGCTCCTTCCATTGTAAGACCTACGGTATTGGCCCCGGGATCAAAGACACCGTCCTTTCCCGTAACATCATCTTTAAATTTCAATAAATAATCACCGTTTTCCTGTTTATATACATCCTTTGTCTTGCCTTTATACACTAATTCCATACACTTCCGCCTTTCTTATGTTATTTAAGCAAATTTCCCTACTAAATAATTTCATAATCTGTTTCTATTTCGTCTTCCTTTTCCCCGGAAAGAACATTATATAGTCTGGCATAAGCAGCTTCCTGATAGGGTATTACAAAAATACCGCCTATCCCGAAAAAAAGCGTCCCTAATAGATGCCAGCCTAAAAAGGATAAGTCCAATATAAACATATTCATCTTATGACCCTCTGTCATATGTCTGCTGCTTTTAATTGCATCATTCCAATACATATTAGGGTCCTTTGATATAATATAAGGCACCATTTTGTATTCATAAGACTTTACTATTCCCGGTATAATAAACACCAGAGTCCAAAGAAAATTATATAGACCTCTGAAAAATTGTGTTTTTACGATTTCAAGATACTCTCCCTCTTTAAAAGCCGAAAACATATCATTAGTATCCGCATCCTCTTCCTTAAATCCTTTAAGGAAATATCTAGCCACTCCGACCTCCGCTACATTGCCTACAAATAATGTAAGAAGAAGTGAGGATAAAAACGCCACCGGAATCAGTCCCTTAGCCACATCAAACTTGAAGGACAATCCCATTCTTTCAAAACCAAGCTTCGAAAAAGGACCGTTAATTACCACGGTTACTTTATCGTCATTGAATCTCCAATTATTATAAACGCTGTTTTTTTCTAAACTGGCATTGTTTGTTATACCGCCTGACAAAACCCAGGCAATAATGCAAACCAAAAAGGCTTTTAAATAGTGCCTCTTTAAAAAGCTTTTTGCATAGGATTTAATATCCTTTCTCGACCACATAAAGTTGCCTCCTTTACATCCGAATCTCAAATTAAACTTATTATTTTACCTCCAATGTAACGGGGCAGTGATCACTGCCCATTATCTCTCCATGTATCTCAGCATCCTTTATAAAATCTTTTAAATGGTCTGATACAACGAAGTAATCAATTCTCCAGCCCACATTCTTTTCTCTGGCCTTTCTCATATAGGACCACCAAGTATAAGCATCTTTTTTATCCGGATAGAAAAACCTGTATGTATCAATAAATCCCGAATCCAGAAGCTCAGTCATTTTACCTCTTTCTTCATCGGAAAATCCCGCATTTCTCCTATTAGTTGCCGGATTCTTTAAATCTATTTCCTTATGAGCTACATTTAAATCTCCGCATAAAATTACAGGCTTATCTATGGCAAGCTTCATCAAATAATCCCTAAAGGCATCCTCCCATTCCATTCTGTAACTTAACCTTGCCAGTTCAGGCTGAGAGTTTGGAACATATACATTTACTAAATTAAAATCCTCATATTCTAAAGTTATTACTCTGCCTTCCTGATCATGCTCGGGAATATCAATGCCATACCTTGCATTTAAAGGCTCTTTTTTAGTAAAAACAGCTGTACCGGAGTAACCCTTTTTTACAGCATAATTCCAATATTGGTGATATCCTTCAAGCTCTAATGAAATCTGACCTTCTTGGAGTTTTGTCTCCTGAACGCAGAAAACATCCGCATCTATTTCATTAAAATAATCTAAGAAGCCTTTTTTTACACAGGCTCTAAGTCCGTTCACGTTCCATGAAATAAGTTTCATCTGTGCTCTCTCCTTTACATATATAGTTAATCTCTAAAATTCTATGCCTTTTCTGGCTTCCAATCCTCTTGTATAATAATGCTTGATCTCCTTCATTTCTGTAACCAAATCAGCCAAATCAATAAGCTTCCCGGAGGCATACCGACCTGTTATCACTACTTCCGTGTGTTCTGCTTTATTTTTAAGCATATTTATTACTTCATCTAATCCAAACAGCTTATAATATAGGGCAATATTCAGCTCATCTAAGACAACCAGATCATAATCTCCTTTAGCGACTATATCAGTACAAATTCGAAGACCTTCCTTTGCTGCCTTTATATCATCCTCCGTAGGGTCATTATATATAAAGCAGTCTCTGCCAAACTGCCTTATTTCAAATCCCGGTAAACACTCTCCCGCTGCAAGCTCACTATAATCCATACCTTTAATAAACTGACCGAAAAATACTTTTTTGCCCGCACAAACAGCTCTTAAAGATAATCCCAATGCAGCAGTGGTTTTCCCTTTGCCATTCCCCGTATATATATGTATCTGCCCCTTGCACATAAATATTCACCCTTTCAATCTTTGACACAAAAATAAAACTTTAAGTTCATTATAACAGAAGTTATTATATATTAAAAAGATGAAGTTTTTTTTATTGACAATATGACCCGTGGGTCATATAATAAAGATGACCAGCAAGTCACTTATATAAGGAGGACTAACATGCCAAAGGAGACATTTTTTCGGCTTAAGGATGAGAAGCGAGAAACCGTCCTGCGTGCGGCAATCCATGAGTTTGTTGAGCATGGATTTGAACGAGCAAAGGTTTCCAATATTGCTCAAAAAGCCGGTATAGCAAAGGGAAGTATATATCAATACTTTGAGGACAAAAAAGAGTTGTATATCTATTGTGCCGAATGGA
>CAYPBK010000023.1:0-36451 GCA_964408955.1 uncultured Clostridiaceae bacterium
ATAGATTATTAACAATGCTTTTGGCCTGCATCTATTTTGTACTAACGACACAAAATACGAAAATCACCACTCGAAGGAGTGGTTTTTTAGTTTTCAAAAAAATGCGGGAGTCGAACGGGTGGAAAAAGAAATGCGACTCAGGGGAGCATTTCTCCACCCCGGCCTGAAAGGGAGCGGCAGCTCACGGCGGGAGTCGAACGGGTGGAAAAAGAATATGTTTTAATAATAACTTAAAAATAGATAAAAAGATGATATTATATTGAAGAATATGTTAATATATAAATACTTCTGGTAGATTTTGATATAGAAAATAATTAAATTTATATAAATTGCAACCAATTATTTTTAAGGGGGAATTAAAATGCAGGATTTTGAAAAGCTTGGTGTATTTTATCTCGGTAAGGAATATGATTTAGAAAAGAATAAACTAAAGGAGGATTTGGTTTTATACAAATCAAAGGATTTAACAACTCATGGTGTCATAATTGGAATGACAGGCAGCGGTAAGACAGGATTGGGTATTGGTATAATAGAGGAAGCTATTATCGATAATATTCCTGTTATCGCAATAGACCCAAAAGGCGATTTAGGTAATATGGCTTTGACCTTTCCCGGCTTAAGGGGAGAAGACTTTTTACCTTGGATAAATCTTCATGAAGCGGAGAATAAAAGAGTCTCCGCCACTGAATATGCACAATCCCAGGCGGATCTGTGGAGGGAAGGTTTATATGAGTGGGGACAGGATGGCAAACGTATAGAGAAATTTAAAGATGCGGCTAATGTAACAATTTATACACCGGGAGGCTCAGCAGGTCCGGGTATATCTGTTTTAAAATCCTTCAATGCACCGCCAATACAAATCAGGGAGGATAAGGATGCATATAGGGACAGGATACAAATCACCACAACGGGGCTTCTTTCTTTAATAGGTATAAACGGAGATCCTTTTACCAGTCGCGAGCATATTTTAATTTCAAATATTTTCGAGCAAGCCTGGAATGCAGACCAAAGCCTTGACCTTCCGGAGCTGATAAATGCTATTCAGAATCCACCTATAGAAAAAATAGGAGTGATGAGTCTTGAGAGCTTCTATCCTTCAAAGGACAGGTTTTCATTAGCAATGATGTTAAATAATCTATTGGCATCTACGAATTTTAAAGCATGGCTGGAAGGGGATCCTTTAGACGTCAACAGATTTTTATATGATGAAACGGGAAAACCCCGTGTTTCAGTTTTTTCTATTTCCCATCTTTCAGACAGTGAACGCATGTTTTTTGTCACCATGCTTTTAAACGAAGTATTATCATGGGTTCGTACTCAAGGCGGTACGGGAAGTCTCAGAGCTATACTATATATGGATGAGTTATTCGGTTATCTTCCCCCTACGGCAAATCCGCCTTCAAAGACGCCGCTTTTAACTTTACTTAAGCAAGCCAGAGCTTATGGCTTGGGCTTGGTATTATCCACGCAAAACCCCGTAGACTTGGATTATAAAGCATTGTCCAATGCAGGAACATGGTTTATCGGCAGGCTTCAAACAGAAAGGGACAAGGAAAGAGTGTTAGCCGGATTAGAAGGTGCTGCACTGGGGGACAAGTTTAATAGGCGAAAAACAGAACAGATTCTTGCAGGTTTGGGGAAACGTTTATTCTATCTACATACAATTCACGAGGATGAGCCCGTAATATTTAATACCAGATGGACTTTATCATATTTGGCTGGTCCATTAACAAGGGATCAGATAACTCAATTGTCTGCCGGACATGTAACAAATCAAAACCGGGAGGAATTAAAAGAAATTCCTAAGCCGTTCATTAGTGACGATGGTAGTGTCGGCAGCTTAAATATGGCGCCACCTATATTACCACCGCAAATACAGCAGGTATATTTGCCTGTTAAAGGAGGAGCTATTAATAATTTAATATATAGTCCTTCCGTTATTGGTGTTGCTGATGTGCTTTACAGCAGCGCTAAACATAGTGTTTCTACGTCTAAAAGCTATGCTTTTTTGGCACCCATAAAGGATGGCCCTGTAGCACTTGATTGGAATGATGCAGAGCTTTTAGAAGTAGATTTGCATGATATAGAGGCAGTACCTTTTGATGGTGCTTCCTATGCCAAGTGCCCGGCAATTGCTACAAATGCGAAAAGCTTTGATAATTGGAAGAAGCTATTTAATCAATTTATACGTACAGGAGTTAAGCTTAAGCTATTATCAAGTACTAAGATGAAAATAGTTTCGACTGTTGATGAGGATGAGAGGGATTTTCGTATGCGTTTACAGCATTTAGCCCATGAGAAACGGGATGAAGCTTTGGAAGCGCTTAAAAAGAAATACTCATCGAAATTTACTGTTTTGGAGGATAAACATAGACGCGCTAAGCAGGCGATAGATAAGCAAAGCGCTATGGCCGGGCAGAAAAAAATGGACGCCGCCGTATCAACGGGTACAGCTATACTAGGCGCTTTATTAGGTCGCAAAAGCATCAGTGCGACCTCTATTTCAAAAGTAGGTACTGCCGTTAAAAGCACAAATAAAGCTATGAAAAGCGGTCAAGGCGTAGCACAGGCTCAGGAAACACTGCAATCCATAGAAGCACAGATTGAAGAGCTGCAGGCTGAGCTTGAACTTCAGGCAGAAAAGATTTCGATGGAATATGATTTGACGGATGAAAGGTTGGAGGAAATAGAGGTGGGGGCTACAGCCGGCAATATAACGGTTCAGTTGGTAAGCCTAGCATGGGTACCCAATATTTAATTTTTATATAAGAATTTTTTAACATTCCTCGGTAATTCAGCATATTATATCATCAGCGGAGATTTTCACCCCTGTAGTTAGGCGGAGACAATCCACCACTGATGATATAGCCTCCGGCGGATGCCCAGGATTTCTCAAGGTGAATAGCACCACTTTGTGAATACGAAACCGGCATCCATTTATGCTTGGGGCGTACTTGAATATGAATTATTATGGAGGAAGGTTTTATTATGGATGATCATAATTTATGGCAAGGGATGGTATGCGCTTTAAACCCAAGTTATACATGCCCTTTTTTTAATCCTGCCGGTTTAAATGCAGCAGACGATTTATCAAGACAAAGCCCGCAGGAAGTCAATAGGATTCTTGCTCTTGTGGATAGGGAATTTGAACATTATTATGTTGAATTAGGACGATATGGGGTACCGCGTATAGTTACACGGAGTATATTCAGAAATATTATTACCTATGTTTTGGATAATGAAAGCAATTATACCGGTACAATAATGCAAAGGACAAATCAATTATTTAATTCATTTCGAAGAGATAACCCTATGATTTTTATTTTACTGCGAGGCTATGGGGTACCTAACAATCTTATAAACCAAATAATACGTGATGTTATCCAATTCACTTTAGAAAATATGAATGCAACGCCGGCGCCACCTTTAGGAAACTGGAGCAGATGGGAGGACTTGGGCGGTATACTTACTTCTTCACCGACTGTCGCTTCCTGGCAGCAAAACCGTTTGGATGTATTTGCCAGAGGGCAAAACCAGGCTTTATGGCATAAATGGTGGGACGGCAGGAGATGGAGTGATTGGGAAGACCTCGGAGGAGTATTGACTTCCGCACCCGGAGCTGTTTCCTGGGGACCTAACCGCATCGATGTATTTGCCAGAGGACAAAATCAAGCTTTATGGCATAAATGGTGGGACGGCAGAAGATGGAGTGACTGGGAAGACCTCGGTGGAGTATTGACCTCTGCGCCTACGGTTTCATCTTGGGGCTCAAATCGTCTTGATGTATTTGCCAGAGGACAAAACCAGGCTTTATGGCATAAATGGTGGGACGGCAGAAGATGGAGTGATTGGGAAGATCTCGGAGGAGTATTGACTTCAGCTCCGGCAGCTGTATCCTGGGGTCCTAACCGCATTGATGTTTTTGGCAGAGGCCAAAATCAATCCTTATGGCATAAGTGGTGGGATGGCAGAAGATGGAGTAGTTGGGAGGACCTTGGCGGCGGCACAATAAGCTCCGGACCCGGAGTTGCATCAACAGGAACAAACAGATTAGAGGTTTTTGCTCAAGGAGCGAGAGGGGATTTAATATTTAGAAATTGGAACGGCTCCAGGTGGAGTAGCTGGCAATCCCTGGGGGGAGTTATAACATCCGAACCAGCGGCGGTTTCATGGGGCGGCAATCGTCTCGATGTATTTGCCAGAGGACAGAATAATCATCTATGGCATATTTGGAGGTCATAATAATATTAAAGCTTCGCTTTTTGCGAAGCTTTAATATTATTAGTTGTTAAGCCTTCTAATAATTTTTTAATAAAATATTTACCCCAAAAATTCCGGATTTTTCGCTGAATCTGAGGGAATTGCTTTTTGAAGGATTGTAAAGCTTACCCCTTTCGGAACCACGTTATCAGAGCATGGGAATCTGCTGTGGCAATTTGTGCATTCAAAATAAACCTTAGAGTCAATTTGCTTTCGGTTATCAAATAAAAAAGGTAAAAATTCCTCTTTATTTCCTGACTCCAATGTATTTGAGTCTATTGTATATGAATACACATAGGAAGCTTCAAATTTAGCTTCAAACTCCTTGCTTTTGCATATAGGGCATATTATTTCTTCTTTATTTTGCATTGCTAATACCTGTGCTTTTTATAATATAATTATTATCCCTCTCCTTTTTTAATTTTATTAATGGAGGGATATAATTATTTTATATAGCTTCTTAGCTCGTCCCCAGATAGGCTTTCCTTATCCAGCAGCTTCTCAGAGATGGACTCTAATATAATAATATTTTTATATAGAATATCTGTGGTTTTCTTTTCAATCTTCGTAAGTATTCCCGTTAGAACCCTATGAAGGGCATCCTTGGGGATATCCTCAGCAGATACAATGCCCATCTCAGACATCCCGCTAAATATCATTTCTTTTGCAAGCTTTCCGGCTTGAGAAAAATCGGAGGCTCCGCCGGTACTTCTATTATTTAAAAGAAGTTCCTCCGCGGCTGCTCCGGCCAGTGCCACAGCTATCTGGCCTTCAAGATAGTCATGAGTATAAAGATATATTTCCTCTTTTTGAGTTTGTCTTATATAGCCTAAAGCATTACTGCGTGACGCTACATTGACACTGGCAACGGAATTTGGAAACTTTAACTCGCTTATTAACGCATGTCCTGATTCATGGATGGCAATTCGCTTTTTTTCATTTTCATTTGGCAGCCTGTCCAGCTTTTCTCCCAGCATAACCTTTTCTATTGCATTTTGAAAATGTAATGAGGAAATTTTTTTAGCTCCTTCACGCATTGCCATAATAGCTGCCTCATTTGCAATACTCTCAAGCTGTGCGCCGGAGAAACCAAAAGTATCCCCAGCTATTGATTCAATGGAAACATCATCGTCAAGAGGTTTATTCCTTGTATGGATTTCCAAGATTTTTATACGTCCATTTTTGCATGGTAAATCAACATTAACTATTCTGTCAAAGCGTCCCGGGCGCAGCAACGCCGGGTCCATGACATCGGATCTGTTTGTCGCTCCTATTACAAGTATTTTTATGGAGCTATCATTGGATATGCCATCCATCTGCGTAAGGAGTTCGTTTAAGGTTTGATCGTGTTCCTGACTGCTTTCCCCTTTACCTCTTATTCCTCCCAAAATTTCAATCTCATCTATGAAAATAACCGCACTGGTCTTAGCTTGTTTTTTTGCTTTTTTCCTGGCATCATTAAAAAGCTGGCGTACTCTTTTAGCGCCGACACCAACGTACATTTCAACGAATTCAGACCCGGATGCCGAGAGAAATATTGAATCCACATACTGAGCTGCAGCCTTTGCCAGTAAAGTTTTTCCCGTACCGGGTGGTCCGCTTAATAAAATTCCTTTTAGCGAGCGTATTCCCAAGCTTTTAGCTTTTTCATTGCTTTTTATGAAGTCCAAAGCCTCACAAAGCTCATTAATAGATACCTCTTGCCCCCCAATATCGTCAAAGGTTACATCAGCAGCTTTAACGGAGCCATCATGAAATATTGAATTTACTTTAGAGAAATTGCCTGCGTTTAGAAAATAAAGGACTCCAAAAAGCATAAATATAAGCATAACAGGTAGTATATTAACTCCTGCCAATGCTATAAAAACTAAAAATCCGGTCGTTATCCCGCTAATCATCCCAATATGACGCAAATAAAAACCCCCTGCTTTTATTTATTACAATGCTACTCTTGTTTTGGTATAAGCTTGTATAAGAAGCTGTCATCCTTGTCTACTTGAATAAAAATAAATTTGCTATTTATAAATATCTTGACCTCGGCATTTGCAGCTTGTGCAATTTTTTCCGACTCCTCCATTAACATTGGATAATTACCATCAAAGAGTGCTTTTTCTATCTGGAAATGCATGTCGTAGTATATATTTTCTAATTCCTCATTACTTTTATCATGCAGTGCAATATCATATGGTTTATGGTCCAATATATCTATTATTTTTTCTTCTGCCTCTGTATAGGTTTTATGAAAATCAGATACTTTTTTAAAATATAAATCTATCTTTACAGGTTCCTTCAGTTTGTAGCTGCCTTTTACATTCGCGCTATCTATGCCTTGAATACTGCTTATATTTTTTATCAATGGTTTATTTATGCGATAGTTGAACAAAATCATTTGTGTAAAATACAATAGTAGTAGTGTGATGATAAAAATAATTGAACCTTTAATTACCTGTATTTTTGTATTCATAATAACCTCCTTGTATAAATAATATTATAGCATGGATTTCAAGTATTTTTCATGGTATAATCCGCCATTTACAACCCTTATAAAGCTTTTTAATTATTGTTCAGTCATAACCATAGTTTTGGCATAGATTATTATATTTGATAGGATTGCTAAATTGTAAGGCTAATAAATATATACAAAGCAGAACAGTTAATTCTATTGGGTAAGCCGCGGAAATAAATATTGCTACGGAGCATATTGACATTGTATATCTGATATGTTAAAAATACATTGTTATATGAGTTTTCATATATAATTCTAATTTGATAATGGGGGGAGATAAATGCATGAGGCAATTATCAAGTTGGTCGGTATTTCAAAGGAGTATAATGGACAAAGGGTTTTAGACAATATAAATCTATACTTTAATAAAAATGAGTTTTTAACCCTGTTAGGTCCCAGCGGATGTGGAAAAACTACTACCTTAAGAATTATCGGAGGTTTTGAAACACCTGATGTCGGGGATGTTCTTTTTGAAGGAAAAAAGATTAACAATCTTCCTCCCTATAAAAGAAAAGTAAATACAGTATTTCAAAGATACGCACTGTTTAATCATATGAATGTATATGAAAACATTGCTTTTGGATTAAAGATTAAAAAGAAGGATAAAAAATTTATCGATCAAAAAGTAAAGGAAGTTTTGGCTTTAGTAAACCTGCCCAACTATGGGAATAGAGGCATTGATTCTCTAAGCGGCGGTCAACAGCAACGTATAGCTATCGCCAGGGCTTTAGTTAATGAGCCTCAGGTTTTGTTGCTGGACGAACCCTTAGGCGCTCTTGATTTAAAGCTTAGAAAGGATATGCAATTAGAATTAAAAAATATCCAACAAACTTTAGGTATAACTTTTGTATATGTTACTCATGATCAGGAAGAAGCTCTTACTATGTCGGATACTGTTGTTGTTATGAATGAAGGAATAATACAGCAGATAGGCACTCCTGTTGATATTTATAATGAACCGAAAAATGCTTTTGTCGCTGATTTTATCGGAGAGAGTAATATCATAGATGGAATAATGATCAGAGATTGCTATGTAGAGATAAAAGGTAAAGGCTTCAATTGTGTTGATAAAGGCTTTGACGATAGTGAAGAGGTTGATGTGGTAATACGCCCTGAGGATATAAAAATAGTTCCAAAGAATGCGGGGATAATTACCGGAACTGTAGAATCAGTGATATTCAAAGGCGTACATTATGAAATGATGGTAAAGGATGAAAGCTTTAGCTGGATGGTGCATAGCACCTTAATGGAGCCAATAGGGACGGAAGTAGGCATGAGTGTCATACCTTCGGATATTCATATTATGAAGAAGGTGAAAAAATAATGAAAAGATCATGGCTTTCTTTGCCCTATCTATTTTGGATGATAGCCTTTACAGTAATACCCCTTGCTTTGGTTTTATTCTACAGTATTGTAATAACTGAGGCTAACGGTATAGTTCTGTCTATGAGTAATTTTAAAAGAGTATTGGAGCCCATATATCTTGCGGTTTTTTTACGCTCTATAAAAATTGCTATAATCAGCACGGCAATATGTCTTTTTCTGGGTTATCCTATGGCTATGATTTTGGCAAATAAGAACCTTAGCAGTAATAGCATTTTAATAGTATTATTTGTTATACCTATGTGGATGAATTTTCTTGCAAGAACATACGCATGGATGACTTTACTAGAAAAAAACGGTTTGATTGCAACAGCTTTCGAGTTTATCGGAATTAATCTGCCAGCGCTTTTATATACGGAAAATACAGTAATATTGGGCATGGTCTACAATTTTTTACCCTTTATGGTATTGCCGATTTATTCAGTATTAGTTAAGATAGATAAAGCTGTACTGGAAGCCGCCGAAGATTTAGGCGCCCCACCCTACACGGTATTCAGACGAATTATCCTGCCTCTTAGCTTACCCGGTGTTTCCTCCGGGATAATAATGGTTTTTATGCCTGCCCTTACGACCTTTGTAATCTCAAGACTTTTAGGAGGCGCACATTTCACTTTGATAGGAAATCTTATTGAGCAGCAGTTTTTGACAACGAGGGACTGGGGCTTTGGTTCAGCTCTCTCTGTTGTTTTGATGTTGATTATAGTGCTTACCATGGGCTTTGCCCTTAGATACGAGAAAGAGAATGAAGGGGAGGGTTTATGGTGAAATCTGTATTTAAGAAAGTTTATACTTATTTAATTTTTTTGTTTCTGTACGCTCCTATAATAGTGTTGATTGTTTTCTCCTTTAATAATTCAAAATCAAGGGCTCATTGGACGGGCTTTACATTTAAATGGTATGTTGAAATGTTTAAGGATAGGCAGATTATGACTTCTTTATACTATACCATCGTTATAGCTTTGGCAGCCTCTATATTAGCTACAATAATCGGTACAATAGCAGCTGTAGGCATAATACATCTCAAGAAAATACCAAAAGCTATATTAATGAACTTGACATATTTGCCTGTGTTGAATCCGGACATCGTAACAGGAATCTCTTTGATGCTGCTTTTTATTTTATTTAAGCTTCCCAGAGGCGCATTTACGATGTTATTGGCACATATTACCTTCAATTTGCCTTATGTAATATTGTCAGTGCTTCCAAAGCTAAGACAGTTGGACAGTCAAATATATGATGCTGCATTGGATCTAGGGGCAACACCGTTCTATGCTTTTACTAAGGTAATATTACCGCAGATTTCGCCGGGCATTTTTACGGGTTTTCTACTTGCAATGACTATGTCTATCGATGATTTTGTAATAAGTTTTTTTACTACTGGACCGGGAGTTTCAAATCTGGCTATTACAATTTACTCAATGGCTAGGAAAGGTGTCAGTCCCAAAATTAATGCAACCTTGAGCCTGTTATTTGCTTCAGTGGTATTGATGTTATTGATAATAAATAATAGAATGAATAAGGATAATAATAGGAAGGAGAGTGTGGCATGAAAAAGCTTTTAAAACTCGGTTTAATTTTAATTTTAGTTACGGTTATTGTTTTTAATTTGGCGGGGTGCGGCAGTGATAAAGACAAGACTGTTTTAAAGGTTTATAATTGGGGGGATTATATTGACCCTTCTGTTTTGGATAGCTTTGAAGAGGAGTACAAGATAAAGGTTATATATGACGAATTTGCTACAAATGAAGAGATGTATGCAAAGCTAAAAGCAGGGGCAAGCGATTATGACGTTATTATCCCTTCGGATTATACTATAAAAAGAATGATTGATGAGGATTTGCTTTATAAATTGGATATGCAAAACATCCCAAATTATAAATTTATAGATGATAGATTTAAGAACCTGGCTTATGATCCTTCAAATGAATATTCAGTGCCATATATGTGGGGCACTGTCGGTATACTTTATAATAAAAAGGTGGTTAAGGAAAAGGTAGACAGCTGGAAGATTTTATGGGACCCAAAGTATGAAAAGCAGATTTTGATGCTGGACAGTTTAAGAGATTCCATAGGGATAACTTTAAAAATGCTGAATTATTCACTAAATACAAAAGATGACAACGAACTGGAGGAAGCCAAGGAGGCGTTGATAAAACAAAAACCGCTGGTGTTGGCTTATGTAGGTGATGAGGTAAAGGATAAAATGATTGGCGAGGAAGCAGCGTTGGCAGTTGTGTGGTCCGGCGATGCGATGTACACTAAAAGAGAGAATCCCAATTTGGAATATATAATACCTAAGGAAGGCAGCAATTTATGGTTTGATGCTGTAGTAATTCCAAAAACAAGTAAAAATAAAAAAGAAGCTGAATTATTTATTAATTTTCTATGTGATAAACAAATAGCTTTTCAAAACGCTGAATATATCGGATATGCTACACCTCATACGGAAGCTAAAAATATGCTGCCAAATGAAACTGTTTTGGATAAAGCTGCATATCCCGAAGAGCGCGATTTAGTTGGCAGCGAAGTTTTAGAGGATCTTGCGGGTTCTTTAGTGAAGTATGATAGAATATGGACAGAAGTTAAATCAAGATAGTTAAAAGATGCGCTGTTATAGTTTTATAGCAGCGTTATTATTACTAGTATTAATAAGCTGAATATATAGCTTTTAATTTGCTATAGGACGAGGTGTGATGGTGATAAGAAGTGAAATTAAAGAATGTGAAGTATTAGTTAATAGTAACGAACTAAAATCTTTGGCAGAGATAGAAAAAAGTATTATCAAAAGATATAGAAAATATTTATGGTCTAAATTTATGAAAGCTATTAAGGATTTTCAGATGATTGAAGAAGGAGATAAAATTGCCGTAGCTGTATCCGGAGGGAAGGACAGTACTTTATTGGCAATGCTATTTAAAGAATTACAGCGTCACGGTAATGTTAAATTTGATTTAGAATTCATTGTTGCTGATCCGGGTTACCATGAGCATATTAAAAGTCTTATGATAAGCAATTGCAATCATTTGGAAATACCTATAAGGATTTTTGATTCGGGCATTTTTGATATAGTGGATAGCATAGCCAAGGATTATCCGTGCTATATGTGTGCCAGAATGAGGAGAGGAGCTTTGTATTCCAAAGCCGAAGAACTAGGATGCAATAAACTTGCTCTTGGCCATCATTTTGACGATGTTATTGAAACAACTATGTTAAATATTTTATATACCGGTAGCTTTAAGACTATGTTACCAAAGTTAAAATCAACAAATTTTGAAAACTTAGAGCTAATAAGGCCCATGTATTTCATTGAAGAAAAAAGCATTGAAAGATTTATCCAAAACAGTGGGATCAATCCTTTAAATTGCGCTTGTATGGTAGCTGCTGAGAGGACAGGTAACAAGAGGTATGAAATTAAAGCTATGATTGAGGAATTAAGTGGAAGAATTGATAATCTTAAAACAAATATTTATAAATCAACAGAAAATGTTAATATGGAGGCTATTTTAGGTTGGCAAAAGGAAGGCAAAAAGTATTCTTATTTAGATTTTTTTGAGTAAATAGTTACTGCTTACACATGACTATTAGGCTTGTAACTCAGTAATCGTGGCAAATATAAAATCTCAATTTAAATTACAGTTATATTTGAATATTCCATGATAAAACTAAGATGCTTGTTTTACTTGAAAGAAAGCATCTAATAAATTAGAATATTATTGAAAAGAAAGAAAAAAATTATAAGCAAAAAAAATGGAGGTAATAAACATGGCGGCTATTATAGAATGTGTACCAAACTTTAGTGAAGGAAGGAACAAGGAAACTATTGAAGCTATTGTAGATGAGGTTAGAAAGGTACAAGGAGTTAAACTATTGGATTATTCTTCCGATGAGGACCACAACAGAACAGTTGTTACAATTTTAGGCGACCCCGAAAGCATTAAAGTTGCTGCTTTTAATTTGGTAAAAAAAGCATCTGAGCTGATAGATATGTCTGTTCACAAAGGAGGACATCCTCGCATGGGCGCTACAGATGTTATACCATTCATACCTATTTCTGATATTACAATGGCCGAAAGCGTAGAAATAGCTAAAGAGGTAGGAAAAAGAATAGGTGAGGAGCTTAATATACCCGTTTATCTATATGAAGAAGCAGCATCGGCAGAGTATAGGAAAAACCTTGCAGAGGTAAGAAAAGGTCAATACGAAGGATTTTTTGAAAAGATAAAGAATCCTGATTGGAAGCCGGATTTTGGACCGGATGTAATGAATGTAAAATCAGGGGCAACAGCGGTAAGTGCGAGAGTTCCTTTAGTTGCTTTCAATGTAAATTTAGGTACGGACAACATTGAGATTGCGGATAAGATTGCAAAGACAGTTAGGTTTATGGGCGGCGGCCTGAGATTTGTTAAGGCTATGGGTGTCATGCTGGAAGAGCGCAATATTGCACAGGTATCTATGAATCTGGTGAATTATGAAAAAACAGCGATATACAGGGCTTATGAAATGATAAAAATGGAGGCTAAACGATATGGCGTGTCGGTTGTTGGGAGCGAAGTAATCGGATTGCTACCAATGAAAGCTTTGATAGATTGTGCTGAATATTATTTGCAGATAGAAAATTTTAGCATCGATCAGGTTTTAGAAAAGAGAATTGTTGAATAGACTGCGTATTATTTAAAGTGAAATACTGATACAGGTTTTACATTAGAGTAAAACTTGCATCATAATATGGATATAATATAGATTGTGGAGGGGTTATAATGTGGAAGGAATTTAAAAGCTTTGCATCAAAAGGCAATGTCCTGGATTTAGCTATTGGTGTTATCATCGGAGGAGCTTTTGGAAAAATAGTCACATCTTTGGTTAATGACATTTTAATGCCTATTATCGGATTAATATTAGGCGGAATTGATTTTTCAGAAACAGGGTTGGCTATAGGTGATGCAGTGATAATGTATGGTGCTTTTATACAAAGCATTATAGATTTTCTAATTATTACTTTTTCTATATTTTTGTTTATTAGAACATTGAACAAGTTTAAGAAAAAAGAAGATGAAAAGCCACCGGCACCAGCTGAACCATCTAAAGAAGAGGTTTTACTGACTGAAATAAGGGATATTTTAAAGGATAAGAATTAACTTGCGAGACTGTAAGCCATATATTGTTATAAAATTTTAAGGACGTTTGATAAGAATGGAACATATCGATATAAATGAAATATCAGGAATAAGAATAGGTAATGCCCAGGACTATGATTCGGCAACGGGTTGCACAGTTATACTTTGTGAAAAAGGCGCTGTTGCAGGTGTGGATGTGAGAGGTGGTGCACCCGGGACCAGGGAAACTGATTTATTAAATCCGGTTAATCTTGTGGATAAAGTACATAGTGTCCTACTATCGGGAGGCAGTGCTTTCGGTTTGGATGCAGCTTCCGGTATAATGAGTTATCTGGAAAGTCGGGGAATTGGCTTTGATGTCGGAGTTACAAAGGTTCCAATAGTTACGGGTGCTGTGATATTTGATTTGGAGGTAGGAGATTACAGGATTAGACCGGATAAGAAAATGGGCTACGATGCATGTGTTAACTCGGAAAAGGGCTTTTTTTCTCAAGGAACAGTAGGAGCTGGGACAGGTGCATCAGTGGGCAAGGTTTTTGGCATTAATAACGCAATGAAAGGCGGACTGGGCGCCTGCTGTTTAAAAATAGGTGAGCTATATGTAGGCGCCATTATTGTAGTGAATTGCCTGGGGGACGTCGTAGAGCCCGGAAGTGGTAATATTATCGCCGGAACTTTGGATGAAAGTGGCAAGGATTTCATTAACAGTGAGAATTTTATTATAAATAACTGCGTAAAAAAGTCAATGGGCTACAGCGGAAATACGACCATAGGTGTTGTTTTTACTAATGCACACTTAAGCAAAGCAAATGCACAAAAGGTAGCATCCATGGCTCATAATGGTATAGCAAGGACAATAAGGCCTTCTCATACCATGTTTGACGGAGACACTATTTTTGCATTATCCTTAGGCACAGTGGAGGCGGAGGTTTCAGCTATAGGCGTTATAGCTGCCCAAGCTGTTGAGGAAGCTATTATAAGCGGTGTACAAAATGCAAAAGGGATATGCAATTTAAAAAGCGTATCTGATAGAAAAGGCATCCTTTAACATAGGGTGCCTTATTTTAATAATTGCAGTAAATATTTGTATATCCCTTTATAATGTGATAATGCTTTTTATTTACCGTTGTAAAAGCAAAATAAAAATGGACATGCCCTTCTTTTACTTTAAAGCTGGGGCCGGTAATAAAAGAAAAATAGTGGATATGGCCTTCTATGTCCTCTGTATAACCGGACATATAATGAGTGTGCCCAAGAAAATTTGGATTTTTTGATGTTACACCGGTGTATTTATGCTTATGATTATTAATCTTACTTGTTTTACTGTCAAAGCTGTGTAAATGAAGCTTATCATACATAAAATCACCTCATTATTAAATGTATGCTAAATAAATAAAAAGGTGAAAGCTTTAATAAATGGATTTAAAAAGTAAACATAGATTGGGAAAGACAAATTAATGACTTGGTAAAAACAAATAACTTGAAGCGAAAAAATATATAATTATATAATGTCTCAATAACACTAATTATCGATTTGCTTTACTATAAGCAATCAATAAATCAACCATCCGACCATAGCTTTTTACACCGTCTTTTTGATTGTTTGCTTTTAAATATGCATTATTTATATCTGTCGCAACCTTTTCTGCTTTGCCCTCATACTGTTTCCAAAAATCACTGATATAAGCTAAATCCCTGCTTAATCCATCGTGAAAAGAGGCTTTTAATTTTTCATAGGAGGTTGGATCCTCCTTATGCAAAGCATTGATCGAATAAACTAAAGCCAGAAGAGTGCCTGAATATTGGAATTCTATATTGGGGTTGTTTATACAAGCCAAATATGCAATAAAATTAGCCTCGTCCTCCCTGGCATAGCCTCTTTGGTGTGCCATTTCATGAGAAACAGTACTGGGAAGGCTTGCATAAGGCACATTCATATTTATGTTTGCTTCCCCTGTAAACGGGAAATAGATACCTGTAATTCCCGTATAGGACATTAAGGATGATAGCATTATAGGTTTTGGTATTCCGAAGCTTCCGGATAGAGTTTTATAGTTATCAGAGATAATATCATAGCCAAGTTGAGCATTTTTCAAAACCCACATCTTGCCTTCTTTTATTGTCATTACACCGTTTATATCCTCGTCTAATTTTTCCCGTAGCTTGTTGGATTCGCTAACCATCTTTGTACAAAGCTCTTCTAAGTCGCTTATTGAATATTCTACAATATTAACACCCAGTACGGTGGAAAAAGGTAATCTATAGTAATTTAGCCCCCAAAGCATTATAAAAAAGAAATATAAGGCTACCACAAGGTATAAAGTTTTTTTAATACTTATGTATAGGTATTTGAGCTTCAGGTAATCCTTTGGTGCTTTTATTATGTTTTTCATAATACATATAAATTTATATAAAACAAAAATTAAAATGCCATATAAAAGGACCTCTGCTATGGATACTGGCACTAATCCCGTTAACAAGCTTAATGGGATATTAACAAGCCTATATAACTTATTAGAGTATAGTGCTTCGATTAGGGGTGCAATTTTAATCATTTTAACCTTCCTTTAGTTCATGCAATAGATTAAAAGTATTATATAACATTTAGATTATTTTAAATATATATTACAGCAATTTAATAAAATAAAAATATAAAGAATAAAAGGACATTTTTAATATATGTTGAATTCTTTGATATAATTTGTTTTAAAACACCGGGATGAAAAACTCAATATACAAAAGATGAAAGGAAGAGCAGAAAATGAAAAGAAACAATCTCTTGCTAAGTGTATTCTTCCTTGCTTTACTTACTATTATGTCAATGGACTGTCTTTTTTCGGGGGAAATGGAACAAGAGGAATACGATTTACTGAAAGTAGTTTATTTGGGTGGTAATGCGACAGATGAAAATGCAATAAAAGGAACGGAGAAAAATCCCGCCAAAAGCTTTGAAGAAGCTTTTGGTTTAGTAGAAAGTGGCTGGATTATCATGATGCTAGATGATGTAGATTGGAATGATTCAGCAGCTACTGCAATGAAATTAAAAGGCAGTGATTTTGCAGTAACCATCAATGGAAAAGGAGATGGTAAAACCAGGCGTAAAATAGTACATGAAATGGTTGGTACGACGCCAAAGCCAATTGTCTTTTCATCCTGCAAAGGTATTTTTTTAACTGACATCTTATGTGACGGGACTATTTGTGCCTCAGGCTCACCTTTAGTGATTAACGGCGCCTCTGAATTGGCAACAGTATATGGCGGAACAGTATATAGCGGAGGTTCAAATGTTATAAAGGGTGATACTAAGATAACTCTGGAGGAGGGCAAAGTTAGTTATATTTATGGGGGCAGCTACGGCGATAAGATAGATGGCAATACGGAGGTAAATATTATAGGGGGTAAAGTAACTAATGAAGTGATAGGGGGAGGAAACTCAGCGAGTAGATCAGCTGTGGTGAGCGGGAATACTGTAGTTAATATATTTGAAAATGCAGAGCTTGATAAGAATATAGTTATCTTGGGAGACAAGAAGGGACCTGTAAGCGGTAAAAAAACTATAAATTTTGAGAGCTTTAAAGGGAAGTTAAATACAATTTCCGGTGCCGATGATGTAAATCTGATAAATTCCGAAGTGACAGTTACTAAATTGAAATCTCCAGATTATAATGGTGTCGTTAATAATATTAATTTTCTTGAAAACAGTACTTTAATTGCATCCTCAGATGTAACGGGTACTAGGATACTAAATTTTTCAATAACAGGAGAGCTATCCGGTGAGGGCACCCTTGTTTTAAATAAGGATGCCTATTTAAGCCTTAGAAGTATCCAAAGCGGCAGTAAATTCACAATAAAGACAGATAAGCCTTATGTAGATAATAAGCAAGTCACCCATACACTGTTGTTGAATGCGAATTCGAATCCAACGGAGGTATTAGATAAGTTTTGTTTTATGTTGGATAGTGATTATGGTGGCGATAAGAAATACATTTTAGATAATGGAGCTGGGGCAGATATAAAGAATATTTATATTGTCGAGGCACCGAAAATAATAAATATATCATTGGAGTTGTCCCCAGATTTAATCTATGACGGTATGCCAAAGCTTGCCGAAGCCATTTTTAAAGACTGGGATGGGAAAGTCATTGAGCTTACTGAATCCGACTATACCATTAAATATTATAAAGGTACTGATATTGATGAAGAGGCTTCAGTGCCAAGTCCTACTGACGCAGGAGTATATTTGGTACGAGTTATACTTAAGGATTATTTAATCGAAGAGTATGAATTATTAGGGGAATCCAACCGGCTTTTTTCTATAGAAAAAGCGGAGGGTGTAGGATATTTAGTTTGCGAAGACGTTGAATTTGGCGGGATTCTTAATCCCGTTGGTGTGTCATCTACTAATGGTAATGAAAAAATAATATATGAATACAAGGAAAGAAATGAAAGCGATGATAGGTATTCTCTTATGGCACCTGTTGAAATCGGTAATTATACTTTAAGGGCTACATTTTGTGAAACTGATAATTATTATTCCTTAATTGTTTTTAAGGATTTTTCTATATTACCCGGCGAGGAAAAGGGTGACAAAGACGAGGATAAAGACGGTGATGATGACAGCGATAAAGACGGAGACGAAGATAAAGACAAAGATGATGACGGAGACGAAGACGGAGATAAGGATAAAGATGATGATGGAGGCGAAGACGGAGATAAGGACGGTGATAATGACGGGGACGAAGATGGAGACGAAGGCGGAGACGACGATGGAGACGAATACGGAGAAAAAGGCGGAGATAGAGACGGTGATAAGGACAAAGATAATGGCAGAGACGAGGGTGGGAGCAAGGAGAAGAAAGATACTGCAAAGGAAAGAGGTAAAGCTCAATCGGTTAAAGAGTCTGAATTGGATTTAAAAGAGATTCAAGAAGAAATGTTTATAAACAAATTGAGTATAATAAATGAAAACATTAAGCTGGCTAATGATAATCTAATGTTTGAAACTGAATATATTTGTGGTGTTCCATATTACATAGAGGATGGTAAGGAGATAATAATAGGTTTATCTTATTCTGAAAACGGTATGATAAGATTTGTTACTCAAGAAAATAGGGAAATACTATTCAAGGAGAATAGTAAATTCTATGAGGATATTGAACATCATTGGTGTAGGGATTCAATATTATTTATCTGTGAACGTGAATTGTTGCCTACGGGAGAAAATATCACAAATTTTGAACCGGATGACTTTGCGACTAAGGGGATAGTAATAGCATTATTAGGCAAGCTTTATGATATTGAAACTAATTGGGGAGGTTTTAATTATAACAGTACAACGGATGGTATGCATAATAACCCATATTTAGATTGGGCGTTAGAAAGCAAAATAATTAAAGGCGATAACGATGGTATAATAGATCCTTATCGTATTATAACTCGTGAGGAGATGGCATGCATTGTTATGAGATTTATTAAGTATGCCGGTTTTAGTATCGCCGATGGTGCTCATTCGCATGAGGTCTATTCAGATGATTGTAACATCGGAGAATGGGCAAGTGCAGATATTTATTATCTTAGCGGTGAAAGTATAATTATGGGAACGGGGAATAACATTTTTAACCCTAAAGGTGAGCTTACTCGAGGTGAGGTTTGTGTAATTATTGACAGACTTTTAAAATGTATTTTTAAATGAACATATTAGCAAATATACAGCGGACGTAGAAATTGAAATAAAGGATTGATTAAGAACCAATAATAATTGATAAAATAGAAAAACTTTTGGAATAAAAGCTTAATATGAAAAAACATGTTTTTTCTTGCGAAAAACACTTTAAAAGGTTTGTCAATTTATTTGGTTTATTAGTTTTTATTGTTTTGTTTTATATTTCCAAACATTTTTATTATTAAAAACATTTATTATTCTTATGCCTTAAAATCAGCTAAATAAGCGGATTTTTGATAAATTATTTAACTAAAATAATCTTTACATTGATAATAAACAATGCTATACTTTAACACAAGAATATTCAGACAATATTATCGTTTGTTATTTGATAAATATAGTTTTGAAATTGTGTATAATGGCTTGCATGATTGCAATAGGAATAAAAGGTCTCGGGTCTAACATAAAATTGTTTAATAATTAACAAATAAAGTTTATTTATTAAAATATGAAGTTATTTTTTTGCTTAAAAACTGTTGGACAATCACTGAAATTTCACAACCCATAATTAACTGTAAAGCTCTGTGCTTGAACCCGGAGGTATTTGCATAATTTAAATAGCCTGCGGGATAAAATAATTAAAATTTAGGGAGGGGAAATTGATGAGAAAAAGACTTTTGATGTTGACATTGGCAATGATATTGGTAGCGTCGGGAGCTATAGGATGTTCCAAGCCTGCTGCACCGGCACCCAGCGGCGGTGGTGAAGCACCCAAATTTGATGGGGAGATACTTATAGGTATTATGGTTCCGGTTACAGGGTCTGAGGCTACATATGGTAAGGATATGGAGAATGCCATCAAAATTGCTGCCGACGAAATAAATGCAGCAGGCGGCGTCTTGGGGAAAGAATTAAAATTTACCTTAGGGGACGACGGCTGTGATCCGCAAATGTGTACTGCGGCTGCCAGCAAATTAGTGTCTTCAGAGGTAGTAGCTGTTCTTGGAGGCTATTGTTCAGGTGCTACTATTCCCGCATTAAAAATATACGGGGATGCTAAGGTGCCTTTTGTTATTTTAGCGGCAAATTCTACTCAGTTAATTGATGAAAACCCAGGCTGGGCTTTTATGATAAACAGCCCCGGCTATCATCAGGCGGATGCAGCATCAGCAGTATTTGAAAAGCTAAATGTAGAAAAGCTTGGCTTTGTTCATCAGGGAGACGGCTTCTCCGAAAACCTTGCTGAACTTACTAGAGACGAGTGGGAAAAAAGAGGACATACTACTGCTTCCTTTGATGTAGTTAATAAAGGAGAACAGGATTTCTCATCTTTGGTAACAAAGATAAAATCATCCGGAGCAGAAGGCATATATTGGACAGCTTATCATGCAGACGGTGCTTTACTTATTAAACAATTACGCCAAGGCGGTTATACCGGCGAAATAACAGTTGCAGACGGTTCAAGTTCTGTTCAACTTCTTGAAATAGCAGGAGCAGCAGGCGAAGGGGTATACTGTACATCACCTCCGGTTGTTGACTTCCTACCGGCAGCAAAACAGTTTATTTCAGCATATAATGCTAAACATAATCAGGAGCCAGGTCCCTATGCCGGATTGGCATACGACGGTACTTATTTGCTTGTAGACGCAATTAAAAGAGCAGGAAGCACTGATCCGGACGCTATCCGCGATGCTCTGATAGCTACAGATAATTTCCAAACTCTTTCCGGCGGAGTCACCTTTACACCGAAAAATGTTCTTGAAGAGAGTAACTTCATTACAATTAAAGGTGAAGGAGGAAAATGGGTTCTAGTAGATTAAACCTGTTGAAACAAAACGGGGGCTTTTTGCCCCCGTTCTGTATATACCTCTAATATACGAAAGGGTGAGCTTATGTCATTATATGAAATAGTCGTTCAGCAGATTGTTAACGGCTTGCTTCTGGGATCATTTTATGGATTAGTAGCTTTGGGCTATTCAATGGTTTATGGTATTGTTAAACTTTTAAACTTTGCCCATGCTGATATTTATATGGTAGGCGGTTTTTGCAGTCTTGCCCTATTAACTTTTTTTAAAGACACTTTTATTGGCAATGGATGGGCCGGAATTGCATTATCAATGCTGATTACCATGATCATCGTAGGACTTTTAGGCGTTATTATAGAAAGAATAGCCTATAAGCCATTAAGAAACGCACCCCGCCTTTCTTTACTTATTACTGCATTAGGTGTGTCTATGATACTTTATAATTCAGTAATGGTTTTAACCGGCGGCGAATATAAAGCTTATAAGACAGGGCTGGGGTTTACTGGTATTTCTTTAGGCAGTGTGTTTATAACACACACACAGGCTATTTTAATTGTTGCGGCAATAGTACTTATGCTGGTTTTGCACTTGTTTATAACAAAAACTATGTATGGTAAGGCTATGAGAGGAATATCAATGGACCTCGATTGTTGCCGCCTTATGGGTGTAAACTGCAATAAAATTATTGCTCTTACTTTTTTTGTAGGAACGGCGCTTGCAGCTTCGGCAGGTACTATGGCAGGTGTGTATTACGGGAGTTTACACTTTTTCATGGGTTTTGTAATTGGAATCAAAGCTTTTACTGCAGCAGTTATTGGCGGGATTGGAATTATACCTGGCGCTATGCTGGGCGGTTTGCTATTAGGTTTATTGGAATCTTTCGGTACTCAGATTCCCTTTATTGGTTCTGAATGGAAGGATGTTTTTTCCTTTTCCATATTAATAATAATTTTAATATTTAAGCCAACCGGATTACTAGGTAAAAAAGAAAGCGAAAGGATGTAGAGGCTATGAAAGATAATAAGACTGGCTTACAAACGGCAGCCACTCAAACAGCAAAAAAACAAAACAATCCTTTTGCACAAATAATTGATAAACTTTACGAGCTGTTTGATAATAAAAAGATACGTTATAGTGTTTTAATTGCCACTGTATCTGTGCTGCTTTTTTTGCCTTTTAAAACGAATATGTATTTTATGGAAGTAATGACGTCAGTATGGTTTAATGTAGTTTTATGCCTTGGCCTTAATATTATAGTTGGATTTGCCGGGTTGTTAAGCCTTGGCTATGCAGCTTTTTTTGCGGTGGGGGCTTATACTACGGGAATAATGATTCTTCATTATGGAATCAATTTTTGGCTTACATTGCCGGTAAGTATGTTAATGGCAATAATTGCCGGCTTAGCTATAGGCGCACCAACTTTAAAGCTTAGAAGCGATTACTTAGCTATAGTTACTTTAGGGTTTGGTGAAATGACGAGGCTGGCAGCTAGAAACTTAGAAATAACCGGTAGAGCTACAGGCTTAGTAGGAATAAGTAGACCAAGTTTTTTAGGCATTAATCTTTATAAGATAAATCATTTCTATTATGCTTTTTTAGCACTGGCTATTATTGCTATAATTGTTTCTTATAGACTTTTTGATTCAAGGTTAGGTAGAGCCTGGAAATGTATACGTGAAGATGAGGATGCTGCTGAAGCAATGGGGATTAATGTTGTGGCAGTAAGACTATATGCTTTTGTAATAGGTTCTGTATTTGGAGCATTAGCAGGTTCTTTTATGGCAATTAAAATGACAGCTATTTCACCGGAATCCTTTTTATTCACCCAGTCAGTTATGATATTACTGGCGGTAGTGCTTGGCGGTATGGGTAAAATTCCGGGAGTTATACTGGGAGCTTTTGTAATGGTTATTTTCCCTGAGGTATTTAGGGGAATAGGTCAATATAGGATGCTGATTTTCGGTTTGGTCTTATTAGTATTGATGATTTATAGACCTCAAGGACTATGGCCGGATCGAACCATTGGGGAAACTCCTAAGGATAAAATTTGTGCGGACGAGGTGAAGTGAAGTGATTCTGGATATTAAGAACTTAACTTTAAGATTTGGCGGAATTGTACCTGTTAATAAAGTTAGCTTTGGTATTGAAGAAGGCTCAATAGAGAGTCTTATCGGTCCTAACGGTGCCGGGAAAACATCACTTTTTAATTGTTTAACAGGATTCTATAAAGCCCAGGAAGGTGATATTTTATTTGAAGGTAATAGCATAATGAAACTTAAACCACATAAAATCACTATGTTGGGAATGGCTAGGACTTTTCAAAACCTACGCTTGTTTAAAAATTTATCAGTTATGGAAAATGTTATGGCAGGTATGCATTGTCGGGCTAATTCGGGGGTAATGGGAGCTATTCTTAGACCACCGGCACAAAAAGCCGAAGAGAAAAAAATTAGGGAAGTTGCGATGGAGTGCATGGATTTTATCGGTATTTTAGATAAAAAGGATAGGATAGCAAAGAACCTGCCTTATGGTGACCAAAGAAGAGTTGAATGGGCTAGAGCCTTAGCTACACAACCAAAGCTCCTTCTGCTTGATGAACCGGCTGCAGGACTTAATTATGATGAAAAAATGCAGCTTGTTGAGCTCATAAGGCGTATTCGAGATGAAAGAAAAATAACTGTATTTTTAATAGAACATGATATGGGTCTGGTTATGAAGGTTTCTGAAAGAATTTTTGTAATTGATTACGGTACAAAGATTGCAGAAGGAACTGCACAGGAAGTTCAAAATAACCCCAGGGTAATAGAAGCTTACTTGGGTAAAGAGGAGGAAAATGCAATATGAGTGAAGTAGTCCTTTCTCTGAAAAACCTAGAAACAAGATATGGACAGATTTATGCATTAAAAGGCATTAGCTTGGATGTTTATAAAGGCGAAATAGTTACGCTGCTCGGCTCAAACGGCGCAGGCAAAAGCACAACGCTAAAGACAATATCAAACCTGGTTCCGGCTTGCGGGGGTGAGATAATATTTAATGGGAAGAACATTACTAATAACCCACCTCATGAAATAGTGGAAATGGGTGTTATTCATGTTCCTGAAGGAAGAAGGATTTTTAAAGAGCTAACGGTTTTAGAAAACCTTGAAATGGGTTCCTTTACTTTGAAGGATGATGTTGAAAGAAAAAAGAGAATCGATAAGGTTTATGATTTATTCCCCGTACTTGGAGAACGGTGTAAACAAATGGGCGGTCTTTTATCAGGAGGAGAGCAGCAGATGCTGGCTATAGGACGAGCATTAATGACTAATCCTGAGGTACTGCTATTAGATGAGCCTTCCATGGGCTTGGCTCCTATCATAGTTCAGGGAATTATGGACATAATTAAAAGAATAAACGAGGAAGGTACAACAATTCTTCTTGTTGAGCAAAATGCTAAGGTTGCCCTTAAGCTTGCAGATAGAGGTTATGTGCTGGAAACCGGTCAGATAGTTATGGAAGGTAAAGCTGATGTTCTCAGCAAAGACGATAGCATAGTTAAAGCATACTTGGGTCACTAAGCTAATAAAGGTACTTAAGATAAAAATCTTAAGTACCTTTTTATTAAGCTGAAACATTTATCTATTCTTTAATAAGTGAAATAAAGTCATATACTATCCGTGCAGTTATTCCCCATATTATTTTATCCTTATATATATAAAAATATACTGGATATTCACTTTTGCCCCATTCGTAGGATTTACCTTTTTGTATTAAATGAAAAGGGAAATCCTCACGAGGTTCCATATTAACACTAATACTATGACAAAGTGGCGTTTGATTTAAAAGATATGATAGGGGCACAGTAAAGACTTCGTTTACTTCGCTATTATAAGTGTAATTATAATGATTAATTATTCCTACAAAGGTATAGATAATATAATTAAAAGGAGTAATCAACGTTTTTGAAGGTCCAATTATAAAAATATCTTTAGGGTCAAGAAGTAGTTCTTCTTGAGTTTCCCTTATAGCTGCAGATAATTCATTTTCGCCTTGTTCAATACCCCCACCGGGGAAGCAGATTTCATTTGGCTGCTTTTTAAGATTTTCAGAACGTATTTCAAATAAAACAAGTAAATCTTCGTCAGTTTTAATAAGAGGAATAAGAATAGAGGACCTGTTATAACATTCATAATTAGATATAACAGGGGTTTTGCCTTTTAATTTTAAAATTGTATCAATCATATGAAAACCAAATCCCTTTCTTATACTAAGTCAATTATAGCATAAAAAAGTAAATATCTCTTGTTGTTAACTGTAATGCCGTTTTAATGTAGAATAAGAGCTCACGGGGATTATCCTAAGCCACTGACAAATACGCTCCCGCTACTTACTACTCTGAAAAAACGTAGTTCTTTTACCAACACATTAAGATTCTCCGCTAACGTCCATATCAATAAAGCGATTATTTGGCGGCTTTAAACTTTATCCATAAGTTGATGAAAACACGAGTTACAATTAAAGTGATGTATGAATAATCATTAATGGTGTCCGTATAAATTATAATATAATAGCCTTTATTAAACATATTGTATTATTTTTATTTAAATGTTATTATGATAAATAAATATTGAGGATATACGCTAAAATACAAATAGTCTGGTTTGTTCACATTTAGTTCACTTTTATTTTTAGTTTCAACTAAAAATAATAAAAATAAAAAGTAAAATGTATGAGGAGGAGGAATAAATTGAAGAAAGTAAGTCTAGTTTTAGCTCTGGTACTAATCCTATCAATTTCCTTTACAGGCTGCGCAAAGCCAGCTGAAGTAACTGAATCTGATGTGATAAAGATTGGGGTGTTTGAGCCTATTACCGGGGCTAATGCAGGTGGAGGAGCTTTAGAGGTTGAAGGTATGAAGCTGGCTAATAAACTTCATCCTGAAGTATTAGGCAAAAAGGTAGAACTAATCATCGTTGACAATAAGTCAGATAAGGTTGAAGCAGCAAGTGCTGCGGCAAGACTTGTAGAAAAGGACAAGGTTGTTGCTATCATGGGGAGCTGGGGCAGTTCCTTATCAATGGCAGCAGGTGATATTGTAAAGAATGCCCAAATTCCAACTGTAGGTGCATCATGTACTAATCCTCTTGTTACTTTAAACAACGATTATTATTTTAGAGTATGCTTTATTGATCCTTTCCAAGGAACAGTTATGGCAAACTATGCATTTAACAAGCTGGGGGCTAAAAAAGCAGCTATTATCCAGGAGGTTTCAAATGACTATTCTGTCGGACTGGCAAAGTTTTTTGTGGATGCTTTTAAAGAATTGACAAAAGATGATAACTGCATTGTTGCAACTTCAAATTACAATACCGGAGATCAGGATTTTACCGCACAATTAACAAATATTAAAGCTGCAAATCCTGAAGTAATCTTTGCACCGGGTAATTTCACAGAGTCTGCTTTGCTTATTTCCCAAGCTAAACAACTGGGCATTGATGTACCTATTATTGGCGGAGATACTTGGGAAACTCCTGAGTTTATAGATATTGGCAAGGATGCAGTTGAGGGAGCAGTTTTCTCAACATTCTTTGCTACCGAGCAGCCTATTACGAGCGAATCTAAAGTATTTCTTGATGAATACAGAAAAGAGTATAAAAAAGAACCAGCCGCTGTTACAGCTTTAGGTTATGATGCATATATCCTTATTTTGGATGCAATTGAAAGAGCAAATAGTGCAGAGCCAAATGCAATAAGGGATGAAATAGCAAAGACTAAGAATTTTGAAGGCGCTGCAGGATTTATAACCTTGGATGAAAACGGAGATGCCGTTAAGGATGCCGTTATCAAAGTAGTTAAGGACGGTAAGTTTACTTATATGGACACCGTTAAACCTATACAATAATATATTATTTGTATATAAAAATGACCGGTTTTACCGGTCATTTTTAGTTATGCTTAATATCCTTAATGAATTTTACATATTCTTCATCAGTAAACAGAGCATAAGCATCATCAAAATCCATATTCATTTTATCAGTGAGGTTATATTTCAGTTTAGCTTTAATTATACGTATAACAGATTCATCGAGACGTTCCTTTGTGATAAAGTCATTGTGTACGCCGTCTATTAATGCGTTTATAGTCTGTATTTGAAGTTTATTTGTATGAGCGACTATGAAAATATCGACTCCGGCATTAAAAGCCTCCCATATTGATTGTTCAAAGCTTTGACTATCACTAAAAAAAGCCTTCATTTCAATATCATCTGTTAATACAATTCCATTAAAACCAAGCTCCTCTCTCAATAAATCATTTATTATTATTTTAGATCTCGTGGCAGGCTTTCCGGAAGAGTCAATATTAGGGAATGCAATATGACCGACCATAACTGCATTTAACCCACGATTAATAGCATTTTTAAATGGCATAAGCTCTCTTTTTATTAAGGTTGTATAATCAACATTAATAACAGGCAACGTATTATGGGAGTCCCTATCAGTGTCACCGTGCCCGGGAAAATGTTTAGCAACAGGCATAACTCTTTGGGAGGAGATGCCATCTGCAAAAGCAGCGCCATGGGCAGATACTATTTCAGCAGTTTTACCATAGGATCTAAGCTTTAAAAGCTCATTATTGGGACCAAGTATATCTAAAACAGGGGCGAGGTTTACGTTTATACCTGATGCGTATAATTGTTTACCTATTATCTCTCCGGATTTTTTTGTTATATTTATATCGTTTAGATTTCCAAAAAAAGCGGGGTTAGGCATTTTTTCTCCTTGAATAGGTAATCGCGATACAGCGCCGCCTTCCTCATCTATAGATATAAATAAAGGTAGTGGATTGTCTTCGTTCATAGCTTTTAACTTCAAGTTAAGATGATACAGCTCCGAAAAATCATTAAAATTCCTTTTAAACAATAAATAACCACCAATTTTATAGTTTTCTGAAAAACTTTTTAATTCTTCATCTTTAATTTCCCTATTGAATCCAAAGATTAAAAGCTGACCAATCTTTTCCTCCAGACTCATCTTTTCCAATATTGTATCCGCTGTAGATTTCTTTATTATATTGTTATCTGTTTTTTCCTCAGGAATCACATGCGGCGGAAGGTTATTGTCGGGAGGCTTTTCACGCTTTGTGCAAGAGGTAAAAAAGCCTGCAATGCTTGCTATTATTATTAAAGTTAAAACCTTTTTCATATCAAACACCTACACTCACATTGTAATTTACTTTTATTATGGGGAAGTGTACGACTTTAGTCAAATTAAACAAATAAATTGTTTATATACTGTGTCAATTCTTTCACATTTAATTCGGAAATGCTATGTTGCTAGAAAGTGGCATTTGCCTATTATACTAAGATATTATAAGAAACAATATGACTTAGTAATATAAGGATAATTATTCATCGCTGCGAACTGCTTTTATTCTTTTTTTGTATATAATTATGATTATTTGAAAAAATATAAATATGAAAAAAATAGGAAGTGTATAAATGTCAAAAAGTAAGCGCGGCAAACTTATAATAATAGGTGGTGCCGAGGACAAAAGAACTGATATGAAAATATTGAAAATTGTACATAAAATAGCAGGAGGAGATAAAAGTAATATAGCAATAGTTACAACTGCAGCAGATAATCAAGATATAGCAGAAAAAGAATATTGCGAGCTATTTAAAAGATTGGGAGCGAAATCCGTCTACGGTATAAAAATTGTTAGTAGGGAACAAGCAGACGATGTGAATAATATTAATGGTATCGCACGCGCTGATTGCATTTTTTTTGTTGGAGGAGATCAACTGAGGATTTCCAGTATACTTGGGGGGACAAATGTGCATAATGCAATAATGAAAAGCTTAAACGAAGGAAATACAATTGCAGGCACGAGCGCCGGTGCATCTATGATGAGCCAAGTAATGGTCACAGAGGGATTGGATGATGATGCTCCAAGAAAATGCACGTTAAAAATGGCTCCCGGAATGGGTATGCTTAAAGGGGTAATAATTGATCAACATTTTAATCAAAGAGGAAGAATAGGCAGATTATTAGCCGCTGTTGCCCAAAACCCCTCAATAATCGGGCTAGGAATTGATGAAAATACAGCGGCTATCGTAGACGAAAACCTTGAGCTAAGAGTAGCAGGCTCCGGGGTTGTTACTGTAGTGGATGGGAGAGATATTTCTTTTACTAATATATCAGAGCAATATCCCAACGAGCCTTTAGCCATAACAAATGTTAAAATTCATGTATTACCTGAAGGCTATGGGTTTAATATCAGCACTAAAGAGGGAATAATAGATAAAAAAATAAACTTTGATGAAAATGATATTTCTGAGGAGGAAATAAGTTGAAAATTATTGATAGTTACGCATATCAGGGTAAGAACATATTCAGCTATAAACCAGTAATAAAATTAAATCTCGATTTAGGTGATTATTATAATATATCAACTGACAAAATAGAAGGTTTTAACGAGTCTTTAGCTGATTTATTACCGGGGTTATCCAAGCATAAATGTTCCAAAGGTTACGAAGGAGGATTTTTAGAAAGATTAAAAGAAGGAACCTATTTTGGGCACGTTATAGAGCATACGGCTATAGAGTTGCAAAACATTTTGGGATATGATATAGCTTTTGGTAAAACTTTAAAAGGCGAAAATGAAAGAAACTATCTTGTTATATATGCCTATATGAATGAATATGCCGGATTGGAATGTGGTAGAGTAGCCCTTGAATTAATAAACAGCTTATTAGGAAAAACAGATTATAAACTATATGATGAAATAACTAGATTAAAGAAAAAATGTATTGATTTAGATTTTGGTATAAGCACTTTAATGATAAAGCAAGAAGCACAAAAACGTAATATCCCTGTAATACGAATAGGAGAAGGCAGCTTGCTCCAATTAGGTTATGGTAAAAACGGCAGAAGATTAGAAGCAACATTGTCCGACAATTCTTCTTGTGTCTCAGTTGATGTCGCATGCAATAAGGATTTGGCTAAGAAAATTATGTATGAATATGGGATTCCTATACCGGAAGGAAAACTGGTAAAAAATGAGGAGGAGTTACTAAAACAATGTATGGTATTGGGCTATCCAGTCGTGGTGAAGCCTAATTTTGGGAGTCATGGCATAGGTGTGTCCATAAACCTAAAGACTCCGGAAGAGGTTCTTCATGCTTATAAAATAGCGAAGAAATATGAGGATACAATACTGGTGGAAAAGTATGTAAAAGGAAACCATTATAGGCTGTTGGTGGTTGGAGATAGAATGGTTGCTGCGTCAATGAGGATAGCTGCCCATGTAGTCGGAGACGGCTGCCTCACAATAAAAGAATTAATAGACAAGGAGAATAATACAAATATAAAGAGAGGGGAAGGGCACGAAAAGCCGTTAACAAAGATAATAATTGATAAAATAGTAGAAGCATATTTAAAAAAGCAAAACCTTGATCTTGATTATGTTCCAACAAAAGGTGAGACAGTGTATTTACGAGAGAATGACAATCTGAGCACAGGGGGAATAGCGGTAGATGTCACTGATAAGGTTCATTGCGAAAGTGCAGCATTTGCAGTAAAAGCAGCAAAAATAATAGGGTTGGATATAGCAGGTATTGATATAACGATTCCCGACATAAGCAAGCCTCTTATTGAATCAGGAGGTGCGGTGATTGAAATAAATGCTGCTCCGGGAATAAGAATGCATCATTACCCTGCTAAAGGTAAACCCAGAAATGTAGCCAAAGAAATTGTGAATTATGTTTGTCCCAAGGATAAAGAATATAGAATACCAATTATATCAATTACGGGCACTAATGGGAAAACAACTACTGCTAGAATGATAAATCATATTTTAAGGATTATGAATAAATCTGTTGGAGCTACAACAACCGATGGTATATATATAAATGACGATTGTATAAAAACAGGAGACAATACAGGGCCTGTAAGCGCCAGAACTGTTCTTATGGATAAGAATGTAGAATATGCGGTCTTTGAAACTGCCAGAGGGGGTATAATAAATAAAGGTTTGGGTTATGAAGTAGCTGACGTAGGTATTATTACAAATATTCAAGAAGATCACCTGGGGATTGATGGTGTTTATGATTTAGATGATCTTACTTTTGTTAAATCTTTAGTAGCGGAAGCTGTAAAGCCGACGGGTTACGCGGTATTAAATGCAGAAGATGAAAATTGTATGAAAATATATGAAAGGGTTAAATCTAAAAAGATTTTATTCTCTTTAAAAAATAATAAACAAATTACAGACCATGTTAATGCCGGCGGGGTTGCATTTCTTTATAATGGAAAAAGCATTATATTAAAAAGTAAAAATAAAGAGCAAGATTTGATACAGGTTGAAGACATGTCCTTCGCTTTAGGAGGAATACTAGAATACAATATCGATAATGCTTTGGCGGCAGCCTCAGGAGCTTACGCCGCTGGGATTAGTATTTCAGATATAAGAAAAGGGTTAGAAACCTTTAAGTGTGATGTTAAAGATAATCCGGGTAGGTTTAATATTTTTAATGTTAATGGAGTAGAGGTGATTATTGACTATGGTCATAATATAGATGGTTATAAAAGTGTATTGGAGGCTCTAAAGAGAATTAAGAAAAACAGATTAATAGGAGTAATCGGTGTGCCCGGCGATCGTACTGATTCAAGCACAATCAAAATAGGTGAAATGTGCGGTAATTGTTTTGATAAGATATATATTAAAGAAGATAAGGATAAAAGAGGCAGGAAGACTGGTGAAATCGCAGAGATATTGAAAAAAGGCTGTCTATCAGGAAAAATTCCGTCTTCAGGGGTTATTGTTGAACTGGCAGAGGACAGAGCTTTTGAAATGGCTATCAAATCTGCTGAAAGAGATGATATCATTATCATATTTTATGAGGAATTTGAGCCATTAATAAGTTTAATAAATAAAATGATAGCCCCAATACATAAAACAGGTCTTATCATAGCATAGCTTAAGCAATAACGATTCTATGATAAGACCGTATAATTAATAAAGCTGTGAAATGCTTAGGGGGTCTGCGTCCCAGGAGATAATAGAAAACGCGTTCTGGTATTGTTTTGAAAGTATTATCTTATATTTGTTTATATTTTCCTCATTTTTTATTGTAATCTTTACTCTGGCTTCAGTAGCTGCAGAGGGAGACTCAGCTCTATGAGGATCACTTAAAGACCAAAGCTCAGTTTCGCCTATTTCAATAGTTATTTTGTTTTTTGAATTAATTAAACTCTTGATTATTTGTCGGTTGTTTTTATTAAATTCATCCTCAGTCTTAGGCCAGATGCTTAAAGCTTTTGTATCATTACCTGATAATATATCATTAATATGGTTTATAACTATGGTTCTTATTTCACTGATTTCTTTTGATTCGGGATGTGTAGAAAACCCAGCTATATACCACTTATCTTCAACCTTTATTAGCTCAATGGAATTAATAAAAAACCTGCCAATATTGATTGAAGCATAATTGTTCCTTATGTTTACACTGTCTAAGGTAAGTATAGGTGGAATGTAAGGCTCTTTTTGGGCACTGGGTAAAGGCATATTGAATCGTTTATAATCCGTTAGCTTATTGTTTAAAGCTTCTTGGGGTACAGGAAGGCTGGTATTGGTATAAATCTTTCTTGCCTCTCTTTCGTATTCCTCATAAGTACCAGAAAAGTTATAGTCTAGCTGAAACATTTTTAGTAATACAGATTTTATATTTGATAGATTAATTTCATCTTGCTTAACGATGTCTTTCTCCAAAGTATAGTTTAATAAATTATACTTAATTTCATTTTCTCCATAATTGCTGGTAAAATAAATTAAATCCTCGGCAGGACTTAGATAGTAAGTAGGAGTACAAATCCTTTGTACCTTTCTCGACATTGTCTCTGGATTCAAAACTATTAATAAGTATCTATCATCATCTTCAAAATGCGGATTCACAGTTGTATATATTATTTCACCTGTTGATTTCAGTATATTTGCACAGAAAACAGGAGCGATTTCAATTTCCTTACTCTCCAGAGTTTTTAAGTTTACTGTTTTAAGACCTTGAAAGTAATCTAAGGTATATAAAATATTTGTGTTGTCAGAATCCATATAAAGACCATCGGCTACTTGAGTATAAGATCTATCGTCAAAATCATATAAAGCAACTATATTATCATATTTGTCGTTTTTCATTTCTACAATATAAGTGTTTTCATTATATTGTTTTTTTATAAAGGGGGTATAGCTATCGGCTGCGATGGAAATAAACTCCTTTGATGCAATATCAAAAATCATACGACTATCAAACAACAGTCTTTTGCCGTCCCTGGACCAGCTAATACTATAAAAATCCCTGTATTTATATTTTGTCAGAACTTTTTGCAGTTGTTCGCTATCCAAGTTATATATATATACATTATCTTCGCCATCGATAAAAGCTAATTGTTTTCCATCCTCACTAAAACTGTAGCTTTTAATAGAAAGAAATTTTCCCATGTTTTTTTGATTACCTGATGAAGATTTTATGGAGTATAACTCCATGGGCTGGATCATGTTCCCGGATATAACTTTGCTATTGATTTCATCAGATTTATAATCAATTATGCTTTTAACGGCGAATATTGTTGAATAATCAGGTGAGATTATAATAGGTAATAAGTCGGTGTCTATTTTTTTTAGTATCTCTTTATTTTTATCAATTATATTCTTTTGAGATGCAATTTCAAACTGCCAGTTTTCTATCGTACCTGTATTATGCTTATTTTTATTTGCATTTTCTATAATAACAAGCTTGTTTTCTTTTATAGCACAACCTGATGTAAACAAAATAATGCATAAAGCAATAGTTATTAATTTTTTCATAGTATTACCTCCGAAAAAAATCTACTAGAGAAGGATTTTTACAGTAGTACCTTCCCCTTCAACGCTGCCTATTTCTATTTTTCCATTATGCTTTTCTACAATCTCTCTTACAATGGATAATCCTAGACCCCAGCCCTCTATTTTACTGTTTCTTGAAAAATCACCTTTATAATATGGTTCAAAAACATTTTTTAATATTTCCTTATCGATGCCGATGCCATAATCCTTTATTATTAATTCTATATTATCAAGTTTTTTTAATGTGATATCTATATTTTTTGTTTCACTATATTTAATACTATTGTCTAAAATGTTTATAAGCACTTGCTTCATCAAATCCTTGTCCACTAGATACATTATTTCCTCTAAATCCAAATTTAGATTTACATTATAGCGTTTTGCTTTATAAAACATTGAATCACATACTTCCTCTAAAAGATCTTTTAAATCAATTTCCTCTTTTATAACTTGAAAATCATAACGTTTCAAACGAGATAGCTCCAATAGACTTTCTATCATTTTAAGCAAGCGCTGGCCTTCTGTTGTAATATGAAAAAGACTTTTATCTTTAACCTCAATATTATCAGTTTTCCATAATAATTCTGCATATCCTAGAATTGTCGTAAGAGGTGTTCGGATTTCATGAGTAAAATTGTCAAAAAAGCTTTTTTGTTTATCCTGCTCATCCTTAAGCTTGTAAATCATATCATGAATACTATCCGCCATGAAATTGAAATTATGGGCAAGCTCACCAACCTCGTCTTTACTGCTTACCACAACTCTGGGTCTTAAGTCTCCTTTTGAATATTCTTTTGTGATGTCTGTAAGGTTTTTTATAGGAGCCGTAATTCTCTTGGATATCTGTAAGCTCAGAATGGTGGTAAATGTAGCAGCAAGCAGGCCTGTTATAAGAAAAATATTTATATTGTTCCCTTTCATTTTGTCCGCTTCGGAAAGGTCATAAATAAAAGCCAAAGAATAAATATATCTTCCTGATATATTTATAGGCATAGATAAATATAGTGTTCGCGGTTTTTCTGAGTTTATATAGTATGCATTATTGCCTTTTAAAGCTTCGGAAACTTCGGGGCGAATGTTTCTATTCTCATCAGCTATTTCTTCCGAGTCACCCAGCAATTTAGTGTTATTAAATATCTGAACTCTGCATTTTATGGTTCTTTTCAAATAGGAAGTCAAATATGGAGAATCGCTATCCATAATACTGGGGACTTCAAAGATATTCTTTGCTTTATTAAGAGAATATTGTTCCACATATATTGTCGCATATTCTCCTTGGCTTTGAAGGTATTTTAATATGGTAGATAAATTATAATTATCCGATATTTTTGTTATTATGGGTCCTAAGATAACCAGCATAATAAATAATGCAGATATATTCAATGCGGTTATCTTGCTTTTTAGATTCATGCCGACACCTCAAATTTATAGCCTATGGTAAATACAGTTTTTATATATGAGCTATAGTCACCAAGTTTCCTCCTTAAACGCTGAATATGCATGTCCACTGTTCTGCTGTCGCCAATATATTCAAATCCCCATACAGATTCTAAAATATTTTCTCTGGAGAAAACCTTTTTTTGATTTTCTAAAAATAAAAGGAGTAAATCGAATTCTTTGGGTGTTAAAAAAACTTCACATCTATCAATATGAACTTTTCTTTCAATTGGATTAATAGATATAGGTCCGGCAGCTATAGTGTCATCCTTGTCACTGAATTTATCTATTCTTCTTAATACAGTTTTAATTCGTGCAATCAACTCCCTGCTGTCGAAGGGCTTAGTTATGTAATCATCTGCTCCCAGTTCAAGGCCTTTAAGCTTGTCCTGTATGGAATCTTTGGCAGTAAGCATAATAATCGGTATGTTTAAATTTTGCAGTGATTTGCATGCTTCAAAGCCTGTTACACCAGGCATCATTATATCCAGCAGTATTAAGTCGGGTCTTTGGGAATACGCCATATCGATTGCATTCTTGCCATCATAGGATGTAATAGTTTCAAAGCCTTCCAGCTCTAAATTCAGTTTAATCAAATCAACGATTGCCGGCTCATCATCTACGATAAGTATTTTCATTGAATCACCTAACCTTGCATAAATCTAAATATACTATATTTATATTTAAATTGTATCATTTATTGAAAGAAATTTCATTGGTATTTTCCGATGTATTAATGTTAAAACAAAGCTTATAAAACATAACTTTGATTTAAGATTAAAAAAAGGGAACCGATATATAGCTGAACTCATGGGGATGGCCCAAGACTACTAAAAAGCCACGTTTTTGTCATTTTGAGTGTTAGCGAAGAATCTTAATATTCTAGTTAAACAAGATTCCTTGCTCGCACGAAATGATATTTTTCATTTTGTTATAAAATATATTGATTGAAGTAGTTGAAAAATAATACGAAATAACCTATTATAATAATTGTTACGTATTAAATCCTTTTAAGCTAGTGGGATAAATATGTATTAGCCTGGGGATGTAGCTCAGCTGGGAGAGTACCTGAATGGCATTCAGGGGGTCGAGGGTTCGAGCCCCTTCATCTCCACCACCATGAAAGCTTTGAAAACATTATGTTTTCAAAGCTTTCGCCCTTTTAAAAGTAAAAATTTAATAAAAGTACCGATGAATAGTGTAAAATATAAATAGTTGCATATTAAAGGTAGAGAATAATTATTACTATGATTAAGGAGGGAAAGGATGATTAACACATTTGATTTTATTTTACCCACTAAAATAAGGTATGGGGCAGGGGTTATCAATGTTTTAGGAGAAGAATTAAAGAGGTTGGGAACTAAAAAAGTTATTGTAATTACTGATAAGGGTTTAGTAAAAACAGGTATGGTGGATAAAATTA
>CAYPBK010000024.1:0-35834 GCA_964408955.1 uncultured Clostridiaceae bacterium
CTTTATAACTTACGGTTATTTTTATATCATTAGTTGTTAATGCACCATCGGGTGTATAAGTATATTCGCTTACAACTTCAATTGTTTCATCATTATAGATTGCCGTAACTTCCATTCCTGTAGGGTCAAAGGTTTGGCCTTCTATATAACTCGTTTTAGTTGGCTGCACCGTTATACTTATTCCTGTTAGGATTATTTCCTCCTGTTTTGTACCATACTTCTTTGCATTATTGAAAATTGTTGTTGCATTATTTAACGCTGTTACACCATTATTTACTTCCGACTGTGTTGCATTAGAATTATTTTCGATAGCCTGTGCTGTTACTATTGCAGTTTCATATGCATTCATTTCTGCCTGAGTTACCCATTGTTTTGACGTAACTACATCAGTGCCGTCAACACTCACTACTGCTGTAGCTTTATTGGCATTTGCCGATGTTATTGCGCTATTCAATGCTGTTTTATCCACTACGGGTGGAGTTTCGCCTTCAACAGCTTCATATAAACTAATACTAGTTCCTGTAGTGCTCGTCGATACGTAAAATTCATAATTGTTATCCTTTAGCCTTACATACATATAGTAACTGTCCTGAGAGCCGCCCGTTTTTATATTCTTTGCCGTGCTGTCATATATCCAATCTCCGTATCGTTTATAATCTTTTAATGGATCTGAACTACTGCTATATTGGGTTTCTGTGCCAATAAATATGGCTTCCCCCGATGAACTTCCTCTTCGATAGAGATATTTGCTTCCATCGTTTACTACTCTGAATGCACCATCAGTACCGTATGGCGCATTAAATTTCCATAGCTTATCACTTGATATGGCACTTCTCACTTTATCTCCTATAACTGTCACTTCTTCAGCTTTTTGATAAGTAGCATTGCTGCTTCCCGTTGTAATTGATGTCAATGCATAATGCTTACCGCTTAATTCTCCCACTATTACATATGTTTTACCTTCTTCAGGAGCATTTACTTTTATATATTCTGTTTCGTCTGTTGTTTTTGTACCATACTTCTTTGCATTGTTGAAAATTGTTGTTGCATTATTTAACGCTGTTACACCATTATTTACCTCCGACTGTGTTGCATTAGAATTATTTTCGATAGCCTGTGCTGTCACTATTGCAGTTTCATATGCATTCATTTCTGCCTGAGTTATCCATTGTTTTGACGTAACTACATCAGTGCCGTCAACACTCACTACTGCTGTAGCTTTATTGGCATTTGCCGATGTTATTGCGCTATTCAATGCTGTTTTATCCACTACGGGTGGAGTTTCGCCTTCAACAGCTTCATATAAACTAATACTAGTTCCTGTAGTGCTCGTCGATACGTAAAATTCATAATTGTTATCCTTTAGCCTTACATACATATAGTAACTGTCCTGAGAGCCGCCCGTTTTTATATTCTTTGCCGTGCTGTCATATATCCAATCTCCGTATCGTTTATAATCTTTTAATGGATCTGAACTACTGCTATATTGGGTTTCTGTGCCAATAAATATGGCTTCCCCCGATGAACTTCCTCTTCGATAGAGATATTTGCTTCCATCGTTTACTACTCTGAATGCACCATCAGTACCGTATGGCGCATTAAATTTCCATAGCTTATCACTTGATATGGCACTTCTCACTTTATCTCCTATAACTGTCACTTCTTCAGCTTTTTGATAAGTAGCATTGCTGCTTCCCGTTGTAATTGATGTCAATGCATAATGCTTACCGCTTAATTCTCCCACTATTACATATGTTTTACCTTCTTCGGGAGCATTTACTTTTATATATTCTGTTTCATTTACCGGCGGCTCACCGTTTCCTTCAATTAGAATCTCTCCGCCAGAAACTGTTGTTCCATCAAGATTCTTATAATCAAACTTTATCCTTGTTCCATTGTTATCCTTTGTTAGCTTTGCTAAAAGGCCATGCGCTCCATTATTACCTTGGTTCATAGCTCCAAAAGTAAGGTAAGTGAAGTTAATCGTCTTTTCTGTTGAAGTCGGAGTAGTTTGAATTTTTGACCCTTTTTCATATACAATACCGTAGCGTGAATCATTCATAGTATGGGTATGCCCCCAAATAAAGATAACATTTTCATGCTTATTTAAAACAGTTAATAAATCATCTGCCTTTCCAGTTGTCCTTGTTATTCCACCGCTTGTACAGTAGTGAAGTGGGCAATGAGTTACAACAAAAACAGGTTTCGATGCCGAAATATTATTATTCAACTCATTATCTAAAGCATTTATTTCACTATCTATAAATGTTGCGGTAGATGAACTAGTATCGGGAGAATCTAATACATATACAGCATAATTATCCCCGTTATACCGAAGCCCACTTGGAAATGTTGGATCCCCTTTAGGATCATGATTTCCACGAACCAAAACTACAGGCAAATCATTACCATAAGCTGTTCTGACTATAGTTTTACATTGCTCTGCTATCGAAACTGAGCTATTTTCCCCTGTCTTGGTTCGGTCTACGGGATAATCACCTCCGAAAATCATTCTATCTAATGTTAGGGCAGAACTTTTCAGATTGTTAATCCAAGTTGTCAAATTACTGGTATTTCCATGAACATCAGATGTCATGCCTATATAAATAGAACCAGACGGATCCTCCTGTTGTTCTGTAATCCAGGTTACAACTACTTCAGTATCTTTATAAATACTAAATGAGTATTTATTATTGCTAATTTCAGATCTTTTATCCTCTTCGTTTACATAAAAGGTTCCTATTTCTTCGCCAACCTCTGGTGCCAGTGTAATAACTACATTTGTGTTTTCATTTACTAAACCCGCACTGGGAGTGGAAAATATGTTTTTGCCGTTTAACGTTAATGTGTATTGCTTTGGCGAAACAATATTTTGTTTATAAATTTTAGTGTTAGTACCTGAAGCTTGATATTCTGCTTTGAAATAACCGCTACTACTATATTTTAAGGAAAATTCTGACCCTGACCCTTGACTGCTTGTGCTCAACGTATATAGATTACTATCAGTATTATTATACTGCCACTCACCGTAACCTAATCCAGGCACACTATTTGATGCGTTTAGTTTGCCCTCAGAACCAGATTCGCGTTGTAGATATCCACCGCTATTCCGTAAATATATATAACTAGTAGCTGTTTCTGCAGTCCAAAGCATAGTATTCGTTACGCTACTTGGTTTTACATTCCCATTTTCTATGGTTACCTGTGTTCCAGCAAGAAAATTGCTGCCGGAAACAGAATTTGTTAGAGCATAACTCTTACTGCTTGATTCAGCTATTATAACATAGGTTTCACCAGCTATAAGAGTATTAGCAAGTTCGTATGTTGTTTCTGAAGTAGATGAGGTCTTTGGAAACTCATAAGTTAATGTTAATGTCCCGTTTGAATTTATAGTCTTGGTTGTAGCCGTGTTTCCATTTACTGATGCTGTTGTTGATGCTTCAAATTTGTATCCGCTTTTTGCTGTTAATGTGACACTCGCAGTGTAAGTAGTATTATATCCAAAGCTACCGCTTACTGAAGGGCTCCATGTAACGCTGCTTGCCGAATATGATGAACTACCTGTTGTAGCAGTATTGTTTGGCGTTGCCCCCCCAGCCGGTTGAGTAATACTTAACGAAACGTTATTAATTTGTTGATCCTCTCCTGTGGCACCTTGAACTAGTTTATAAATTTTAATGTTAGTACCTGAAGCTTGATAATCTGCTTTGAAATAACCGCTACTACTATATTTTAAGGAAAATTCTGACCCTGACCCTTGACTGCTTGTGCTCAACGTATATAGATTACTATCAGTATTATTATACTGCCACTCACCGTAACCTAATCCAGGCACACTATTTGATGCGTTTAGTTTGCCCTCAGAACCAGATTCGCGTTGTAGATATCCACCGCTATTCCGTAAATATATATAACTAGTAGCTGTTTCTGCAGTCCAAAGCATAGTATTCGTTACGCTACTTGGTTTTACATTCCCATTTTCTATGGTTACCTGTGTTCCAGCAAGAAAATTGCTGCCGGAAACAGAATTTGTTAGAGCATAACTCTTACTGCTTGATTCAGCTATTATAACATAGGTTTCACCAGCTATAAGAGTATTAGCAAGTTCGTATGTTGTTTCTGAAGTAGATGAGGTCTTTGGAAACTCATAAGTTAATGTTAATGTCCCGTTTGAATTTATAGTCTTGGTTGTAGCCGTGTTTCCATTTACTGATGCTGTTGTTGATGCTTCAAATTTGTATCCGCTTTTTGCTGTTAATGTGACACTCGCAGTGTAAGTAGTATTATATCCAAAGCTACCGCTTACTGAAGGGCTCCATGTAACGCTGCTTGCCGAATATGATGAACTACCTGTTGTAGCAGTATTGTTTGGCGTTGCCCCCCCAGCCGGTTGAGTAATACTTAACGAAACGTTATTAATTTGTTGATCCTCTCCACTTGATGATTTATTAATAGTTATTGAACCATTTGATATTTCATTTCCACTTAATTCACTATAACTAAAATAGATATATGTACCGTCATTATCTTTGCTAAGTGATGCTACAAGCCCGCAGGCCTTATTATTACCGGTAAAACCACCACCATATCCATAACCTGACATTGCCCCATATGATAAATAAGTGAAATTAATATCATGATCCGGACCACCAGATACCGTTTTAATCTTAAAACCTTTTTTCATGACATTACCGTAGTAAGGATCATTTTCAGTATGATTATGTCCCCACATAAAAATAGTATTTTCATAACTATTCAACAAATTTAGAAGGTTTTCTGCATTTCCTGTTGTTCTACTTCCGTAATAATGAATTGGACAATGAGATGCAACAATAATAGGTTTTGTGGTGGGAACTTCCTGTAAAACTTGCGCTAAATGATTTATGCTCCCAGGTACCGGATTATTGGCTTCTCCGATAGTGAAGGACCAACTTCCAGTGCCTGTTGCAGAACTTAAGGCATAAACAGCATAATCATCTTCATTATAAACCAAACCTTTATCAAAATTATCTGCGACTGCAAAGTCGTGATTGCCTCGAACCAAAACGCACGGAACACTATCATCAAATTCATCATGTACTATATTTACACATTGTTGAGCTATTGTCCAAGAACTACCTTCATTCGATCTATTCGGATAGTCTCCACCAAATATCATCTGATCCAGTGCATTAATGCCTTTGTTTTTTAAATTACCAAGCCAAGTCCTTAAATTTCCGGTTTCACCATGCACATCTGATGTAAAGCCTATGTAAATCGTATCATTAGCACTTGTATCCGCCGCCAAACTTAAAGGCATAGACGATAGCAAAAGTGCAAACATTAAAACAAAAATGCCTGCCGCCTTCACTTTTGGTAAAAGCTTAAAAGCATTTCTTTTCCCGGTTTTGGAAATGCACTTTTTCTTAAGAAAATTAAAGTTCATATTATTCCTCCTATTTTTAATTATTATCTATATTAAATAGCTCTGACCCTCATAAAACGCCAAAACTATGGTTTTCCAGCCGATGCGTCAAAATATTCATCTTATGTCGGCGCAAAGCGAAGCAGAACGAATCTAATGCTTTAGCTTGACTATAAAAATAATTCTACCAAAGTCATTTTAAATTTAGTGTCGATATGGATTCATAAAACATCAAAAGCGTTAGACAAATACTTGGATAAAAAGCGTTACTTTTCATTGAGTTTTGAAATAATGACAAAACAATTTATATTAATATATAAGAATAGAAAATATTCACGGTAAGAAAAGAAACAATGACATATTTCTTTTCTTATTGTGAATTATTAAAGAAAAACAAAAAAACATGTTACAAAAGAACATGTTTTTTTGCTTTTTAAAGAACTTTGCTAATATATGTTTATCTCAACAGACTAATTAATTCTGCCATACTACGTACATCTCCAAGCTGCTTATTTCCTTCAACGGCTTTTTTTACATTCATTACAAGAGACGCATCCCCGAAAATTATAGCTCCTTTTATTTTCCCGTCCTTAAGGAGGAATTTCATATATTTATTTTCCTCATTGTTAAGCTCCTGGAGTTCCTTACATTCCTCACAGAATATATCCCCAATGGTAAAGAGGGATATACCCGGTATTTTTAATTGTGTATATGGTTTCATATCCTCGTATTGAATTTTCTTCCCTACTGCATTGCTCCCTGCCACCTTACCCTGGGAAGACGCAATAGGCCATATGCAATAGCTCTTTCCGCCGTACTCAGCTACATCCCCGGCTGCATATATATTTTCAAGATTAGTCCTCATATAGTCATCCACTTTAACGGCTTTGCCGATATCAAGCCCGATACCTTCTAAAGCACTTACATTGGCTTTTACTCCTGCCGAGATTATGACAAAATCAGAATCAACAATTGTGCCATCCTTAAGCCTAAGACCTGTTACTGAGTCCTCTCCTAAAAAGCAATCCGGAACACCATTTAAATAAATATTCATTCCTTTGCTTTGAAGGGCCGTAAATAGCAACGACGACGCTATATCATCCGTTTGCTTTGGCAGAAGCCGTCCGCCTCTGACTATTACATTTACCTTGCAGCCAAGCTGCATGATTGACCATGCCATTTCCAGTCCCAGCAGCCCTCCACCTATTATGGTACAATTTTTTGATTTTTTAGCCAAATTTATTGCTATCTCCGCATCTTGGATAGTACGAATTGTAATTATATTCCCCTTCTCCACACCGTTTAAAGACGGCACTGACGGACTGGAGCCCAGCGCTATTACTAAAGAATCATAGCTATAGATACCTTTATCCGTTAGAACCTTTTTCTCTTTGGTATCAATCTTATTAACCTTTATATCCTTTATAAGGTTGATGTTATTCTTTTTATACCATTCGTCATCATAGGGCATTATTTCCTTTAACTCTGCTTCCCCGGATATATAGTGGGGTATTCTTGTCCTCGTATAAGTATTCAAATTTTCTAATTCCAATATACTTATATCCCAATCACCATCGGCGTCTCTTGCCGCCTTCGCTGCATTTAACCCGGCGATTCCCCCGCCGATAACCAACAATGTTTTTTTCATAGGCTTACAACTCCATTAGCATATTTTTGTATTTTTGTTTATCATACCTTAAGGTACTAAGTAATTCAACTACTATTTCCCTGGCAACCTTTCCATAAAACAAGCATAATTAGCATACATTGATTCTTTTAATATAGATGAAAAATAAAACCATCCGCCATATAAAAAAAGAGAGGCTTAGACAAAGCCTACTCTATAAATCAACTCAAATCTTCAACGAAGACTTATCGGCATCCTCAGCCTCCGCCTTTTGGTGTATAGGTGTTCTTCGCCGTATTAGTCCCAAAGCTGGAAGAGCCTTGAAACACTTGATTAACATCCTTGCTGCCGCATTTGGGACATTTTATTTCATTCTTTTTACTTGAATTGACTATTTCATAAAAGTTTTCTCCGCAATTTTTACACTTAAAATCCAGTAACGCCATATAATCGCCTCCTTGCTATTATTATATAGCCATGCTCCAATAATGCAATATTATCCTTAAAAATTATGCCTTCACACCTTCCTTTTCTTTAACAGTTCTACCCAGTTTTCGTTTCATTACAATGAATAACGCAATAACAGTCGCCATATAGGGAATCATCTGTGTAAATTGTGAAGGTATTCCCATCACCTGCAGCCTTATGCCTAAAGCGTCAAAAAAACCGAACATTAACGCAGCAGCAAAGGTTTTAATTGGATTAGCCCCACCAAATATTATCGCCGCTAAAGCAATAAATCCTCTGTCTGCACTCATATTCTCTGTAAACAGGGTTAAATAGCCTAAGGAAAGATGTGCGCCCGCAAGCCCGCATAAAAGCCCGCATAATATAGATGCAAGATATTTCAATTTTTTCGAACTTATCCCTGATGTTTCGATAGCCTCCGGATATTCTCCCGATGCTCTGAGCCATATACCATAAGGTGTTTTATAAAGATAAATATATGTCAGAGCCACTAACACCCATGAAATATATACGAAAACTGAATGGTTATTAAAAATGATATTTAAAGACGAAATATTCGAGAGTCCGGCAATATTAATTCTGGGTAGGGGAATAATCTTTGGTGAAGAAAATGCTCCCTTTACTCCAAAAATACTTCTCAGCAAAAATACCGTCAAGCCGCTGGCAAACATGTTAATAGCAATACCAACTATGAACTCATCGGATTTTAAATCTATTACGAATAGGGCAAATATCAGCCCGATTACCATACCTATCAATCCCGCTAAAAAAACTCCCCCCATGTATGTGCCTGAATAAAAGCTACCCAAAACGCCAAAAAAGGAGCCGATAAGGATCATTCCTTCCATTCCTATATTGAGTATGCCTGCGTGCTCCGTCATTAGCCCTCCCAGCGCTGCCAGTATTAAAGGCGTGGCAGTCCTTATGGTATGCTGAACCAAAGTAAGATTGAAAAGCTCCTTAAGCAATCCTTTCACCTGCCTTTTCCTTCATTCGCCTTTTCATATTCCATTCCTTAAATATATTTTTGAAACCCGCCTCTCCGGCAATAAACAGTATTATTATTGACTGTATAACCAGCACCAGCTCTGAAGGAATTGAAGTAGCATTTTCCATTGATACTGAGCCTGTCTTTAGCGCCCCGAAAAATATAGACATTATTACAATTCCCAAGGGATTGTTCCTCACTATAAGTGCAACCAGCATCCCGTCCCACGCATATCCCGGTGATATAAGCTGCAAAAATCTATAATGCACTCCCAATACTTCAAAAACACCGGCTATCCCGCTTAATGCGCCCGATATCAGCATTGCTATTATCATCATCTTTTTATCATTAATCCCCCCGTATCGTGCAAATAAGCTGTTTTGCCCGACTATCCTGAAATCGTAGCCTGCGGAGGTTTTCTCCATAAGATAATAAATTATTATTGCAATAATCCCCATGAAAAAAATACTGGTATTCAAAGTGGAAAGTCTTACCAGCCTAGACAGATGATATTGCCCGGCGATTATTTCCGTTCCGCTGATTTTACCTCTTGTAGTTGCAAAAGGATAGTTAACCAAATAGCTGGTGAATAGTACCGCTACTGAATTCAGCATTATTGTCGTTATTACCTCATCGATTTTATACCTTACTTTAAGTAGTGCAGGTAAAAAAGCGTAGGCTCCTCCGGCTATACCACCTGCTGCTATCGCAAGGGCAATGCCAAGCACCTTTGGCAATGAGGTAAAAGTTATGCCTATATAAGCGGCTGCAAAGGCTCCTAAATATAGCTGACCCTCTCCTCCTATATTAAAAATACCGCTGTTAAAAGAAATAGCCGTTGCCAGACCAGTCAAAACCAAAGGCACAGTCTTAGCAAAGGTGGTGGCAATATTATACTTAGAGCCAAAGGCACCTTTAATTACAGCTCCGTACCCAACTATGGGGCTTCTGCCGTTTGCAACCATGATAAGTGCGCCTATTAATAAAGAAGCAAATATAGAAAGAGTAAGAGAAATTAAATACTCCGTATTTTTATTGATAAGCTTGTTCTTCATCTATATTGCCTCCTTCCTTTACTTGCTCTCCAGTCATATATAATCCTATTTCCTTTTTCATTATATCTTCCTTTAGAAATTCTCCCGTAATCTTTCCTTCATATATGGTAATTATCCTGTCGGATAACCTGAATATTTCGTCCAGCTCGGCGGAAACCAGGAGTATTGCCGCACCCTTATTTCTCTTTTCTATAATTTGGCTGTGAATAAACTCAATAGCTCCAATATCTACACCTCTAGTGGGCTGTGCTATTATTAAAATAGGAGTATCAAAGGAAAACTCTCTGGCAATAACCATCTTTTGCATATTACCTCCGGACAAATTGCCTGCCGGCAAATCTCTCGAAGATGTTCTTATATCAAATTCTTTTATCAGCCTATCTGTTCTTTCCTTTATCCTTCTTTTATTCATATGTATTCCTTTTATCGCATAGGGCTTGTCTTTTTGAACCCCCAGCAAAAGGTTTTCCCATAGGGCAGCGGCTTTGGATAACCCTGTTGTAAGCCTGTCCTCAGGTATATGGGCTATACCCACTTTTCTTATCTCTTTGGGGCTTTTATTGGATAGCTCGACACCTTTAACTTTAAAGGAGCCTTCCTCCATCTCCCTGAGACCGGTTAAAACCTCAACCAATTCTGATTGACCGTTGCCTTCCACCCCGGCTATTCCTAATATTTCTCCCTCGTTCAGATGAAAGGATATACCTTTAACCGCATTAAGACCTCTATTATCCTTCGCTTTGATATCCTTAACCCTCAGCACTTCCTTCTTAACTCTGTTCGCTTTATGTAGCTCCTTGAACAATACCTCTCTGCCTACCATCATTTCTGCTAAAATATGTTCGTTTGCATCCTTAGTATTCAAAGTTCCTACCAGCTTGCCTTGCCTCATTACACTAACTCTATGGGATAAAGCAAGAACCTCTTGAAGCTTATGAGTTATTATTATGATGGTCTTTCCTAAATCCTTGACAAGCCTTCTGATTACATTAAACAGCTCCTCCGCTTCCTGAGGGGTCAAAACTGCGGTCGGCTCATCCAGTATCAAAATATCAGCGCCTTTATGCAGGACCTTTAATATTTCGATACGCTGCTGTATCCCTACGGATAAGGATTCTACAGTGCTGTAAGGGTCTACTTTTAAGCCGTAAGCCTCAGATAACTCCTCCGTCAATTGTACCGCCTTTTTATAATCAGTGAATATCTTCCTTTTTCTCGGCTCTGTACCAAGTACTATATTCTCTGCTACGGTAAAGGAAGGAACAAGCATAAAATGCTGATGAACCATTCCAATCCCCAGTTTAATAGCATCTAATGGGCTGTTTATTTTTACAGGCTTACCGTTAAACAATATTTCACCGCTATTTGGCTCATATAGCCCATATATTATATTCATTAAAGTGGATTTTCCCGCCCCGTTTTCACCGACGATAGCGTGTATTTCGCCTTTAACTATATCCATGCTGACATTGTCATTAGCCAAAACACCAGAAAACTGCTTTGTTATATTCCTTACCTCTATTAATTTTTGGAGCATTAATATATCCCTCTCCCTTAAAAACTTAAGTAGGCTTTTTGCACTATTTCCCTTAGCTTTTTTAAAAGTGGAGAAGTAGTAAACTACTTCTCCACTTTTAGCCTTACTTTGCTTCCGGTACCTCTATCTCACCTTTTATAATCTTTTCCTTAATTTCCTCTAGCTTAGCCTTCATTTCATCTGTTGCAAATTGCTTCATATCATCTGTGCCATAACCAAGCCCTACTCCATCCTCTGCTAAGCCGTAATAAACAACCTCACCTTTTTTGACATTCCCCTTTTGAATATTCGCTATAGTATCATAAATGGAAAGTCCCACCTTCTTAACCATGCTGGCAATAATAACATCCGGGTTTATATACCTTTGGTCTGTATCAACACCTATTGCATATTTGCCCAGCTCCTTGGCAGCTTCAAAAACGCCTTCACCGGTTTTGCCGGCTACCTGGAACACTATATCTGCCCCTCTGGAATAAAGGGCTGTTGCTCCTTCTTTTCCTTTAGCAGGGTCTTCGAAGTCCTCGGCAAATATTGCTTCAGCTTTAATATTCGGCTCTATATATTTAGCTCCTGCTTCATAGCCCACCTGGAAATTCCTTATTACCGGCATGTCCATTCCGCCTACCATACCGATAGCTTTAGTCTCAGATAACATCGCTGCCAAAGCTCCTGCTAAGAATGAGCCTTCATTTTCCGCGTAGGAAATGGTTATCAAATTATCAATACCTTCGATTTCATTATCTACATATATGTAGTAGTTATCCGGGAATTCTCCTGCAATCTCCTGAGCCAAATCATAGAACTCATAGCCTACTACCGCTATTATAGATGCATACTCTGATGCCTGAACCAATTGATCATTAAACAAGGATGGGTCATTGCGGCACTCATATACCTTGTACTCGATGCCAAGATCCTTTTCCGCTTGAACAACGCCCTCATTGGAAGAATCATAGAAGGATCTGTCTCCTAAACCCCCTGCCACAACCAGAGCCACCTTCCCCCACTCTGCGACCTCCCCTATTTCTCCATCTTCCTCTGCTTCCTGCCCGGTCTGCTCTGCTTTATTACCGCAGCCGGCCAAGGCGATAGACATAACTAACAGCAGTACTAAGAAAATTGAAATTTTCCTTTTCATTCAATAAATCCTCCCTCAAAATAAATTAATTAACAGGTACCAATATCCTTTGCCCAGGCTCCTTGCTCCCATCAACCTTAAAAGTCATTCCTGCGACTTGCGGATAGCCGCCAAAGGTATCGGGATATACAGATACGCCATTTTCCAAAGCCTTAAGTATGTCCTCCCCTTTTACCTCCAGCAAAACACCATAGGAGCCAAAGGGCAGCATAACTAGTATATTTTCTTTAGTTATCTCTCCGATTTCAATAGCTGTTCTGATATCTCCCCCGTTTAAAATTACAGCATCGGCTTTAGTTAAATCAATCAGTGCATCAGCAATCAAATTACCTATATTGGATTCCTTTTTCCTTACTATTTCTCTGTCGCCGTCTAATCTTATCTTTGTTTTACCTATAACAACATTTGTAATCTCTTTGTTTTCTTCTTTTATTTCATTTTATTAAAACATTTTAAGTGGGTTTCCCACAGTTAAATAATAACGGGGGTTATCCCTGCTAATGATATATGTATAATTAATATCCAGTATAACCATACCTTACCATACCTTTAGTATATTGTAAAAATCCAATAAACCACTATAAACAAAAATAGAATAAAATAATTGTACTAAATGAGCCTATTCTTAGAAATTCGTATTAAAAGCAAAAGTACCTTCTATAAGTCACCATAAAAACCAAATTTACTAGCAAATCTGAATGGTAAAGATGGCTGTCCTTATGGCTTTCGTGTTCTTCTGTTAACATAATATTATATATCTTATAAAGTTATATATTTTTTATAATATTTATGTTTACAACGCTAACACTCTTGTGGTATAATATTATTCAAAGGTGGTGTTGCATATGAATGATAGGCTAAAGGAAATAAGGAGCCATTTTAACCTCAGTCAAGAGGAATTTGGGGAAAGAATTAATATTAGATCCAGGGCACATATTTCCTTATTAGAGAGCGGCAATAGAAATTTCACTGATAGAATAATAAATGATATATGCCGCGTATTTAGTGTTAATGAGGAGTGGCTCCGTTATGGCACAGGCGAAATGTTTATTGTAAACAACGAAACAACCTTAGACCTTTTGGCAAAGGAATATAATTTAAATGATTTTGGTTATAAGCTTATTGAAACTTTATTAGAATTAAAACCAGAGGAACAAGAGGTTTTAAAAAAGATTATTTTATCCCTGATAGAAAAACTAGGAATTGAAACCTTCGAAAATAAGCCTGAAGATGAGAGCTATCCTTATATAGCTGGGCTTGTAGCAGAGAATAATGAGGATGTGTACAGTCCTTATTAAAATAAATATAAAAATAAAGGGGCGGTTTTAGTGGATAACGAGAAAATATATGATTTAATCGAAAAGATGTATATCAACTTGGATACGAAAATTACGGATGTAAAGAATGAAATTGGCGATGTAGAAAGTAGATTAAGAGGTGAGATTGGCGGCTTAAGGAGTGAGCTTAAAGGGGATATTAGCGGCTTAAGAGGCGAACTGCAGGAATTCAGACAAGAAACCAACGATAGATTCGATAGACTAGAAAACAAAATAGATGATGTTGAAGCCAATAATGCGGACAGGCATATAGCCATTTATGGAAAATTTAATGATGTAAATGACACCCTAAATAAGATAGAAATTGTAACCAGCGATAATTGGGGCGATATAGCCATGTTAAAAAGAAATGCAAAATAATGTAGGAAAATACAAATAAATGTTAGATGCTTAAGAATACAACACAAAGATAAATCACTATAGAGTAATTTGTGTATAAATCCTCTATGTTAAAAAAGTAATGGGAAAACGGTCTAAGCGTATCGTGAAAGGGTTGTTAGTCGATACGCTTTTCATCCATAAGCTCACTTACTGTGCCGATTTGATACCCCTTCTCTTTTATTCCTAAAATAATAGTGCCCAACCCTTCTACCGTCGACTTTGTAGGATGCATAAGAATCATAGAGCCGTTACCTATATCACCAAGAACCCTTTTAGCCATACCCTGGGGCTCGGGGTTTTTCCAATCAATCGTATCTACTGTCCATAGAATCGTTTTCATGCCCAATTGCTCAGCAACTAAGACTGTGCCCATATTGTAGCTGCCGCTTGGTGGAGCGAACCACTTCGGTCTGACATTAATAGTTTGCTCTATAATATCATTAGTCTTTTTTAATTCGTCAATTGTTTGTTCCTTAGAGAATTTACTAAGGTCAGGATGGCTATAGGCATGATTACCCACTTCGTGACCGAAGCTATAAATTAACTTCGCCAGATCAGGTTGCTTCTTAACCCAACTCCCATCAAAAAAGAATGTAGCTTTTATATTTCCCTCATCCAATATCCTGAGCAAATCCGCTATATACTCATTACCCCAAGCAACATTTATCAACAGAGCAACCATTGGCTTTTGAGCATTTCCTCTATAAATAGGCTGTGGCTCCAAGTTCTCCAGATGAATGTCCGGCGATATTTCCTTATACACAATTTTATTCTCATCAAACTCTCCACTCTTTTCCATATTCTTATAGCTTGCTTCTATATCAACCTCTCGACCATTATAGCCGGGTATAGCTTTCCAAACCCTATCTACAACTGCATCAATAGGTTCAACCCTCTTTTGTTCACCATATTCCTTTATTATTTCTAAAAGCTTTTCGCCATTAACAGAATCCGGCTTATCCAAATTACTTTTATCCTCAATCAAAGAAGATATAGTGCAAGAGCAGTTTAGAAAACTTATCAATAATAATGCTAATATTTTTATAGATGAACTTTTTCCAATCATGATACTCACCCTAAAATATTTATAATTGTCACTCATTCTAATATACCCTTCTTATTTTTTATTACTACTGTTTTTCGCAAAAGATTATAAGGGTATAAAATCCTTTGTCCATAAGGCGAATACTTAGATACTCCCTTTATAAAAGCTAAGTCTCAAGCCTTTTTACCAATTCATACATTTCATCAAATTTATAATCAATGTTTTCCTTGCTATGTGCGTCAGAGCTAATTATTATAGGAATTTCTTTCTCTTTTATCGCTTTTAATATAAAGGTTGCAGGATATTGTTCTTTTGTGAAGCCTCTTGACATACCACCCGTATTTATTTCTATTGCAGACCCGGCTTTTTTAATCGCATCAAGACACTCCAAGGCACACTTAACATACCATTTCTCGTTTTCATCAAATAAAATATTATCCCCATTAAACTTCTTTATTAAATCCAGATGCCCTATGATTGGGGGTTTAAAGCTTTGTGCCATCTGGGATATTAAGTTGTAATATGCCGTTACCGCGTTTTTTATACTGCCGTTAAAAGTTTTATTTATACCATTTATCAACTCATTATAGCTCCCGTCTACAACCCACATAGAACCGTCACTTAGTTTTCCCATGCAATGAACGGAGCCGATGTAATAATCAAGCCTATTGATCAGTTCTATATTTTTCTCATCAAAGCCGATTCCCGGGAGGTAATCCAGCTCCATGCCACGGTATACACAGATATAATCTTTATATTTTTCTTTTATTTCATATACTTCATCCATATATTTTTCAATATTTTCTTCTTTAATGCTCCATTCATTTTTAAAATGTAAAGGACCGTGACTTGAAATCCCAATGGATTGAAATCCGCATTTCATAGCGGCTTGTACCATTTCTTCTATGGTGTTTTTACCGTCACAGTAAGTAGTATGAGTATGTAAATTTATTAGTCGCATTTTTATCCCTTCTTACCTTGTCATTAAATATAATTATTTATATCTTTTCATCAATTCTTTTTCTACGTCGCCTATTGTAATGCCTTCATTAACCATAAGAACAAGAATATGATAATAAAGGTCGGACAGTTCGTAAATAAGCTCGTCTTTTTGTTTATTCTTTGCCCCGATAATGACTTCGCTTGCTTCTTCCCCCACCTTTTTTAAAATTTTATCAAGTCCCTTATTAAATAAATAATTAGTGTAAGAGCCTTCCTTGGGATTATCTTTTCTGTCCCATATTTTATCATAAAGCTTATTTGCTATTTTGCATTCCATTGCACCGTCCTCATATACTTTATTAAAAAAGCAAGTAGAGGCACCTGTATGGCATGGGAAGCCTTGTTGTTTTACTTTTAATAAAATTGCATCCTTATCGCAATCATAATAAAAACCTTTTAGATACTGAATGTTTCCCGATGTTTCTCCTTTTTTCCACAGGCAGTTCCTACTCCTTGAAAAGTAATATACCTGCTTTTCCATTAATGTCATCTCTATTGACTCTTTGTTCATATAGGCAACCATGAGCGCCTCATTTGTCTTATAGTCCTGTGTAACAGTCACAACCAGGCCTTTATCGTCAAATTTTATTTCTTTTAGCAGTTTTTCCATATTCATTTTATTTGGTCTCCTTTTGCTTTATCACATTTTTACTTTTACACCGTTTTCTTTTAAGAAAGACTTTAAATCAATTATATTAACCACTCCAAAATGAAATACAGAAGCCGCCAATACACCATCCGCATTAGCATATATTATGGCATCTAAAAAATGCTCCTTTTTACCGGCGCCTCCTGAAGCAATAACGGGAATATCTACTGCTGAGGTTATTTCTTTTAATAATTCAAGATCATAACCATTTTTCATGCCATCTTCGTCCATACTGTTTACCACTATTTCCCCGGCTCCCAGTTCAGCCCCAATAATTGCCCATTTCACTGCATCCAATGGAGTTTTTTCTCGCCCTCCATTAATATAAGTATCCCATGAGCCTTTATCATTTTTCTTAGCATCTATGGATAATACCACACGACCTTTGCCAAAGCGCACAGATGCTTCCTTAATAAGATTTGGATTTCTGATTGCGGCAGAATTAACGGATACTTTAGAAGCTCCGCTTCCAATGATATATTCAAAATCTTCTACCATTGAAACTCCTCCGCCTATGCAAAACGGAATGTCTATCTCCTTTTTAACCTCTTTTATAAATTGCAATGAATTCTTTCTATCCTCACCGGATGCCGTTATGTCGTAAAATACCAACTCGTCTGCTCCGGCATCACAATAGAATTTTGCCAGTTTGACAGGATCATCCACATCTTTTATATTTTGAAATTTAGTTCCCTTAACCACTTTTCCCTCTCTTACATCCAGGCAGGGTATTATTCTTTTAATACTCATAATTATTTTATATGATATAGTCAAGGACTAAAATCATATTCCCTCCTTATTCACTTAATTTACCCATTTGCTTTTCAATTTCACTGTACGACCCTTAATGCCTCTTTGAAGTCCAATCTGCAGTCATACAATGCTTTACCTACTATAGCGCCGTATAGGCTCATGCTATTTAACTTTTTAATGTCATCTATGGTTGTGACACCGCCCGAAGCTATTATATTTATATTGCTTTCTGCCGACAGCTTTTCATATATGTGAAAATTGGGACCTTTAAGCATCCCATCTCTTGATATGTCAGTATAGACAACAGTATCTATATCAATTTTGTCCAAATATCTGAATAATTCGATGGAATCTATATCTTCTATGCTTTGCCATCCCCTTGCGGCTGCTTTACCCTTTAAAGCATCTATGGAAACCGCCAAATGCTTTTTATAAGCCCCTGCCAGTCTGCCCAACAGCTCTTTATTTTCTATCGCCACCGTACCTACAATTACTCTTTCAAACCCCATATCCAAAAACTCCTTTACCCTGACCTCATCTCTTATGCCGCCCCCTATTTGCATGGGAAGGTTAACTGAACTTGTTATTTTTTCTATGGATTTTCTGTTTTGAAGTCCTTCATTTTTTGCCCCGTCCAAATCTACAATATGAAGGTATTTGGCGCCCATGTCTTCCCATCTTTTAGCTACCTCCGACGGATTGCCGGAATACACATTGACAAGCTCAAATTTTCCTTGGGTGAGCCTGACACATTTATTGTCTTTTATATCTATGGCAGGAATCAATATCACCGCTATCCTCTCCTTTCATACTTTGTAAAAGCCTTAAAGCATGCCCTTGGTTGAAGGAATAGCACCGGAGGTTATTTTAACAGCCTCTTTAAGTACTCTTCCAAAACCTTTAAATACAGCTTCAATTTTGTGATGATCATTCTCACCATATAATAATCCTATATGAAGAGCGGAGAAAGAATTGTTTACAAAGCCTTTGAAAAATTCCTTAAAATCCGCTGTGACCATATTACCCAAAATACTGTTATCAAACCCAATATCATAAACCAAACAAGGTCTCCCGGAAAGATCAATTACTATGCGAGCCAAAGCTTCATCCATGGAAAGTATTGTAAATCCATACCTTTCTATACCTATTCTGTCTCCCAGTGCCTCCGTAAAAGCCTTGCCCAAGGCTATCCCCAAATCCTCCGCAGTGTGGTGGCTGTCTACTTCTAAATCCCCCTCACAAAAGACCGTTAAATCAAAGCTCCCGTGGAATGTAAATAAAGTCAGCATATGGTCTAAAATTCCAATACCCGTATTAATATTCCCTTTGCCCCTTCCGTCAAGATCGAGCTCCACTTTAATCCTCGTTTCCTTCGTTTCTCTTTCTGCCGTGCCTTTTCTCATTTAGATCCTCCTATCAAATCTTTTATTTCGTCTGTCAGTATTTGAATTTCCTCTTTTGTTCCAATAGTTATACGGTTGTATACATTTTTTTTATACATAAACTCTCTAACCAAAACCCCGCGGTCCATCAGCTTTCCTGACAAATCATCTATAGGCGCTTTTGCGAAAATGAAATTACCCCCGGATGGATATGTTTGAAAATTCAAGGCTTTAAGACGCATGTCCAAATCTTTTCTTAAGCTTACAATACCCCTTATATATTCCTCCACTCTTTGGGAATGCCCGAGAGCCTGTATAGCCGCATATTGAGAATAAATATTTACATTATAGGGGAGTTTTGCTTTCCATATATTTTGAACAGTTTTGGTATTTGCCATCAGTGCGCCCACCCGTAGCCCCGCAAGCCCAAAAGCTTTGGATAATGTGCGCGTAACAATCAGATTATCGTATGCATCTATCAGGTCCAGTGCAGTAACATTAGAAAAATCAGCGTAAGCCTCGTCTATGAGAATTAGAGAATCTTCGACATTTTCCAAAAGCCTGATTATTTCTTCTCTGGATGTAATATAGCCCGTAGGGTTATTGGGATTGCACAATATGATTATCTTAGGTTTTTGCTCTTTCGCCGCCGATATAAGGTTATACATGTCTTGAGAAAAATCCTCATTTCCTTCAATTCCAATATATGAAGCGCCGCATAGATCACAATAGGTTTCATACATGCTAAATGAAGGTACAAAGCCCATTACTTTATCTCCTTTATCACAATAGGCATTCACCACTGTATTTATCAATTCTGAAGAACCGTTTCCCACCATAATCTCTGCCATATCGCAGCTGTAATATTCGGCCATTCTCTCTCTTAATTCTTTTGAATCACTGTCCGGATATAAGTTGGGCTTTAGGCAGCTTATAGAAAAATCATCTCCCAATAAATAATTAGCCCCTTCATTGGCATCAAGCTTAACTTTATAAAAAATATCATTTGTATGGTATACCTGCAGCCTTTCCACCTTTGGTTTTAGCCTAATCACTGTATCCACCATCCTCCCGCTTACTATGCAATTCCTCCATCCTGACTTTAACGGCATTTGCATGACCGTTTAAACCTTCGCTTTCTGCAAATTTGATTATTTGTCGGGCGCTTTTTGCCAAAGCTTTCTCGTCGTAATATATAAGGGATATCTTTTTTGTAAAGTCATCCACGGATAAAGCCGATGAAAACCTCGCTGTGGAGCTTGTTGGCAGAATGTGATTTGGTCCGGCATAATAATCACCCACCGGCTCGGGACTGTATTCACCTATAAAAATGGCACCGGCATTTTTTATCCTTTCATATATGTTAAAAGGGTCTGTTACCATTAGCTCCAAATGCTCCGGAGCTATTTCATTTGCAATATCAATGCAATGATATATAGAGTCGGCAATAATTATAGCGCCCTGATCTTTCAAGGCTTTTTCCGCAATGCTTTTTCTCTCCAAGCTTAACAATTGTTTTTCCAGCTGGTTTTGGACCTTCTCACTTAAAGAGCGGGAATCGGTTATTAAAATTGATGCCGCCATTTCATCATGCTCCGCCTGGGATATCATATCGGCTGCAATAAAAACAGGATTGGCATGCTCATCTGCAATTATCAAAATCTCGCTGGGGCCAGCTATCATGTCAATTCCAACAATTCCCGAAACCTGCCTTTTAGCCGCCGCCACATATATATTCCCGGGTCCCGTAATTTTGTGTACCTTGGGTATTGACTCTGTACCGTAGGTCAAGGCCCCTATTCCTTGAGCACCGCCCACTTTAAAAATCCTATCCACTTGAGTTAAAGAAGCCGCAACCAAAACGGAATCCCTAATACTCCCGTCTTCTCCAGGCGGAGTAATCATTATTAATTCTTCGACCCCTGCAATCCTAGCGGGGATCGCATTCATAAGCACAGTGGAAGGATAGGCCGCTTTACCTCCGGGAATATAAATCCCTACCCTTTCCATTGGTCTGATTAATTGACCCAGCAATATATCCTTTTTTTTTGACCAAATCCTGTATCCTTCATTCTTTTGCTTAAGATGATAGGCAAAAATATTTTCCTTAGCCTTTTTTATAGCTTCAAGGAGCTCCTTATCTATAGATTTGAATGCCATATCTATTTCTTTCTCTGTAACCTCAAAGCTCTCCAAATCAACATTATCAAACTCGTGTGTATATCTTTTCAGTGCTTCATCCTTATTTATCTCCACATCTTTTAATATTCTCTCAACAGTATCATTCACGCTGCTGTAATCCTCTGCATTTCTGCCCTTTATTTCGTTTAAAAAATCTGCGATACCGCTATTTTCAATTATTCTTACCATTGCAATCCTCCTCCCTAAGAAGCTTGATAATCTTTTTAATTTTTTCTCTCTTAAATTTATAGCTGACCTTGTTTGAAATAAGAACCGCGCTTATGTCAAACATATCCTCATATACTTCAAGGCCGTTTTCCTTTAATGTAGCCCCTGTTTCCACTATGTCAAATATTACGTCGGAAAGGCCTAAAATAGGCGCTAATTCAATGGAGCCGTTAAGCTTTATGATCTTCCCTTTGGATTTAAAAAGCCTCTCAGCCAGCTTTGGGAATTTTGTCGTCACTTTTACGTTAGCATCACCGTTAAATGGTTCTTTATCCTTTATTCCCGCTATGGACATTTTACATTTTCCTATATTCATTTTATATAATTCATAGATATCGGCGCCTTCTTCCATTATCATATCCTTTCCCAAAACGCCTATATCGGCAATCCCGTTTTCTACATAGGTTAAAACGTCTGAATTCTTCAGCATTATAAAGCTTATATTTGAGTTTTCATCTTTGAAAATCAGCTTTCTCGAATTCTCGTCTATGGTTTCTCCCATTCCTATTGCTTTAAACATTTCAACAGCCTGAGAGCCAAGCTTTCCTTTGGGTATGGCAATTGTCAAACTCATCTGTGACCCTCCTTTCTGTAAAGCGTTTTAAATAGTTCGTCAAGCTCAAGAGTAAATCCCATTGCCCCGACGTCATTTCCAAATTGCCGAGCAAAAGAATCGTACCTGCCGCCCTTTATTATTTCTTTGTTGGAGCCTTCAATATAGCCCCTTAGAATAGTCCCATCGTAGTACCCCAGCCTGGATACTATTGATAAATCATAAATCACATTATTTGTAACGGTTTTCATATATTCGTCTACTCTTTTTAATTCTTCTACAGCCTGCTTCATAAGATCGTTGAGATATAGGTTACCCAACAGTTTCACGATTTCTCCCAGTGTTCCTTCCAAAGCCAAAATATTAGATAAAGTTATCATGGCATCCGTAGTTTCATATTTTGAAATATACTCCTTTAATTCTTCCTCACTTTTTGAAGATAATATATCCAAAATATTTTCGTAATCCTCTTTAGCAAATGAGCATGAATCCATTAATCCCTTTAGAAACTTACTGTTTCCGATTTCCAGCAAATAGTTTTGACTATATCTATCGATTATCTGCATTGCGGTTTTTAAAACATAAATATCCGTATTTAAGCCTTTATCTCCGATTATCTCAATGCCTATTTCCCTGTTTTCTCTGATGCCGCCCTTATCGTGCTTATAAGTTTTTCCATAATAAAATATTTTAAGTGCGTCACCGTATTCCCAACGGGGTAAAAATCTGTTTACTATTCCCGTCGTTATATCCGGCGTGAGAATCAGTATTCCGGAGTTATTATCCAAAAGCTTTACCGTTGATTTTTTGTCTGTCCTGCTATTGATATTTATAAATTGGTCATAGTTTTCAAAAATTGAAGGTTCCATAACCAAGTATCCCTCGGCAAACAGAAAATCTTCAATTTCTTTTCTCAAGGAAAACATTTTTTGATAGTATTTAATTTCATCCATAATATTTAAAAATTCCATAGGCCCTCCTTATCCGCCGGTTATTATTTAATTTTAATAATAAAAAAACCACCTGACTTATATCAGATGGTTACACTCATATATACCCCACAGATACAAGTCTTTTGAAACGGCTAAAAGAGCTTGTATCTGTGATCAAAACTCGATCACATACAAACCCTGTGTCTGTGGTGATGTAATTGTTTAAATAATAGTTTGTTTACCATAATGCACCTCGTTTAATTATTACGATTATACCGCCTAAGTTTCTAAATGTCAATAATTTTCAGCTTTTTGATGATTATAATAACAATATACTTGTTACCATCCACAATGCAATCTTTGTCAAATATTAATAATTATCGACTTTATTAATAAGCATACCTTTATCTTTAGGTAAAATACCTTTTATCCTGATAATATTGGTTGGATGTGTTGTATCAAATATCGTTGGCTTTAGTGGTTTTATATTTTCCAAAAGTGTTCGGATTTCCACTAATCTTTCACTGCAAGAAGAAAGGGTAAAGGCACCTTTTTCAATCATACTATTTAGCTCAGTGCCAAAAAAAACTGTCAGATTCATGGTAATGATTTTATTTGTAATAAACTGATTTACCATCTCTGCAGTTGCAATGGCGTTATTTACACCCTCGCCTTGACCTGCAATCCCGTACATCAAAATGGAGTTAAAGGTTATTCTTGCTTCGTTGAGCTTCTTCGCCTGTAAAACAGCTTCATTTACTCTATGGCTTTTATTCATCAGCTTCAATACATCGTCGCGGCCTGTTTCAAAGCCTATGTAAAGGAGCCTAAGCCCCTCCTCATGGAGAATTGATAGTTCACTGACTGAATATCTGGAAATGCTCTTAATAGAGGCATAGGAAGCAACACATGCACAGTAGGGTAAATGTTTATGAATAAGCTCCAGTATACGCCTCACTTTTTCAAAGCCCACGGATAAGGGATCGGCGCCCGTGAGGAATACTTTTTCCGTGTACTTATACCCGTTAAGAAGCTCAATCTCAATATCATGGAAGGACACTTCACTGTATCTTACACCTTTATACATAGCACAAAACGCACATTTATTATATATACATCCGGATGTCACCGGCAATAGTGCAGTGGTCATCTCGTCTTGCGGGTAATAAATAGTATCATCCTTATACATAAAAGCATCGCCTCCTAATATTATTATAGCACTCTTTTACTTTTTTCTGCCAAATGAGAAAATTGCTACTAATCTCATTATTATGGTATTATAATTTAAATGGGGTGGTTTTTATATGGGAAATTTTTAAGAAAAACAACAATATTTTTATTAATTATAGTATTAGTCATACTTATCCCGGTCTTACGTGATTTTTATTATGATATAAAGGAAATTGAAAGCATAGGATCATTAGAATCACCTATGGAAGATATCTCATACCAAGAATCCGAACCGGAAATTATTTTCAATAGATTGAAGCAGCAGCCCGGAGGATGTTTTCAAATATATATCAAAGGGCTGTCTAGTGAAGATCAAATAGCAACTGACATTACATTTTCCCCGGAGCAACCTAATTTTTTCACTTTTATGGAAGGCAAAATAGCTCTGGTACCAATCAGTTGCAGGACTGAAGCAGGGGAATACAAGCTTAAGGTTCAAATCTACAGAGGCGGGAATCTAAAAGCAGAAAAGGAAGAAACCTTAGTAATTTTACCAAGAGAATTTGAGAAACAATACTTGGTTGTTTCTGATGTGCAACAATCTTTAAAAAGCAATGACAATTTGGAACATGATCAACAACAAACTGAAAGAGCCAAATCCTATACTTCGGACTTACCTCTTTGGGAAGGTTCCTTTATATCTCCTGTTGAAGGTAAAATCACAACAGAATACGGTATGATAAGATATGTTAACAATGGAGAATCAAGCAGGCATGCTGCCATTGATATTGCTGCTGCCAAAGGGACTCCAGTGTTTGCTGCCAATGATGGCATCGTTAGGTTATCAGCATCACTTATACTTAACGGTAATACTGTCATCATAGATCATGGACTCTACGTATACAGCGGCTATGGGCATCTTGACAAACTATTGGTGGCAGAAGGGGAAGAGGTGAAAAAAGGTGACATCATAGGAGAAATTGGCACCACTGGATATTCAACCGGTCCCCATCTTCACTGGACCATAACTGTGGATAATGTGTACATTGATCCTGAAGTCTTTATCGAATCTGACCCCCTTGATTTTATTAAGGATTTACAACCTTAATTATATATTGTGCGTGAGAGTGCAGTATTTGTTAAATTTCACATTCCGGATTATTTTTCGTTAAAATAGATAAATTGCCTCTCCCGCCTAATTCATCAATAACTACCTGATAAAGCTCATTCAAAGCAGTTTTAAACTCACCTACTCTGCTCTCCTTTACCAACTCCATATAAAGAAGAACATTAGAAGTGTCATTTGTAAGCTTTGTACGGTCTGCCTCCCTCCATAGCCAACTCCTCACAACAGCTCCCAAATCATCCTTATAAATAAGCTCCCCTTCCCGGGGCGGCGAATTCTCACTCTCACCTAAGGGAATAAACTCCTCACTACCGGTTGCAAACCCCAATACCATATCACCTGCTATTTTATCCAAATCCTCTCCGCCGCACGTTATAATATGCTTCAATGAAACAGCATTATATAAGTCCACAACAGAATTAATTGAATACATATCGTCGCCTTTCATAGCTCTTTTAGCCATTGCTTCAATAGATGCCGAGCAGCCTTTTTTCTTTTTAATTTTCTTCATAGCTTCTTTGTAATCCTCGACATAAGGATGAGAAGCACCCAAATCTTTTATCCTTTCATAAAAATCCTTATAAGCTGCATCCAATATAGATTTTCTTCCTTTATCTGAATTGTTTATCCCATGAAAAGTCAATACTCCAATTTGAAGCTCCGGAAAAATATCAAAGACACCGCTTTCTATTCTAAATTTTTTCATTTTTCTTCCCCCTTGATTTCAAATTATTACCACTTTGCATCTTTTGTCTTTATTTTACATCATAACTCTATGATTGTGAACTTCTAATATTAAATCTTCTTTTACTATATAGCATAAACCGCTTAAACGTCTTGTCCGACACCATAGCAGAAGAAAACTTTTATATTGACACTAATCGTAACAGATGCTATAATTTATAAATGTCGGCAGTTGGTATATGTGCGGGTGTAGTTCAATGGTAGAACGTCAGCCTTCCAAGCTGATCGCGAGGGTCCGATTCCCTTCACCCGCTCCAAGCATGCGCCTGTAGCTCAGTTGGATAGAGCAACGGACTTCTAATCCGTGAGCCAGGGGTTCGACTCCCTTCAGGCGCACCATTATGGTGGATATAGCTCAGTTGGTTAGAGCGCCAGATTGTGGCTCTGGAGGCCGTCGGTTCAACTCCGATTATCCACCCCATTTTTTTAGCGATGCTGGGGTGTAGCCAAGGGGTAAGGCACCAGACTTTGACTCTGGCATTCCGTTGGTTCAAATCCAGCCACCCCAGCCAATTTTATTTGATAGGATGGCTGAATTATCTAAGGATAATTGAAAACTTAATATGCGGGATTGGCGGAACTGGCAGACGCGCTAGACTTAGGATCTAGTGTCTACGACGTGGGGGTTCAAGTCCCTTATCCCGCACCAACCTAACAATAAAACTGCGGGTGTAACTCAGTGGTAGAGTGTCACCTTGCCAAGGTGAAAGTCGCGAGTTCGAATCTCGTCTCCCGCTCCATATTAATAGCTTTAAAGAATTCAGAACCCTTCCGGACTGAATTTTTATTATTTATGCGCCCATAGCTCAGCTGGATAGAGTCGCAGACTTCGAATCTGTTGGCCGGGGGTTCAAATCCCTCTGGGCGCACCATTAGGAAATAAATACCAAGCCAATAAGGTTTGGTATTTTCTTTTCTAAAGATGTGAAGAGGGATTTGACGGGCGAAATCCGACCTTTAGGAGGGTTTTCCCACCCCGGTCTGAGAGAGAGCTGGACTCTCGGCGGAAATCCCTCTGGGCGCACCACAAAAATTATAAATAAAAATCCCTCATTTCAAAGATGAGGGATTTTTATAACTACAACAACCGATTTTAATTAGACTTGGAAATCTCCTGATTCTCATCCTTGCCAAAGATAATGGGATATCCTTCGATAGCAAGCACAATAGCAAGAATAAATAACAATACAGGGAATATAACCAAAATATAGTTTCCTACAGCTAAATTAGCTTTAATCAAAAATATCAGTGCAGTAAGCGTTACAGCCAACATGAACACCATCGGGAAGGTTAACATATGATAATTCCTTCCTGCTTTCTTTAACCATACTGCCACCGCCAACAGCGATAATGATGCCAAAAGCTGATTTGCAGAGCCGAAAATAGGCCAAATCCTAGCAAATCCTCCTACAGCCAACCAGCCGCCTATTATTACGGTTATGCCTGTAGAAACATACATGTTGGAAAGAGGTGATTTCTTTTCCTTAGCCGGATCATCAAAGAACTCCTGGAATATAAATCTTGCAAGCCTCGTTGCCGTATCCAAGCTCGTTAAAGCAAATGCGGATATAGCCAACGCCGCAAAAGTTTTACCTATTGCAAAAGGAATACCGAGCCTTGCCATAAAGCTGCCTACACCACTCGAGAAAACATTCCCCGGTCCGCCTTTTAAAAGCTCCGTTAACTCTCCGCCGGTGATATAGGATGCAGTTATAAGTGCAACAACTGCCAAAACACCTTCAATCAGCATAGCTCCGTAACCGATAAGCTTAGTATCGCTTTCGCTATCAACCTGCTTGGATGAAGTTCCCGAGCCTACTAAAGAGTGGAAACCTGAAATAGCTCCGCAAGCAACAGTTACGAACAGCATGGGGAACAGCCATTGACCGTTTACATTAAATGCAGTAACTGCCGGGAGTTTAATAGATGGATTCTCCAGTATTATTCCTAAAACTGCACCTAAAATCATTGCATATAATAAAAATGAATTAAGATAATCCCTTGGCTGCAATAAAATCCATACAGGAGCCGTCGAAGCGGCAAAAATATAAATACACATAATTGCAATCCAAGTATTTACTGATAATGTTAACGGGAATAAAGTACCTAAATATACACATAAGAACAACGCTGCTACTCCAACTACCGTACCTATTTTTAGCGAAACACCTTTTCTATAAACTAATAAACCAAATACAATTGCAAGAACGATAAACATCATGGATGATGATGCCGCTGCAGGTACTGTTGCAAATGTGCTTGCCACGATGTTGGCAAATGCAGCTACAACAAGTATTAGCGTCAGCCAAGCAAATATGGAAAACAGCATCATGCCTTTTTTACCCATGTTGGCATGAATTATTTCTCCTATTGATTTTCCTTTATGCCTGACAGATGCATACAAAGAACCAAAGTCGTGGACACCGCCGACAAAAATACTACCAACTACTACCCAAAGAAACACAGGCACCCATCCGAAAATAGCTGCTTGGATAGGTCCGTTAATAGGACCTGCTCCCGCTATTGATGCAAAGTGATGCCCTAACAAAACAGATTTGTTTGTAGGCACATAGTCAATACCATCATTCATCTCATGAGCAGGTGTTTTTCTGGAAGGATCAATGCCCCATTGCTTAACAAGCCAGCCGCCATAAGTAATATAGGCTATTATGAAAATGATGATACTGCCTGCCATTAAAACTAATGCATTCATGAATAAACCTCCTTTTAATAATTCAATACATTTATTAGTCCTCACACTTAGCAAAAATCGTAGATAGAAGCTACCTCCTTTCCTTTCTTGTTAGTTGCAATCAATCCGCTTTTAAGAGATACTAATAAAAGTCGAATTTCAACCCAACCTTTGTAGCCAAATGCAAAGCTTTTATTATATATGAATTTCCTAACTGATTTTGTAATGTACTCTAAATCCTCTTCCAAGACACTATCCGCAACTATTACCCCTGATATGATACTGCACATATGCTCTCTAGTAGGATTAATAACTGTTCTAATAGATTTTATTAAATTATCCGTATAAATATGATAATCCTTTTTATTTAAATCCTTGTAGCCCTTGATAAAAACATGCTCATTATTCTCAAATGCATAAATAACCGCTTTCTTTACTAAAAGGTACTTTTCATTCCGCATATAAAACTTGCCGTAAAAGTCATATTCCAAATCATTGAGCATATAATCCCTAGTGATATCAAAGTTCCTAATTAACTTATTTTCGACAGTTTCTAAATATTCCGTTAATTCCATAGCTATACCTCTGTAATATGTAAATTATGCTTCCATTTACATTTTACTACTATGACAAATCAGTTTCAACTCATAATTATAAATTATTGACACTTGTCAGTAATTAAAATATAATCAATTAGAGGATGAATATACCAAATAGAACATATACAAGGGGGCGGAGGTTATGAAAAAAGATTTTTTTACAGCCATAAAAAAGAACGTGAAGCTATTTGTCCAAGGAGCCACTGATTTTGATAAAAAATCAAAAGCTCTGCTCATAAAGGAATCACAAAACGAAATGGATGAATTCCTCCTCCTATGCTTCGGTGACTTGCTGGGCATACCTATACCCACTAGCTATTACTCATTGGAGTTATTGCCTTTGCTCGCTGAGGACCTGGGAGGCTGGCACAATAGGATGTCCGGTAGACTAAGCTTATGGCAGGAAAAATGGGCCGATTACGGCTTTGATGCTTAAGGAGGTAAATATGATTACATTTATAGGGGGCAAAGGCGGAGTCGGCAAGACAACCTGCAGTGCTGCATACGCCTTAAGATGTGCAAAAAGTGGGTTAAAGACATTACTGGTTTCGACGGACCCTGCCCATTCCACTTCGGATATTTTTGAAAAAGATATAAAGGATGAAGCAACTACAATTTTTCCTAATTTAGATGCTTTGGAAATAAACTCTGCAAAAGAAAGCAAAGCCTATATGGACAATGTCCGTTTAAGTTTGAAGAATGTTGTAAGCCCAATCATAGTAGAGCAAATAGATAAACAAATAGATGCCGCTGCAATATCACCGGGTACTGAGGAGGCAGCTTTGTTTGATAAAATGATTGAAATAATAACGGAGAAAAGCAAAGATTACGATAGGATTGTTTTTGATACTGCGCCTACGGGTCATACTCTAAGGCTGCTGACCCTACCGGAGCTGTTGGGCTCCTGGCTCGACACCTTGATTGCAAAAAGAAAAAGATCCATAACTCTTATGTCCATGGCAAACCACAGCGGTCATGCCGTTAACAAAGAAGTGGAAAAGGATGCCGTAACAAAAATATTACAGGGCAGACTGGATAAAATAAATCGCGCCAAAGAAATTTTAATGAATAATGAAAAGCTGACCTTTACCCTTGTTACCAATGCCGAAAAGCTGACTATAGATGAGACAAAGAAAGCAATGGAGGTCTTAGAAAAGCATAATATTGCTGTTAAAGAGATAATAGTAAATAAAATATTACCCGATAACGCAACGGATGAGTTTTGGATTAATAAAAAAGAACAGGAAAAAAAGTATCTGGATATTATAAAAGATACTTTTAAAGATAAGAAGATTTTCATGCTTCCGCTCTTGCAGGAGGATATGAAATCAAATACTATCGAAATCATGGCAGAGAGGTTGGAGGATGTCCAGAGTCCAGAGACTAGCGTCCAGTGACCGTCACCTTCCTCAACGCATTGGCACGGTGGCTTATCTTATTCTTTTCCTCCATAGAAAGCTCCGCCATAGTCTTGTCCAGACCATCGATAATAAAAATCGGGTCATACCCAAATCCGTTATTTCCTTTAGTTTCATACCCTATTTTCCCGTTTATGTAACCTCTCGCCGTTATCTCATTACCATCGGGGTATACAATGGCAATGACACTACAAAATCTGGCGTCTCTTTTATCCCCAGGCACATCCTTCAATTCCTCCAATAGCTTGGCATTGTTGGCACTATCCTTATCTTCACCGTCCACCCCCGCATACCTGGCGGAAAAAACCCCGGGGCGCCCATTAAGTGCTTTTACCTCCAGACCGCTATCATCGGCAATACTAATTTGCCCCGTAAGTTTACATATCTCTCTTGCCTTTATCAAAGCATTTTCTTCAAAGGTTTTTCCCGTTTCAGGAATATCAATATTAATCCCCACATCCGCTAAGGAGAAAATCTCCCAATCCAGCACAGATAATATCTCTTTTATCTCCTCCAGCTTATGGCTGTTATTAGTGGCTGCAATCATCTCCATATTACTTCACCTCTATAAGCTGAGTTAGAGCGCCAAGGCATTCCTTCTGAATTGCAATCAACTCCATAATTCCTTTTTCCCCTAATGCCAGCATAGCCTCCATCTCTTTTTTCGTAAAAGGCTTTTCCTCACCGGTTCCCTGGATTTCCACCACATCCCCATTTTGAGTCATGATAATATTCATATCCACCTGACAGGTAGAGTCCTCCGCATAATTCAGATCCAGAATCGCCTCACCGTCCTTTATCCCAACGCTGACTGCGGCTACATAGCTGCTTATAGGGATTTTCTTAATCTTATCCTGTGCCAGCATAATATTAAAAGCATCCGCCAAGGCGACAAAAGCCCCAGTTATGGAAGCCGTCCTCGTCCCCCCGTCAGCCTGAATAACGTCGCAATCAATATATACAGTGGCTTCCCCAAGCGCCTCAAGATTAATGACAGAGCGCAGCGCCCTTCCTATAAGCCTTTGGATTTCCATAGTTCTGCCGTCGATTCTCCCCCTTGTGGAATCCCGGGGTTTCCTGACCTCCGTTGATCTGGGGAGCATACCGTATTCCCCCGTCACCCAGCCTTTACCCTGGCCCTTTAGGAAAGGAGGCACCTTATCCTCTACGCTTGCGGAGCATATAACCTTTGTATCCCCCATTTCAATCAAAACAGAGCCCTCCGCATGCTTCAAATAATTCCTGATAATTTTAACCGGTCTTAACTGGTCATTCTTGCGACCGTCGATTCTATCCATTTTATTCATCCTTTCAAGCTAATGCAGTAAATAAAACCCACTCAGGAAAACCTAAGTGGTCACATCCGCATTATTCGTAAAAATTAACAAATACAGGTATATCCAAATATTCCTTAGCTCCTATACTCTCCGTATTCTCTATAGTCTGCCCGTTAACAAAGAGTCTGACCTTGTCTATGGAATCAAACTCTCCTAAAGTCAAAGTAACAGCCTTCACCAGCGCCCTCTCCTCCGATATGGAGCCTAAATTCAAAATCTCTTCGGAAAAGTTAGCATAAGCAACTCCGTTATTCACCTCTACGCCCAGCACTTTCGTCCCTTCAGGAAAAGGATTTCTGAGACCTGAGGCAGACTGCGGCCCTTCAAGCAGAGCGTTTAATGCTGCCTCAGCGCTGTTCGTATAGCCTGTAACCAGCTTAGTAAGAGGCACAAAATAGGAAAAGTAACCACTACCTTTCTTTTGATAGTATACCATAACCTTTGACATTTTATCATCCATTATTTCCGGTTTAAGCAAATTGATTTCCGTTCTTTTCAGAGGCAAATCTATTTTTGTCCCGTAAGGCATTTCTAAAACAACATTACTATCCACTTTAATCTGCACAGAAGTTATATTGGGAAACTCCGTAAGAGTATATATCAAAGCTTTGATACCCAAAGCTTCTCCTTCCGCACTGCTGAAGCTCAAGAATTCTTCGTTAAAATCAATAATAGCCAAACCATCATCCTTTATCGTCGCTCCTAATATAACCGTCCCCATAGGCAATGTAGGCAATAGCCCCGTAGGCTTGATGTCCTCCAAAAGCTCCGGGCTGTAAATCATTCCTTTGATTGCAGCCTTTGCTATCCCCATATCGCCTTTAGGTATGTACCTCATAACAGGGACCAAAAGATTTTCCGAATCCTTATAATAAAGAACCGTGGCTCTGGTGCCGTCAGGCTGCTCCATGGCGACTTCGCTTAAATCCAGCTTTTCCTTTGCAACATCCGTAGCCGGCTCATCCACTATATCGGCAGTCTTTTTATTAAAAAAATCCCTAAGATCCGCCAATGGGTTAGAACAAGCGGACAAAAGCAGAGCCATGCAAAGGATAACAGCTAATAAAGCTTTTCTATTTTTCATAATTATCACCTCTAATATTTCTTTATTTATATATATTAGAGGTGTGCAAGGTATATTCTATGCCGGTGCGTTTTTATCCTTGAAGTATAAAATTTCACCTTTTATTTCCCTGCCTATATGTAAAATCCCCAGTGAATACAAAGGCTGGAATCTTCTATCCGTGGGAGAGCCGGGATTGAATAACAAGACTCCGTCAACAATCCTGTTATAAGGTATATGACTATGCCCAAAGACGATACAGTCCACATCATCACCATAGAATTCGGCATGGGCACTGATGTGAGTTTTATACCTGCCGGCGCCGTGAGTCAAGCCAATTCTCTTGTCCCCCGCCTCTATTATTTTTCTTCTGCCGTATTTACCGTAAATCATATAATCGTCATTATTACCGGCGACGGCATATGTGGGAGCTATGGTCTGGAGCTCAATTATGACCTCCTCTATGAGAAGATCACCGGCATGCATAATCATGTCCACACCTTTAAAAGTTTCATGAACAAAATTAGGCAAGCCTGTTCCTTTATTTCTAATATGAGTATCCGAAATGACCCCTATTTTCAAATCGACCCTCTCCTCACTCTAAACATGCCTGATTACTTCAAATCTCTCCATGCTATAGTTTTCCCATTCTCTTATCCCTGCTTTTCTAAGAGTGATGCTTAACTGCTCATCCACAGAATCCACCCCTTCAAGATTAGGCAGCAGCAATCCCGTCCTCCCGCCTTTTCTCACTATTACACCGTATCTGTTGGGGTCTAAATCCTCCTTGCTGCTGATCTCCTCCGCCTCACCCAATACATCCACGGAATAAACCAAATCCTCCAGCTCATCCTCAGTAACGGGTAAAAACCGCGGATCCCTGAGCCCTGCAGATAAAGCATTTTGCACTATTTCATGGGCGACACTTCTCGTCGTAGGCATTATCGTGCCGATACAGCCCCGTAAATCCCCGTCCTTTTTTAAAGAAACAAAAACCCCTGCTTTTCTTTTCAACATTTCCTCCGGCAAATCCACTGGGACAGCAGTATCTTTGCCATGCCTTACCTTATTTTCTAAAGTTGCCCTAGCAAGCTTTACATAGGGGTCCTCCTTTTCACGCAAAGCATCCATTTCCTCATTTTTACCCTTTAAATATTCATCAATGATGCTTGCACCCCTGTCACATTGGGTGGTAGTCAGCTCTGCCACACCGTAGCCCACGCCAAAAGGACCCTCATAGGAATAGACTTCCCCTGTAACTTCACATTTATCAAAGGCGCCGAGAAGTACAAGGGCAGATTTATATGCACATTCCCCTGCCGCTGATATCAGGCTTTTATCAATATTTAAAAATTCAGAGACATTTCCTCTTTTTATGATATCCAGAAACAGACTGTCATACTCCTTGCCTCTCTTATCGTAGCCCGCGGGAGCACCGGGAATAAGACGGTGAGAAAAATCACCGCTGGCTATAATCACTGCATTGCTATTGGATTTATGGATTCCCCTTTTAATCCCCATACCCAGCTTATAGTGATCTTCATCGGGAAGTCCGCTATAGGTTATATGCACCAGCTTAACATTTTTATTCTCCTTCTCTATAAAATGAAGGGGCACCAGCGCACCGTGATCCAACTCCATATCAGAATTATATGTCTCCGCCATCTCTCTGGTAAAAGGCAAACAAAAGACTTCCTCCTTGTCCGCCTCTTCCATTATTATTTCCGCCAGCTCTACATCGTTTACGAACTCGTATTTAAGCCCGGGAGCACCAAACCTCCCGAAGCTGCCTGTCAATTTATCCTCCATGGAAAAAGTCATAGCATCGCCAAACATAGTTCCGTGGGGTGTAATGATAATGATAGTGTCAGGACCTTGCTCCTTAATTTTCTTACTGACTTTTTGAAGTGCTTTTATTGTATCTGAAACCTTAGATGAATCCCTGCCCCCGATTTCCTCAATCATTATAGGGGGATGAGGGGTGATATAAGCTCCAAGAATTTTTCCCATAATAACACCTCCGGGATTTTATTTATATTCTACATCATTTCAATGCTTTTTCCAAATTATTCAGATTATCGTACATGAGAGTGATATAATCCTGCCCTTCCGCCATCTCCTCTTCACTGAGACCATGGGCGGCATTGAGAGTGAGTACATCTCCGTCAATCTCCCCGGCAATAACCTTTGAAAACTTGGGATTGACGAATTTTTCTACAAAAACATATTTAATATTATTCTCTTTACAAAGCTTCACTATCTCAACGAGCTTTGCCGGACTGGGCTCCTGCTCCGGTGAAATACCTCTTATGGGGATTTGAGTGATGCCGTACTCTTTGGCAAAATAACCGAAAGCCTCATGGGATGTGACTATGGTTTTTATTTTGAAATCCTCTGAAGACTCCAATATGTCCTTGTGCAGCTTATTAAGCTTGCCCACCAGCTCCTTATAATTTGCATCATAGTATTCCTTATTAGCATCGTCAATCTCTATTAATGCATCAAGGACATTTTTTGCCTCGGCAATTAGATTGACGGGGCTGACCCATACATGGGGATCATAATCCTCATCATGACCGCCTTCGCCTTTAGAAAGCTCTATCCCTTTGCTCGCCTCAACTACCTTAACCTTGTCCTCCTCCAGATTCTTAATAATCTTCTCCGCCCAGCGCTCCATCCCAGCACCGTTATATATGAAAAGATCGCTGTCCTTGAGCTCCGCCATAGTCTTTAAAGTCGGCTCCCAATCATGAGGCTCTACACCAGGTGGTATCATCTGGATTACCTCACCTTTGTCCTTTGCTATTTCATCAGCGATATAATACATTGGGTAAAAGGTTGCATAGATTTTAAGCCTGTCACCCTCTGCCTTACCCTCATTGACGGCTTTGTTTATGCCGCCGGAGCAAGCAGAGACTGCAAGGATTAGAACGACTGCAAGAATAATCAATAAGGATTCTTTTCTCATTTTATGCCTCCTAAATTTTGTTTTGTTCAATAAGGCATCATTAATATTTGGAGGTGC
>CAYPBK010000025.1:0-2129 GCA_964408955.1 uncultured Clostridiaceae bacterium
TGGACAAAGAACTCGAAGCGAGGGGGCTTTACTTTGTAAGATATGCAGATGATTGCAATATATTTTTAAAAAGTGAGAAAGCCGCAAATCGGGTCATGGAATCAATCACAAATTTTATTGAGAAGAAACTGGGTTTAATAGTTAACGCTGAAAAGAGCAAGGTATGTAGACCGAAACAACTAAAATTCTTAGGATTTGGGTACTACAACAGCAAAGGAAAGTATCGTCCGAAACCGCATTTGAAGTCAATTCAGGAATTTAGGCGAAAACTGAAAGAATTGACCAAAAGAAGTTGGAGTATCAGCCTTGATAATCGGATAAAGAAGATAAATTATCTGATATATGGATGGGTGAATTACTTTAGGATAGCGGATATGAAAAGGGCAATGCAGGAGGTAGACCAAAAATTACGGGTAAGGATTAGAGTTGTAATTTGGAAACAATGGAAGAAATCTAAAAAGCGGATAGAATCCTTGGTTAGACTGGGAATACCGCTTGAAGAAGCCAAAGGTCTCACATACTGCCGAAAGAGTTTTCAGTTTATCGGACACTCATGCGTGGTTAACCGTGCATTGGGTAATGAACGGCTAAAACAGCGTGGTCTAGCGTTCTCGCTAGACCACTACCTGAAAGTACATACTGTAATATGAATTGAACCGCCGTATACCGAACGGTACGTACGGTGGTGTGAGAGGGGCGAAGCTCATTAAGAGTTAGCCTCTACTCGATTGAAAAATATTTGTCTGAAATTGTTAGAATTATGAGAACGATAATTGGTATTAAATAGCAGGATATGAAAATGCAATGTCGAATAAGTATTCAAAAGAAAAAGGGAGGGATTGTTTAATGAATCTAGAAAAGATTAAAATACTTATTGCTGACGATAACAAGGATTTTTGCAGTATTTTAAACGAATATTTAAGTATTCAGTCAGACTTCGAAATAGTTGGAATAGCAAAAGACGGACTTGAAGCTGTAGAATTGATCACTTCTAAACTACCGGATATTGTAATCTTAGATATTATAATGCCACATCTTGATGGCTTAGGGGTCTTGGAAAGGATAAACGGAATCAGCCTGGAAAAGATGCCGAAATTTATTATACTATCTGCTGTTGGACAAGACAAGATTACACAAAAAGCTTTGAATCTCGGGGCTGAATATTATGTGGTAAAACCCTTTGACATGGAAGTATTCTCAAAAAGAATACGGGAATCTATGGGGACAATAGCTTCAGGTGAAAATAGAATACCTTTAAACCACTCTTCAATAATCACACATAAAACAACTCATGATCTAGAAGCCGCCATTACTAATATAATCCATGAAATTGGAGTTCCTGCCCATATTAAAGGTTATTTATATTTAAGAGACTCTATAACAATGGTAATAAACAATATGGAGCTTCTTAGTGCTGTAACAAAGGAATTATATCCGTCAATAGCACGGAAATATAACACGACTTCAAGCAGAGTGGAAAGAGCTATACGTCATGCTATAGAGGTAGCCTGGGGCAGGGGACGCATAGATGTTATAAATAGCTTGTTCGGTTATACTATACATAACGAAAAAGGTAAGCCTACAAATTCGGAATTTATTGCAATGGTGGCAGATAAGCTTAGGTTGGAAATGAAAATCAGTTAGCAGCTCTTATGGCGGAGGTCATTGAAAAGTAATCTTATAATTATTTTTTTCAATGGTCTCTGTCAGATATGGTAAATTTTTTATCATTATAATAAATAAGAAAATAATCTTGTTACGGCTTCTATGAACTTTATTGGTTTAGGCAGACTTTCATAATAATCTGCTTTTATTAAAGTGCTTTTCTCTAAGTCTTGTAAAAACAAGCTTTCAAGTTCTTCTGTTTTTTCTTTATCGTATATAACCGCATTTATTTCATAATTTAATTCGAAGCTTCTTATATCCATATTTGCAGTGCCTACTTGAGCTATTTCTCCGTCTACGGTAATAACCTTCCCGTGAACAAAGCTGTTCTTATCATAAAAATAAACCTTTGGGGATTTGACTATCTCGTCTCTCTTTTTACCCAGGAAGGGGTAAATCCTGAAAATAATAAAGCTCTGTTCAAAGATTTCAATGTATCTTTTAACTGTCCTCTGGTCAATCTG
>CAYPBK010000025.1:2139-35135 GCA_964408955.1 uncultured Clostridiaceae bacterium
TGCACCACTTTTTATTAGCTCATATAAATAAGTTCTTGAGGCGTAGTATACAATAAAGTGGTCATATTTGCCTGGGAATAAAATCTTGACATCTATGCCGCTCATGGAAGCAATCTTTAATGCTTCCATTATGCTTTCATTAGGTACAAAATAAGGGGATGTAATATATATATGGTTTTTTGCCATGCTAATCATTTTCAAAATACTTTGCAATATTGAATGATAAAATGAGTCGGGACCACTTTTTACTAATTGCATCGTTTTACCTGAGCATGTCCTGGATAATGGAAAATACTCTTCAATATCCTCATCATGAAAATAATAATCCTTGTTAGCTCTTTTTATAGTTAAATAATCGTCAAAAAATACAGCTTGAAGACCGAAAGTAAAGTCCCCTTTTACCATTAAATGAGTATCCCTCCAATAACCCAGCTTGCTTTTGCCTAAATATTCATCTCCGATATTGCAGCCGCCTATAAAACCGGTATAGCCATCAATAACAACGATTTTTCTATGATTTCTATAGTTTATTTGAGTGTTAAAAAAACTGAGTATAGGGGCTAAAAAATAGCTGTATTGGAGAACCTCTACTCCGGCATCTTTTAAATCCTCTATATAGCTTTTATTTAATTTTATGGAGCCGACTCTATCGATAATAAATCTTACATTTACACCATTCTTAGCTTTTTCAATTAATATCTGTTTTATTTCTTTGCCTATTCCATCATCTTTGACTATAAAGTATTCTAAATGTATATGATGTTTTGCTTTTTTCAGCTCATACTTCAACGCATCAAATTTTTCTACTCCATCTTTAAAAATGGTTATATCATTATTAACAAATACCGTAGAATCACTGTTTTTATTCAGTAGCTTTATCATAGAAAGATATTCCGAAGTTTGGGCACCGTTATTGGCACAGGTTATAATCTCTTTAATTAATGGGCTTATTTCATCCTTCAAGGTATGTTTCTTCCAATTCCTTCCTAGGAATAAATATAGCAATAATCCTGCCGGGGGCAATAAAACAATGATTAAAAGCCAGGCGATTGTTTTCTCCGGTCTTTTTCTTTCAAGAATGACCACTAATATTGTAATTATCATATTTATAAAAATAAGAATAGAAAGAAAGGATTCTAAATGTTTCATATTATTAAACCTGCCTAAGATTTTTATTTTTGATAACGTCTCTGCTCGTGAGAATATTATAGCATATGTTAATTTTCTTTTGTATAATGATAGAGTAAAAGTGTCTGCGGAATTATTTATAGGAGTTGATATTTTTGGAGAATTATGAGAAAACATTAAAGCTGGATAATATATATTCCGGTAAAATTCTTAAGCTTGATGTTGAAACTGTGTTGCTGCCAAACAACAATCAAGCTAAACGTGAGATTGTAAGGCATCCCGGTGCGGTTGCTATATTACCGATCAGTGAAGAGGGAGAAATTTATTTTGTCAAACAATTTAGAAAAGCATTAAATACGGAGCTTATTGAAATACCGGCCGGAAAATTGGAGAAGGATGAGAACCCGAGGGAATGTGCTTTAAGAGAGCTGCAAGAGGAAATAGGTTTCACCGCCAATAAACTGGTTTTGTTAGGCAGCTTTTATTCCTCACCGGGGTTTACAAATGAAATAATTTATATTTATAAAGCAGAGGGGCTAATAAAAAGCAAGCTGGAAATGGATGAGGACGAGTTTATAAATGTCGTTAAATATAGTATAGAAGAATCATTGGAAATGCTTGCTAAGGATACGTTTAAAGATGCCAAAACCGTAATAGCACTAAGTTTAGGCTTAAAACAATAAAGAATATAATTAAAAAAACAAGCATATATTTTACTGAAACAAACAAAGGTATGGAGGTGGCGCAGTATTGGTAATGCGGCTTAAATATTTTTTGTTAAATAAGATTAAAAACGATCAGATAATATATGCCGTTTTGGCTTTACTTCTTTTTTTGGGAATTTGTATAGGGGCATTTTGGGTAGGGGTTATGCCTGTTGAAATAAAAGGATCACTTAAATCTAATGTTGGGGATTATTTTTTGCTTACACCTGATCATGGCTTTAACAGCGGTAAAATATTCAAGCTTTCAATGTTTTATAATGTAATTCCCGCAATTGTTTTATATATAGTAAGCATTAAGTATATTGGAGTGATACTTGCGCCGCCTTATATTGTTTTTAGAGGATTTTGTCTGGGGTTTTCAATAGCTTTTTTGACTGAAAGCTTTGGTCGTAGAGGCTTTATACTCACATTGATTTCAATTCTTCCTCAAAATATTATTTATATTCCGTCTTTGGTTTTAATATGTTATATTTCTATTAATTTAAGTATAGTTCTTTTTAAATTGAGAAAAGAACAATTCAACGGTAATAAGAATAAAAACATTTTAAAACATTTAACATATAGTTTAGTGGTTATTGCCGCTATAATTGTAGCCGGGCTCATTGAAGCATATATAACACCTGTTTTTTTAAAAACGCTTATAACATATCTTTAATTTCATTTATCCAACCTCTTTATGGTTTGCCCCTTAATATATTATGCAAGATTTTCATAGTATGAAGGAATTTTCCGATACATGTTGAATAATTAATGCATATACCAAAAAAGGGGTTTTTTTATGGATTATATTGAAAGTTTTGAGTACTATCTGAAAAATGATAAAGGCCTAATGACCAATACACTGAATTCTTACATAAGAGATATTAAATTATATAAAAAATATTTGATGAATGATAATCAATATATCGAGGCAATTAATAAGTCTGGAATTATTAAATATTTATCCTATCTTAAAAAAAGCGGCAAGGCGACTACAACTATCTCAAGGAATCTGGCTTCTATAAGGTCTTTTTATCATTTTTTGCTGGTTAATGGGATAATAAAAAATGACCCCACCACTGACCTGGAGTCCCCAAAGGTAGTTAAAAAGCTACCTTCAATTCTTACAAGAATAGAAATTGATAAGCTTTTGGATCAGCCTAACTATAACGATACTAAAGGCTCAAGAGACAAAGCAATGCTTGAGCTATTATATGCCACCGGTATACGTGTAACGGAGCTGATTTCTTTAGACATAGAAAATTTAGATGTTCATATAGGGTTATTGAATTGTAAAAATAGCAGCAATAAATGCAGAATTATACCTATCGGCAATTGCTGCTTGAAATATGTTACAAAATATCTTAACGATTATCGCCATAAGCTTAATCCATTACCGGAGGAGAATGCATTATTTCTTAATTTTCATGGTTCAAGAATGTCAAGACAGGGATTTTGGAAAATAGTCAAATATTATACAGCACAGGCGGAAATTAATAAGACTATCACTCCTCATATGCTTAGGCATTCTTTTGCTGTTCATTTAATTGAAAATGGTGCTGATTTGCAGTTGATTCAAGAAATGATGGGACATTCTGATATCTCCTCTACTCAAATTTACAATAAAATAAATTATACAAAAATTAAAGAAGCATATAGTAAAACACATCCGAGGGCATGATACTTTAAATAACAATTATTAGTGCCATTTTGTCATTTGTTTCACTATATTATATTTATATTCAATTGGCATTGACTTGCTATTTGATGATAAGCTAATCAAGGTATTAAACTTTTTATTAATATGAGGTGTATTAACATGGAAAACAAGCTATATGACAAAATAATTGAAGCAAAAAATTTTATCCGGAATAGAATAAGTGATGGGCCTGAGATTGGCTTGATACTGGGCTCAGGACTGGGAGCTTTGGGCGAAGAGGTCCAAAACAAAACCGCACTTCCTTACAGGGATATACCTGATTTTCCTGTTTCTACTGTAACCGGTCATGAAGGAAGATTCATATTCGGTCGGCTAAACGGGATTAATATAGCAGTTATGCAGGGAAGGTTTCATTATTATGAGGGTTATAGTATGCAGGAGGTAGTATTTCCGATTTTGGTTATGAAAGCACTGGGGATAAAAAAATTGATTATCACCAATGCAGCGGGTGGTGTTAACAAAGCTTTTAAAGCCGGAGATTTGATGATAATAAATGATCATATTAATTTTATGTTTGCAAATCCACTGATAGGGAAAAATATTGATTACTTTGGGCCAAGGTTTCCGGAAATGTCCAATGCTTATTCAAAGGATTTGATTAGAATTACAAAGGAGCTATGTACCGAACATAATATTCCCGTAAACGAAGGAGTTTATATCTCTATGACAGGGCCTGCTTACGAGACGCCTGCGGAAATAAAAATGGCCAGGATATTAGGAGCTGATGCTGTGGGGATGTCAACGGTACCTGAGGTCATAGCAGCAAATCATGGCGGAATTGAAGTGCTTGGAATTTCTTGTATAACAAATATGGCTGCGGGAGTTGCAGAACACCCGCTAAGCCATAGTGAAGTGGTTAAAACTGCGGCTAGCGTGAAGGATAAGTTTGAAACGCTTATTAAGCTTATATTAACAAGATTATAATAACCGGGGAAGATACCCGTACCAGATAATATAAGGAGGGTAAAATGGATTATTTAAATAGAATCGAAAGCGCTTATAAATTCATTGAAAATAAAATATCTTCAAAGCCGGAAATTGGTATCATACTGGGAAGTGGACTTGGTTCTTTAGCGGGACAGATTGAAAATCCTACATTAATAGAATATAAAGATATCCCTGATTTTCCCGTTTCAACTGTGGAAGGTCATGCAGGCAGGCTGATTTTTGGTACTTTAGAAGGAAAAAGTGTTATCGCTATGCAAGGTCGGTTTCATTATTATGAGGGTTATAATATGGATGAAATAACTTTGCCCGTACGAGTGATGAAGAAGCTTGGGATAAAGCTTCTTATAATAAGCAATGCATGCGGCGGCTTAAATAAGAACTTTAAAGCCGGAGATATAATGGTAATCGAGGATCATATTAATATGATTGGAAACAGCCCGTTAATAGGACCTAATCTAGATGTTTTCGGACCTAGATTCCCTGATATGACAGAGGTTTACAATAAAAAATTAAGAGTCTTATGTCATGATATTTCTAAAAGAATCGGTATTGATATAGAGAAAGGCGTTTATTGCGCTATAAGCGGACCAAATTATAATACTAAGGCTGAATTAAAAATGCTTATAGCAGTAGGCGCTGATGCTGTGGGTATGTCAACAGTACCTGAAGCAGTGGTTGCAAAGCATTCGGGAATTAAAGTTTTAGGTTTATCATGTGTTACCGACATGGCTATCCCGGATAATCTCGTTCCATTAACCCATGAAGAGGTTATAAGGATTGCAGGTATAGCAGAGCCTAAATTTGTAAATTTAGTTCGCAATTTTATAAAAGAGGTGGAGCTTGATGAGAGCTTATGATTTAATTGTAAAAAAAAGAAACGGGCGTATATTAAGCAAGAAAGAAATAGACTTCTTTATTAAAGGTTATATGAAGGGTAGTATTCCGGATTATCAAATGTCTGCAATGCTTATGTCTATATACTTTAATGGTTTAAATAAGAAGGAAACTGCAGATTTGACTATGGCAATGGTAAACTCGGGGGATATTATTGATTTATCGGGGATTGAAGGTATAACCGTTGATAAGCATTCTACAGGCGGTGTAGGAGATAAAATAAGCTTAATAGTGATTCCTCTTGTAGCCTCCTTAGGTATACCTATCGCAAAAGTATCAGGAAGAGGCTTAGGTCATACCGGCGGTACAATTGACAAGCTTGAGTCAATCAAAGGCTTTAAAACAGAGCTGACTAAAGAAAAATTTATCGAAAATGTTAATAAGTATAAAATGGCAATAACAGGCCAATCCGCAGATATTACTCCTGCAGATAAGAAAATATATGCATTAAGGGACGTAACAGCTACGGTAGATAGCATACCGTTAATTGCAAGCTCTATAATGAGTAAAAAAATTGCTTCGGGTAACAAATGCATTGTTTTGGATGTTAAAGTAGGTTCCGGTGCCTTTATGAAAACTCTCAAGGATGCAAAGACACTTGCGAAAACTATGGTTGATATTGGCAATGAGCTTAATAGAAAAACCGTTGCAATAATAACTGATATGAATCAGCCTTTAGGTTATGAGATTGGAAACGCTAATGAAATAAAAGAAGCAGTTAAAGTACTATCCGGCGAAGGCGCAGAAGACGAAACTACAGTTGCTTTAACTATAGCATCCTACATGTCTGTTTTGGGCGGAGCCTTTACTGGTTTTGATGAAGCTTACGGAAAATTAAAAGAGAAAATATCATCTGGTATAGCATTAGACAAGTTTAAAGAGCTTATTGAAATACAAGGCGGCGATCCTAGCTTTATAGATAATTTTGATTTACTTCCTCAAGCCACACACCATATAGAAATAAAATCTGAAGCAGACGGATATATAAATTCCATTAATGCTGAGAAAATTGGTTTAGCGGCAATGATGTTGGGAGCAGGCAGGAAAACAAAGGATGATATAATAGATTATTCGGCAGGTATTACCTTGATTAAAAAAGTTGGAGACACAGTTGCCAAAGGCGATACGCTATGTATTTTACATACCAATATTTTAAACTATTCCGAATCTGAAGCTTTGGTAAAAATAAGCTATAAGATTACTGACAGTTTTATAAAGGCTAATAAATCTGTTCATGCTATCATAACTTAAAATCTTAAAGAATATCTAGACTTCCTATAGGGAAATATAAATATATCAACTATAGGAGGTTTTTTTATGAGTATTAATAAAAAATTATTATTATTATTGGTTATAATATTGTCCTTTAACACATTCACATTTGCAGATAATAAAATGGATTTAGATTGTAAATCTGCAATTCTAATGGATTTTGGGACAGGGACTGTTATCTATGAAATGAATTCTCATGAAAAGCTTGAGCCGGCTAGCGTTACAAAAATTATGACGATGTTATTGGCTATGGAAGCTTTGGAAAATGGCAGAATAGCGTTAAATGATAATGTTATTATCAGTAAAACTGCAAGTAAAATGACGACCGGCACCAGGCTAATGCTAGAGGAAGGAGAAATTAGAACTGTTGAGGATCTCCTATTTGGTATTGCCGTTGAATCCGCAAATGATGGAAGTATTGCCATAGCTGAGCATATATCAGGCAGCGTGGAAGAGTTCGTAGCCTCTATGAATAAGAAAGCAATAGAATTGGGCATGAAGGATACCAGCTTTCAAAATCCTCACGGATTACATGCTTCCGGGCATGTAACATCTGCCTATGATATTGGTGTTATGTCAAGAGAGCTTGTCAAACATGAAAAAATATTTGATTATATTTCAAAATATATGGTAACGGTTTATGTAGGAAAGAAAAACGATGTGAAAAGAGAGCTTGTAAACAAAAATAAAATGGTTCGTTTTTATAAGGATGTTGATGGCATTAAAACCGGTTTTACGGAGGATGCCATGTATTGTATATCTGTAACGGCTAAAAGAAATAATCTTCGGTTTATCAGCGTTATTATGGGTGCACCAAGCACGGGAAAAAGAAACAATGATGCAAGAAAACTAATTGATTATGGATTTGCCAACTACATAAACTATTCTTTAGGGCTAAAAGGTGATTTGATAAAAAAAATTAAAATAAGTAAAGGTGATTGTGATTTTGTTAATGCGGTTCTTAAGGATAATGCAAATATATTATTAAAAAAGGAAGAAGAACAAAGTATAGAGAAAATTATTGAGCTTCCTGAAGTAGTAAAAGCACCGTTAGAAAAAAACCAGCAATTAGGTAAAATAATAGTTAAAAAGAACGGCGAAACAATTGCATCCTTTCAAATTGTATGTGATAAGGATGTCAAAAAAGCAAGTTTTTTTAATAATATAAAAAGAGCGGTTAAATATTGGTTTTCATAATAATCAATACTAATATTTAAACTGTAATTGTTAACCATTATTATTCACAAGTACTTTTAGATTATTAATATTTGATAAAGATTGCATTGTGGAGAGGCTTAGAATCTGTTAGTGAAGTGGAGGATCAGTTGCGTCAACTGTTTGAGCGAAGCGAGTTTTGGCGCAACCCGTAACAAGCTTACAGATTATTTGCCATGTAACTCCTGCAATCGTATTAAATATAATAATCAGTACTGTAACTATACTGATAATAGTAAATTAAAAGCAATGTACAAATGCATTGCTTTTAATTTTCGCTGCTATTATGCTATAATACAAAATATAAACATTTGACTCGAAAGGATGATGTATTTGCTCGGTATAGATTTCATGGATTTATTATACAGAATACCCGCTGTCTTTATCGGCTTCTCTTTTCATGAGTTTGCCCATGGTATGGCAGCTTATTATATGGGCGACGATACAGCCAAAGCAAGCGGAAGATTAACATTAGACCCCGCAGCACATATTGACCCTATGGGCTTGCTAATGCTAATTATATTTAGATTTGGCTGGGCCAAGCCTGTCCCGATAAATCCGGCTAACTTCAAAAACAGAAAAAAAGGAATGATATTGGTCTCCTTAGCCGGCCCTTTAATGAACTTTTTAATAGCAACTATTGTTTTATTTTTATATGGTTTTATTTATTTAAAATTTGGCATTCAAAACATAGTTTTTGATAAGATCATGACGAATATTTATTTCATTAATATTGGTTTGGGTGTTTTCAACCTTATTCCCATACCCCCTTTAGATGGCTCAAAAATTCTTGCAAGCGCTTTACCTTCAAGGATTGAATACAAATTTTATCAGTATGAGCAGTATTCTTATATTTTGCTGCTTATTCTGATTTTTACTAACACTATAAATTACATTTTAAGCCCCATGTTTTATTATGTACAAAATTTTATATACAAGCTGGTAATAATGTTCCTATAGGGAGACTAAATTGAACAAGACATTACTTCCGAAGGTTGGAAGCAAATAATAGAGTAAAGTGTGGTTAATGAATATATGTCTATAAGTATTAAATTAGAGGTTTTTGAAGGACCTTTCGACTTACTATTTCACCTTATAGAAAAAGCCAAAATTGATATTTATGATATACCCATTGCTTCTATAACCGAACAATACATTGATTACCTTAATATGATGAAAAGCATGGATATTGATTTAGCAAGCGAGTTTTTAGTAATGGCAGCCACTTTATTAGTTATTAAATCAAAAATGCTTCTTCCTAAAGCACCCGTGGAAGAGGATGATGATTCAGATCCTAGAGATGAATTAGTCATTAAGCTTCTTGAATATAAAAGATTTAAAGAGGCAGCCAATATACTTAAAGAAAAATATAATATAAATGAAAAATCCATGTTTAAAGGTACTGAAATTGCTGATGCTTTAATTGATTCCTATGAATTGCCTGATGAAATACCAATTCATATTTTAGTTGAAAAGTTTCGCAATATTGTTTTAATTAAAGAAAAGAAAAATATAAGAGAGTTCAATAAGGTTTATAGAGACAGTTTTACAATAGATGATAAAATAGAAGAGATAATAAACCTTTTGTCCCATAAAAAATGGATGCCGTTTGAAAAGCTTATAAATTTATATGAAGATAAGTTGGAAATGATTATTGCTTTTCTTGCACTTTTAGAGCTGGTAAAAAATAAAGCAGTTTATGCAAAGCAAACAAAAGCTTTTGATAAAATACTATTGAGGAAAACCACCGCGTAACTAATGTTTAAAATTTTGAAGGGATTTATCATAAATGGAAATAAAAGAAATAAATGCCGCCCTTGAATGCTTATTGTTTATATCCGGTGATCCTATATCTCTAAAGGATTTATCAAGCCTATTTGGTGTTGATAAAACAACACTTAGGAAAATTATTAATAATTTAATGGATGAATATGAGGAAAGCACTAGAGGATTAAAAATAATAGAAATTGAGGGCTCCTACCAATTTAGCACTAAGCCTGAGTATTTTGAATACATAGAAAAGCTTTTAAAGCCAAAAGCCAGGACAGGCTTATCTCATGCCTCCCTGGAGACTCTATCCATTGTCGCTTATAAACAACCAATTACCAAAGCCAATTTAGACTCTATGAGGGGTGTTAAATCAGATGCCTGCATATCTCGGTTGCTTGATAAGGACTTGATTAAAGAATTAGGTCGATTGGATGCTCCGGGAAAGCCAATATTATATGGTACATCGGATAATTTTTTAAGATTATTCGGTCTGAAATCCTTAACTGAATTGCCTGATATATCAAATTTCTATGAATAATACATCTAATGTATTATTCTTTTAATTTGGAAAAGAATATGCATATCAGGCTATTCCTTCTAACTTCAGGATATCCCGTTAAAAGCTCTGATTGTTAGGAAGCTCTCGGTTTAATAAGGAGGATTAATATTGTACTATATAATGCTATTTACCGCTATTTTTATAATACTTTTATTAATTCTTATTTATACTGCCATTGATGTCCGGATAATATGTAAAATTACTGACAAAGGTGCTGTATTTAAACCCTTTGCTATTGTCCGATTTCTATTCATAAAAATTAAAATTCCTGCTAAAAAAATAAACCCCTTAAATAATTTAGAAAAATTATTTAGTTCTTTATATTCAAAAACAGATGATAAAAATAAGAGCCTTTTTTCTGGCTTACCAGAAATAGCCGGGAAGATTAAAAATTTTCTTAACACAAATAAATCAAACAGTTCTAACCTTTGGAAAAAGCTTATAATTTACGATATTAAATTATGGATGAAATACGGGTATGAGGATGCTTCTAAAACTGCTATGGCTTATGGTCTTTTTAGCACTATTTTCATTAGCTTACCTGCTCTTTTTAAAAATAGGTTATCTATGAAAATTGAAAAGCTGGAGATGATTCCTATCTTTGGATATAGCCACTTAGAATTTGATTTTGCTTGCATAATAGAAGTACAGTTAGGAAATATTATAAATGTGCTAAAAATGATTAAAATGAAAAGGGAGTGTTAATTTTGGAACAGCCAATCCAAGCATTGATGAAAACAACCCTTGAAAACATTAAAGAAATGATTGATGTAAATACTGTAATAGGAAACCCTGTTGAAACCTTAAACGGTACAGTTATATTTCCCATATCAAAAGTCGGTTTTGGATTTGTTTCCGGAGGCGGCGAACTAAAATTTTCATGTTCATCAGATGAAGAAAGTAGTCAGGATACAGAAGAAAGCAATCACCCTTTTACAGGAGGCAGCGGGGCCGGAGTATCCGTGCAGCCCGTTGGATTCCTATCTGTTTCAAATGACTTAATCAGAATGATTCCTGTAAGCAGCAATACAACAGTAGACAGAATTATTGATCTGATTCCCGAGCTTATGGATAATGTCTGTAAAAAATGGAGGAAGGAAGGATAAGCAATCCTTCTTTTTTTTTAGAAGTAACTCAAAAATCAGTATAAAAAAAGTTAGGTTGCTACTCTTAATTGAAATAGCATAATGAATGAACATCTTTAAAATACATAACTGGAGTGATTATTTTGAAAAAAAATCTTTTTATCTTTTCTTTTATCTTTGTTTTTTCCTTTAATAATGTCTATGCGAAAGATAATCTGTCTGATGCAAAATCCTCTGTATTGATGGATGTAAAAACCGGCAGAGTATTATATAGTTCCAACTGCAATTTAAAGCTGCCTATGGCAAGCACTACTAAAATTATTACGGTTTTACTTGCTTTAGAAAATGCCGGCTTAAACGAAATAGTTAAAGTTAGCAGAAAAGCCTCTATTCAAGAAGGGTCCTCTGTGTATTTAAAAGAAGGTGAGAGGATTTTCATGGAGGATCTATTGTATTGTGTTATGCTAAGGTCGGGCAATGACGCTGCCGTCGCTGTAGCGGAACATATTTCAGGAAGCGTCGAAAGCTTTGCAAAGCTTATGAACAGTAGAGCATATTCAATTGGAGCAAAAAATACGAATTTTGAAAACCCTCATGGTTTGCCTAATGATAATCATTATACAACCTCTCATGATTTAGCTCTTATAACAAGGGAAGCATTGTTAAACAAAAAATTTGCCGAAATTGTGAGCACAAAAAATTATACTGTATCAAAATTATTAAGTGAGCGAAAAATATTGCAAAATAAAAATAAAATGCTTTGGGAATATGAAGGTGGAAACGGCGTTAAAACAGGTTATACAGGCAAAGCCGGTAAATGTTTGGTTTCGTCTGCTACAAAGGATGAATGGCAATTGTTAACTGTTGTATTAAATAGCAGCGATATGTGGAAAAGCTCTAAAAATTTATTAGACTATGGCTTCAAAAACTATGATAATATTAAAATAGTCGATAAATGTGATTATATGGAGAATATAGAAGTTAGAAAAGGAAAAGAAAAAAGCGTACAAGTAGTTCCAAGGTATAATTTACATGCACCTTTATTAAGAATTGGAGATGGCTATGAAAACTTGACTTTTGTTCACGATTTGCCAAGCACAATTAATGCTCCTATTAAAAAGAATGAAATAGCAGGTAGTTTAAAAGTCTATGCTAACAATTTTCTTTTGGGTGAGGTGGATTTATTATATAATAATGATGTAAAATCATCTGACATATTGTATAATATGAAAAGAATAATAATAAACTTTTTTAATTAATAATATTTATAAAGTAGGTGAATATATGATTTATGTGAGAAAAGCACAAGAGGATGACATCTCAGGCCTCGTCAAGTTTTTAATAAAAAATGATATTCCAATAGAAGATAAATTTAACGGTGAGGAGTACTATGTATGCAATAATGATAGCATTGTATGTGGTTTTGGTGTTATGACCAGATTTGATGATTATTGCGTCATTAAAAATGTTTTTGTGGATACAGTGTATCGCAAAAACAAGCTGGGCTCCGCTATTGTGAAAACAATGCTTAATTCCGCAGAGTTAAATGGTGCTAAAACTGCGGTATGTGTCGGAAGCAATGCAGGCTTTTTAAACTATCTTAAATTTAAACACTTGAATTTATCCGAATTACCGGATAATATTAGAAATATAATTATTGATGACCATAACAATAAATGTATTTATGCCGTTTCACTAATCGATTATTTCAAGGATACATGTGATTGTGGCTAATGCATTTTATCAATAAAATTTTATAATAGGAGGAAGTATAAAAATGCCCAAAATACGAATTACGGAAACTGTGCTAAGAGACGGTCACCAATCCCTCATAGCAACAAGAATGAATACTGAAGAAATGCTGCCCGTACTGGAAAAAATGGACAAAGCCGGTTATCACTCATTGGAGATGTGGGGCGGTGCAACCTTTGATTCTTGCTTAAGGTTTCTCAACGAAGACCCTTGGGAAAGGATCAGAAAGGTAAAAACTGTTTTAAAAAACACTAAGCTTCAAATGTTGTTAAGGGGTCAAAATATACTTGGTTATAAAAATTATTCTGACGATGTTTTAATAGAATTTGTAAATAAATCATTAGCCAACGGAATTGACATTATTAGAATTTTTGATGCGCTTAACGATTTACGAAATATAGAAACAGCAATAAAAGCAACTAAGAAATATGGGGGACATGCCCAGGGTACTTTTGTATATACCATAAGCCCGGTTCACAATATAGAATTGTATGTCAAACTTGCAAAACAAATAGAGGATATGGGTGCTGATTCTCTTTGCATTAAGGACATGTCCGGTATAATTACGCCTTATATTGCTTATGAACTTATTAAAGAAGTTAAGAAAAATATTAAAATACCTATTCAGCTTCATAGCCATTATACAAGCGGCATGGCCAGCATGTCCTATCTAAAAGCTATAGAAGCAGGTGTGGATATAGTAGATACTGCAATTTCACCCTTTGGACTGGGAACTTCTCAGCCTGCAACGGAGCCTATAGTAGCAACACTTATAGGAACAGAATATGATACAGGAATTGATATTAATTTACTATCAGAGATAGCTGAATACTTTAAGGATATAAAGGAAAAATACATTAAGAACGGGATACTTAATCAGAGCGTATTTAATGTTGATACAAGAGTTTTAACTTATCAAATACCCGGCGGAATGATGTCCAATCTGCTGTCGCAGCTAGCCGCACAAAATGCTTTGAATAAATATGAAGAGGTGCTAAAAGAGGTTCCCAGAGTAAGAGAGGATTTAGGATTTCCGCCTCTGGTTACGCCCACCAGTCAAATAGTCGGTACACAAGCTGTCTTTAATGTAGTCCTGGGTGAAAGATACAAAATGATACCGTCTGAAGTCAAAGCGTATGTCAAAGGTATGTACGGGAAGCCTACTGTACCTATAAGCGAAGAAATAAAAAATAAGATTATCGGAGATGAAGAAGTCGTAACTGTAAGGCCTGCGGATTTATTAAAGCCGCAGCTTGAAACAATAAAAAATGAAATGAAGGAATACTATGAGCAAGATGAAGATGTTCTTACTTATGCTCTTTTCCCTCAGGTGGCAATAAATTATTTTAAATTCAGGCAGGCAGGAAAATATAAAATTGACAGTGAGTGTGTAGACAAAACTTCAAAAACATACCCCGTGTAAAGTAAATAAATAATCATTAAGTATTAATAAGTCAGGCAAAATAAAATTGCCTGGCTTATTAAAAATATAAAGCTTTACTGTGTTTATTAAAGCTATTGTTGAATAATACGGATAAATCGTTGCAATATGCATATTGTATAAACTATATCTCTTCGTAAGAACTATCAAACATATAATATAAGGAGGCATAATATTGAAAATATTAATATCAAATGATGATGGAATCAACTCTCCCGGCATTTTTCACCTGGCAGATAATCTTAAAAACATCGGTGATGTCACTGTTGTAGCTCCTGAATCAGAACGAAGCGCAAGCGGGCATTCAATCACAATGCATAAACCATTGAGGTGCAGCAAAGTTGAATCCTTTGGTGAAGGAATTGATGCTTGGTGTATAAACGGAACTCCCTCGGATTGTGTAAAATTTGCATTGGAATCCTTACTAAAAGATAAGCCGGATTTAGTTGTTTCGGGTATTAACTATGGTTCGAATCTTGGCACGGATGTACTTTATTCCGGTACTGTCTCCGCTGCAATCGAAGGGGCCATCTATGGTATACCTTCTATAGCAATTTCTCTATGCACTTTCGGAAATTGTGACTTCCAGCCTTACGCTATGATATCTAAGGTTTTGTGCGAACAGCTATATAAAAACAAAATAGTAAAAGGCTTAGTGATGAATATCAATATTCCACATATACCTTCAGAAGAAATAAAAGGGGTAAGCATTACCCGGTTAGGAAAAATGAAATATAAAAATTGTTTTATTGAAAGAGTTGATCCAAGGGGTAAGAGTTACTTTTGGTTGGCTGGTGAATTGGATATTGTAGATAATGAACCTGATACTGACGTTATTTCAATAAGCAATAATTATGTATCTGTCACACCGATTAATATTGATTTTACAAATCAGGAGTATTTAAAAGAAATGAAAAAATGGGGCTTAAGTATTGAATAAAGAAAAACTTTTTTTCATCATTGTAAAAAGGTTTATAATGCTATATACTAAAAATGAAGGTAAAGTTGCGATAAATAAATTGTATGAAATTTAAATTGCATTTTAATCTAAGGGGGTTATACAATGAATAAAAACGAAGAGGTCACAGACAAGCTTGTAATCATTAAGGATTGGTGCAAGGGATGCGGAATATGTGTTAACTTTTGCCCTAAAAAAGTTTTAACACTAAAGAACGAAAAGGTCGAGATAGAAGATATCAATAAATGCATTGAATGCGGACAATGCGAATTAAGGTGTCCGGATTATGCAATATATCTTAGGGGGAAGAAAAATGAAAAATAAAGAATTGTTAATGCAAGGTAATGAAGCATGTGTTGAAGGAGCTATAGCTGCCGGAATGAGATTCTTTGCCGGTTACCCTATTACCCCTTCTACGGAAATCGCAGAAATATCCTCCGAAAAGCTACCTCTTGTTGGAGGAAAATTTATTCAAATGGAAGACGAAATCGCCAGTATGGCAGCTACCATTGGAGCTTCCTTGACAGGTTTAAAGAGCATGACTGCCACTTCCGGCCCTGGTTTTTCTCTTAAGCAAGAAAACATAGGCTATGCAGCTATTGCAGAGGTTCCGTGTGTTGTAGTCAATGTTCAAAGAGGCGGACCTAGTACGGGATTACCTACATCACCTGCTCAAGGAGAGATAATGCAATCAAGATGGGGCACCCACGGTGATCACCCTATTATTGTTCTGACTCCTTCATCAGTTAGAGAAACCTTTGATTTGACGATAAAAGCTTTTAATCTCTCAGAAAAATACAGAACACCTGTGATTTTGCTTATGGACGAAGTTATAGGACATATGAGAGAAAAGGTTGCATTACCTGATTATAATAAGTTAAATATCGTTGATAGAAAAAGACCGACAGGTAATAAAGAAGAATATTTGCCCTTTAAACCCGATGACAATTTAGTACCGCCTATGGCGAATTATGGTGAAGGGTACCGCTTCCATGTAACCGGATTGATTCATGACGAGACGGGATTTCCCAGCAATAACCCCGCAGTTGCAGATAAATCAATCAGAAGACTTGCTGGAAAAATAGAAAAGAATAAAAATGATATTATCGAATGGGAAGAAGAAAATGTAGAGGATGCCGATGTAATAATTTTATCCATCGGATGTGTTGCAAGAGCATCAAAGGCAACTATGAAGGTTATGAGGGAAAATGGTATTAAAGTTGGCACATTCAGACCTATTACTTTATGGCCTTTCCCGGAGGAAAGACTTGAAGAGCTGTCAAAAAAGGTAAAGACTATTATTGTGGCAGAGATGAATCTTGGGCAAATGGTCTACGAAGTTGAAAGAATATGCAAATGTAATTCAAATATTGTAAGTGTAAATAAAGTTAACGGTGAAATTATTACTCCCGAAGAGATAACGGCAAAAATTGAGGAGGTGCTATAATATGCCAAGTACAGTAGTAGATAAGTATTTCAGAACAAAAAAATTACCTCAAATATGGTGCCCGGGTTGTGGTCATGGTATTATTACAAGGGCTATAACTGTCGCAATAGGCAAATCGGGATTTGATAGGGATAAAATTTGCATAGTCTCAGGCATTGGTTGCTCATCCCGAGCGACTGGATATTTGGATTTTGATACATTACACACCACTCACGGAAGAGCAATTGCATTTGCTACAGGTATAAAATTAGCAAATCCGGAGCTCAAAGTAATCGTAATAACAGGTGACGGAGACTGTACTGCCATAGGTGGAAATCATTTAATTCATGCATGTAGAAGAAACATCGGAATTACAACCATAGTATTCAATAACAACATTTATGGGATGACAGGAGGTCAATATTCTCCTACAACACCCAAACATGACAAAGGTACAACCGCTCCCTATGGTAATATTGATAAAGCATTTGATATTTCTAATCTGGCTGCATCTGCCGGAGCAACCTATGTAGGCAGGGCGACTGCATATCATACAAACCTTTTAATATCCTTAATACAAAACGGTTTAAAAAATGAAGGATTCTCATTAATAGAAGCAATCAGTGACTGCCCTACTTATTATGGAAGAAAGAATAAAAAAGGTAATGCAGTTGACATGCTTGAATGGCAAAAAGAACATGCAATCAATATTTCAGCAGCAGCTAAAATGACTCCGGAATCCCTTGACGGAAAATTCTTAATCGGTGAGTTTAAAAATAGCCCGGAGCCGGAATACACTAAGGAATATGAGAAAATTATAGAAAGGTTTAAAAAGGGGGATCACAATGAGTAAGCATGAAGTAAGATTAAGCGGTTCCGGAGGACAAGGTTTACTTCTTTCAGGAATCATTCTTGCAGAGGCGGCTATCAACGAAGGTAAAAATGCTATTCAAACTCAATCCTATGGACCTGAGGCAAGAGGTGGAGCAAGTAAATCCGAAGTAATAATATCTAAGAATGAAATAGATTTTCCCAAAGTTAGAAATTGTGATATATTATTATCCCTTACCCAAAAATCCTACGATCAATATAATAAAGGATTAAAAAAAGACGGTATTCTTATTATTGATGACAATGTAAAATTAGAGGATGAAAGTATTAACGCATATTCCGTCCCCATTATAGGCACTGCAGTAAATAAAATCGGGAAGCCAATGGTTACGAATATCGTAGCATTAGGTGCGCTTGTTGCGTTAACTAATATAGTTTCAAGGAGTGCTTTAGAAGAAGCCGTTCTTAACCGGGTTCCAAAAGGAACGGAAGAGCTTAATAAAAAGGCTCTCGTCATGGGTTTTGAAATTGGAGAAAAGGCACTTAAAGAATAATTATTATAAGCATTAATTACTAGGTAGGTAAAACTATGAACGATTATGATTTTATTCGAAAAATTCAACAATCCTTTCAAAGGCTTAGTAAAGGTCAACGATTGATAGCACAGTATATTATGGACAATTATGATAAAGCTGCTTTTATGACTGCTGCCAAGCTTGGGGAAAAGGTAGGTGTCAGCGAGTCAACTGTCGTAAGATTCGCTAATGTCCTGGATTTTGAAGGTTATCCCCAAATGCAAAAGGTTCTTCAGGAGATGCTAAGAACAAGATTGACTACTGTTCAAAGAATAGAGCTGACATCAGAATATGACGGTGAAGAAAGCATATTGAAAAGAGTTCTTAAAGCTGACATGGACAATATCAGAGTTACAATGAGTGATGCGGATATAAAGGTTTTTGATGATGCCGTTAAAAGCATTACAGAAGCGAAACATATATATATTGTTGCCTTGAGAAGCTCCAGAGCTTTAGCGGACTTTTTAGGTTTTTATTTAAATCTTATAAGAGGTAATGTCCATATTGTAACACACTCTATTTCTGATATTTTTGAAATATTATTTAGAGTAAACAAAGATGATTTAGTTATTGGAATTGGCTTTCCCAGATATTCTTCAAAAACTATAGAAGCTTTGGATTATGCTAAATCTAAAGGTGCAAAAATCTTGGCGATAACTGACAGCTTACTGTCACCTTTAGCTTCTTATGCTGATTTTACTTTAATAGCGAAAAGTAACATGGAAGCTTTTGTCGATTCCCTCGTTGCACCTCTCAGCCTTCTAAATGCTTTAATAGTAGGAGTGGGAATTAAAGAAAAGGTTAAACTGTCTACTTCATTTGCGACTCTTGAAGAAATATGGGATAAGTATAAGGTTTATTCTTACAAAGAAAAAAATTAAAGAAAGTTATTTTAAATAGTGTAAATTTGTAGAAGGATTTTCTAGATTTTTATAGAATTGATTTAATGAAGCTTAAATATTAAAAGCTAAAAGTTATTGTAAGGCTTAAAGCTTTTAGAAAGCTTTAAATAGAAATATGTTTTAGGAGGTCTTTTTAAAAATGTCTGATAAAGATAATTTAAACCCACTATTAAATGCTCAAAAGCAAGTTAAAGAAGCTTGTGATAAGTTGGGCATGGAACCTGTAGTATATGATATTCTAAAGCAGCCTTTAAGAGTTTTAGAGGTGGCTATTCCGGTTAAAATGGACGACGGTTCATTAAAGGTTTTTACAGGCTATAGAGCTCTGCATAATGACGCTGTCGGACCGGGCAAAGGTGGCATTAGATTTCATCCCGGCGTAAACCGTGATGAAGTAATGGCTCTTTCTATCTGGATGACTTTTAAATGCTGTGTAACAGGTATTCCTTATGGCGGAGGAAAAGGCGGAGTTATAGTTGATCCGTTGAAATTGTCTCAAGGCGAATTGGAAAGATTATCAAGAGGCTACATAGATGCTATTTATAAGCTTATCGGAGAAAAAATAGACATACCCGCTCCTGATGTGGGCACAAACGGTCAGATTATGGCTTGGATGGTTGATGAATATAATAAGTTAACCGGACAAAACTCTTTAGGAGTAATCACAGGAAAGCCTGTTGAGTTTGGCGGATCAAAAGGCAGAACAGCAGCAACAGGGTTTGGAGTTGCAGTTACAGCAAGAGAAGCAGCTAAAAAACTAGGCATTGATTTTAAAGGTGCAAGTATAGCTCTACAAGGCTATGGAAATGTTGGCAGCCATACTGCATTTAATCTTGCTAAGCTTGGAGGCAAAATCGTAGCTGTTTGCGAATGGAATGGAACTATTTATAATGAGAATGGTATAGATGTTCACGAATGTGCAAAATACATGAAAGAACATAGAACTTTAATCGGTTTCCCCGGAGCAAAAGAGATTACTAAGGCAGAATTCTTTGCTTTACCAGTAGATATTCTTGTTCCTGCAGCTTTGGAAAATGAGTTAACCGGTGAAGTTGCTAAGACAGTAAAAGCTAAATTAATTTGTGAAGCAGCAAACGGACCGACTACCCCCGATGGTGATGAAGTAATTAACTCCAGAGGTATCCTATTAACTCCTGATATACTGACTAATGCCGGCGGAGTTACAGTATCTTATTTTGAATGGGTACAAAACCTATACGGGTATTATTGGTCAGAAGAAGAAATTGAAGAAAAAGAAGAAATCGCAATGGTTAACGCTTTTAATGCAATCTATGCGATTAAAGAAGAATACAATGTTCCCATGAGGACTGCGGCTTATATGTATTCAATTAAAAAGGTCGCTACTGCAATGAAGCTAAGAGGCTGGTACTAAAAAATAAAGTTTACTGATAAAAAACCTGTTCCTTTGAACAGGTTTTTTTTTAAAGCTGCTATGTTATAATAATAGCAGCTTTACTGAATTGGAGTAATAAAATATGATATATGATATTATTGTTATAGGCGGGGGACCGGCAGGAATGATTGCGGCGGGTAAAGCGGCAAGCATGAGTAAAAAGGTACTGCTTATAGAAAAAAATGAAAAACTGGGGAAAAAACTATACTTGACGGGTAAAGGGAGATGCAATATTACAAATACTGCGTCCTTGGAAGACTTTTTAATGAAAATACCCAAAAATACGAAATTTATGTACAGCTCGCTGAGTAGTTTTTTCAATGTTGACATTGTACAGCTTTTAAATTCTTTAGGCTTAGAAACAAAAATTGAAAGAGGAGATAGAGTATTCCCTTTTTCTGATAAATCAAGTGATGTTATTAAGCATTTAGAAAAGTATATGAGAATGAACAATGTTTTAGTGATGCTTAACACGAAAGTAATATCCATTAAATCCGATAATGGTGTTGTCAGGGGCGTAGAGCTTTCAACGGGAGAATTTTTAACAACTAAATCTGTGATTATCGCCACTGGGGGATTATCTTACCCAATGACGGGTTCTGACGGAGACGGCTATAAGTTTGCCGAAGACCTGGGACATAAAGTTACAGATTTGTACCCGGCATTAGTGCCTTTAATTGTAAAGGAAAGCTATATAAAGGAGCTGCAAGGTCTAACGTTAAAAAATGTAACTATTTCTCTTAAAGCAGATGAAGAAGTACTTTACAGTGACTTCGGAGAGCTGTTGTTTACCCATTATGGATTATCGGGACCTTTAATACTCACGGCTAGCTATTATGCTATTGAAGCTTTAAGGAAAAACAAAAATTTAAGCGTTTTTATTGATTTAAAGCCCTATATGGATTATGAGGAACTAGATAGAAGACTTCTAAAAGATTTTGAAAAGTTTATTAATAAAAACTTCAACAATTCATTAAATGAGCTTTTACCAAAAAAATTGATACCTGTTATAGTCAAATTATCGAAAATTTCAGGCATAAAACCGGTAAATAAAATAACTAAAAAAGAAAGAGAAGGCTTAGTAACACTTTTAAAAGGTCTTAAATTTGAAATAATTGATACCAGACCTATAAAGGAAGCAATAATTACCTGCGGAGGCATATCAGTAAAGGAAATAAACCCGAAAACAATGGAGTCAAAGCTGATAAAAGGGCTTTTTTTTGCAGGAGAGTTGATTGATGTGATTGGTTTTACCGGTGGGTACAATCTTCAAATCGCTTTTTCAACCGGTTATGCTGCGGGAACCTATGCGTGATTATTTATACTATTTTTGAGCAATATAATGATAATAACAAATAGGAGGCATTATATGGGTTCAAGAATAGATGAGAAATATCGCTCTTATGTTTTATTATGGGATAAGATTGGAATAAAGATACTTACTGTACTTAAAGCTTTATTTGCTATAATGCTGTTTATACAGTTTCTTATGCTACTGAGAATTGATGGACTACCCCCTATTTCTGCTTTAAGAATGGAAGGTAAGGCTATAATTGAAAATATTTTCGATTATACGGAAGGTGAGATAGTATTAAAGACAGATAGAATAAGTAAGGGAAATACATTAAAAATTTTAATTAACGGAACAGAAAAGTATTCATTTGACAAGGAAGTAATAGCTTTTACTGTAAAGGAAGCTGATATAATTGAAATCTGTGGTGTAGATTCCTCGGATAAAGCTAATATAACTGTGCATAACGTTAGCGAGAATATTAGTATTCCAAAGGTTGGTTTAAGCTATCAAGTTAATAATAATTTAGTTTTTCTATTTAGAATAAAAATGAAAACAAATTAATAAGAAATAATTTGAAAATTCCCTTATTTAAATTATAATATTATAAGAACATTTAAAGGGGGTATATAAAATAAGTATAGTAATAGCTATTGACGGTCCTGCAGGAGCCGGAAAAAGTACTGTTGCCAAAATAATTGCCGATTCATTATCCTTTTCCTATATTGATTCCGGGGCTTTGTTTAGAGCTATAACTCTAAAAGCATTGGAAATGAATATTAAAATGGATGATATACCTAGAATAATTAACTTGGCACAAAGCTCCTCCATAGATTTTTTGGATAACAAAATATATCTTGACGGACAGGATGTCAGTAAAGAGATAAGAGGTAATAATGTAAACCTGAATGTATCTTATATAGCAAAAATTCCGGAAGTTAGGGATATTGTTGCGGATTTGCAGAAAGTGATTTCATTAAATAAAAACGTTGTAGTTGATGGTAGGGATATAGGAACTACCATATTTCCGGATGCCAGAATAAAGTTTTTTATGATTGCATCTATCGAAGAAAGGGCAAGAAGGAGGCTTCTCGAATTAAACGCTTCAGGAGGGGCTCATAATCTGGATGAAATGATAAAACAAATATCTGATAGGGATACCATAGATAGCAATAGAAGTGCTTCTCCTTTAAAAAAAGCGGAAGATGCTATAGTAGTGGACACAGATAATAAAAACATCGAACAAGTTGTCACAGAAATGCTCAATAAAATAGAAAAAAGATTGGATTAGACTATAAAGACTTGTAAGGGGTGGTGTGCGTGTTTTATACTATTGCTAAAAATATATTAAAACCATTTCTTTATATTATTTATAATATTAAAGTAGAAGGGATAGAAAACATTCCAAAGGAAGATGGATTCTTAGTTTGCGGCAACCATATCAGAGCTATTGACCCAATATTGCTTGGAATTGCTTTACCATGTCGCATTCATTTTATGGCTAAGGTTGAATTGTTTAATAATAGGCTTTTGGCTATTCTCCTTAATTTGTTGGGGGTTTTTCCTATACGTAGAGGTGAAGCTGATCTCAAAAGTATAAAAACCTCTTTGAAGCTTCTCGGAAGTAACGAAAATATAGGAATTTTTCCTGAAGGAACAAGAAATAAAACTGAAGAAATAAAAGCAGAACCCGGAATTGCAATGCTTTCAATTAAATCAAAAAAAGGGATATTGCCGGTTTCTATTAAATCAAATTATAAGCTGTTTAACAGAACAAAAATTGTTATCGGTGAAATGGTTTATCTTGATTCCTATTATGGGGAAAAGCTTAAAAATAATGATTACATTAATATAAGCATAGAAATAATGAAAAAAATTAAATCCTTATAGGTGTTAGTATGAATATTTATGTAGATAAAAACTCAGGATTTTGTTTTGGCGTTCAAAATGCGGTTCAAAGAACCATGGAAGCTTTGGAAAAAGAGTCTGATAAGAATATATATTCTTACGGTGAACTTATCCATAATAATCAAGTGATTGAAAAGCTTGCAGAAAAAGGTCTCAAAAAAATTGATTCCTTCGAAAGTTTAAGTAGTAATGATGCCAATATAATAATAAGATCTCACGGTATTTCAAAAGATATACTTGACACTATTAATGAGATGGAATTAGAATATATTGATTGCACTTGTCCTTTTGTATCAAAAATTCATAGGATAGTTAACGACTATCTTAATGATGGCTATAAAATTTTAATAGCCGGTGATAGAACCCACCCGGAGGTTATAGGTATTAATGGATGGTGTAACAATGAAGCTGATATTATACAGGATGAAAATACTATAGACAATCTTCCTTCTTATGATAAAATATGCTTAGTTGCCCAAACAACTATTACTTCAGAACTATGGAGTAAAATAACTGAAAGGGTTAAGGAAAAATATAAAATCGCTGAGATTTTTAATACAAGATGCAATGCCACTGAGAACAGACAGAAATCTGCGGAGGAGTTGTCTAAAAATGTAGATGCTATGATTGTTATAGGCGGTTATAACAGTTCCAATACGAGAAAACTCTTTGAGATCTGCAAGAAAAACTGCGAATATACATATCATATTGAGACAAAAGAACAACTTCCTATTGATACTTTAAAAAATTTTAAAAACATAGGTATAACAGCAGGTGCTTCAACGCCTGATTGGATATTAAAGGAGGTAATATTAACAATGGAAGACTTAAATAATGAAATACCTAAAGATAATTCTATGGATGAGATGGAGGAATATGAAAAGAGCTTTATTAGATTAACTGAGGGAGACACAGTTAAAGGTACTGTTTTATCTTTAAACGATGATGAAGTAATAGTTAATATAGGCTATAAAGCAGACGGTATTATAAAAAAGGAGGATTTCTCCTGGGATTTGAATAAAAAGCTTTCTGATGAAATCAGTATCGGTGACCAAATAGATGTTAAGGTTATGAGAATTAACGATGGTGAAGGAAATGTAGTGCTATCCAGTAAAGCTGTAGAAGCAGATAAAAATGCATTAAAGCTTGAAGAAAAGTTTAAAGAAAACGCATCTGTTTCCGGAGTGGTTAAAGACATTGTCAAAGGTGGAGGAATTGTAGAAATATTAGGTGTAAAAGCTTTCATGCCCGCTTCTTTATTTGATTTATATTTTACAACGGAGTTGGAAGGATTTAAAAATCAAAAAGTAGATGTTAAAATTATTGAGTTCGATTTAGATAACAGAAAATTTATAGTTTCTAGAAAAGCTCATATTATTGAAGAGAAAAACAAACTAAAAGAAGAGTTTTGGAATAACACTAATGAAGGCGACAGAATACTGGGGGAGGTAAAAAGACTGACTGATTTTGGTGCTTTTGTTGATATTGGCGGATTAGATGGTCTTATTCATATATCTGAATTATCATGGAATAGAATAAACCACCCTTCTGAGGTTTTGCAGACAGGTGATAAGGTAGAAGTAGTTGTTTTATCCTTAGATGAAAGCAAGAATAAAGTTTCCCTCGGTCTTAAACAAACAACGCCTGAGCCATGGACTTTGATTGAAGGCAAATATAATGTTGGAGATATCATAGATGTAAAGATCGTTAGATTTGCAAACTTTGGTGCATTTGCAGAAATTGAACCGGGAATAGACGGTCTGATTCATATATCACAGATATCTGATGAGAGAATTGCAAAACCTTCTAAGGTTCTGAGCATTGATGAAACTGTTAAAGCAAAGATTATTGATATTAATGTTGCTGATAGAAAAATAAGCTTAAGCATAACGGAAGCAAAAAAGGAAGAAGAAGATATTCTCGAATAATACAAGTATTTTTAATACTTTTTGAATCACACATGAAAATTTTCACTTATTTCAATCCTCATTTTAATAGTTCTTATACTATTCATTAATGAGGATTTTAAGTTATATTAGGGCATTTTATAAATATTTTTCTAAAATGCTACTTTAAGCAGGAATTTTGTTTTTTATTGAGAATATATAAAATGGTCTCTAATTACAATTGATTTGACTATAAAAAAAATTTACTGACAGGAGGTTAGGGAATGAGAATAGAGAACCATCCGATTCTCACTTTTAAGAAGGGCAGAAAAGTAAAATTCACTTATAATGGTAAAGAAATGGAGGGATACGAAGGAGAACCTATAGCTGCAGCTCTTCACGCTCAAGGTGTTAAGGTGCTGGGTTATTCTCATCACCGAAACAGACCCCGAGGTTTTTACTGCGCAATCGGTAACTGTTCATCATGCTTAATGGTTGTAAACGGCAAGCCAAACGTTAGAACTTGCGTTGAAAAACTAACAGAAGGTGCAGTTGTAGAAACACAAAAAGGGAAAGGTGATTTAAAATGATTAAAACAGATATTGCTGTCATTGGAGGAGGTCCCGCCGGTATTTGCGCTGCTATAAATGCCGCTTCTTCTGGTGCAGAGGTTTTGCTGTTAGATCGTGACAGCCAACTAGGTGGGCAGCTTATTAAACAAACTCATATGTTCTTCGGTTCACAAAAACAACATGCTTCAAAAAGAGGCATAGATATTCCGGGAATTTTAGCTGAAGAAATGAAAAAGTATGGTGATAAAATAAAAATCATGCTTGACGCAACAGTTATTGGACTTTATGAGGACGGCATTTTAACTGTTGAAAAAGGAGAAGAATATATAAAAATAGAACCCAAATCCATCATAGTTGCAACAGGTGCTTCTGAAAAGTTTCCGGCTTTCCCTAATAACGATCTTCCCGGTATTTATGGCGCAGGTGCTGTTCAAACTCTTATGAACGTATATGGTGTACTACCCGGGGAAAGTGTCTTTATGGCAGGTGCCGGTAATATAGGCTTAATAGTAAGCTATCAGTTGATTCAAGCAGGTGTAAAAGTCAAAGGCGTTATCTGCAGAGGTACAAAATATGGCGGATACTCTGTCCATGCATCTAAACTAAGAAGAATGGGAGTACCCATTATGCCGCAGCATCGTGTAGTATATGCTCACGGTAAGGACAAGCTGGAAAGGATTACCTTAATAAAAATGGATGATAATAAAAAGGAAATCCCCGGTTCGGAATTCGATATAGAAACAGATGTTTTATGTATTTCAACTGGATTAACACCATTGGGAGAGCTTTTATGGCAAATCGGTTGTGATATGAAATATGTTCGTGAATTAAGTGGACATGTACCTGTTAGAAATGATGAGCTTGAAACAAGCATGCCGGGTATTTTTGTAGCCGGTGACGTTGCCGGCATAGAAGAAGCCAGCAGTGCTATGGTTGAAGGACGTCTTGCAGGACTTTGTTGCGCAGAAAAATTAGGCTTTAAGAATCCGGATTATGATGCTTTAAAAGCAGATTATTTGGAACAGCTTCACGATTTAAGGTCGGGCCCCGAAGGTGAACCTATTCGTAAGGGCTTGTCTAAAATTGTTATATGAGGAAGGTGAGGAAATGCTAAAGTGCTCTGGTATACCTACTGAAAAAGATTTAGAATCTGTAACCCCTTCAAAAGAAAGACGCGCAAAGGGTCCGGTAGCAGTTATGGAATGTTTTGAAAAAATACCATGTAATCCATGCTATACATCCTGTCCAAGGGGTGCAATAAAAGAATTTGAAGATATTAATGACAGACCTGAATTAATGGAAGATATCTGCAATGGCTGCGGAATATGTGTATCACATTGCCCGGGTCTTGCGATTTTTATTGTTGATGAAAGCTACTCTGATACTGAAGCTCTTGTAAAAATACCCTATGAAATGGTTCCTTTACCGGAGGAAGGCTCTTATGTAACTGGACTTGACAGAGAAGGAAAGCCCGTATGCAGGTCAAAAGTTATTAAAGTTCAAAATCCAAAATTCCAGGATAGAACACCAATCGTATCTATCTCGGTTCCTAAAGATCTATCTATGGTTGTTAGATTTTTCAACCAGGAAGATTATTACAACGATAACACTATCGTATGCAGATGTGAAGAAGTCACATTAGGAGAAATAAGAGAACTTATAAGAAAAGGGTATAATACCGTTGATGAAATTAAAAGAATAAGCAGATGCGGTATGGGTCCTTGTCAAGGAAGAACATGCCAACAGTTGATTATGGACGAAATAGCCAAAGCCACTAATTGCAAAGTAGAGGATGTAAAGGTTCATACTTATAGACCGCCTACGCTACCAATTAAATTAGGCAAGCTCGTTGGGGGTGAAGATAATGAATAAAACCGCTAGTGTTGTTATTATAGGTGGAGGAATATCCGGCTGTGCCATCGCATATAATCTGGCAAAAAAAGGTGTAAAAGATGTTGTCATTATTGAAAAGGATTATTTATGCAGCGGTGCAACAGGAAGATGCGGTGCTGGAATAAGAATGCAATGGGGAACTGAAATGAATTGCAAGCTTGCAAAATATAGTGTAGAGTTCTTTGAAACGGCAAATGAAGTATTGGAATATGAATATGATGTTGAGTTTAAGCAGGGAGGATACCTGATTATTGCCGCTACGGAGAAGGAAGTAAACCAATTTCATAAAAACATCGCTTTACAAAACAGTCTTGGAATCCCCTCAAGATATATTACACCTCAGGAAGCAAAAGAAATTGTACCACATATGGACGAGACTCAAATACTTGGTGCTGCTTTCAATCCCAAAGATGGCCATTTAAATCCTTTCCATACTACACAAGCCTATGCTAATGCAGCTATGCGTTTAGGTGTAGAAATAATGAAGTATACTGAAGTAACAGGTATAGATGTAGAAAACGGAAAAATAAAAGGAGTACAAACAGACAAAGGTTATATCAGTACTCCCGTTGTTGTAAATGCAGCAGGAGGTCATTCACAAATCATCAGTGAAATGGTTGGTGTGAATCTGCCTGTATTCTCCGAAAGACATCAAATTCTTGTAACTGAAGCAGTAGAACCCATGCAGGGACCAATGTTTATGTCATTTTCACAAAACATCTATTGTCAACAAACACCTCATGGAAGCTTCATTATGGGTAGAGGAGATCCTAATGAACCCCGTGACTTAAGAATAACGTCAAGCTGGGAGTTCATAGAGGAAATGGCTAAAACATGCATTAGATTTTTACCGCCTTTAAAAGGCTTAAGAATGGTACGACAATGGTCCGGACTATACAATATGTCCCCTGACCGTCAACCTATTTATGGACCGGTTAAAGATGTTGAAGGCTTCTTCCTGGCTTGCGGATATAGCGGTCACGGATTTATGTTTGGGCCTGTAACCGGTGTAGTTATAGCTGAATCTATATTAGGTGAAGAGCATACTATTCCAGTTGATGTTCTAAGCTTAGATAGATTTGAAAAAGGCGAGTTAATCTTAGAGCCTTCTGTTGTATAGCTATAATGAATTCCAAGTTTAGACAATAAAGTTAAAATTTTAATTCTAGAATGAAATTTTATAGACCTGTGTAAATAGCAAATCCTTGCGTTATATAAATGCAAGGATTTGTTTCTATTTTAAACGAAGACTTTTTTATATTTATATGTATTATTTAATTTATTTTGCAAAGAATAATCATTGACCTCACAAAATACATTGAGACCCCCTTTACATTCTATTTTCGTGATATATACAAATATATATCACGACTTTTTTTTATATACAAAATATGATAAAATACTTCTAAATACACTATAAAGGAGATAAGCAATGCTTTCTGATTATACCGGCTTTAAAGAAAAAATTTTTACTCTTTCAGGCATAGATCTTTCTTCTTATAAGGAAAGACAAATGAAAAGGAGAATTGATTCTCTTATTAGCAGGAAGAACCATGATGGCTATGAATCTTTTTATAATGCCCTTGTTGCGGACAAGCACTTATATGATGAATTTATTAATTATTTAACTATTAATGTATCTGAGTTTTATAGAAACCCTACTCAATGGGAAGTTTTAGAAAAGGATATTATTCCCGAACTGTTAAATAAAAATAATAAATTGAAAATTTGGAGCGCCGCTTGTTCGACGGGTGAAGAACCATATTCTTTAGTAATGCTAATGACGAAATTTTTCGATTTAAAAGAAATTAAAATTTTAGCTACGGATATTGATATTGGTGCGATTAATAAAGCTAAAACAGGTATTTATTCGGAAAAGAGCTTAGCTAATTTACCAAAGCCTTTCATAGATAATTATTTTAATAAAATTAACAATGCTTATGGAATCAATAAAAGTATCAAGGATTGTGTAGAATTCAAGAAGCATAATTTATTAAGTGATGTTTATCCTACGGATTGTGATTTAATAGTCTGTAGAAATGTTTTAATTTACTTTACTGAGGAAGCAAAAGAGAAGATTTATAAATCCTTCCATATGTCTTTAAGTAATAACGGAGTGTTTTTCGTTGGAAGCACAGAACAGATAATAATGCCCCAAAAGCTTCAGCTTGAGCCGGTAAAAACATTTTTTTATAGAAAAGTCAAAGAATAGTCGTGTATGTAATTGCCTTAATGTGTTGGGGAAATTATATATGTGTGTTTGTTAGTAACCTGTTAGAAATGTGTTAGAAACCGTCGACATTTAGTTCAACTTAATTCAAGCTTTATCCATTTTATAAGAGTAACTTATAGCAAAGTAAAAACCCCACAACCGTTATGGCTGTGAGGTTTTATTCTTTTCTCAATGGTCGGGGCAACAGGACTTGAACCTGCGGCCTCTTGGTCCCGAACCAAGCACGCTACCAAACTGCGCTATGCCCCGATAGTCTATATTTAATGCTTAATATTAAAGTTGAAGCCTTTTTTATATTATACTCTTATACCGTTAAAGTCAATACTTTAATCTCTTTTACGCCCGGACCGCATTGTTTAAATGTTACAATAGTCTTGAAACTCCGCAATCGTATCAAATATAATAAGCAATACTGAAAATATGGCAAATATAAAAATCCTTAAAAAATATGGAGATATCTGAACGTTAAAGTTTAGATTTCTCTGCTCGCATATTCTTTAGATTATTAATATTTGATATAGATTGCATTGTGGAGAGGCTTAGAATCTGTTAGCGCAGAGAAGGATTAGTTGCGTCAACTGTTTGAGCGAAGCGAGTTTTGGCGCAACCCGTAACAAGCTTACAGATTATTTGCCATGTAACTCCTGCAATCGTATCAAATATAATAATCAATACTGAAAATGTAGCAAAAATAAAAATCGTTATAAAAAATTTACTTACTTTTTGCTATGCCAATAAAGGTTTTTTTATTATATTGTTGAATTGTTATAACAAGGCTTAAACCAAGCCCAAGATAAGCTGCGGCCTGAGAAAAATGAAAACTCTAATGATGGAGGTATAAAATGAAGATTAGTTTTTATGGAGCAGCAGGTATGGTAACCGGATCCTGCTTTTTACTGGAGACTGATAATATTAAAATTTTAGTTGACTGCGGAATGTTTCAAGGAGATGAGGATTCAGATATTCTAAATAGAGCTGATTTCCCTTTTGATCCTTCAACCATCGATTTCCTTTTCCTCACACATTCCCATATTGACCATAGCGGCAGAATACCCCTTATTACTAAAAGAGGTTTTAAAGGCAAGATTATTACCACTATGGCTTCAATGGATTTATGCGGCATAATGCTGACTGATAGCGGCTATATACAAGAGATGGAAACGGAATGGATTAATCGAAAGAACCTAAGAGCCGGCAAGCCATTAATTGAACCTTTGTATACTATTACAGACGCAAAGAATTCCTTAGAATATTTTCAAACGATACCTCTTAACGAGATTGTATCCTTTAGTGATGATTTGGAAGTGAGATTTATAAATGCCGGTCATGTACTTGGCGCTTCAATAATAGAAATCTGGATAAAAGAGAATGGTCATAAAGAAAAAATTGTTTTTACGGGAGATTTAGGCAATAAAGATATGCCAATATTAAAGGATCCCGAGAATGTTTTTGATGCTGACTATTTGGTTATTGAATCAACCTATGGGAATAGAACTCATAGTGAAATTAAAAATACTACCTTGTTGTTATTGGATGTTATCACGGACACCATAGAACGAGAAGGAAATATTGTCATTCCGTCTTTTGCAGTAGGCAGGACTCAAGAGCTTTTATATATGTTAAACCTTCTGAAAGAAAATAAGTTTTCAAAGATTAAAAAAATCCCTGTTTTTATTGATAGTCCTCTTGCAATCAATGCAACCAGGATATTTTCCCGCCATTCTGATTTATTTGATAGCGAAACCAAAGAATTACTGAAAGCAGGGGATGACCCTTTTGATTTTCCAAATTTGGTTTTTACAGAAACTTCGGAGGAATCCAAAGCTATTAATTTTCATGAAGGAAGTTGCATTATTGTATCTGCAAGCGGGATGTGTGATGCGGGACGTATTAAGCATCATCTGAAACATAATTTATGGAAAGGTAATTCGTCTGTAGTTTTTGTCGGTTACCAGGCAAAAGGCTCTTTGGGCAGGAGAATTCTGGATGGCGATAAAAAAGTAAAATTATTTGGTGAAGATATCTATGTTAATTGCAATATATATAAACTGGACGGTCTATCAGGTCATGCAGACCGTAACGGTATATTGGAATGGATATCCTCGTTTACCAGGAAACCTAAAAGAATATTTTTAGTACATGGTGAGGAGGACGCATTAAGGGAGTTAAAATGTTCTATTAAAGGCGAGTTAAATCTAAATGCTCATGTTGCACAATTAGGCGAAACTATTGATTTTTCAAAAGAAACTGAATACTTTAAAGACTCAGGAGTTATCGTAGATTCCAGGAAGAGCTTGCTACATTTGATAAAAGAGCTTAAAGATATACGATCTGCTTTGAAAGGCATACTTACCGGTGGTGACGCTAATCGTGAACTATTGGATAAGCTGGAATTAAAAGAAATCGAGTCCGGTGTAAATAAAATAAAGCAAGAGATTAGTAATTTAAATAATAAGCAGCACTGAAGCTATGGTTTCATCTGAACAGCAACTCATGCGTTACTGTTCAGAAGTATTTTTTAGATTATTAATATTTGATAAAGATTGCATTGTGGAGAGGCTTAAAATCTGTTAGCGCAGTGGAGGATCAGTTGCGTCAACTGTTTGAGCGAAGCGAGTT
>CAYPBK010000026.1:0-34775 GCA_964408955.1 uncultured Clostridiaceae bacterium
ATATTCTAAGAATACCGGAGATATCAAGAGAAAAGTTTTCAAATAAAGAGATAGGGAGGAAAAGAGTATGAAGAAAAGTAGAATTGCCTTATTCATAATTTTGTCCGTACTTTTAAGTGCAGTGATAACAACTGCTGCCGAGCCGATGACTGACATAGAGAATAATCCTCACAGGAATGCAATAGAACAAATGGCAGAATTGGGTGTATTATCCGGCCGAGGAGATGGTTTATTTTACCCCGATGACAACTTAACCCGGGCGGAGGCTGCAAAGGTGGCAGTGTTCCTTGCCGGATTTGACGAACAGGATGTGGCGCAGGCAGAGGTTTTGCCCCAAGCCTTCGATGATGTGTATGCAGGTATGGGAGACCACGAATGGGCTCTTGGCTGGATTAACTTGGCTGCGAGGGAAGGCATAATAGGGGGCTACGGGGACGGTAAATACGGACCCGGCGATAATCTCCAGATGGCTCAGTGGGCGGCCATCCTTATAAGAATACTTGGATACGAGACCGAAGGATTGGAGTGGCCGACCGGTTACGACCAATTGGCAGTTGAGCTGGGCCTTACGGAGGGGCTTGAATACGTAAGCGATTCCTACATAAGAAGGGACCAGATGGCTAAATTTACTGCGAATGCAGTGTATAATGCAAGGCGCCCCGACGGGTCGGCAATAATTGACATTTTGGAAGGCACGGTGGAAGATACGCCTGGGGACACCGAAGATCAGTCAGAGGAAGAGGTGCCGGAGGATACAGAAGAGCAGCAACTGGAAAGCATAAGCATGTCTGTTGTTTTAACCCCGGAATTCTTGCCTGAAGGGGGAGGACAGACTGTTACCATTACCGTTACGGTAACCGATAAAGCCGGAAACCCGGTAGAGGATGCGAAGGTTACTTTCTTTGCATCTGCCTCTGAATCAGGTGAAAGAAATGCACAGCTGTCGCAACCCGAGACGACAACCGATGCTTTCGGTAAGTCTATGGTAACCTACACAACCCTAGCGACGGATGACAAAAAGATGGTGGAAATAAATGTGTCCGTCTTTAAAGACTCCGACATGGAACACGGAAATTACAAAATAATGGCTGCCAACCGAGCTGCCGTGGTATGTGGTGTAGTAAGGGATCCCTATACCGGCGACCCCCAGGAAGGTGTCCACATACACTTCATGAGCAGTGAGACCATGGAGAGTATCAGTTTTGCAGAAACAGACGAACAGGGCCGCTATAGAATGGTAGTGCCCACGGGAACCTATCATATGGGCTTTCTTATGCCAATAAGGGATTCAATAACGGTTAACGTGAGCAATCCCGGCCAAACCTATACAATAGATAACAACAAGGGCATCCTAAAGGGTGTAATAACCGGGGTATCCCCGGGGAAAATGGTGATGGCTTTCAATTGGTCGGACTTTAACCCTAACTGTTTCGACAATCATACACTGCAGGCGGAAATACAAAGTGACGGGTCCTTTACCATTGCTCTTGCTCCTGGTACATATGAATTATTTATTGTCGGAAGCCCTAATCCCTCTAAAACAGGAATTACCGTCAAAAGCGGACAAGTAACTGACATCGGGACCGTAAACGCACGTTAGTGATCTTGTTGCAGATATGTAGTAGCCTATCCTTAGTGGTGGGCTACTTTTTTCCTGTTTATGTCCGGTATGATCATCAAATTTATGGTTATGTCAGATATAATAAAACGAAATAAAAAGCCAAAATATGCTATAATATATCTGTTAAAAGCGGGAGAAAAGATAAATGGATACACAATCAATTAAGGATTCAGATCAGCCATTTAATCATCCTATAAATGTAAAAGGTGATTGCCAATAAATATAAGGTTATTCAGCAATCGTATCAAATATAATAAGCAATGCTAAAACTATGGTTATATTTGGGCAATAATCAAAGATAAAATTTTGGAGGCGGCTATGAAAAAGAAATATATTCTGGCATTTGATCAGGGGACAACAAGCTCACGAACTATAATCTTTGATAAATCAGGCAGTATAGTGAGCAGAGCGCAAAAAGAGTTCCGGCAAATATATCCCAAACCGGGATATGTGGAGCATGATCCTATGGAAATATGGGCTACTCAATATGGTACGGCACGGGAAGCCCTTGAAATTGCCGGTATCAAAGTGGAAGAGATAGCGGCTATCGGCATCGGTAATCAAAGGGAGACAACGATAATCTGGAATAGGATTACGGGGAAACCGATTTACAATGCAATTGTCTGGCAATGCAGGAGAACGGCGGATATATGCGATGAGCTAAAGGCAAAAGGTTATGAAGAATACATAAAGGAAAACACGGGGCTTATGGTGGACGCTTATTTTTCCGGTACAAAAATTAAATGGATACTTGATAATGTTGAGGGAGCTAGGAAACAAGCAAAAGCCGGGGAACTATTATTCGGTACGGTGGATACGTGGCTTATCTGGAATTTAACCAGGGGGAAATTACATATAACGGATTATTCTAATGCTTCAAGGACAATGTTATACAATATTAAAGAGCTCAAATGGGATGAAAAAATACTGGAAGCTTTGGATATTCCTATGAAAACTTTGCCTGACGTAAAGCTTTCCTCGGAGGTTTATGGTTACACGGATATAAATATTTTTGACGGCATTGAAATACCTATTTCAGGTATTGCCGGGGATCAACAGGCTGCTCTTTTTGGGCAAAACTGCTTTGAACCTGGTATGGCGAAAAATACTTACGGTACAGGCTGTTTTATGCTTATGAATACAGGTGAGAAACCGGTATTGTCGAAAAACGGTTTGTTGACGACAATAGCATGGGGCGTAGGAGATAAAGTTGAGTATGCCTTGGAAGGAAGCATTTTTGTTGCAGGTGCTTCAATACAATGGCTTAGAGATGAATTAAAGCTTATTAGAACTGCGGCAGAATCAGAATATTATGCGACAAAGGTGGAGGATACCAACGGCGTTTATGTAGTACCTGCTTTTGTAGGCATGGGTGCTCCCTATTGGGATATGTATGCAAGGGGAGCTATACTGGGGTTGACGAGGGGAGCAAAAGCGGAGCATATAATCAGGGCAACCTTGGAATCAATAGCCTATCAGACAAAGGACGTGCTGCAGGCTATGGAGGAGGATTCCAATATTAAGCTTAAAGCCCTTAAAGTAGATGGCGGAGCCGTAGAAAACAACTTTTTAATGCAATTTCAGGGAGATATTTTAAACACCAAAGTGGAAAGACCAAAAATAATTGAAACGACAGCTTTGGGAGTTGCTTATTTGGCGGGCTTAGCGGTAGGTTATTGGAAGGATAAGAATGAGGTTTTAGAAAATTGGCAATTAGACAGAGTCTTTAGCCCTTCTTTGGATGAGGAAGAGGTAGAAAAACTATATAAAGGGTGGAAAAAAGCGGTGGGAAGATCATTAAATTGGGAGTCATTTTAAATTGCAATTAGCGGTTAGCCTGCAAACAAGTAAATAAATTTGAAAGATGAGTTAAATTGTATTATTATATTATGTTATAAGAAAGTTTTATAATACTTTACTCTTTTTAACGATATGCTTAGCAAATTATTCTTTTTGTTTTTGCTGCATATAACATAGAAAGAGAGTAGGGGGTAAAATTTTGGAGAATGTATTAAAGCAATTTAACAACACGACAATAATACTTTTGTCCTTATCAATAATCCTTATGGCAGGGTTTCTCCTTACACGGATTACTAAATTAGCTAAACTACCTGATGTAACAGGATATATTATAGCCGGTATAATAATAGGTCCTTATGTTATGAATATAATTCCTGCCGAATTAGTTTCAGGCTTGGATTTTCTCAGTGATATAGCCTTATCTTTCATTGCATTCAGTGTAGGCCGATTCTTTAAAAAAGAAATTTTTGAGAAATCAGGGATTGGCATTATAATTATAACTTTAATGGAGTCACTTATCGCCGGTATTATTGTTACTGTGTCAATGCATTATTTATTTAAATTAAGCTGGGATTTTTGTCTCCTTTTAGGTGCTATTGCCACGGCGACAGCCCCGGTAAGCACGATGGTAACTATTCGCCAGTATCATGCAAGGGGAGACTTTGTTAATACATTGCTGCAGATTGTGGCACTTGACGATGCAGTATGCCTTATAGTATTTAGTATTGCATTGGTATTTGTTAACGCCAGCAGTGACTTGAGCATATCTATGTCAGAGATACTTATGCCCATAGTGTATAATTTAGGCACATTAGTAATTGGATTTGCTGGGGGAGTAATCCTAAGCAAATTGATAACTCCAAAACGAACGCAAGACAATAGGCTTATTCTCACAATTTCTTTGATTTTAGGCATTGCAGGATTATGTTCTGTGGTAAATATCTCTCCGCTGCTTTCCTGTATGCTTTTCGGTACAGTATATATAAATAAAACAAATGATAAGGATTTATACAAACAAATTGAAAGGTTTACCCCACCTATATTATCATTATTTTTTGTTGTTTCAGGAATGAGTTTGGATATTACTTCCTTTACTACACTAGGTCTTATAGGTGTCTCCTATTTTGTCATTCGAATTATAGGAAAGTATCTGGGCGCATATCTAGGATGCTTAGTAGTGGGAACTCCAAAAAATATACGAGATTATTTAGGCTTAGCTCTTATTCCCCAAGCCGGCGTAGCCATTGGTCTGGCATTTCTCGGTAAAAGGGCCTTATCAAGCACTGCGGGTAATATGCTGCTTACAATAATATTATCCTCATCGGTTCTATACGAGCTTATAGGACCTATTTCTGCAAAATTAGCATTGATTTTATCCGGTTCTATTAAAAAAGAGGATTATAAAGCCCACCAAAGTTTTCCTATGTGAAGCATCCCTGGATTTAATTCTTTTTATTTGTTACCCAAGAAATATGATTTTTCCTCTTTGGAGGGCATCCTTGCCTAATGTCGTTATAACAGCACCGGAGCGTCCTTTTTCAAAATTGATATAGCCGTTTCGCTTCAAGCCATCCATTATACTTCTTAGTTTATATTCGCTTATGGGTATGTTTTGTGATCGCAAAATATCTAATAAGCTTCTTCTGCCCATATTTCTTTTCATTAAAGCTTCCAGGGTTTTTAGCGCGGCTTTATTTTCATGATAGCCGGTATTTCCATTATCGTAATTATTATATTGATTCACTGACTTTTCTGATTCCAGTTCCATTAGCATATATTCGGGTAAGTGTTCCATGGTTATCATGCCTTCCGATATACTGGCCATATACTCAATGCAGTTTCTTAACTCGCGCACATTACCTTTCCATGAATAGGACAGCATAAAATCCATAACGTCCTTATGAATTTTTTTATTATTAAAACCCAAATCCTTTAAAAAGTCCTGGGATAATATCTCAATATCTTCGTATCTTTCCACTAAAGATGGTACGTTAAGCATTACCGTATTTAGCCTAAAAAATAAATCCAGTCTAAAGGACCCCTCCTCTACAGCGCTTTGTATATTTTTATTTGTTGCAGCGATTATCCTGACATCTATAGAAATGATTTCATTTCCGCCTACCTTCATTATCTCCTTTTCTTCAAGAACACGGAGAAGCTTTGCTTGTGTTTCCAAGCTCATTTCACATATTTCGTCTAAAAACAGTGTTCCCTTGTGGGCCATTTCAAAAAATCCTGTCTTTCCGCCTTTTTTCGCCCCTGTAAAGGAACCTTCTTCGTAGCCAAACAGTTCAGATTCCAATAAACTGGAGGTCAATGCGGCACAGTTAACTGCTACAAAAGGAAACTTACTTCGTACTGACTTATTATGTATAGATTGAGCAAAAAGCTCTTTGCCGGTACCGCTTTCACCTATTATCAAAGTTGGCTTATCAATAGCGGCAATTTTTTTTGCTTTCGTTATAGCTTTTTTTACAGCGAGGCTCTCTCCTTTAATATTGTTAAAATTATATTTCGCAACATGACCTTTTTTGGCCAGCTGTCTACGAAGAGTGTTCTCTAAATCAAGAACTTTAGTCATATCTTTGATAATTAAAATAAATATCTCATATTTATAATCCTTATCCTTAATTCGTTCTCTGGATAGGAGGACTTTTTTATTCAGCCTGGGAAGTGTTATAAGTTCATTTTTTAATTCTCCCGGTGATATGATTATGTCAAAAATCTCTGAAAACTCAGGTATAGCAGCCATGTTTGCATTGTATATACTCCTATCTATTTTAAACATATTCAGGAGTTGAGTATTGTGGTTCAAAACAGTGTAATTATGGTTCACCATAATAAAAGCGTCATCAATGCAATCAATAATAGTCTGGAGTTGGATTTGTATATTTGATGATTTACCGTAAAAGTAGTTCAAACAATTGTCATGTACAGCCATTCCTCTGCAATAGGAATATATTCTGTTTTCCAGATTATCATCCATGATACCAAGCCCTGTCGCAATATCCATTATTGTCATAAAGGATATTTTCCTCTTACCTATGGATAGGATGTTTTTCACCTTTTCGGGGAAAATATTTGAATTCTCGCTTATAATTGCAACATCGATATCATTTATATTTGTATATATAGGGTCATAAACTCGTAAATTCAGATTGTTAAGACCCAGCTCATAAAGCAAGGAAACGGTTTCGAAGGAGGCTGAATAGGATTTAAAACCGATATAGGCATTTGTGTCTCTGGGATAGGCTTTCAAAAGGTCAATTTTTTCCTGCATAAATGTAAAATGAACATAGACGATGGGAGTATCCTCATCAATATGATTTCTAATTAAAGAAAAAACATTATTCGAGGTTATTACGACTACATCCATATTTTCCAGTCTGGCTTTATTGAAAGTTTCGTTGGATTTGTTTTCGAAGCTGTAAGTAATGATATTAGCATATTCGGAAAACAGTTTTTCAAATTCCGCCGTATACATTTGTCCTATTTCTTCTCTTATGGTTATAAGTAAAATATTCTTCATGAATTTACCTCCTAACCGAATATATTTATGTGGATTATATTATAACACATTTTCATCCCAATTAATTTTTTATATAGTAAAAAGTAGAACTATGGTATAAAAGTTGCAAGAATTAAACAGTTAAATTATATTAAAATTGATATCTTATTTAGAAACGGGGGTAAATAAATGAAGAGGATTTTTTATAACGGTAAAATTTATACATTGGATAAAAAGAACAGTGTGGCGGAAGCCCTTTATGTTGAAGGAAATATTATTAAAAAAGCGGGAACCAAAGAGGAAATAATGAGGTATAAAAATGACGGTACGACATTGACTGATTTGGGCGGCAAGACTGTGGTGCCCGGTTTTAACGACTCCCATATGCATTTGATGGTTTATGGGAAAAGCATGAATGAGGTTGATCTTAACGGTGTTAAGTCTGTGGAGGAGATAATAAAAAGAGGGCAAGATTTCTTAAAATCGATGAAGCTTGCACCTGGTCAATGGCTTATTGGCGCAGGATGGAATCATGAACTGTTTGAGGATAAAAAAATGCCCACAAAGGAGGATTTAGACCAAATATCAAAAGATATACCTATCGTTTTTTCGAGAGTTTGCCACCATATAGATTCTTGCAATACGAAAGCTCTAGAGCTGGGGAAAATAACAAAGGATTTGGTTATAGAGGACGGAGAGATAGAGTTAGTAGATGGTGAAGTGACAGGAGTATTGAAGGAGAATGCCGTAAGGTATATGAGAGGGTTTGCTCCGGAGCTTTCTAAAGAACAAAAGAAAAGCTTTATAGAAAAGGCGGTAAAAAAGCTTACAACCTATGGAATCACTTCTATACATAGTGACGATATTTTGGATAATGATGCTTATGAGATTTTGGATATATATAAAGAGCTAGAGGAGGAAGGAAAATTAGATGTCAGAGTATATTTACAATGCAGGTTTAAAAGCCCCGAGGAGCTGCAGGAATTTATTGATAGTGGATATAGCCCGGGAACAGGAAGCAATAATTATAAAGTAGGTTCTTTAAAGCTTCTTGCGGACGGTTCCTTAGGAGGGCGTACGGCTGCCCTTTATACATCTTATGAGGATGACCCAGGGAATTTTGGAATACTGAATATTACCGAGGGAATGCTCAATAAAATGATAAAGACCGCTCATGACAATGATATGGCTGTTGCTATTCATGGTATAGGTGATAAAACGATAGATATGGCGATAAGGGGGATAGCAAAAGCGCAGGAGGAAAATCCCAAGAAGGACATCCGCCATAGCATAATACATTGTCAGATAACAACAAAGGAAGCCTTAGATGAAATGGCGAAAAACAATATAGCCGCTTTCATTCAACCTATTTTTATTGCAAGCGATTCAAAAATAGCAGAAAGCAGAGTGGGCAAAGTGAGGGCTAAATATTCATATAATTGGAAGACCTTGCTGGATAAAGGCGTAAAATTAAGCTTCGGAACGGATTGCCCTATTGAGACGCCCAATCCTTTTGAAAACATTTACTGTGCCGTCAACAGATGCGATATAGAGGGCAAGCCGGAAGGCGGCTGGATGCCGGAAGAAAATCTGACAGTGGAGGAATCCGTCAGGGCATACACGGAGATAAGCGCTTGGGGATCCTATGAAGAAAATATAAAAGGTACTATAGAAGAAGGTAAGCTTGCAGACATGGCAGTTTTATCTGAGGATATTTTCACTGTACCGTCTATGGAAATAAAGGATATTGAATGTGTTATGACGATAAAAGACGGAGTTGTTGTATATAAAAAAGGGCTTAGCTAAAGCCCTTTTTTATACTACATTACCGCAATATAACCGTCTGCTCTGGATTCTGTCCCTCCGCATAAGGTTCCTTCTTCAGTTTTCCATATTATTTGGCCTCTTCCAAAGCCTCCCGATTCATAATCCACAACAATATCATGTCCCTTTGCCACCAGTTCGCTGATAATATCAGGAGAAAAGCTTTGTTCTACTTTTATAGTCTTGTCCTTTATCCATTGCCATCTGGGGGCATCTAAAGCATCCTGGGGATGAAGACCAAAATCAACGGTGCTTGTAATAACCTGGAGATGCCCCTGGGGTTGCATGAATCCGCCCATAACACCAAAAGGCCCCACGGCTTTTCCGCCTTTTAGCAAGAATCCGGGAATTATCGTATGGTAAGGCTTCTTGCCGCCTTCTATACAATTAGGATGCCCTTCTTTTATATAAAAATTATTGCCTCTGTTATGCATTGCTATGCCGGTATCCGGTATGACAATGCCAGAGCCAAAGCCCATGTAATTACTCTGAATATATGACACCATATTGCCTTCGCCGTCTGCAGTACACAGGTATACGGTGCCTCCCCTATTAGGAGTTCCGGCCATTGGCATTAAAGCTTTATCACCGATTAAAGAAGCTCTCGTCTTTGCATAATCATCCTTTAATAAATCCTCTGCAGTAATTTCCATAAACCTTGGGTCTGCAACATACTCCTTTGCATCTATAAATGCCAGTTTCATAGCCTCCATAAGCTTATGATAGGTGTCCGGGTTTTCTTTGTCTGCTATTTCCAATCTTTTAAATATATTAAGAGCTATAAGAGCACTTATACCGTGACCATTGGGAGGTATTTCACATACCTCAAAGCCTTTATATTCAACCTTGATAGGTTCCACCCACTCAGGGTAAAAGGCTGCTAAATCTTCTTTACCTATATAGCCGTTATATTCTTTGCTGAATCGATGAATTCTATCGGCGATATCCCCTCTATAAAAGGATTCACATTTTGTTTTTGCCAGTTCCTCCAAGGTTCTTCCGTGGTCCTTAGACTTCCACACCTCTCCTGCCCTGGGGGCTCTCCCTTGCGGTGCAAAAACCTTAAACCATTCCCGGAACTCTTGGTCCTTTAATGCTGCTGAATATTTATTAAAAGCAACATTCCAGAACTTTGCTACTATGGGAGATAAGGCATAGCCTTCTTTTGCCGCGATTATCGCCGGTTCCAATAGCTCCTTGAAAGGCAGCTTGCCGAATTTGTCGGAAAGGCTTGCCCAAGCCGCCGGAATGCCGGGAACAGTTATCGGTACCAAGCCGTATAAAGGCATTTCTTTATAATTTTTATCTATTAACTCCTTCGAGCTAATGGATAGAGGAGCAGGTCCGCTGCTGTTCAAACCGTGGAGTCGATCCTTAACCCATACTAAAGCAAAGGCATCTCCGCCAATTCCGTTTGCTGTAGGTTCTACTACAGTTAGCATGGCGGCAGTTGCTATTGCCGCATCAATAGCATTACCTCCTTTTTTTATCATATCCAGCCCTGCCTGGGCAGCTAAAGGCTGTGAAGTGGCGACCATTCCATTTTTTCCGTAAATAAGATTACGCAAGGAAGGATATTTCTTTGTACACGCATTATAGTTCATATATAAAATCCTTTCACAAATGTATTAAAAATTTTATTTCAAATAAATGAGTAGCAAAATCAATGCCAATAGCCTGTTTTAAGAATTCGTAATATTTTGTTATAATAGATTAAAAGTAATACCATAATTGGTTAAAAAAACTACAAATGAGGTGAAATGGGATGATATATCAACCCAAAATACCCAGATAATCCTTTTATAACCCATTAATTCATGTCGAATGCCATAACTATTATACACTAACTTCTTAAACTATTGAATTTTTGTAATTGTTTGAGAATTTAAAAAGCATGGCATGACATTTGCTAATTAATATTAGAAATCGTAAATTTGAGGAGGAATAAAGATGAAAAAAAGACTGTCCATATTGCTAATCGCTTTCATGATACTGGGGCTGCTGGCCGGATGTTCCGGTGGGAATAAAGAGACTTCATCAGAGACTCCTTCCGATGTCGGAGAAGCCCCTGCACCAAAAAAAGAAGAGGTTATAATAGCTCAAAGCACGGATGTAAGTGTGCTTGACCCCCATGATTGTAATCAAGTAGCATCCTTCATGGCCATAAGACAGATTTTTAGCTCCTTAGTGGGATTAAATGAAACAGGCGACATAGTTCCTGATTTGGCAAAGGAATGGACTAATATTTCCCCGACAGAATGGGAATTCTTGCTTAGGGATGACGCATTATTCCATGATGGCTCTCCCGTGACGGCAGAGGATGTTAAATTCAGCATAGAAAGACAGCAAAGCATGCCTAAAATGAAGAGCTTGGTTGAGAATATTGTGGCAGTAGATATTATTGACGATCATAAGGTTAAAATCACCACCGGTACACCTGATGCAACTTTATTTATAAACCTTGCAGGGTCCGCTACAAGAATCATTCCTAAAAAAGTATTCACAGAAAAAGGCGAAGAGAAATTTGCCATTGAGCCTGTAGGCTCAGGACCCCTTAAGTTTGTTGAATGGATTCAAGGGGAAAAGCTAGTATTGGAAAAATTCGATGACTATTACGGCGACAACAGCGATGGAGCAAAAACAATTATTTTTAAAGGTATTCCTGAAGGAACTTCCAGAACTATTGTTCTGGAAACGGGCGAAGCAGATTTAATCATAGGCATCGAAGCAGCCGACGTGGATAAAATTGAATCAAACTCCAAGTTGGAAATGCATCAAGCCGTTAACCCCAGAGTAGAATACATAGGCTTTAATTTGAAAAAGAAGCCTTACGATAATAAGCTTGTAAGGCAGGCCATTAACTATGCAACGGATAAAGAATCCATAAATATAGTATCTAATAATGACAGGTACGAGATAGCCCAAACAGTTATTGCACCATGCAACTTTGGGTTTAACGCTGACATAAAAGGATTTGACTACAATCCGGATAAAGCGAAAGAACTATTGAAGGAAGCGGGCTTTCCTGACGGCTTCAAAACAAAGATCTGGGCTTCCGGCGATGTAAGAAACAGGATAGCGCAAGTGCTTCAAGCTAATCTAAAGGATGTTGGTATAGAAGCAGAAATAGAGCTTCTTGAAATGTCTTCATATATAGAAAAAACTGCGGCAGGTGAACACGAGATAATGATACTGGGCTGGGAATCCAACAGTGACGGCGATTTGGCCATGTATCCGCAATTCCACACTACTAAGCACGGTGCGGCAGGAAACAGAGTGTTTTATTCCAATAAAGAAGTAGATAAGCTTTTGGATGATGCTAAGGTTGAGCTGGATGTGGAAAAAAGAAGACAGATGTATAAGGATGCTCAAGTGATAATAGTTGATGATGCACCCTGGGTACCTATGTATTATCCGACCTTTGATGTAGCAACTCAAGCAGGACTGAAAGGCTTAGTAATAAGCTCTGTAAGCACCATAGACTTTTATAAGCTGCATTATTAAAGAAAAATATTAAGTAAACCAAAATAAATTAATTAAGAACAGCAGACTCTCGGCTGTATCAAAGACCCGGAGTCTGTTGTCATAATTATCATGTATCTTCTCTGGATTAAAGGAGGCAGCAAAGGAATGTACAGGTTTATCACCAAAAGACTGATTATGCTTATACCGGTAATTTTAGGAGTTACATTTCTTGTATACTTTATATTAAGCCTTTCACCCGGCGATCCTGCCATGCTTATACTGGCGGATCAATATACACCTGAAGCCGGGGAAGAGCTTAGAGAAAAAATGGGGCTAAACGATCCCATTATAAAACAATACTTCACCTACATGTTCAAGCTGGTAAAAGGAGATATGGGGAAATCCTACATAAACGGAAGATCTGTAATCAATGAAATAAAAGTAAGAATCCCTCATACTTTTAAACTTACTGTGGTGGGTATACTTTTTTCCGTATGCATATCTCTGCCTATAGGCATAATTTCTGCTGTGAAGCAATATTCCCTGATGGATAATGTGAGCATGGTCATTACCTTGCTTGTTGCCACAATGCCGGGGTTTTGGCTGGGACTCATGCTTATCATTATATTTGCATTAAAGCTGGGAGTACTGCCTTCGGGAGGGGCCGATACTGCCAAAAGTATTATACTGCCGGCAGTAACAGTAGGTCTCAGCACGGCAGCAAGCATTACCAGGATGACGCGTTCCTCAATGCTGGAGGTGGTCAGACAGGATTATGTGAGAACGGCTAAAGCAAAAGGCGTAAATAAAAGGATAGTCATTTTGAAGCACGCTTTAAAAAATGCGCTCATACCTATTGTAACCGTTGTGGGTATTCAATTCGGAGGTCTGATGGGTGGGGCAATAATAGCGGAAACCGTCTTTGCCTGGCCCGGTGTAGGACGACTTATGATTGATTCTATAAGGGCAAAGGATACCCCCATTGTTCTTGGATGCATAGTTATATTCGCTGTTTTGTTCAGTTTAATAAATTTATTGATAGATATTTTATATGGCTTTATAGATCCGCGAATAAAAGCCAAATACAAAGGTTAAGAGGTGATGAGCATGGAGGTTGAGAAAGTAAAAACCGTAGAGTATAAGGCAGTAAATTATAAGAAAAGATCGCAATTTGCAGAGGTTTGGAAAAGACTCAAAAAGAATAAGATGGCCATAATGGGACTTATAATAATTTTCTTGGAGATTGGGGTGGCTTTATCTGCAGGTATAATTGCTGATTATGACGATGTGGTAATAAAACAAAACATTAAAGGCAGATTTCAAGGACCTAACAGTGAGCATTGGCTAGGGACGGATGAGTTGGGAAGAGATATATTTGCCCGACTTATTCATGGCTCGAGGGTATCCTTGACAGTAGGGCTCATCGCTGTTGGAATAGCTCTTTTTTGCGGTGGTTTTCTAGGAGCGATAGCGGGATATTACGGAGGAAAGGTTGACAATGTAATAATGCGAGTAATGGATATATTGCTTGCCGTGCCGCCTATACTTCTGGCAATAGCCATAGTAGCAGCATTAGGAACAAGCTTGCCTAATCTTATGTTATCAATCGGCATAGCCAGTATCCCTGCTTATTCAAGGATAGTCAGGGCTTCTGTTATGACTGTCAAGGACCAAGAGTACATAGAAGCGGCAAAAGCCGTTGGGGCAAAGACTCATTCCATAATTTTAGAGCATATAATACCAAATTCTTTAGCCCCGGTTATAGTGCAATCTACCTTAGGCGTTGCCAACGCAATACTTTCTACTTCCGCACTCAGTTTTATAGGCTTGGGTATCCAGCCGCCGGCGCCGGAATGGGGCTCAATGCTTGCAGGGGGTAAGACTTATTTGCGGGACGCATGGCATATAACATTCTTCCCCGGAATTGCAATAATGATAACCATATTGGCTCTAAACCTATTGGGAGACGGCTTGAGGGATGCACTGGACCCGAAATTAAAGTAACGGAAAGGAAGGCTCTTGACTATGAATGATGTAAAACCTCAATTAATTATAGAAAACCTTGAGGTAATATATAAGACGGATGATGGTATAGTAAAGGCTGTAAACGGAGTAGAGCTTGAATTGATGAAAGGTAAAACCTTGGGCTTAGTCGGTGAAACAGGTGCAGGGAAAACTACCACAGCATTATCAATACTACGTTTGATTGCCAACCCTCCGGGCATTATAAAAGGCGGAAGAATATTATTCGAAGATAATGACCTTTTTTCCTATAGTGAATCAAAGATGGAAGGCGTCAGGGGAAACCAGATTTCCATGATATTTCAGGACCCCATGACTTCTTTGAATCCTGTAATGACTGTTGGAGATCAAATTGCAGAGGTTATTTCCATTCATGAGAAGCTGGGCAAAGCAGAAGCAGGGAAAAAAGCCGAAAGAATGCTTGAATTAGTCGGCATACCCGGCAACAGGGCAGTTGAATATCCCCACCAGTTTAGCGGCGGCATGAAGCAAAGAGTTGTTATTGCCATGTCTCTTGCATGTAACCCGAAGCTACTTATCGCTGACGAGCCGACAACAGCATTGGATGTAACTATACAAGCCCAAGTGCTGGAGCTTATGAAAAACCTTAAGGATAAATATGGAATGTCAATGATAATGATAACCCATGATTTAGGTATAGTTGCTGAAATATGTGATGAAGTTTCCATTATGTACGCGGGGGAAATCATTGAGCATGGGAATTTAGAAGAAATATTTGAAAAAACAAAGCATCCCTATACGGAAGGACTTTTCAAATCCTTGCCGGATATAGAAAACAGAACTGAGAAGCTTAAGCCCATTAAAGGCTTAATGCCGGACCCCATGTATTTACCTGAGGGCTGTCCTTTCCATCCCAGATGTAATTATGCAGAGGATATCTGTTCTCAAAGGAAGCCGGTCGTTACAAGATTCAGCGATACTCATTTTACAAAATGCTTGATGTATGAAGAGACAGAGAGGACGTTTAAGGGAGGCGTAAGCAGTGGAAAATAACCTTTTAGAAGTAAGGAACCTAAAAAAGTATTTTAAAACTCCCGGGGGAATGCTCCATGCCGTAGATGATATATCTTTTACCATTGAACGGAGCAAGACCTTGGGAATAGTAGGTGAATCGGGGTGCGGCAAATCAACGACAGGCAGAGTAATTCTAAGACTTTTAGAGCCTACCTCCGGAGAAGTATTATTTGAAGGTCAGGACATAACAAAGGTCAGCGATGAAGAGATGAGGAAGCTGAGGAAGGATATGCAAATGATATTTCAGGACCCTTTTTCCTCCTTGGACCCTCGTAAAACAATAAGTGAAATAATAGCCGAACCTTTGAGACTAAACAAAATAATTACAGACAAAGGAAAGAGATTGGATAAAGTGTATGAGCTTATGGAAACGGTGGGACTGGCAGAAAGATTAGTCAACACATATCCCCATGAATTAGACGGAGGCAGAAGGCAAAGAGTAGGAATAGCAAGAGCGCTATCCATGGACCCGAAGTTTATCGTCTGTGATGAGCCGGTTTCTGCTTTGGACGTTTCGATACAAGCGCAAATACTTAATCTGATGAATGAGCTTCAAGAAAAATATCACTTGACATATATATTTATTACCCATGATTTATCTGTTGTTAACTATTTTTCTGATGATATTGCAGTCATGTATCTCGGCAGATTGGTGGAAAAAGCACCTACAGAGAAACTTTTCGCTAAGCAGTACCATCCTTATACGGAGGCACTTTTATCTGCCATTACAGTGCCGAATATAAGAAAAAGAAGGGAAAGAGTAATTCTAAAAGGTGAAATTACCTCTCCCATAAATCCAAAACCGGGATGCCGCTTTGCACCGAGATGCAACTATGTCAAGGAAGTATGTCTTAACGCGGAACCGGAATTAAAAGAAATAGACAATAATCATTTTGTCGCCTGCCATTTGTATTAAATATTATGGGCTTTGTTTAACGCTAAAGCCCTTTTTATTTTATCTAAGCGCCGTATCAATATTTCCTCTGGCTTAGTGGTATAAAGATAGTTATTTGATGCGGCGAAGTGTCAAAACAATTCCAAGCCCCAGCATAGATATACCTATCATTCCGAGGATAGGTATATTAGCATTTATGGATAAATAAAGCATAATAAAAACCGCAACAAAAATAGAGGTAATAAATTTCTTTATTTTTAGAGCCTGCATTTTTATCCTCCTATCTCCAAATTCATCAATATGAGCAAAATATAATTTAAAATACCAAGCATAGTCGCTGAGAATAAAACAGGTAAAAGTACCTTTTTATAAATCTCCGATTCCTTACCTGTCAGCTTTGCAGCTGAAGCGCCCATAAGAACGGTGGTGGGACCTATAGCCACTCCTACGGAGCCACCGATAGATTGAATTGCGCACATTAGATTTTTACTGACATTTAAAGCCTCTGCCGCTCCGTACTGTAAGCTTCCGAAAATAACATTTGAATTTGTATTGCTTCCAGTTATGAAGCTTCCTAAAACTCCGAAAAAAGGTGAAAGTATAGGGTATAAAGTCCCCGTTGCTTTTGCCACGCCCTCTGCAAGGTAATGAGTCATTCCCGAATCCATCATGACGAGAGCCGTGCAAATAAGATACCCCAAGCTTATAGTAGTTGGTATGCATTTTGTCACAGTTTTATCGCGAACCTTCGTAAGAGCAGCTTTATCCAGTACGCCCAACCGGGTATAAAGTAAAATAGCTATAGATGCGGCAATAAAAATAATAAAAGCAGGATGAATAAAGACTTTTATGGGTGAAAAGCTGCTTTCTTCTTTTACCGCATAGCCCAAAGCAGTTGCGAAAGCAGGATAGGAGAAGCCTAGCTTAAATTTGCTAAGAGGCAGCAGCTGAAACAAAACGGAGAAGACAAGCACCACGGCATAGGGTGATAAGGCTTGGATAAAAGTTAGTTTTTCATTTGCTCGATCAGGGTTTTTTTTCGGCTCTCTTTTACCATGAATGATATAGTATAAAGCAAATAAAGCAAGAAATCCTCCTATGGCGGCAAAAAGCCCTACAGTAGAATACATTTCAACCTTAATCGTTCCTAAAACAATGGCAGTCATAAAAGCGCTGACTGTCAATACATATAGGAAACCCTTTTTTACTGCATCCCATTTCCCATATAAAAAGCATACGGAAATCCCTGTAGTAATCATGGCTACAAAATCAAATATAGCCATGGCAGGTCCTAAAGTGCTTTGGGGCAAGCCGCTGACAAGGTGAATGGTGAAGAAGGATGAGCCCATGGAGCCGAAGCTTACTGACCAGGAATGTCCTATCAGAACTGCAGCCGTTGAAACAAAGGGATCAAAGCCTAAGCCAATGAGAATAGGAGTTACAATAACTACAGGTACTCCGAAGCCCGCTATGCCCTGGAGCAAAGAAGCAAAAATCCATGATAGGAGAAGGAATTGAAAAAATCTGTTAGAAATAAATTCTGTTATGTAAGTCTGTATAACTTTTATGGCTCCGGCTTCGTCAACTAAATGATACAAATACATTGCAGCCCAAACAATCAATAATACATACAAAGACATGGAAAAGCCTTTGGATATTGCAATAATGAAGCCGGAAAAAGGTATGCCAAAAACAAAAAAGGCAAGAAGAGAAGCTGTGATTAAGGATAGTGCCCCTGCTTTATCTGCAGGCAGCTTCAAAATCAACAAAGAAATAAGAAGTACAAATATTGGAATAATACCCCTCATTGTCATGATAGCTTTCCTTTCAAAAAAGTTTAATAAATATTGTTATATGCAATATTTATGCCACAAATCATGACAAAGTTGACGGGAGTCCATGTCACAAAAGTTTAGTAAAAGTCCTTCTCGAATTCGTAACGTATTTTATCGTGGTCAAAGCCTAGGGATAAAAGAACATAGAGCTTAAGTCTGGCTTTTATGGCAGTTAAATCTCCTCCAAATATCATTCCCATGCTTTTTAAATGTATTTCAGCACCTTCAAAGCCGTACGTTCCCGCCAGGAGTCTGCCGACCGGCACCCTTGATGTTAAAACCACGGGTATACCTTTATCAATAGCTCTTTTAACACCTGCAAGCATGGCTTTAGGGACATGACCGCCCCCGAGACTTTGCAGTATAATCCCGTCAACTCCGTAATCCACACTGTTTTCAATCATCCTGGAGTCTGACCCAAGATAACAAGGAATAATATCTACAGCATTTAAAAGTTTACCAATTCCATAAGTATCCTTTATTAAAGGCTCTCTAAACCATAAGACTTTGTTATTATTTATCGTCCCTACAGGACCAAATTCTAAACTTTTAAAAGTATCTACTCTGCTCCTGTGAAACTTTGTTGCCTCCCTTGCAGGAATAATCTCTGAAGAAAATACAATTACTGTTCCCATTTCAGATGTTTTATCGTCCGCCGCAACGAGTATAGAATCCATAAGATTTAGCTGAACATCAGAGCTTATGGAAGACGGATTACGCTGGGCGCCTGTTAAAACGATAGAAATATCAGCATTCACTGTCAAGTCAAGGAAGTATGCTGTTTCTTCCATTGTATCCGTGCCATGGGTGATAACAACACCATTGAAGCCTTTGTCTTTTAAGCCAATTATTAAGCTCCGCAGCTCCAATAAATCTTCAAAGGTTATATGAGCGCTGGGTATATTTTTGAATGAAATATCAGTTACCTCGATGTGTTTGCTTATTTCAGGTAAAGTTTCTATCAACTCCTTAGCACCAAGGGCGGGTACGGCCAATCCTTTTATATCTGATTTCATGGATATAGTGCCGCCGGTGGAAATTACTGCAACCTTTTTCATATGCATCCTCCTCGTATTATACTTTATCTATACTTGTAATCCTAACATTTATCTAATAGAAAGCTATCTACAAAATAGCCTCTATATTATGGAATAGCATATATAAAAAAATATGTCAATGACATAGCCTCAGCTATATGTGGTGTGTTATACGTGATTTTATGATAAAATAAAAAAAAGTCCGAAAGATTAATTGGAGGAGGCAATATATGCTTTACATAAAGAATGAATCTACAAATCCATATTATAATTTAGCTATGGAAGAATATTTATTCAACCTTAAGGATAACAAAAATTATTTACTGCTTTGGCAAAATGAACCCACTATAGTTGTCGGTAAACATCAAAACACTATGGCGGAGATAAATCACGAATACGTTAAAGAAAATAATATACACATCGTAAGAAGGATAACGGGAGGCGGTGCGGTATATCATGATTTAGGCAACTTGAATTATTCCTTGATAATAAAAAATGAATACGAGGCTGATTATGATTTTAAAAAATTTACAGAGCCCATTGTGAAAGCTTTGGCTAAACTAGGTATTGAGGCAGAGCAATCCGGCAGAAATGATATTTTAATAGAAGGCAAGAAGTTTTCCGGCAATGCTCAGTTTGTTTCCAAAGGAAAGCTATTGCATCACGGAACTTTACTTTTTGATTCTCATATGGAGGAGCTGGCAAAGGCGTTAAAGGTTTCTAAAGAAAAAATTGAATCGAAAGGAATAAAATCTGTGAGTGCTAGGGTCACCAATATTAAAAATCATCTTAAATCAGATATAAATGTATTGCAGTTTAGGGATTTGATGCTTTTATATATGTTTGACGGTACTGCTAAACTGGAAGAAAGACGGCTATCTCAGGAGGAATTAAAGGATATTAAGGGACTAATGAATAGAAAATACATGACCTGGGATTGGAATTTTGGCAAATCACCGGAATTTAATATCAGAAAGTCAAAAAGATTTGAAAGCGGAACAGTCGAAGCTTTAATATATGTGAAAAATGGCATAATTGAAAGTATAAAGTTTTATGGAGATTTTTTTGGCACAGGAGATTTGCGGGATATTGAAAATGCTTTGAAAGGAAAACGTTATGAAGAAGGAGAAATACTATCTGTAGTAAAGGATTTCAATATTGATATGTATTTCAAAAAGATTAGCCCAGAGGAATTACAAGGGGCTTTAATATAGACGCCAATTCTATAGATTTGAGATCATGAATTTTTTAATTTGTAATATGAGTCATTTTAAATTGAAATAAGGAAATATTGGATTGAGATTGGTTTATTGAAAACAAAAATGAGCTTGTGGCATAGAATGAACTATTGTTATTGATGATTAGTTTTAGGAGGATAAAATGAAACATACATCACCTTGGAAAGCATTAATATTTATATATTTTTTTATGCTTGTATTTGCTTTGGTTTTTCAAGGCATCCCGCCGGTATTTGGGTTTATTATAGCATCCATGGGTATTAACCATGCCCAAGCCGGTGCTCTTATGAGCTTTTTTGGTCTCCCGGGAATTTTCATATCAATTCCCGGAGGGATTTTAGCTGATGTTTACGGGTCGAAAAAAGTAGGTTTATTTTCCCTATGTATTACATTAGCCGGCACTTTATTAGTTGCAGTAGGGAACAGCTATGGATTGCTTGTTTTAGGCAGGGTTATTTCCGGCATAGGAGCTTTAACTATTGCTATAGTGGCGCCTCAAATGATTTCTCAATGGTTCGGGAGAAAAGAAATCGGTACGGCAATGGGTATATTTAACACGGCAATGCCTTTAGGTACGATACTGACTCTTAATATTTTTGGTCTGTGGGCAGCCGCCTCCGGCTGGAGAATGCCAATTATTTTTACATCCTTTTATTCATTTTTGGTAATTTTACTTTTCCTGTTTAAATTCCCTGTTGCACCAAAGGCAGGGCGAGAGAATAGTCACGAAAGACCTGATCTGAAAAAATCAATATATGCCGTCAAGGAGACGGGGCTTGCGGTATGGCTTACATCTGCGATATGGATGCTTTATAACGCTTCCTCCATATCCTTTCTTACCTTTGGAAGTGACTATTATAAATCTGTGGGGTTTGACAGCAGCTACGCAGGGTTTTTAACCAGCCTTTTGATGATTGGCGCCCTTATATTAAGCTCTTTTGTAGGTTATTTGACAGATCGTTACGGTAAAGAAGAATACCTTATAATAGGGGGAAGCATTGTTTTGGGCATTGCTTTGCTATTAGTTCCCAGAGTGGCGGTAAACCCTCTTGTTTTAGGAATTTTAATCGGTATTTCAGCGGCTTTTGTGCCCTCTCCGGTTTTTTCTCTGATACCGAAGCTTCTCCCGGGAGAGCAGATAGGCTTAGGCTATGGAATTTTGTCTACCTGTCTTAATGTAGGAGTTTTAGTAGGACCTTTTTTAGTCGGATTGTTGTATGACAAAACTGCCAATTACCTTCCCGGCTTTAATCTTATGGGGGCGCTATCCATGATGACTGCAGTAATAGGATTTATTCTTATCAAGCTGAGAAAGTCCAAAAATAAAATGTTATAGGAAAGTCCTTGCTGATTTGATTAATATACTTTCCATTTAACTTAAATGCGCTGATTGCCTACCTTTCATCTTAGGACACTGTTAACAAATAAGCTTCAAAATATCATTAAATTAATTATTTTATTTTTATGTTTTTTATGATAAGATAAATTGTATTTATATGCTCGGAGCTCCGGTTGGATGGATTAAATAGCAGATAGATAAAATTCTGCTGATACAACGTTTGTAAGTAAATTCTTTTAGCGGTTATAGTTAGAACAAAATACTAAAGCATTTGGGTCGTGGCGAATGATGACAAAAGCCTGGGAATAAAGCAGTCAATAGAAAGAGAGTGATAGGCTATGGCACAATTTTTAAATAATATAACCGCATCTGTTTCCAGATTGTGGGATACACGGGATCATTTGCACCTTAACAATATACGTGTTGGCTATTGGCAGTATATCCTGGCAATGCCTATGGGTCTCGGCATAGGAAATATGATGAGCAGCCTTTTAAGAGTCAATGCACAACTATATGGATTGGACCCCAAAGTTACTTTATATTGTTCATATTTATGCGGCGCATGTATTTTCTTTCTCATACCTGCAAAAAGTTTTTTGCGATTTTTACGTATAGCTTCAATTGTAGCGGGAATCTTTATAATTCTATGGCTTATTCTGCCTTGGGGTGAATTACAATCCGTAGCGGCGTCTGTTTGTTGGTTTGGTTTAGGAGCCTGTGTTTTTTGCGCTACATATGCCTATATGCTTGTTATTAACAATACAGAGCGTTTCTTTGGCGCGGTTCTGATTGTGTTCAACTATGGTCTTTGTATGCTTCTGGATGCCAGTGGAGCAACCAGTGGAAATGCATGGAAGGTACTGCCTGTGTTTTTCCTTTCCTCCTTGATAATTTGTATCACGCGGTTTAGAGCTGAGGATCTTGCTGAAAGCTTCAGCCGTACAGCTCGTAAGCTTGATAAAACAATGTATCCCGCATTTGCATTATTCTTTGTATTCTTTTTGATGGATGCCTTTATATCCTTTCTTTATGTCCGGGGCGGACACTCTTCAATACTTTTCTTTGGATTAGGTGCTACCCTAGGAGGTATTGTGTCAATAATTGTTCAATTGATTTTTAACCGCAGTATATGGCATATTTGGAATTTGTATTTTATTCTTCTTACAATATCCTTTGCCCTTATGCAAAGCAGCCCAAACTCTAATATGTATCTTGCAGGTTCTTTTCTATGCGGACTATGTACCATAGGATATGCGGCATCGTTTTATACCTTTGGCGGTGTTATGAAAAAGTACGGCAGCTACATAGTTTTTAAAAAATATATGTGCGGCGCCTGTTTGCCGCCCCTTATAATCGCTTTTGCTGTAACAGGCTTCTTAAACTCCTATTTGCCTGATTTTATACCCCTTATCTCGCTTATTGCAGCGGTTACTTTTTTAGTTTTATATGTACTTTTTTCTCCTGTATTCCAAAAATATCTTTTTGCAGCAGGCTGGTTTGATGATTACCATAAAACAGATATGACAGTCATCACTGCAAAGGTTGAGGAAACAGATAAATTAGGAGGCTATCGCCTGACTCCTCGAGAGAAGGAGGTCTGTGCCCTTTTGCTGGCTGGCAACTCCCGCAAGCAGATCGGTATAACGCTACATATCAGTTATGCCACAGTAGATTTTCATTGTACTTCCCTTTATAAAAAGCTGAATATTAGTAGCTTGCCGGAACTATTCGCTAAGTTCGGTTACAAAGATATTGCTGCTGATATAGAGGTGCACGACTCAGATAGGGTATTAAAAGCTTAAAAAAGTTTTATAAGTATAACGAGTCAAGACCATGTATTTAAGGGATAAAATATATCAATTCAATAAAGCTTTATGCAAACACATCAAAATTTTTCTAAAAAAATATTTTATAACGATGCCGTATATTATAGTTACCGAAGCTCCTTTAAGCTTTGGATTTTTTTGTTTTTACATATAAGTATTATATTTTTTCCATACCTATGCTATCACATAGCTATCCAAAGTAGTAATTAGGATAGAAAATAAAGGCAAAGAGATAAAAGCTTTATTATTTCACGAAAGGAGGATGTGTGTGACAACAGCTTTTACAAAAAAATATAGAGAGGAGCACTCGGGAGGGAAATTGCAATTTACGTTTTATTGTGATATTTGTCACCGTGAATACGCTTCCCCCGTCTTTGAAGCTCCTATTGAGCAAGGCTTATTCCAAAAATGGAAGCTGCAAAAGGCATATGTTAAAGTCTTTGAAGAGGCACAAAGTGATGCCATGGAGCATTTTAACCGGTGCATTGCATGCGGGCAATGGGTATGCGATGAAGACTTCAACCGCGATTTTGGCTGTTGTGCAGAATGTAATTCTGATGATATTGAAAAATTAAATAAAATGAGGTGATTGTATGAAAAAATTATGTTTTATTGTTTTTGTTATTTTCCTGATAGTACTTGCCGCGACTGCTTGCGGAGGTAATACAGAAAAAAGGGCAGCACTTGAGGATGAAACAAAAGGATCTAAAATTGATATTGCAAATATTCCCGCCGGACCTGATATCTTACTGAAGGAAGGCTGGCCGGCAGACAAAGTCCCCGACGAACTGCCGGAATACACAGCAGGGATGGTTACGGCATCGGCGGTGGACGGAGAGGGCGTACTTACCATCAAGGTAAAGGACACCGGACAGTCTGACATTGATGATTACCTGGGAAAATTGCAAAGCGCCGGATGGATCGTTACCTCCAACAATTATGAAACTGAGGCAGTGCTTGGACTGTATACGGCGACCTTCGCCCTACAGGCGGGTGATACTATTCTTCAAATCGATGTATATACTGCAGAAGCCGGTGACTGGCCTGCAGACAAAATCCCGCCCGATATTTTAAAACCTATCTCGGGCACTCTGGTCGGCAAGGTGGAGTTGCTGGAGACCATGGATAATGCATGGTACTTTAACTATACCTATAACGGCGTGGACGAAGCCGGGGCGCGGGAATACATGGAGCTGCTGACGGAAAAAGGCTGGAGTGGAGACGGCGGACAGCTGTATAAGTCCTTCAAGTGGAAGGGCAAAAGCTACGCCGCCGACATAGAAATTTACGAGACAGTTGAAACCCGAACCACCTTTACCTGTAACTTCTATCTAAGCCAATAATACTGGGAAAGAGCGGCAGAGAAAAAGCTGCACCTGACGGGATATACATATGACAATAAGGAATGAGAAATACAAAAGGAAATATATTGAGAGTTAAGAAAGGAGATATTTTTATGCTTAAATTAAATTATAATTGGAGAAATTTTAATAAAAAGATAACAGTAATTCTGCTCACCTTAGTGATGTTCATCAGCCTGATGCCTCTATCCGTCTCGGCGGCGGTGAAAAACCCAACCTCTTTGACTGCTCCTCCGCACTTTGGGGTGACCTATAGAGGCGGTGATAATATTAAGCTCTACATCAGCGCCTCGGATAGTATCAGGGATTATATAGCCAGCCGGGTTCAGGAAGAGCCGGAGAATCGTGACCTGAAGAATTTTGTACTGTACTATCAGGTAGACGCCAAAATAAACAACGGGAGCTGGCAGTATACCTCCGGCTGGGATTCTCCAAAGACTGTTCCGGATAACCAAAAGAACATGTATTATATCTCCTGCCAAGACGGCGAATATTACGCCGGAGCCGGATATGCTTATTTCGTCCATTTGTTTTCCGACAAAACCATTGCCGGGATGATCGAAGATACGGGCTGGGATTATTTCAAGAACAATAGCATGACCTTCCGGGCACGCTTCGCCCAGACCTTTGACAACGGCGAAACCTATGTGCTCTCGCCCTGGTCCAAGGAATTTGTCCTTTCCCACAATGTAAAGCTTGACCCCAACAAGATGATTAACAATGCCCCAACACTTAAAGGAGTGGAGATAGAAATGTACGGCGACTCACCCTACCTGGCAGTCAAGCTGGAAAAGCCCCCCCATGACATCGGAGACTTGAACGTTGCTACCGGAGGCTACGTGGGTGCGCAAATATGGCTGCGCAAAGAGGGAGACAAGGACTTTAAGCAAGTTCATTATTGGTGGGTCTCTGACGAGACGATTAAATTTAATGCCCAAGATTATTTTGAAGACTATAAAGGTCATTACGAAGAAATCCCCTATGAAATCAAGACCCGGTATTTTCTCGACCTGGAAGAATACAGGCATACCCGTATTAATAGCACAAGCTCAAGAGAAATATACAGTCCTTTCTCCAACGTGATTTCCCACAACATGCCAGCATGGGAAAAGGCTTCCCAATGGGCAACAACAGAGTTGAGAAAGGCTGATGAAGCGGGGCTGATTCCCGACATACTGAAAGGAGCAGACCTGACCAAGCCCATCACCCGGGAGGAATTTTGCGAACTGGCGCTGCTGCTCTATGAGAAAACCACGGGTAAAAGCCCTGCTCCAATGTCTCCCAATCCCTTTACCGACTCGAAAAATCCCCAAGTGCTAAAAGCCTTTGCCCTGGGAATAACGACGGGCACCAGTGCCACCACCTTTTCACCCCAGGTGCTGATAAACCGTGAGCAATGCGCTACCATGTTGTATAGAGCCCTCAAAGCCATCGCGCCGGGAGGCAGCTATAGCATAGCAGGGATCAAGGATTTCCCTGATCAGAAGAATATATCTGCCTATGCGGTGGAAGGCGCAAAATATATGTCAAAGCTGGGTATTATTAAAGGAGACAATAACGGCAATTTCATGCCCAAAGCTACGACAACGGCACAGGAGGCCACAGGCTACGGAGCGGCCACGAGAGAAGCCTCCATCCTTATGAGCGTGCGCTCCTATGACCAGATAGAATCCGGCGCATTAGGAACACCTACAGGAGACGGCTACGCTACGCAACCAGCGAAGCCCAATGAGCCTGCACAGCCAATGAAGCCTATCCAGCCTTCACAGACATCAATGGGAAACAGCTCCATAGTTGGTAAATGGGGCAAGGGCATGACCGGTGCCATGTATAATATCGGCACGGGTTCCTTCGATTTCGGCATTTATGGCACAGAGCAGGAGTATCAATTTGATAGCGACGGAACCTTTACAATATTGTTAAAAACCGGATCGGGCAGTGTGACATCAATAACAGGAAATTATACCGTCAGCAGCGACAAAATTACTTTCATATATACGGGAAGTAAAAGCAGCTCGGATTTTGGCAAGACGTGGAGTGAAGGAAATACAATAAAGCCCGCTTCTTACTACTATGAGCTTGGCAAGGACGATGACGGAAGATATCTGATTATTGGTTTAGAGGATGCGATACCGCCTCTGGACACAGAGACCAACGCCGTACAATATTCATTCAGGCAATAAAGCAAGGAAGAATTCAAGATATTAAAAATCACAGGTCCAAACAGCCAATTACCTTCCCGGCTTTAATCTTATGGGAGCGCTATCCTTGACGACGGCAGTAATAGGATTTATTCTTATCAGGCTGAGAAAGTCCGAAAATAAAATGTCGTAGGAAAGTCCTTGCTAAAGCAGCTAAAATTTTATATGATTAATATAACAATTTAATATCAAAACAGGTTCTGATTTTGTGTGATGCAAAATCGGTGAAAAGGGAAGTTGGGTTAAAATCCCACGCGGTCCCGCCGCTGTAAAAGTGAAGTTTAGTCATATTATGCCACTGGGAAACCGGGAAGGCTGACGAAATGATGATACTTGAGCCAGAAGACCTGCCTGTTTGAAGAATCAAATAACTCTACGAGGGATAGGGGGGATATTATGATTAGTATAATCATTGAATTAATAAACAAAACCTCTTGACGAGTATTTATCAAGAGGTTTTATTATTTTTGATTGGAGGAAAGGAAATTGAAAGATATAAGAATTAGAAAATGCTTATCAGTAATATTAGTGTTATCAATGATGATAAGTATGTTTGCAGGCGTAGGATATGGAGATACGGCAACTAAGAAAATCAGCGTAAGGATAGAAGGAGCATATGAAACGATTCTAGACGAGAAAGATTATGAGACTAAAAAAGAGACAGTGTATGAAGCGGTTTATGATTTGCTGCAGGAGAAAGGTATATCTCTTGTTATAAAAGATAGTGCCTATGGGAAGTATGTTTCTTCTGTAAAAGGCGAAAGCGAAGGGTCTTTTGGCGGATATGACGGGTGGCAATATCTGATGAATGGGATGTCGGCATACAATTCCATAGATACATCCGAGATAAATAATGAAGATGAAATAGTATTTTACTATGGAGAATTTGATACATATATCCCCGTAATTGAGCTACCACCAGATCCTATTGAAGCAGGTGATGAATTTACAATAAGAATTACATCTTATTATGATGTATATGATGATAACTGGGAATATATCGGTACGGAGAAGATAAATATTAAAGAGGCCAAAATTGAGCTAGACGAAAAAGCTTATTATACGGATGAAAACGGTGAAGCTTTTATTTTCGCACCGGAGGCAGCCAAGACTTATGAAATGAAAATAAGCAAGAACAGGGAGAATAATTATCCCGAGCTTGTAAGAACTGCAATTGAATTAAAAGTAGAAGAACCAAAGGTATCAACTCCGGAAAAACAATTAAAAAGAAATTTAAATTTCACATATAAAGGTTTGAAGAATCCCAAGTATGGGGATGAATGGACTATAATGACCTTAGGTCGTGGAAATCATAAAGCATCAAAGGATTATTACAAAGAATACTACGACAGTGTAGCTACGAAGCTTAAAGAAAAAGACGGCAACTTAGGCAATGCTTATGCAGATTATTCAAAGCTAATTTTAGCTTTAACAGCTATCGGGAAAGATGTTACAGATGTAAGTGGATACAATCTCCTTGAAAAGCTTGCTGATTATAATAAGGTAACAAATCAAGGAGTTATAGGGGCATCTTATGCTTTGTTGGCTCTTGATTCCTATGATTATGAAATACCAAAAGTATCGAATATAGAAGTACAAACTACAAGAGATGCTCTAATAGAATTTATTTTGAATAAGGAAATAAATAGTGGCACAGCAAATGCAAAGGGCTGGGCATTATCCGGAAATACCCCTGATGTGGATGTAACATCTTATGCTATACAAGCTCTTGCTCCTTATTATTTATCCCCATACTATAATAAAAATACTGAGGTGAAAGCAGCTGTAGATAGAGGGACGGCTTGGCTTTCAAATATACAAATGCCAAACGGAGGCTTTCCGGAGACGGCGTGGACAAAAGCTAACTCGCAAAATATTGCCCAGGTAATAGTTGCATTAACAGAGCTGGGTATAAATCCTGATACAGATAATATGTTTATTAAAAACAAAAAAAGTCTTATCGATGCACTGATGGGCTTTGCAGTAGCAGAAGGTGGCTTTAAGAATTTAACAACTGAGATAAAGGCAAATGCTATGGCAACAGTGCAAGGCACCTATGCCTTGGTAGCGTATGATAGACTAAAAAACAATAAAAATTCACTTTATGATATGACAGATGTTCAAAATATTGAAAAACCATTACCGGAAGGTGAAAAGCCAAAAGTAGAAATACCTTTAGATGATAAAGAATATAAAGTTCCAATTTCAGATACTGACATAGATAAGGAAATAGAAATAGTTATTCCTGAAAATAAAAATTCAAAGGTTTTTGTGGAGTTACCTAAAAATAAAGCCCTTCCGGAGATAAAAGCTACAAAAGGCGATATATCAATGGAAATTCCTAAAGGTGCTATAGTAACATCAGGAGAGCCCTCTGCCTTGGAATTGATTTCATCAAAAAGCAAAGATGATGCCACAGTAAAATCAAAGGTCAGTGATGCAATTCCAAGCGATAAAAAATTAGAAAATATTCATCAGGTCTTTGCCATGGGCAGCGGTTCAAAGGTTGTATTCTCTGAATTTGTCACACTAACCTTTAAAGGCCTAAAAGGCAAAGAAGCCGCTTATATCCAAGGGAATACTTTAGTTAAGATTACAAAGTATTCTAACGATAATGAGGGTAAAGCCGATGGTAAAGATGAATATGCCTATGACAGCGGAAATGATCTTATTGTAAAGACTAAGCATTTTACAGACTTTATAGCCTATTCAATAAGCAATAAAAGTTCATCCGGAGATACAGGTGGAGGTTCAGGCTCTGGGAGCGGAGGGAAAAGCTATGCCACTTTATCTATCGACAAAAAGGCTATAGGCGGTGGAGTAGTATTAACGTCTACAAAGGTTGAAATATTGTCCGGGGATACGGTATGGTCCTTAACAAAAAGGGTGATGGACAATAAAGGTATTAAATATGATGATAGTGGCAGTGATAATATTTATGTAAAAAGCATAGACGGTGTGGGGGAATTTGATCATGGTCCTACCAGCGGCTGGATGTATAGCCTAAACGGTAAATATTCCTTGGACGGCTCAAACCAAAAGAAACTTAAAAACGGCGATGTAATAAAATGGAGTTATACGACAAACCTGGGTGAGGATTTAGGCGAAGATAACAGTAAATGGGAAAGCAACACCGGCGGAGGTAGCAGTGGAGGTACAATAGGCGGCGGCACAGTGCTATCTGGCATCGGGACTGTTATGGATACGGAAGCCGGGCAAACCTCCGATATAAAGGACAAAACTGAAACTATAGATATAGAGAAAAAATATCAGGATGCTGGTGAGATTTCGTCCTGGGCAATGGATTCCATAAAAAGAGCTACAGAAAAAGGCTTTGTTACAGGCTCCGACGGCAAGCTTAACCCAAAAGGCAATATATCCAGAGCCGAGTTTACAAAGATTATGACTGCGGTATTAAATCTTGATACTAAGATAGATAACACCATAGAATTCAATGATGTTAAGGCTGATGAATGGTTTTATCCTTATATAAACGCGGCTTTTAAAGCGGGAATCATTGCGGGAAGCGGCGAAAGCTTTAATCCTAGAGGCGGCATAACAAGGGAGCAAATGGCTGTAATAATCGTAAGGGCACTAAAGTTAAAACCAGAAAAAATTGATATTACTATAAAAGATTTGGAAAAAGTATCAGCTTGGGCAAAGGCAGAGGTTGAAATGGTTGTGGCTTTGGGGTTGATGGTTGGTAACGACAACGTCTTTGACCCTTCGGCACCTGCAACCAAAGAAATGGCAACGGTTATTGCCATGAGGATATATGACTATTTGAATGATTTACAAAACAAATAGAATTGACAACCCAGACCGGTGTGGAAATGAAGCAGAATAGGCTATTCAAAGCAATATTCCATATTAACACAAAGGAGGCAGTATTTATAAGTATACTGTCTCCTTGTAATTTTGCCCCTACTACATAGGATATGTCTTTGCGGGGCGTAGATATATAGCTTTTTTTAAAGAGCAAAGAAAACATATACGCTACTTTAAATTATAAAGGGAAAAAATAAAAAATGATATAATTGAAATTGATGGGTTATGCAACGAAATCAGTTATTGACAAATGTCAGAAAATATGATTGTGTCAGTAAATAAGTTATTTCGGTCTGGTATTGAATAAAAAATTAAGGATTACGAAAGATAAAATAATTATGACTTGTATTATAATAAAAAATGCTTAATACTCTTTTGTTGACAAGGGACAAAGTGGGCATTATAATTAATATAGGATAGGGGGGAACCCTATTGAACTGGATGTTAGATGTCGGATCTGGGAAAGGAGTCATTATTTATGAGAAGTGTTGAGTTTAGAGTTACTGGTATGACTTGAGCAGCCTGTGTAAGAACGGTTGAGAAGACCGTAGGAAAGCTTCAAGGGGTTGAAGAGGCTGTAGTCAATCTAGCCAAGGAAACCTTAATAGTCAAGCTCGATGAAAGTGTTATCACGATAAAGGATATAGAAGATGCAGTATACAAGGCAGGTTATAAAGCTGAGGAAATCAAAGAAACAAGGAAGGTTACCATACCTATCGAAGGGATGACCTGCGCCGCCTGTGTCAAAGCGGTAGAGAAAGCTCTGGCCAAGTTGCCGGGAGTTACAGAAGCTCAAGTAAATTTAGCTACGGAAAAGGCTGCCGTAGAATATGACGGAGAAATAATCCGGCTATCAGAAATAAAACAAGCCATTAATAAAGCCGGATACAAAGCTTTGGATGCGGAAAGAGAAACAAATGTGGATGAAGATAAAATCCGCAAGGAAAAAGAAATAAAAACCATGTGGAGGAAATTTATTTTTTCTGCAGTATTTGCGGCACCTCTTTTCTACTTGGCTATGGGACCTATGGTAGGGCTTCCCGTACCAGGGATTTTAAATCCCGATATCTATCCTTTGAGGTTTGCTTTAACGCAATTGCTTTTGGCAATACCTGTTGTTATAGCCGGCTATAGATTTTATACAATTGGCTTTTCATCTCTCTTTAGGAGGAGCCCCAATATGGATTCCCTTGTGGCTTTGGGGACTTCAGCGGCTATTATCTACGGATTATTTGCTTTATATAAAATTTCTCAAGGTGAAATACATTATGTTCATGACCTTTACTTCGAGTCTGCAGCTATAATTATCACTTTGATTTCTCTTGGCAAAACCCTGGAGACCGTATCTAAAGGTAAAACCTCGGAGGCTATCAAAAAGCTTATGGGTTTAGCACCGAAGACTGCTCTTGTAATACAAGACGGTGTTGAAATAGAAATACCTTTGGAAGAGGTTGAGGTAGGAGATATCATAGTTGTGAAACCGGGTGAAAAGATTCCCGTAGACGGTGTGGTGACGGAAGGTTATACCTCAGTGGATGAATCAATGCTCACGGGAGAAAGTATACCTGTGGAAAAAACAATAGACAACAAGGTTACCGGTGGAAGTATAAATAAAAACGGCAGCATCAGGTTTAAAGCGGAAAAGGTCGGCAAGGATACGGCTTTGGCACAGATTATTAAGCTTATGGAGGATGCCCAAGGCTCAAAAGCGCCCATTGCAAAGATGGCGGATATTGTGGCAGGGTATTTCGTACCCATTGTAATGGCTATAGCTTTGGTTTCCGGTATTATATGGTATGCCACAGGAGAAGGCTTAGTATTCGCTATGTCAATATTTATTTCCGTGCTGGTAATAGCGTGCCCTTGCGCTTTGGGACTTGCGACGCCGACTGCTATCATGGTGGGGACAGGCAAAGGAGCGGACTACGGAGTATTAATTAAAAGCGGGGAAGCTTTGGAAACAGCACATAAAATAGATACAGTGGTTCTAGATAAAACAGGTACAATTACAGAAGGAAAGCCCACGGTAACGGATATTGTTACCTATGATGACTTTGACAAAGGAAGACTTCTGGCTATGGCTGCATCTGCGGAAAAAGGCTCGGAGCATCCTTTAGGCGAAGCAATTGTTAAGGAAGCAGAGGAGCAAAGTTTAGAGCCCTTTGCCGTAGAAAGTTTTAAGGCTATTCCGGGACATGGTATTGAAGCCACTATTGACGGTAAAAGTATACTCATGGGTAATCTTAAGCTGATGAAGGATAGAGGCTTGGAAATAAGCCAATCAAAAGATGATGCTGAAAGGCTTGCCAAGGAAGGCAAAACCCCTATGTATATAAGCGTAGAGGATAAAATATCCGGTATCATTGCCGTAGCGGATATAGTCAAAGAAAGCAGTGAGAAGGCTATAGCAAATCTCCATGCCATGGGGATTAAGGTAGTAATGATTACAGGAGATAATAAAAATACGGCGGAAGCCATCGCAAAGCAGGTTGGAATAGATAGGGCTTTAGCTGAGGTCCTGCCCCAGGATAAAGCAGAGCAGGTAAGCCTTTTGCAGAAAGAAGGCAAGAAGGTTGCTATGGTAGGCGACGGCATAAACGATGCTCCCGCATTGGCTCAAGCGAATATAGGAATAGCCATTGGCTCCGGTACGGATGTAGCAATGGAATCCGCAGATATTGTACTAATGAGAAGCGATTTGGTAGATGTAGCTACGGCTATAAAGCTAAGCAAAAGCACCATCAGGAATATTAAGCAAAATCTGTTTTGGGCATTTTTTTATAATTCAATCGGTATTCCTGTGGCGGCAGGATTATTATATGCCTTTGGAGGACCAAAGCTAAATCCGATGATTGCCGCAGCTGCAATGTCCTTTAGCTCTGTATCAGTGGTTAGTAATGCATTGAGGCTAAAAAATTTCCGACCATAAAAAAGTAAACAATCTATAACCCTGTAAGTTCGATAAAATTTAAAAGGAGGCAAAATCATGAAAAAAGAAATTTTAATTGAAGGCATGAGTTGCGGTCACTGTGTGAGGCGTGTGGAAAACGCTTTAATGGAGATGGCTGAAGTACAAGAGGTAACAGTCAGCTTGGAGGAGAAAAAAGCTACAGTGGTATTAAAAGAAGCGACAGAAGATAATAAATTAAAGGATGTAATTGATGATGCTGGTTATACAGTCGTAGAGATTAAGGATATCTAGGTGATTTCATGAAATGTGAAAAGCATGTGGAAAGAAACGAAAAATTTAAAAAGGATTTACTAAATCGTTTAAACCGTATTGAAGGACAAGTAAGAGGCATAAAAGGCATGGTGGAAAACGATATATATTGCGACGATATATTAAATCAAGTATCATCGGCGCAAGCTGCTTTAAGGTCTTTCAGCAAGGAGCTTCTTGAAAGTCATATGAAATCCTGTATAGTTAAAAGCATAGAACATGGAGAGACAGAGATAATAGACGAGCTTATGAAAACCATGGTAAAATTAATGAAATAAATAATGAATAGTAGCATAAGGGAATCCTCGTTAATAGATTATAGTAAGAAAACATATTCTTTAATGAGGATTTTTTCTATTTGACATAGTAGGATTTGTTATGATAGATTAATAGGACAATCATTTATTGAATATATGATTAAGATGGTTTTAAAAGGGGTGTTTTTTTATGACGGAAAATGTGGGCTGTGAGTCAAGGTCTAATAAGAATGAAAAATTAATTGAATGTAAAAATATAAATTATAGGAAGCTTGTATATAATAAAAGGCTTTCAGGAAAATTCAGACTTTATCTAAGTGACAGGATGTCATATAAAAAAGCTTTTGACTTGTTAGCGAAGAAAACATATATACATCATTAAAATAGGCGAAAAGCCTATTTTTTTTCCAATTGTGTGCCAGGCATGGCACTTAACTTGGCGATGAAAGTTCGCTATGGAGGT
>CAYPBK010000027.1:0-34649 GCA_964408955.1 uncultured Clostridiaceae bacterium
AGTTCATCCCAAGTAGATACTTCAAGGATTCTTGATTGTGGTACATCAGCCCAAGTAATAGACGCTAAGCCAATCATAAAGATAAAAGTCAAAGACAGAACAATAATTGTGCTTAAAAACAGTTTAAATCTTTTCTTTCTCATCAGTTTTCCTCCTTCAAATATTTTGATTAACCTAATATTTTAATAATGACTATAAGATTTTGATAGTATTATTACCTCCTTTTAAAACAAATTAAAAACCGCATTACAACACATCTAATGCATCGGCAATATACTCACCGGTTACAGAGCTATGAAAAAATCCATCAATGTACCCTAATCTTTTAGCTTCCTTGACTTTAAAAGCTATATCCGGATCCGTCTTTTCGTCACAAAGCAAAGCTATCCTGCAATCCGGCAATGTTTCCCTAATCCGGTTTGCCATTTGAAGCCGACACTCTAAAGTGTAAGGGGGTATATGAGTTACATCCATAAGCAAAACACCGGCATTTAAGCTTTTACAACTGTCGTAGGGCTCATTATTTCTGCTATGGTCCTGCACTCGCATGGGCATTAGTTCTCCCCGCTCATGGAGATATTTGACTATAGCACCGGCTAATAGACCGTTTTGCACACTGATTACAATTATTCTCAAGTAGCACCACTTCCTTATGTTATGTATTATCAAGCTATTGTTAACAAAAAGTATATTAAAAGACTTAAAAGTGCATTCGGATATATATTCCACTTATATTCTAATGATTTTTTTTAACAAGCACATCCTACAAATGTAGGGGGTAGGCATATTTATTTTCAAAAAAAACCCTATGATTTTTCATAGGGTGAAAAAGTTAGGGTGAAGGGTATCAATAATTTCTATTTACGAGACCGCTTTTATCAGCTGCCACCGCTAGGCTTGTCCGATTTTGCAATCCTGTCATTTCCAACATTTGCTGTATGTAGTCCCGTACAGTGGTAGGAGATATACCAAGACGCTTGGCGATTTCTGCATTGGTATCTCCGCTGGTTAGCTCCCTAAGGACTTCTAATTGTCTCGGAGTGAATTCCGTGTTCCAGGCATTGCCTATTTGTAGTCTCGGCGTGGAATCAGGATAGATGGATTCTCCTGCCATTGTTCTATCCATTAGCTCTAAAATTTCTCTTTCATCAGAGGATTTATACCAAAAGCTATCTACTCCTCCGGATTTAGCTCGATTGATAAAATCACATTCGGGTTGACTGGTGATGATTATTATTTTTATATCAGGTTTCATTTTTTTAATTTTTGTTGAAATTTCTAATCCGCTTACTCCTAAAGCAGTACATATATCCATCAGTACCAAATCCACAGAATGTTTAAGACAATAAGTTTCCGCAAATCCCGCACTGACTATGGAGCCTGCAACTTTATATCTTCCGCTGTTTTCTATAAAAGTTTCCAATAATTTTTGCGCCATAGGGTCATCTTCAACTATCAATACTTTTATCATAGCCATGAACCTCCCCTCTTTTGGAAATACATATCCGAAGTTTAAAAATAGGCTCTATATCAATCTCCATTGTCCCTCCTTGCTCCTCAATTTTCTTTCTAAGGGCAGATAGCCCGCCGCCTTCTACAATCTCTCCTTCCGGCATTATACCGTCATTAGTCAGTTCTATGATATAGTCACTTTCTTTTTCTTTAATTATCAAATTAAGCTCTGTAGCCTCTCCGTGGCATACGGCATTGTTCAAGGCTTCTATTGTAGCTGTCAGAATAAGGTTTTTGATAATATTTTCTTGGGGCAAATCTCCATGTAAATGCAGCTTTATCCCAATATCATATGCGGATTGCATAAGTTCTTCAAAAGCATTTTTTTCTTTTATTCCCTTTCCGCTCAATAATACATTTATATTTTGTTTCCATAAACTAAGCACGGATTGTCCTTCTTCTTTACTCATCTCTTTATTTGCCATGGCTTTTCTAGTAGCAAGAAGGATATAGCCTAATTCATTGTGCAGTTGGGCTTTTGTAGCCAATCTTTCTTCCTTTGATTTTATTACCGCTAAGTTCTCACTATACTCTCGCAGACGGGTATTCATTTTTACAAAATCTATATTTTTGTTTTTTAATTGGGACCTCAGTTCATCTAATTGTGTAATATTAACAGCAGTGATCTGTACTCCATCTGTCCTATTAATTTTAATTGAATGACGTGTAAAAGACCATGTTTCTTCATCATTAATTTTTATAATGGAAGCCTTTTGTCCCTTCCTCTTAATCTCCTCCCAAAAATATTCTGCGTCCTGCAGTTCTCTCCCTGTAATTTTATGACATAGATTATTCATAAATCTATTTGAAAGAAAAACCATACCGCTCTTAGTTGAAAAGGACAGCCCCATGGGCAGATTATCTATACTTTCTTTGATGGATGTTCTTGTAATAGCATTTTGTTCATACAGGTTTTCTTTATATAATAAAATAACTGATACCGTCAATATAATTAATAATATCAAAATATATATAATGGGCGCTATATTATGAAATATCTGTATTATTTCAAATAAAAGATTATTGCCGGATAACAAACGGACATCAAAAGTTAAAGAGTAAAGTATAACAAAAGAAGTAAGCATAAATACAAAGGCTATACAAGAGGTTTTATGTCTCCCGGTATGGCTGAAAGCAAAAGCAAAAATATAAAAGTCAAATAGCACTAAGAACAGAAAGAATACCGGCATCATAATCATCATGAGTTTTCACCTGCCTTGGGAAGCTCAATGGTAATAGCTACGCTGTCATCTTCTTCCGTCACTATTATATGTCCGCCGCTTTCAATAAGCTGATTTGTGCTTTTAAATCTCTCCGCATTTATTTTATCCTCCCCTTGGTCTTCTTTGTCACTGCCGATTTGCAGCTTCATCTTTATATTACCATTTGCTATATTCAGATTAACAAATAAGGCAGTAATGGAAAGTAAAACAGCTTCTATTATTTCTTCAAACAAATCATATGCTAAGACTGCATTTTTTGCTTCTATATCCCCTTTACAATTGCTTTTAAGAGAAGTATCTATTTCTCCCATTGACATTGCTTCTAAAGATTCCCTTAGACAGTGTTCAATTTCTTTTCCGGAGAATATCTTGTTGTCTTCTCTAAGAATAAACAAATTGCTACGCCGTTTAATATATGTGCCAAGGACACATATTTGAACTAATCTTTCTCGTAATATATCTATATCTCCTCCATCTTCAGAAAGAGTGCCATTGATTGCTTTTAGTTGTGGTTCTATTTTCTTTGTAAGGTTGTCATATATCCTGATTTTTTCATCTATCTTTATTTTTCTTTCTTTTAATTCCAATTCAGCTATTAGCAGATTATTTTCCTCTGACAATCTTTGGTTTACTTCTTCCAACTCTTTTATTAATCCGTTCATCTCTGAAATATCCTCTTTCCAAATAATACGGCCACCGGAAATAGGGATAGAGGATATTCGTATATTATCGTCTGCTTCCACAGGAGTGAAGCCGGTTTCATAGCATACTTGATAATCCTCATTTAAGATTTGTGCCCTTATATCGGAGCCGTAAAAAAGTTCTTCATAATGGATATTGGAACGGATTAACCCGCTTTGAATAAGACTTTCAAATATAGCAATGATTATTAAGCAGAATATAGCTGTCATATCTCCCGCAATTACTCTTAAAAAAGGAAGTCCCATAACATAAAGAACGGCATAAATAAAACCGGCGGAATACGGAATAAAAGGTAGCCATAGAATCTTTTTATTATGGGGCAAACGACTTTTTATAATAGTAATAACTAAAGATGCTAATATGGCCAGAGTTACCCATATAAATATAATCCAATAAACTATTCCGTATTCAAAATTTTTTCCTGTCCATAAACCTCCTTCCGGAAACATAAATACCATTTGATGAAAGTCATTAGTAAGTACAAAAACTATCAAAACAATTGTGGGAATATAAATCAATTTAGTCCAATTAGGGAGCCTGTAATCCTCCAATTTTCCAAGGGATAGGCTAATAAAGAGACTTATAAGGGGGATTAGAATCATGGGAATATAATAAGCATACCAAAACCAACGCTCAATGTTAGTACCCTCCTCAATGTATATAAATTTTATTGTTCGAACCATGAACCAAAAGACTATCAATGCGACGATGCCTAAGAGAAACATAAGAGTTTGCTTTTGAATGATACGTCTTTTAATAGATATGCCCCATGTGATAAATAATCCAAAATAAATAAGAGCATATATCATGCCGTTGTTTAAATATATAAACTTGGATTTACCGGCTATCCATGGCAGTCTTAATATCATGGTGATAATAATTAAGAATACGATAAAAGTTGGTTTATAGATAGTTTTTTTATTTAAATAGTCCATGGTTTTCACCTTTTTTCTCACTAGACCCCCAACCCATAGGGACAATCAAAGATTGTTGAAAAAGTCACATTATAAACATTTTTAGCATTAGCGAAGAATCTTACTTCATTTGTAAAACAAGATCCTTCAGTCGCTATTCTCTTTCAATGTGACGAGCGAAGGGGGCGTTTGTAATGACCTTTTTAAAAGGCATGTATTTTTCAAAGGTCTTGGGCTATCCTCAGGAGTTTATTATATGAAAGGGTTTATCCAACCGCCGGCTACAGCATAAGCAACTAAACCGGAACGGCCGGTTCTGCCGGTTTTTCTTAGAAGGCTTTCAATATGCCGCTTAACAGTGCTCTCTGAAACAAAAAGTAAATCAGCTATTTCCTTATTAGAATAGTTTTCGCAAACAAACTGCAAGACTTCTATTTCCCTATCTGTTAAAGGCAGTTGTCCTTTTATAACAGGGATTTGAGGAATCTCTTCGGGAAAAATCTTTCCGCCTTTCATCACTATATCCAAAGCTTCGATAAAGTAAAGATCGGGACGACTTTTAGATATAAATCCATCAACTCCTATTTCCTTTGCCCTTGGCAAGTATGTTATTTCGTCAAATCCTGTCATCATAAGTATTTTTATATCAGGAAACTTTTTCTTTATAATTTCAGCCGCCATAAGTCCGTTAAATTCTTCTTCTTTTGTTTGGATATCCAAAAATATGGCATGAGGGTTTTTACGCTCACACCATAGGTCTGCGATTTCTGCTTGAGTTATGCTTCCCACTATTTCATATTTATTTTTATCATTAAAGCAGTTTTCGAGAAAGCTGAGGGTAATTGGTTGATCATCTACGAACAATAGTTTTATCATTAATTTCACCTCGTTAGCGATATCATTAGTATAGGTAAAGTTCTTTTTAGACAGGGATAGCCTTTTCTTTTCTTCAAATAATATAAAACGATAAAATAGTAGTGGTCAAAGCTCCAAAGCATTGAGATTTAGTGTGATAAAGAGGGTAAAGTCTGAATCTATACATATTTCAAAATTACCTCCTTGATCTTTAACTTTTTTATCTATAGCCGTTAAACCGCCTCCCCATTGAATATTAGCTATAGTAAATAAATTTTTATTTGCTATAGTTAACTGATATTTATCATCTTCTCTTATTTTTATAGCGACTTTTTCTGCCTGCCCGTGACGAATAGCATTAGTAATTCCCTCTCTCATTATTTCGACAAAGAGGCTTGCCACTCCTTCATCTTCGGGAAGCTCACCTTCTATTTGCAAATCTATTCCCAAGGACTTGAATGCGGATATCATTTTATTATATTTCTCTTCAATGCTTTCCACCTTAGTAACATCAAGACCCTTTAGTAAGCTTTTTAGCAAAAAGCTAAGCTCATCCATATCAGGCAAAGATTTTCCGGATAAAAGCCGCTGCATAATAGATATATTTTGACCGAAGACCCCATGGATATAGTCCCAAGAACGGCTAATGGCTTCTTCTTTACGTAACTCTTCCAAGTTATGCAATACTTCTTGCAGCTTATCTTTTTGTTCTTTCAGCTTTATTCCGTATTGCTCAAGCCTTTTATTTATAGTCACCTGCTCCGTCACTTCTGTAGCAACTATTTGGTAGATTCTTTTTCCTTTATAATCTATCTCTTTTCTTAAAAACTGCCAATAGCTGTCTTCCGCTTCAAATAAAATTCTAATAGTATCATCAGTAATATAAGAACCATTGCAATTACATAATTCTTTTAAAGCATTCCAAAAATGTCCGGCATTTCTAAAGCTCTTTCCCGTTATCTCCTTCATTAAAAATAACATTTGCTTATTTATCAAAAGAATATTTCCGCTTTTTTCAGCAAATAATATTCCGCTATGTTGTGTATCCAGGGCTTCTTTTATTGAGTATTCTGTTATTTTATTTTTAAAACTTTTCGATTTTACAAGATAATGAGAACCTGCTCTGAACAGAATCAATAACAAAGATAAAAGAAATAAAAATGTATACATTTTATAAGGTAAAAATTCCATAATAGGCATCGTTATCATTATTGATAGTATACCTGGTAAAATGTGTTTCTTTCTCTTATTTTTATAAATATATAGCCCACTAATTATAATGAGGAAAATAATCAAGTATCTAAAATTATCATAGCTTTCTATTATGATATGAGACTGTCCCAAACCTGAATTTATCATTCTAAGTATAAGAGATACTATTACTAAATGAAAAACCAGCAATATTTCAAAAAATTTATCCGTTTTATTACCTGTCATAATTGCCAGGTAAAAAACCTGTAGAACTATTGCAAATACAGATATTAGTATAAAAAATATATTTAATGATGGGCTTAGAGAGCTATACAATTCTATCATATTATTTCTCTTCTCCCTTCACCATCAAGGTAACGGATATAGTCCCGTCAAGTTCTTTTTTTGTAAATTCTGTTTCCTTTTTATCGATGAAATATCTTTTAAATTCACTATAAAATTCATTTGTACTTTCTTCCAGTAAAATATATATACAATAATTACTTTCCTTCTTAAACATCCTTATTGTCATATTTTTTATATCAAGCGCTAAAGTTATATCAATTATCTTATGAAAATATTCGTAAATATCTGCTGCTTTTTTATAGGTCAACATATCATCTATAGCACAAAAAACATAAATGTTTTCAGACAATAAACCGGCTATTTCCTGAATAATACGACATAGTTCCTGCGCAGGCAAGGTCTCATGCCTCTTAGATTTTATTAATAGTTCACTCTCTCTTTTGCAGCAAATTGCCAATATATGAATTTTTGTAAGTGCATTTTCTTTATCATACTTGTCATTATAATCATCATTAAGAAGGGAATCAATTTCCTTCAACTTATCCTTAATTAACTTATCTACCTCTTTAGAAAGACGATTTTGTTCATTTAAAATAATTAATCTGCTTTCTACCTGCTCCTTTTTTGATAATATGATATTTTCGTTTTCTAAAGTGGAAGCCGTTTCTTCCAATGTCTTTTTCAACTCATTTAATTGCCTTATATTTTCCCATGTAATAACTTTTCCACCGTTAATGGGTGTAGACCAGATAAGTTTATCTTCTTTTTGAAAGGATACCTTTTCTATAAACATTCCTTTTAACTTTTCAAGCAATACCGTTGACTCGGCAGCATTAAATATAATATTATCCTTATTATCAGCAATTTGCATATCCAGATTGCTTCCCTCAAATAATGCCCGATATCCCCTATTCGTAGGAATAAGCCCGCTATATACGGCAGTACCCCAAAACAATGTAGTTACTAAACTCATTCCAAGCATGAGAGGAAAATCAGAAGCAAATCTAATCCTCATATTATATGAAATGCTATATATTATACCAAGAATAAATACAATCATAGGTATTATTGTCATATTTCTTTTAGGAGAATCCCATCCTTTTTTCAGCATAAGAAAGAAGGAATAGAAAGTTGAGGCTATATACCATATACTTAGCAAAGTAAAACCAAAACCATAAGTATATTCATCGCCCCTCAATTCAGGAATATCTGTTAAAAATCTGAATATCCACTGATGATAATCATTCGTTAAAACCAGCACCATAAATATTATAGATACAGCTCCGGAAAGCTGTAGCCAATTAGGTATATTGGTATCGTCAACTTTATCGGAATTTTCGGCAATAATCAAAGATAGAATGGGTAAGGAAAGGGAAAAAATATAGTAGGAATACCAACTAATATGAGCTATAGGAGTATATCCAAAAAGAATATACTTAAATATTCCTAAGCTAATCCAGCCTATTAGCAATAATCCCGTTATCAGTAGCCCTCTTTTAACCCCTTTATGTATAACCTGCCTTTGGCTTTGTGCTGTCAAAATTGCTATAAATATAATAAGGATGATGCTTACTAATTGGTGACTCTGGCTGCCTGCAGGTCCGTATTTGCGTTCCCCGAGGACTTTTTGCCGTATAATGGGAAGGAGTTGTCCCATATTCAGAAAATCCTTTTGCAAAAATATACCGTCTGTAATATCTCCTATAGCAATAAAATTAGGAGGGTTTATGCTTTTTCTTAGTGCTTCAACACTTCTTTCATCAATTGGTTCGTGAGATAAAATTCCCAATTTAAAGGATAGGGTTCCTTCCTTAGGAATAATAATATCAAAGTTTTTACTTTCTGATATTTGATTTTCCAACGCAGATATAAAGGAAATCTGTATAGAAGCATCTTCATTATCCCAATAAAGCCTATTTTCATCGTTAAGCTTTTTTAAATAATTTACGGGAACATTATTCTTAATTTCTTTGATATAGCTATAGGATAAAGTTGCCCATATACTTTTTATACTAAAATCATCTTCGGGCAAACTTACTTCTTCTTCTACATGCTTGATATCCTCCCAGCTATTTATTGATTTGACCACAATGTCTTTATCAACGCCTATTACTATGATATCCGTATATAGGGGGTAGAAATGATAATCTGCACCTGACTCAATCAAAGGCAAAGCAGTTATATCATAGGTGAGAATAGCATCGCTGCCGGATAAGAATTTCATCAAATGATAATCTTTAAAGGATTCAATATTATAATCCTCCAAAGCAGCGTTAATTGACTCAATAACTTGGTTTGGAGTGTGCTCAGGCACTAATAAATCTTTTTTATATGTATCTGCGGTTATTTCGCCTAAGAGAAGAATAAACAACAGCAAAACTATGAATAAAATTTTTCTCTTCAACACAACACATCCTAAAAATGACGCTCGACTCTCTTAGACAAATTCTAACATAAATCGAGGAGTTTAGTCAAAAAAGAGAAGTTTGAAGATGACGATTTTTTATCAACATTATTACTAAAAAGTATGTGTTATAATGTTATTATTACAGCTATGTCGAAAGGGGAGTACAGATTGAAAAAAAGATTTATAATTTTTACAGTATATATTATGATAGGGATTATGCTTTTGAGCAGTTGCAAAGCAGTTGAGCAGGTAAAGGAACCGGGTTCTGACGTAGATACAACTGTGATTGAACCAGAGGAAAAAAAAGAAGAAACGTCAGCAGCAGAAATGCCTGTGAAACAGGGAAAAGTTATATTTGATTCTTTAAAAAGTATATTTGGATTCGCCAATGAATCAGGGGATAAACTGATAACTTTATCGGGAGGAGACGAAGATATATTAAATGCTCCTGCTGAATACAATATCGCAATAGGAAACAACGGCGAAATTGTAGAAATTGAGTATGAGAAACATCAAGAGTCTAATGAGGAAGATAATTCTCGGGAGAATATGTATAATTTTAATAATATGGCGGGGCATATTTATAAAGCAAAGAATGGAAGCTTCAGCCAGGATAAAACATATTTTCTCTCAAAAGATTCTTTATTCAATAAAGATACTATAATCTCGCTGATATCGTTAGTTGATAATAGTGCCAATGATGAAACAGTGAGAAATATTGAGAAAATTAAAAGAAGGGAAATAACAGAGGCCACTTTGATTTCCAAAACAAGTGACGGGGGAGAGATTTATCTTATCGTTTTCGAAAGAATAGACGACGACATGTTAGCAAGCATTGTTTATGCGAAAGGTGAAACTGTAATATTCAAAGATTTTCCTGCAGTATATGACGAAATGTCAACATGGAGAGTGGATGGAGGAGACCACCCGGGATTGTTTGAAGTATTATTTTTGGCAGATTCAGACGAAGGTCTTTTGTTAGGTTTGGCATGGGCGGGTGCAGAGGGTGAAAATGCCTTTATTCTGAAAAGCAGCGGAGATACATTTAAAGATACGGATTTGATGTGTTTTAGATGTTGGAGTCCTATGTAATAAAAGCACAAAGATAAATGATATAGGATTAGTAATCTATATAATTTGGATGGGATGTAAAAATGAAAAAATACATGATACCTTTTGCAATGTGGTTTCTATTTGAATCAATTGCTGTTGTATTATGGCTTACACTCGACAACATATTCTATCTTTATAATTTTACCTATATTGGAACTTGCCTTGCACTTGGTCTTATTCTTTTTATTAAGAAAAACAAACATGCCCGCACCATTATACAGTTTAGTGTAGGTCTTTATATGCTTATATATCTTGGCGTATTGTCTAAAGAAAACATGCAGATCGAAGGCTTCTGGTATTATTTGTTTCTTGGGGTCTTCGAAGCAGCAGTAATCCATTATGCTATCGCAAAAATATTTGGACCTGTATTATTCGGTCGTGGTTGGTGCGGATATGCTTGCTGGACAGCTATGGTTCTCGATTTGCTGCCATATAAAACAGCAAAGCATGAGAGAAAACCCATTGGTTTTATCCGATATATAGTATTTATTGCATCATTATTATTTGTTGTCACATTATTCTTACTGCATGTTGCCGACATGCCGAAGATTATGTTTTGGAGCTTTATATTTGGAAATGCACTCTACTACTGTGTCGGCATAGTGCTTGCATTTACAATTAAAGATAATAGGGCTTTTTGCAAATATATTTGTCCAATAACTATTTTTTTAAAACCTGCAAGTTACTTTTCACTTCTTAGGATTAAGATAGATAAAGAGAAATGCATTGCCTGTGGAAAATGCAAAAAAGTGTGTCCCATGGATGTAGACATGCTGATCAATTCAAAAAAGCGTACAAATGGAACGGAATGTATTCTCTGCCTAAAGTGCGTTGATATATGTCCTAAAGGGGCTTTACATTTATAATTGTTTAGTGCGCTAAATTAGTATGTAAAGAGTCTTAGTAAATAATATTAGTTTTGACAGTAAAAAGGATATTGTCTATCATCAAGGTATAAGGCACAAATGAGGAATTGGGGGTTAAGTTATGGCAAACAAGAAGGAGCAAGAACGCCAAGAGCTGCATAGAACTATTTGGAATATGGCAAATGATTTGAGAGGCAGCGTAGATGGCTGGGATTTCAAACAATATGTCTTAGGTATGCTTTTCTATAGATACATATCTGAAAATATCACCGCTTATATAAATAAAGACGAGCATGAAGCGGGTATACATGACTTTGATTATGCTAAACTATCTGACGATAAAGCTGAAATAGCCAGAGAGGACATGGTAAAAACAAAAGGTTTCTTTATCTTGCCCAGTGAACTTTTTGAAAACCTGAAACAAAGGGCAAAAAATGATGAGAATCTGAATGAAACTCTGGAAGGCATATTCAAAAATATTGAGGCATCCGCTCAAGGCACAGATAGCGAAGCAAATTTCAAAGGTTTATTTGATGATATAGATGTAAACAGCAATAAATTAGGTGGAAGTGTTGCCAGAAGAAACGAAAGATTGGTAAAACTGATAAATTCGGTAGCGGATATGCAGCTTGGAAATTACCAGGATAACACAATTGATGCTTTTGGTGATGCCTACGAATACTTAATGGGCATGTACGCCTCAAATGCAGGCAAATCCGGCGGGGAATATTTTACCCCTCAAGAAGTTTCCGATTTGCTGACAAGGATTGCTTTAGTCGGCAAAAAGGAAGTCAACAAAGTTTACGATCCGGCCTGTGGGAGCGGATCCCTCCTTTTAAAATCAGCAAAGATTTTAGGTAAAGAAAATGTCAGGCAAGGCTTTTTCGGGCAGGAAATAAATATTACCACCTATAATCTTTGTCGTATCAATATGTTTTTACATGATATAGATTTCGACAGATTTGATATAGGTCATGGCGACACCTTGACAGAGCCGCTGCACTGGGATGATGAACCCTTTGAAGTAATTGTGTCCAACCCACCATACTCAATTAAATGGGATGGCGATGCCAACCCGATATTGATAAACGATCTCAGGTTTTCACCGGCAGGAGTGTTAGCTCCGAAATCCAAAGCGGACCTTGCCTTTATAATGCATAGTTTATCATGGCTTGCAACAAAAGGAACCGCCGCGATAGTATGCTTTCCGGGTGTTATGTATAGAGGTGGAGCAGAAAAGAAAATCAGGCAATACCTTATAGATAATAACTATATTGATTGTATTATACAATTGCCGGACAACCTTTTTTACGGGACGAGCATAGCTACTTGTATAATGGTATTAAAAAAATCAAAATCTGAAAACTCTACATTATTTATTGATGCGTCCAAGGAATTTGTTAAAATAACAAACAACAATAAACTCACTGAAGAAAACATAGAAAACATTTTAGAGGTCTATAAATCAAAAAAAGATAAAGACTATTTCTCAAGGTTAGTTAAAAATAGTGAAATAGCAGAAGAAGATTATAACCTATCTGTGTCTACCTATGTGGAAGCGGAAGACACCAGGGAAAAAATAGATATAAAGGTGCTGAACAAAGAGATAGAGGAGATAGTAGCAAGACAGCAGGCTTTAAGGAATGAGATTGATAAAATAATTCGCGGATTATAATGCATGATGGTAAATTTAAAATTATGCATTAATGAAGGATGGTGAAGTAGATGAGCAAATTAGAGCATCTGATAGAAGATTTGTGTCCTGATGGGGTGGAATATGCGAGCCTTGATAGTCTTTTTAATAGAGCAAGAGAAAAAGGAAAAAATGATAAGAAGGTATCCCAAGTTTATGCTATTAGTAATACATCTGGTATGGTTAAAGCTGAAGATTTTCGTAAAAATGCTATTCACAGCAACGACACTTCTAACTACACAATTGTCAGACCAAATATGGTGGTTTACAATCCATCTAGATTAAATATTGGATCTATAGCAATGTTAAAGTCAAGCATACCAGGGTTGGTAAGCCCAATGTATGTAGTTATTTCTGTGGATAATAATAAAATATGCTATAGCTATTTTGAGTATCTTATGAAATCTTCATATATTATGAATAAAATTGATTCATATAAAGAAGAAGGTGCTAGATTTAGATTTGATTATTCACGTTGGAGTAGGATAGAGGTCCCTCTCCCCTCTCTTCCAATCCAAGAGGAAATTGTCCGTATTTTGGACAATTTCACAGAGCTTACAGCAAGGAAGAAGCAGTATGAGTATTATAGGGATGAATTATTGACCTTTGGTGATGAGGTGGAATGGAAGACGTTAGGTGGGGTGGCAAGTAATACTTACTCTGGTGGTACACCTAGGGCAAACACTTCTGAATATTACAATAACGGGGGTATTCCTTGGCTAAGAACGCAAGAAGTAGTGTTTAATGATATATACGACACAGAGATAAAAATTACTGAAAAAGCAATTGAAAACTCTTCTGCAAAATGGATACCAAAAAATTGTGTCATAGTTGCAATTTCGGGGGCAACTGCTGGTAGAAGTGCTATTAACAAAATACCACTGACAACTAATCAACATTGTTTTTGTATAGATATTAATCCTAAAATAGCTTTGTATCGCTATGTTTTTCACTGGGTTAGTAGTAATTATGAAAACTTAAAATCACTAGGAAGAGGTGCAAGAGGGGATTTAAATGGGAGAATTATTAGTAACTTTGAAATCCCCATTCCCCCTCTTTCAAAACAAGAACGGATTGTCTCCATCTTAGACAAATTTGATGCCTTGGTTAATGATATAAGCATAGGTTTGCCTGCTGAAATAGAGGCACGACAAAAACAATATGAATATTACCGGGAAAAGCTGTTGACCTTTAAAGAAAAGGAGGCTTAATATTATGAATTACAACATTATTGCTTCTACTGACGAAGCTACAGTTGTAGCTGAATATGCTCCGGAATATAGGGTAGAGTCCCAAAGGTACCAAAGTGAAGAAGCTCTAGAAAAGGAATTTATAAATCTTTTGATAACTCAAGGCTATGAATATTTAAAGCTTTCAAGCGTATCCTTTTTTTTAATCAACCTTCGACGACAATTAGAGAAACTTAATAATTTCCACTTTTCCGAAAATGAATGGGACAGGTTTTTTAAGGAATCCATAGCCAATGCTAATGAAAGCATAGTAGAAAAGACGAGAAAAATTCATGACGATCATGTGCAGGTTTTGAGGTTAGATGACGGTAGCTCCAAAAATATATATCTGATAGATAAGAAAAATATTCATAATAACAATCTTCAGGTGATCAATCAATATGAAGAAGATGGGGGAAGACGCAAAACCCGCTATGATGTAACAATATTAGTGAATGGTCTGCCCCTCATACATATAGAGTTAAAAAGGCGGGGAATCGCCATAAGAGAAGCTTTCAATCAAATCAACCGCTATCAAAGAGACAGCTTTTGGGCTTCTCATGGTTTGTTCGAGTATGTGCAACTATTTGTAATTTCCAATGGAACACATACAAAATACTATAGTAATACTACCCGGGATGCACATATAAAAGAGCAAAGCAAGCCTCAAAGAGGTAAAACAAAAAAGACCGGCAACAGCTTTGAGTTTACAAGCTATTGGGCTGATGCAAATAACAAAACTATTGCAGATTTAATGGATTTTACCGGGACCTTTTTCGCAAAACATGTGGTTTTAAATATCATCACAAAATACTGTGTTTTTACCTCTGAAGAACTGCTGCTTGTTATGCGACCTTATCAAATTGCTGCAACGGAAAGGATTCTAAATCGTATCATTATCAGTACAAACTATAAATACGCAGGCACTCGTGATGGAGGGGGGTATATATGGCATACTACAGGGAGCGGGAAAACCCTAACCAGCTTTAAAACCGCAATACTTGCAAGCAATATGCCTTTTATTGATAAAGTCATTTTTGTAGTTGACAGAAAAGATTTGGACTATCAGACCATGAAAGAATACGATCGTTTTGAAAAAGGCGCTGCCAATGGCAACAATTCTACAAAGGTCCTCCAAAGACAATTAGAGGATAGAAATCAGCATGGGGGCTTTCATCAATATAAAATCATTGTAACCACAATTCAAAAGTTGGATGTTTTCGTAAAAAAGAATAAAAAGCATGATATTTATAAAAAGCACGTGGTTTTAATATTTGATGAATGTCATAGATCTCAGTTCGGACAAATGCACAAAGCCATAACTAAAAACTTTAAAAATTATCATATTTTCGGCTTTACCGGTACACCTATATTTGCAGCTAATGCTCCTGCCGGGGGCAATCCGGCATTTCGAACTACAGAGCAGGTTTTTGACGAGAAGCTTCATACCTATACCATAGTTGATGCCATAAATGACAATAATGTACTTCCCTTCAGGATAGATTTTATAAACACCATAAAGACACCCGATTATATCAAGGATGAAAAGGTTTATGCCATAGACCGGGAAAAGGCCCTATCGGCACCGGAAAGAATATCCGAAGTTGTGACCTATATATTAGAGCATTTTAATCAAAAGACTAAGCGAAATAGTTCTTATACCTTTACGGCAAAATGGGAGGAATGGGATAAAGGAGCCAAGGAGAGAATTGAAAAAAGAGAGACAAGATGTATTGCAGGATTTAATTCAATTTTTGCGGTGGCTTCTATTCCTATGGCTATGAAATACTATATGGAGCTTCAAAAGCAGATTAAGGAGAAAAATATAAATTTGAATGTTGCTACAATTTTCAGCTTCAGCCCCAACGAAGAGGAGATTGACGGGATATTGCCTGATGAGGATTTGAATATGGAGGGTCTTGATAAAAGTTCAAGAGATTTTTTAGATTCTGCCATTTCTGATTATAATAGAGCGTTTAGCACTAATTTTGACACTTCTTCAGATAAGTTTCAGAATTATTATAAGGATTTATCCCTAAGGGTTAAAAACAGAGAAGTAGACATTCTTTTAGTCGTAAACATGTTTTTAACGGGCTTTGATGCTACTACATTAAACACTCTCTGGGTTGATAAAAATTTAAGACAGCATGGACTGATTCAAGCTTTTTCAAGAACCAATAGAATACTGAATAGGGTAAAAGCATTCGGTAATATTGTTTGCTTCAGGGATCTTAAGGAAGAGACGGATAAAGCTATCGGACTATTTGGTGATAAAGATGCCGGAGGAATTGTTCTCCTCAAAACTTTCGAGGAATATTATAATGGTTATGATGAAAAAGGTGTCCGTAAATCAGGCTATCAGGAATTAATTGATGAGTTGGTTGAAAAGTTTCCATTGGGAGAAGCAATAATAGGAGAACAATCTCAAAAAGACTTCATCGTTCTATATGGCAGAATCTTGCGTCTCAGAAATATCCTGACTTCTTTTGATGAATTTGAAGGAAAGGATATTTTATCTAAAAGGGAACTACAGGACTACCAAAGTGTATATATTGACTATTACCAAGATTATAAAAAAGATAAAGATGGGGATAAAGAAAATATCAATGATGATATCATTTTTGAGATAGAGCTAATCCGGCAAATAGAAGTGAATATTGACTATATTCTTATGTTGGTTGCGAAATATAAGGACTCCAATTGCAAGGATAAAGATATTTTGACCACCATAGATAAAGCTGTCAATTCAAGCATTGAGCTTCGAAGTAAAAAGGAGCTGATTGAGAGATTTATAGAGCAAGTCAATATATCTACAGAGGTTGATGACGAATGGAAAAGGTTTATAGCAAAAAATAAAGAAACAGACATAGAAAGTCTTATCGATGAAGAGAACCTGAAGCCGGAAGAAGCCAGAAAATATATTGAAAACGCCTTCAGGGATGGAATAATGAAAACCACAGGCACTTCAGTAGATAAGTTGATGCCGGCTGTATCCAGATTCGGTAAAGAGAATAGAGCCATGAAAAAGGATATTATTATAGAAAAACTGCTAAGATTCTTTGAAAAATACTTTGGGTTGATATAAGCGGGGCAGAAAACGATAAAGTGCGATGTGGTTAATACCAAAGGCATTGATGAATATTAATATGATTGATATACATCCCTTTGCCGATGGTAACGGGCGTGTAGGCAAAACATTAATGAATTCTTATCTTATGATAAATAATCATCCACCTCTTATTATATACGACGAAGCTAAACGTTTTTATTACGAAGCCTTGGAGAGGTATGAAAAGATGGTGGAATCGGATTCTTTATATGAATTCTTTAAATATCAGATAGAAAAAACATGGGAGAAATAGATTGTGGTGGCTTATGGAAAAGGCTTTAAACAGTTCTGTAGACTTAATAACCTTTGATGTTTTACAAAATGAGATGAAAGATATATTTTAAAAAAATGTTTATAGGATTTGAGGATAATATATGAACGAGAGAATTAAATTTATATTGGAGCATATGCAGGAAGATGCAAATGATATTTAATGAAGAGCCTTTTTCATGTTATAATATATGAAAAATACCAATAAGCTTGATAGGAATGGAAGGAAACTAATGACCATAGCAAAAAAAACAGAAGAGGTATTAAAAGATGAATTAGAACCGGAAGATATTAAAACTGTTATTGATATGGCAGAGTTTCTAAAATCAAAAGAAAAACAAGCTATTTGGAAAAAGATTGACGAATCAGAAAAAGAAGAAATAACAGAAGGAGAATACCATCATATAGAAAATATAGAATCAAATGGGGAACTTGTTGATCAAAAAACTCTATTAAATGAATTAGGTATTGAAGATTATGAAGTATAATATTGAATACAATGAAAAATGTATAAAATAATTGAAAAGACTTGATAAAGACAGCCAATTAAGAATTATCAGAGCAATAAATGATTTGCCTTATGGTGATGTTAAAAAGCTACAAGGGAACAATTCATATTATAGGCTTAGAGTTGGAAACTATAAAATAATATTCAATAAAGATGATGTTAGAATCACTATAATAATAATTGAGATAGGATTACGTGGAGGGATATACAATAGATACTAAAAAAGCCAACTATAGATCTTGTGTTCTGATTGGCTTTTTTGTTAGGTAAAGACAGGACTACTAATTATTTGATTTATGCACCTTTTTCCGGTCTCATGTATGGGACAATCATTTAGAGGATATGGTGCTTTATTCGAAACAGTTTTATGCGGACAGAGCTTCTTTGATTGTTCTTGATTTGGGTATCAATTGTCTTTGGCGGCTTTTATAGCCCTTTATTCGGCGGCTCTTCATAGATCAGCTTTAGGGAGTCTTGCAATATTGGGAAACCTTAGTATCAGCGGTACTATTATGAAAGTTGAAGATTTAGCAAATGTGCTTCAAGTTTGCTTGGATAGCGGGGCAAAAAAAGTGTTGGTACCTATTACATCTGCGGCGGACATGGCATCCGTGCCACCGGAACTGATGGGTAAGTTCAATATTATTTTTTATCAATCGCCGGAGGATGCGGTGTTTAAGGCTCTTGGAGCGGAGTAAGATAAAAAGAGAAAGAAAGAGATGGTTTTGCTTTGGATAAATATGTGGATATAATTAAACTTTGGAAGTCTTATGCCATAGACACTGTGGCGGCTTTGGAGAAGTATCTTCACAGTTTTCACATTCTATTTGCTTTTAACTCCGGAAAAATTGAAAACCCGGAGATAACATATAGTGATACGAGAGAGATATTTGAAAACGGCAAAGTTTTGAGTTTTTCGGGGAATCCTCGTACTATATTTGAATTGCAAAACCAAAAACTTTGTTATGATTTTTTGAAAGATAAGATAATAATCAAAGAGCAAGTATCAGTCAAGCTGATAAAAGAGATCCATGAAGCATTGACAGCCGGGACCTACGATAGCCAAAGATTTATCGCAAACGAAGAAAGACCCGGGGAGTTTAAAAAGCATGATTATGTAGTGGGCATTCACGAAGTAGGTTCAAAGGCTGAAGATGTGGAAAAGGAAATAGGGGATTTAGTAGAAGAAATTAACGATTATAAAGGAGAAGATTTACTAAAAGCTGCAACATATTTGCATGTCAAATTTTTATATATACATCCTTTTGCCGATGGTAACGGTCGAGTAGGAAGAACCTTAATGAATTATTATCTTATGATAAATAATCATCCGCCTCTTATAGTATATGACGAAGATAAACGATTTTATTATGGGGCTTTGGAGAAGTTCGATGAGACTGAGGATTTGGATTCTTTATATGAGTTTTTTAAGTATCAAATAGAAAAAACATGGGAGAAGCGGCGATGAAACGCAGGAAAATAATGATTTTTGCTATATGCGAACTGTTTATGCTGAAGGGATAGAATCATTAATTTATATAATAATGGGGGTTAGTAATGAAAATTGTAACGATAAATGGTACGCCGTTTCGCGGTGTTACATATCATATGAAAACACTATTTTTAGATCATTTAAAAGGTGATAATGAAATTATTGAGTTTTATCCAAAGGATATTCCACCCTTTTGTGTTGGTTGCAAGAACTGTTTTCTAAATGGCGTAGAGAAATGTCCCCATTATAATAGTGTAAACCCGATTTGGACTGCTATATTAGAAGCAGATTTATTGGTTTTCGCTTATCCTGTATATGTACTTCGTGCCCCGGCCTCAATCAAATCATTACTTGATCATTTTGGCGTATACTGGATGGTGCATCGCCCAGATCCCAAAATTTTTGAAAAGACAGCAGTTATTATAACGAACAGTGTTGGCGCACCCAATGGAGCCGCGCAAAAAGATGTCAAGACAAGCCTGTCTTGGATGGGCGTTTCAAAAATATATTCTTGCGGAGCCGGTATGATGGGTGATATTTTCATGGATAAAATGACCGAAAAACATAAAGAAATGCTTTCTAGGAAGATGCGTAGGCTTGCTGACAAAGTATCGGATATTAAGCCCATTAAACAAAAAAGCTTAAAAGTAAATATGTTTTTTCTTATATGCAAACTGCAACACAAGATGGTATTAAAATCAGAGGTACAGCCCTCTCTTGATAATCAGCATTATATTGACCATGGCTGGGTAAAAAGAGACAATCCTAACAAGAAAAGGCAAGCCAATGAGATTGGAGAAAAATAAAAAAACAAATCGGCGTATGTGTGGCATTGTAATGGTAGTAATTGAATGGAAAGAAGGACTATAAATGGCGATTACGGTGATAGGACTCATTAGATTCGGATTTTCTCTGATTTTTGGCATATCTGTATCTATCCTCTTTGCTGGGATAGAATTAACAAAAAAAAACAAGATTGTCACCGGGTTGCTCTGTGCCATTTTTCTATTATTTATTCGATTATTTTACCGTCATATATACTGATATACTCTATAGCGGTGCCGAATGGGCGGTTCAGTTCATGCCTTCCACAATCTCTATTTTCTACTTTGTATTTGTACTTCTATATTATGGCGAAACACAAAAACAACTAAACCTTCAAAGGGAGAAGAATATGCTGGATGCTCAGTTTTATATGGCGAAAACAGAGCTTGCGTCTTTGCGACAGATGCAGCAAAATGAGGCATCCTATAGACACGATATGCGTCATCATCTTGCTTTAATGCAAGGGCTGGCCTCTAAGGAGCATATTAATGAGCTGAAAGAGTATCTGCAAGCTGTTCACTCTGATATGGATACTATCACTCCTTTGCGTTTTTGCAAAAACGAAACCGTCAATTTGATTATATCGGCTTTTGCTGCCAAGTCGAAACAGTCAGGTGTCATGCTGACAGTAGACGCAAAACTTCCGGATTCACTTCCTCTTACTGATACGGAGCTTTGCTCACTTTTGTCAAATGCTTTGGAAAATGCCGTAGAAGCCGCAAAAGAGATAACTGATAAAAGCAAGCGCTTTATAAAACTGCGGGTGTATTATAGAAATACGAAGCTTTGCATTGATATCAGAAACAGTTATCAGTCGGAACCGGTATTTTTCCAAGGAGTCCCTATATCAAAGAAGCGAGGGCATGGTTACGGTACGAAAAGTATGATTCATATAGTGGAGAAACACGGCGGTGTATTTCAATTTTTTACTGAAGATGGATGGTTTATATTTCAGGCAACTACATAAAAGAACGACTATAGGATTTGATTTTTTATGATAAACTAAGATTGAAAAAGCACTGTAAGAAGGGGAGCACCTAATGTTACAAATTGCACTATGTGATGATAATGCTGATGATTTATCCAATTTAGCGCAGTTTATAAATTCTTATAAACTATCTAAGAATTTTAGTTGTGAATATGTCTCTTTCACCAACGGCTTTGAACTGCTTTCCGCTTTAGAGAAAGGAAAGCGGTTTGATATATATTGTTTGGATATTATCATGCCGGGTTTCACCGGCATTGATACGGCAAAAGAAATACGAAAATTTGATAAAAACGCTCCTATTTTGTTTTTTACCTCATCTCCAGAATTTGCTTTGGAGGGTTATTCGGTAAAAGCTATTAACTATGTACTGAAACCGATTACCAAAGAAAAGTTTTTCGCCATATTTGATGATGTATTGGAGCAAATAAGTGTCAAAAAAGACGAAGACAGAATTGTAGTAAAAAGCAGCGTAGGTGTCCAAAAGATACTTATCTCCAACTTGGTTTTTATCGAAGCCTTGGGCAGAAGTGTTCTTTATCACCTCCTATCAGGAAAAATAGTGAAATGCGCAGAGTCTTTTAGTTCCGCCGAAGAAAAACTCTTTAAATATGAATGCTTCGTAAAACCTCATCGCTCTTATCTTGTAAATATGCAATATATAGATACCATAGATACTAATCAAATGACTCTCCAAACTCTCGCCGTTATCCCCATCGCCCAAGGCAAGTCAAAGGAGATTAAGCAACTGTATTTAAGTTACCAAATGAAAGAAGAATAATAGATATAATTATATTTCATGTCAGAAAAATCATGTTTCGTGCAATATCCAATTCTTTCGACAAAATATTTGATAGATTAAAAATGAAAAAATATACGGTAACGTTTATTCAGGAGGTATAACAATATGAAAAAGCGTGTTATGGTATTGATGCTTATTTTTTGCACAATATCAACAATGTTGCCGATGACGGCTTTAGCAGAGACAACAGGAATACTCTATAAAGAAGAAGATGTGACTTGGATTGGGTCAACGGCGGATTATGCAAAGACACTTTCAGTATTCTTTGATAACGGGCTTCGCAAGATTGTGATATATGACCGAACAACGGATGGTATTATCAAAAGTACCAAATATGGCTTGGTTGACAGTAGCGGCAGATGGGCAGCTCCGCCGACATACGACAAAATACAGGCTGAATACTGGACAGGCGATTCCAGATGGGGTACAGGCATAGGCGATATGAATAAACCTAAAGAGGAAATCTTTGTTGACGGCTATGTCCAGGCTACTAAAAACGGAAAGATGGGTTTATTAGACAAAACGGGCAAGGAAGTTATCCCATGTTCATATGAAGCAGTGGGATTGCCCGTGGAAGGTGTCTGTCGGCTCATTCAAAAAATCGGTGATAAATACTATATCGGTTATTGGAATCTTGAATTGGGCAAAGAGATAGTGAAGCCGAATAAATATATTGCCGATTACAGCAGAAGTGCGGCAGGCAGCCCTGTCAGTTTCGGATTCTATAATAAAGCGGCCAGTGAAAGCCGTATGGTTTGCCTGTTTGATTTCAACGGCGGTTATGCATTGGTATTGACGGGCAAGACAGAAACGATAAAGATGAATTCCTACACCGACGAAGGCGGCGGAGTAAATGACATTAGATGGAACGGAGAAATATTTGATACGAAATCAAGCACAATAGTTTATGCTCAGTTGATTGACAAAAACGGCAAAGAAGTATTGCCTCAAGCTTATCCTGTATTGGAAGTAAGCCTATGGCCGGGCTACGCATACCCCCAGAGCGGTCCTTATTTAGTGTATCAAGCAGTTTCAACCAATAAAATTAAAGTTCAAAGCGACCAGGGCGGTGGTTGGAAAGGTTTTGATAAGCATTTAGAAGAAGGGGTAGTCGGGACAAAGGGCACAATCATACCTGCCAAGTATTGGGGCGGATTTGTTGCAAATGATGGACCTGGTATGTACAGGTTCCGCCCGAATCCCCGGGGAGCAAGCACATCTTTATACCCTGCCGAGGGAATAATCACAGTATCGTATTGCGATTATACAGTGAGCGAATACTCTAAAGGCGGCATAACGGCAAAAGCAAAAACCATAAATTTTGCGGGAAAAGATATGAACGCAAAAGCATCGGAAGGTTCTAAACCAAAAGCTTTAGACCCGGATTTTAGCAGAAGTAAAATAGAAGCCGGAAACGGGATAATTGCAGGAGTTCAAGGAAAAGCGGATAATGAAGGTGTATATGCCTTGTACGATGTAATGACGGGCAAAAAACTAAGCGGAGACGAATACATTATCAGATCTATAGGGCGTGGTCTATTCGTGACACCATTTGGTGATTACTACGGCCCTGACGGTAGGATTGTGTTTCCAAGAGCGGAAACAACGACAGCCGTACTTAATAATCCCAATGCTAGAGAACAATCCGTAGGCGAAGACCTCACCCTTGTAATAAGAGACGGCAAAGTGGGTTTCGTCAATGCTTCAAGGCTTTCTATAAACGGCAAACTTCCCGAAACAGCAAGGATAAAACCTTCTCCTCCGCCAATGCCGGATTGGAGAAAATATATGGAAAAGCCCAAGGCTGTCGTTATTCCCGAGGGCGTCGATGTCCTTGCCGACGGCAATTATTATATGCAAATTTTCGACAAATACCTTTGCCCTGTAAAAACCGATTTAAATAAATATTCAGTACAACTTTCAGATAAAAAGCCGGAATATCCCTTTGTAGTAAAATTAGTATCTTACGATGGGGAACGAGGTCCCTGCTACGATATAACCTATAATGGGGGCGGGACTTGGGATGCTGTAAAAGACGGGGACGGGTTTAAATTTGGAAAGGGCGCCGTAGACCCCACTACTCTGAAATGGAAAATCAGTAAATATTCCAATTTTTGCACTATCCGCAAATATTCAAATCAGGCTTTGGCGGTAAATGCAAGCGGCGCGAAAAGTGACAATGGAACAAAAGTGACACTTTGGACTTATAAAGGTTCGGCACCGGAACACGCAAAAATTATATTTACTAAGGCAAATTAGATATAAGAATACAGTTATGATTAAGGAGGGACTTTTTTCTCTCCTTAATTTTTTTTATATAGATTTTCTTACTCTGTGCGCCTTTAGTTTATTCACTAAAAAGTGTATTTGGATTTGCCAATGAATCAGGAGATAGACCGATAACTTTATCGGGGGAAGACGACATGTTAGCAAGCATTGTTTATGCGAAAGGTGAAACTGTAATATTCAAAGATTTTCCTGCAGTATATGACGAAATGTCAACATGGAGAGTGGATGGAGGAGACCACACGGGATTGTTTGAAGTATTATTTTTGGCAGATTCAGATGAAGGGCTTTTGTTAGGTTTGGCATAGGCGGGTGCAGAGGGCGAAAATGCTTTTATTTTTCTGCCTTACCCCTACATTTGTAGGGTGTGCTAATTTTACTTTTGTGCTATAAGGAGTTATAGAGGAAAAGGATAAAAAATTTAATTATAAAAAAAGAGAGGTGGTTTTATGGGTAAAAAGAATGGAAGAAAAATTTTTGCTTTAATACTCATTATGGCTTTGGCTTTTACTTCATTACCTAATATAGGGCTATGGTCTTTTGTAGAAGCAGCCGATAAAGATGTAAAAGTAGAAGTAAGTAACTGGGAAGATTTACGGAGAGTTCTTTCTAGCAGCGGCGGTGATATAACTGTTGTTTTAACAAAAGATATTGAAAAGGACTATACAACCAATATGGTAGGTGACAAAGTTTCCCATGAGGACCATATGAACAACATAGCTATAAAGGTCAATAGCAAGATAACTTTTGACTTAAACGGACACAAAATAGATTTATTTGATGAAACAAGAAATGGTTATCCTTACTCTAAGGAAAAGGATAAGGCTGTTAAAGAAAAAGGAATTTTTTATATTTTGCCCAAAGGTAGTCTTAGGGTAATAGATAGCCAAGGAGGAGGAGAGATTCGCCACCATAGCCAGTTAAGAGAAATTGTATCTTATGCTAAAAATAGGGGTTACCACGATATCTTTATTATGCGGGGAGGAGACTTGGTTATAGATAGTGGTAAATTTATTACCGGCAGGTCCAGTAAGACTTGGTGTTCAGTATTGGAACATAACAATCCTTCTATTTGGTTTCATTATACTGGTTGGGCTTATAATTTATCTACAGGTAGCATCGTACACTTTGATGAATTAAGTGGGAAAAGCAAGGTTTTTTTAAACGATGGGACATATGTATCTTATGGAGATGCCAATATAAGATGTGGAGCTGAATTTGCCCCGACTATTATAATAAATGGCGGGGATTATAAGATTATAGGTGGTAATTGGGATAGATATTACAAATATAACTATAGTAACGGAAATTTATGGATTTACAACGACTGGAATTTAAAAGTAAATGCAGGTGTTTTTAAAGCTGAGGAGATAAATGAAAGATTATATAATTCTCACTATGGCTGGTATGTCTTATGGAGCGATGTTCGCACAGGCTTAAAATATAATAATATAAATAAAAAAGCTGAAATTAAAATAAATGGTAAAGAGATTGCCGAACCTCGACCTGAAACCGGTAATTTACCGGAAACTAAAGGTTATATCATGATTTCTCCGGGTGAAGCAACTATAACAACTGATCCGGCAGCTGATCAAAATGTTTTCTTTGTCCCAAAAGGAGCGGAAGGATATAAGATTACTGCAAAAGCAAAACCATACTTTGTAGATTATGGCTTAGGACGGAAACCAATAATTGAAGCTTTTCTTCATAAGAAAAGCACAGGTGTATCTTTGGGGGGTTCGACTCATAATGTTGATGCCAGCTCCTCAGGCTGGACAACTTATACTTGGAGTGCCCAAGAGTATGATTATAAAGGGGCTTTAATAGGAATAACAAAAAAAGATTACGATGTTATAATCCAAACAGATAGTGCTCCAAAAATAAGTATTGAAGTAAAAGAAAATCCTGTTTTAAGTGGAGAAAAAGTCACAGTTAATGCAATGGTGGATAAGGAAAAAGATCAGATAGAGGAATATATCTGGGAAAACATAACTAATGGAGAAAAATTTAATAACAAGAGTTCTCAGATTTCTTTTAACGCACCAAAAGAAGATGGAATCTATTTAATTCAAGTAACGGGTAAGCATAAAAGCGGTTTTGAGATTAAAGATATATTTCAGTTGCAGGTAGGTGGGAAAGGTAGCAAACCCAGGATTGTTACCAATGAATTAATATTTAGACAAGGCGTTAAGAAGACTCTATATGTAGAAAACTCAGGAGGCCCTGTTACTGAAGAGAATTGGTCCTATGAAGGAAAATTACCTAAAGGACTTAATTTTAGCGCTTTTCTGGGTTTACCTGCTTTTTATGGAACCCCTGAAGAAACCGGTAATTTTCCAATAACCCTTAAATACAAAGCCTTAGGGAGTGAAGGTAAAAAGAAAATAGATATTATTGTTACTGCACAACCTTTTATTACCACCGAAGATTTATCAGACGGAGTAAAAGGAAAAGAGTATCCAAAGACCAAAATAGAACTCTCCATGAAAGGAGATGCTCTTTGGTCTGTATATAGTGGTAGTTTACCTTCAGGTATTACTCTAAACACGAAAACAGGAGAAATAAGCGGAAAACCGGATGGAAGCGGGGCATATAACTTTGGAATAAAAGCTCAAGTACCCGGTGAATTAGAAGCTGCCCGGGATTATAGCATTTATATCCATGCAAAACCTGAGTTTTCAAGCAATAATATTGAGATTTCTTCAGCTTATGGGAAAGAGCAATATTTCTCCAATCAGCTAACAGACGGCACAGGGATTATTGAGTTTTGGTTAAGCGGCGGCTCTAAGCCGAATGGAGTAGAGCTCACTTCTAAGGGACACCCGTTAGGCGCTGACAAGATTTCCGTAAGCAAAAATACGCCGGAAGGAAATTATAGTTTCACTATAAATGCAAAAGGTTATAAGGGCGAAACTACCTCTGCTACTGTAAAGTTAAAAGTAACAAAAGCTCCGGTCAAAGCAAGTGAAAGCTATTTAGTTGATCTTCCTTATGGAACGCTTAACAAGGAATATGATTCAAAAGATGCACTGAGAGATTCCATTTTTACAGAAAAAACAGGGACATGGAAAGCTGCGGATGAATTGCCTAAAGGACTTTCTTTAGATAAAAATACCGGTAGAATTACCGGGAGACCTACAGAAACCACAGGAAAAGACTCAGATGGTTATCCACAATTAAAACCAATTAAATTTGATTTTACAGATAAGGACGGTTTAAGTGTAAGAATAACCACCGGTTTATTAATTGCAGAAGAAAATGACTTTAAAGGATTGAAAAGTCTCAGTTTTGATGGTTTTGGAAAGAATGTTACAACTAAAACTTTATATACGGGAGTAATTAATTGGTTTACAATTTATGAAGATGGTACACCCCCGTCTGAATTTGAAGTGGAAGGAAATCCGGAGTGGTTAAAGGTATTTAAACTTTTTGGTAGTGATAATAAAAGCATTAGAAATATTTCTTTAGATGCAAGTTTTCTATCAGAGACAGGCAGGTTCCCATTTACCATCAGGGCAAAAAATGATTTTAATAAGGATTGGGTTACACAAGATTTCGTCATCAATGTGGAAGAAGCACCAAAAGCAAGCCCGCCAAAAGTGGACAAACCATCAGGAACTTACTCAAAGAGTTCACTTAAAAGCATCATTTTGACCAGCGAAGAAAAGGGTGGCGTGATAATCCAATACAGTATTAACGGTGGAGAATTTCAGGACTACTATCTACCCAAAGACGAAAAGTTTTATTTATTTATAAATGAGGACACGGTTATAGAATGCTATACTGATACCGGCTTTGGTATAGGTGGTGTAAAAAAAGCAAACAGCGATTTAGTGAAATATGAATATATTATAGCTGAAGACGGTAGTCCAATTATTACTATAGAAAATGATGAACTGCCTGACGGGAAAGCAAACGAAAGCTATAAGAGCGTAGAATTAAAAGGTACATCAAGCGATGGACAGGATATAGTCTGGTATGCATCGGGGCTACCTGATGGAATGGCACTATCAAATAACAAGATATCCGGAACACCCACTTTGGGAGGAGATTTTACAGTCAAACTAATTGCCAACAGCAAAGATGGTAAAATAGCAAGTACAAAAATAGTGGCTCTAAAAATAATTGATGCCAGTCAGGCTATGGCGACTGAACCTACTGTAAGCGAAAACTTTAAAGATGCTGCTTATAAGCTTGGAGACTCAGCTAAACCTATGAGCGTATCAGCTAAAGGTGACGGAAAATTAAGCTATCAATGGTATCAATCTGAAGATTCTAAAACTGATACTCCGGCAGATGACGTTTTAGTATTTTCTGAAAATGATAAAGATAAAAGCAGCTTTGTTCCTCCTACTGATAGTGTAGGAAGTAAATATTACTATGTGGTAGTATCTAATAATAAAGATAATAATCAACCAGGCAAAAAAGTTAGTGATATAGTAAAAGTTGAAGTAAAAGGCGATGCTTCTACCCCATATTTTTACGATACGGATACAAGGGAATATCTGTTCCCGCAAAAAAGTGAACAACTTATAATGGAAATAGCTATTATAGAAGATGAAGGAGAATTAAGCTATGAATGGTATCAAATGACCGGAGATAAGCCTAATCCTGCAAAGGATAAAAAAGTTCCTTTAACAAAAGAAGATGTGGATGGATTTTTAGCTATTAAAGCTCCAAAATTAGGACAAACAGATAAATACTATGTATTGATAAAAAATACGAACGATAAAGTTAGTGGGAACAAGACAAGCGGAACTGTTACAAGTCCTATTCATATAGTAAAATCAACAGACGGTACTATTTATTCTATTAACTTTGAACCGGAGAATAGCGAAGAAAAATTCGTAATGGAAACCGGTTATGATGGAAAAATAAAAGATTTACCTGAATTAGTAAAAGCAAATCACGTATTTAAAGGATGGTTTACAGAAAAAAGTGGCGGAGAAAAAGTTACTTCTGATACAGTCCTTACTAAAGATATGGTTTTATATGCCCGGTGGGAAGAATCAGAAGATATAGTGTTACCTTTTGCAGATGTAAAAGAAAGCGACTGGTTCTATGAAAATGTGGCTTATGTCTTTAAAAACGGATTAATGAATGGTACATCAGATACAACATTTGGTCCCAGAGGTACTACAACAAGAGGAATGATAGTCACAATACTCTATCGTATAGAAGGGGAGCCAAAGGCAGGAGCCAATCCATTTACCGATGTGGAAAAAGGCAAATACTACACAGACCCTGTAGCATGGGCAGAAGAGCAAAAGATTGTATCCGGTTATGGTAGTGGTAAATTTGGACCAAATGATCCCATAACCAGAGAACAGATGGCAGTTATTTTAATGAATTATGCTAAAGCAAAAGGGTATAAAACAAGCGAAAGAGGAGATTTAAACAAATTTGATGATAATAAAGATGTCTCTTCCTGGGCAAATGAAGCATTATCCTGGGCTAACGGATTAGGGTTAATCAAAGGAACAGGCACAAAAGTAGATCCTAAATCCAACGCAGAAAGATCACAGGTTGCAGCAATAATAGAAAGGTTTATAGAAGGAAATAAATAAAAATAGCATTAAAAAGACCTCTGCTAAAGGGGTCTTTTTAATGTCATAAGGAGAGTTATTAGCAGATGAAAATAGTTCTCCCGATGCCTATATTTCAAGATTTTAAGAATTTATAAATATAATGATGGCTGCAATAAATGCTTTAGTATCAAGGACTTCAGGAACTTCTATTGAAAATAATACATGCATAGTATAGCGTAATTAGACTTTAATTGTTGTGAACAGTGCGTAAGATGTAAGGATTTTGTTTCTTTGATAATTTACAGTTGTTTAGTATAATTATGCTAGTGAAGGAGGAGATTAGGATGCGGAATCAAGATACAACAGCCATAAAGTGTAAAGAGTGCGGCGCTCCCTCGTACTTCGATCTGAAATTAGAGGGATTCATCTGCCCTTACTGTGGAAACTTTACTCCTTGGGACACTGCTGACTATAGGTATACGCAGGATATGATTTTTAGGCATAGGCTGATTCCTTTTATTGACGGGCTTATAAAACTTACTCATGTGGGTATGGGTGAAAAAACAGTAAAAGACTTGCGCTCCCCTGATGAAATGAAGCAGAGAACAAGTAGCATGGAGGATTTGCTTTATAGTTTTGATAAAGGAACATTTGAAAAGTGGGAAAATAGAGAAGAAAAAACCTTTGATTGCCCATATTGTGGTGCTGAAATTAAAGGATTTTCAACGCAAAATGTATTTATATGCGAATACTGTGGCAATAAAATCATGCCTTCGGATGTGTTTGAAAGCGGCGAATACGGCCATAACTTAGTATATGGCTACGACCCGAATATGTACGATCTTGCCATTCCTTTCAAGATTACTAAGGCAAAAGCCATAGAGCAACTACTTCGTTTGGTCACACAGAACAGAGACGACTTTGAAGGGCAAGATATGGAAAAGAGGATAAAATCAGAGTTGCAAGCAATTTACTTGCCTTATTGGGTTGAGGATATCAGTGTAAAAGCGACTGTGGACACAGAAAGGGGAAAGTTTACTTTCTATCATGATAGAATCAATTGGGCAAGACCTCAGTGCTCACTTTTTGATGTCTATCTGCTCAACGAACTGAACCCTTGGGATTACGGAGAGTCAGCATCCTTCATTCCTGCATTTTTAGAAAACGATGCTCGTGTTTTTGCCCCTATAAATAATGATGAGCGAGTGACGGCACCATATCGAATGTTGTACCGAGATATACCTGATATGCTCAAATCCGCATTTGGTCTTAAGGAAGCTAAATTGTTGACTTGGGTGACAGATCTCAGGCGTCATAGATATGCATCGGTCAATCTGCCCATATGGTTTCTCGATAAATCAAGTCAAGCCAATGAGTCGGATTTGCAGATTAGAATGGCAGTAAACGGTCAAACAGGAAAAGCAGCTGTATTATTTTTGGAGGCCGGGAAAAAGGACTATACACGCACCCTTGACGCATATCCGCCGCCGAAAATGTCGGATGAATGCACTATGTATTCCCAGCCTTTGCCGATCAAATATAAGAAGCCGCCTTTTTTATTCAAGACATTTGGGATAAACGAAGTGTTGGGTAAACCAAGAAGTAAATTTAGAAGGTTGTTTAAAGATTAAGTAGGCATTCGCTGACTTAATTGGAGATAAAAAATGGTGTTAATCGAGAGGAGGAGTGATGTATGAGATATAGAACTTTTATCGCTTTGTGCGTGCATATTGCGTTGGCTGCTTTGCTAAGTATTTATTTGGTTTTCTTTCATGTGGATTCAAGTGTTAAGGAGCTAAAGGCCTCCGATATCAGAATTGTAATCGACAGTCAGGAGGAGTTTGACGAAGCGATTAAGACTGATGGGCGGATATATGCGTTAGGCGAAATTCGTGGCTCAATTAAAGCTTCGGACATTTCACTTGATGACCTTGAGTTTGATGGAAAAGACAAAGAGGATAAAGTCGAAACGATAAAAAGTTATTTAGACGGTGAATATGTTTATATCGATTTTTTCAGTGAGGAACTCTCAGAGAAAACTGTGAAAGAAAAAGACCCTTATGATCCGGAAAAGTATGTATTGGTAACTAAGATTGTAGGCGAGCCTTATGCTTATTTGAAGTTTTATGACACTTTCGGTTTTTATGGACAAGTGTTTCCAAACACCGAGGGCTTGATGCATTCTGTTTACGAGCATATGGAATCCACCTTAATTGACGGAAGAGCTAAAGAGCATGTTATATCGGCGGCATTTCTTTCCGATAAACAACCCATGTGGCTTGAGTTCACGGTAAGCAATGGGCAAATCAATATGGAAAGCGTGGGTATTCATAGCACAAACAGCGCATTTGACTATACCGCAAAAGCGGCAATGGACCGTGTTTCAGCATGGGAAGTAGTCGGAGGCGTTTTCTTATTTGCAGCGATTTGTTTTGGCGTGACTTTGGCTATCATGAGGGGGATCGACAACTCAAAGATAATGTTGGCACGCTATAAAAGAAAGCGCGGACTCTAAAGTAGATATTGATTATTAAGCTTTTGAGCCAAGGATGTTCGTGTAAGGAGGAGTAGCTATGCCGTGGATAGGTTTTTTAAGAAAAGTATCACAATATGCTATAGGAGGGATATTATTGCTTAGTATTTTTGGTACAGGCTTATTATTAACAGGTTGCCGGATATTTAAAAGTTCTGAAAAAATGACCGGAGGTGTTATTCATTCCCGGGAAGCAGATAGAAACACTGTTATAAAAAGCAGAGATATAGTTTCTTTTGAATATGAATTTACGACTAATTCAGTTTTTTATAGAGGTCAAAATATACCTTTTCATTATTGTGAGTTTTCCATGAAAAAAGATGAGGATAAAGCAGTAGTAAATATTGCTTTGGATGATGTTGAACCCTTCTTTTCAAAGTTTTCAGTACCGTTAGATAAACTCTTACTTCTACAAGAATTGGTGGAAGAAGAAAATCTTGCATCCTCATCCGGCGTGTGGAAAGAAGTAGCCGGAGTGCCGGAACAATGCGGTGCAAAGCTGTCTATAAAATATGCTTCAGGTGAGGGCATTTTTGCTTATAATAATACAAGCCATGTTATGCCTAATATAAGCAGTGGCCTTATTTATGATTTTTTTAGAAAACTATCTTTGGAAGCCGGGGGAGAAGATTTTCCCAGTGGGTATTTTAGACCTATTAGTGACGAGGAATGTGAAGTAATAGTACGAGGTAAATGGGTGGGCAAAGATAACGATTATATTCTGACTTTTCAAGATAACGAGCTAAGGATCTATGAAGGAGAAAAACTGATTTATGAAGGCGATTTTTCTATTAAAATTGGAATCTTCTTGGATAAGGATGGGAGGATGAAATTTGAACCATTTAATTGGATCCTTTTAAAAAGAGAAAATATTACTGCTAAAAAACTCGGTGAAAAAGATTTGGTGTTTACTCCCGGAGAAGGGTACTTTTTTGAAATGGTTCAAGGCTTTTGGAGAGATAAGGATTTTAAATACAAGTTGGAATTCGACGAGACAAACTTAAAAGTATATGAAGGGGAAGAGCTTATTCTTTCTGAGGAGTTTTTCATAGAAGGCAGATCCATTTATTTAGAAGGCAAAAATGATAAGGATATAGGACCTTTTAGAAATTTATATGCGGATATAGGCAATATTCAAGTTCTTCCTTATGTAGGAGAAAGCGAGGACAAAAGGATATACTTTTCACCCGTAAGGGATTAGAAATATTCTTCATAACAATGCACATTTATTATGTTATTTTAGTTTACATTCTCTTTGTAATAGCTAATTATTGTTTGGAAAAACTTATATAGTATTCCATATCTAAAGGATCCTTACCCCTTCAATGGAATACTTTGGAAAGATAAGTAATAGATTATTAAGAGATGGGGAGCCTATTGACTAGCTTTATAAATTTAGTAAAGTTATAATCAAATTAATTAATATTAGGGAGGAGAAATTATGTCTGAATTGCTAAGAAAAAGCAACTTTTTGAAACTAAATGACGGTATTGAAATGCATTATGTAGAAAAAGGGGAGGGAGATCCAATAATCTTTATTCCCGGCCTTACTTTCTCTTGGGAGTTATTTGAAGCACAGATTGAATATTTTTCTAAGACTCACAGAGTTATTGCCATAGACCCAAGAAGTCAAGGCCTTTCCACTAAAACTTTGCATGGAAACGACTATATAACTCATGGACAAGATCTGGCTAAATTAATTGATGCTCTTGACCTTTCAAAAGTTGTCTTAGTTGGATGGTCTACAGGTAATCTTGAAGTATGGTCTTATATACAACAGTTTGACGTAGATAAAATAGAAGCAGTAGTAACTATCGATATGTCTCCACTTCCTTTATCGGAAGAGCCAAAATGTTGGACAGAAGGCAGCATTGAGGATTTAAGATATGTAGCTACACAACTTCTCACTTCTCCAGAAGGTAGTCGAGGTTTCTTTGCAGACTATGCTACACAAGTTATGATCCAAGGTGAAATGAAGCCAGAAACACTAAATAAGATTTTAAATATTTCAGCGAAAACCCCCTATTACATCTGCTATGCTCTTTTTAGTAATGCTGTTTTTTCTGATTATGTAGATACTGCTAAGAAAATTTCTGAAACCATACCTTCATTAATGTTTATTGCAGAGCATTGGGCAGACATAGCTGAACCTTTCATGAATGATACTTTTCCAAAGACCAAAACTCATATCTTTGGTGGACATATGATGTTTTATGAATATCCAGAAGAGTGGAATAGGGTGTTAGATGATTTTTTAAAAACTCTTTAAGAACAGTTTTCTACGCAGAAATAAAGTTTGG
>CAYPBK010000028.1:0-34332 GCA_964408955.1 uncultured Clostridiaceae bacterium
AACTAAATTGCGAATTCTTACTATTATAACACCCATTTTGCAACTCTCCTTTCTAGTATTTAAAGATACTATAGCATGATTACAAATACTTGTCAATCCTAACTATCTTCCTTTCCAAATAAGTCATTAACAAATATTACTATACCATCCGTGTCTCGTATTATCCACTTCTATATATTATGTAAGTTTTTTACTACCATCAAGATATTATCCTCGTTTAACTGCACATTTTTTCTAATTTCTACTCTATTACTACCTAAACAAACCCATGTCATCTATATTTCCACCTATTTTAAAGGGCCAAAAACCAGTGTTTTTTAACCAATTTTCGACCCTTTTTCTGACCCAAAACCACTGCATGTTGTGGTCAAACCTTATCATTTCCCCTTTGAACCACAATACGTCATCAGAATTGCTGCTTCAACGTGTCCAGTATATGGAAATTGATCCACAGGCTGCACTTCCATCACTTCATACCCTTGTGCCGTTAGGTATTTCAAGTCCCTTGCTAATGTCGCAGGGTTGCAGGAGACATAGACTATTCTCCTTGGAGCCATTGCTGCTATTGTTTCAAGGAGCTTTTCATCACAGCCTTTACGGGGCGGGTCTACCACAACCACATCTGCTTTTATACCTTTTTTATATAGCTGCGGGATTACCGATTCTGATTCGCCTAGGAGAAATTCCACATTATCAACTCCGTTTATCCTTGCATTCTCTTTAGCGTCAAGGATTGCCTCCCGGACTATCTCCACACCATAGACTGTCATTGCCTTCTGGCTTAAAAATAAAGATATGGTACCAATGCCGCAATAGGCGTCAATAACTGTTTCAACCCCTGTCAGGTTTGCATATTCTAACGCTTTATTGTAGAGAATTTCTGTCTGAATGGGATTGATTTGGAAGAAGGATAGAGGCGATATTTTGAATTTAAAGCTTCCAACATAGTCATAAATAAATCCGTCTCCGTAAAGTATTTTATTATCGCTTCCCAATATAACATTGGTTCTCTTTTTATTCTTGTTTAAAACAACAGTTTTCAGTCCCTCTACATTATCTTTAAGCAACTGAATCAATTCACCGCTATGGGGCATATCGTCACCGTTTATTATGATGCACACCATTACTTCCCCTGTCCTAAAGCCTTTTCTTAACATGATATGCCTTATTAAGCCTCTTCCTGTGCCCTCATCATAAACACTTATTTTAAAATCCTTGATAAAACCTCTTATAAGCTTTATTATACCTTCGCTTGCTCTTTCTTGTATAAAGCATTTATCAGTATTTATTATTTTATGGCTTCTTTTTGCATAAAAGCCAATCTGCAAATCATCTGCGTTTATAGCTACGGGAAATTGCACCTTATTTCTATAATAAAAAGATTCATCCATTCCTATGCAGTCATTTATTTTTATATCCTTCAGCCCGCCTATCCTTTCCAGTGCATCCTTTACTATTTGAGTTTTTAGCTTTAGCTGACTTTCGTAGCTCATATGCTGCAATTGGCATCCGCCGCATCTATCTGCAAGGGGGCAGAGGGGATTAATTCTATGGGGTGAAGGCTCATAAACCTCCAGTAGCTTGCCATAGGAATAATTCTTAAGGACCTTAACTATTTTCACTTTTACCTTTTCGCCCTTTATCGCACCCTCCACAAAAACAATAAAGCCGTCAATTTTACCAACTCCCATACCCTCATGGTTCTGATTTGTTATTTCTAATATATAGTCTTCATTTTTCATAACAACGCTCATTTTCATTGCTCCTGATTCTATCATGAATTTCAATCCTTAATATTTTAATACACCTTAAATATATTATGTATCGCGCCAATCTGCAAGGTAAGATTTTAAGTACGGGAACAAATCTGCTTACCCGGCATATTATAGCAATGGATTTATTAATTGAAAGGCGGTAGCTTATATGAAACCATATAATGCCCCTTTATGGGTGCTTGATTTTGCGACGGGAGATTTAAACGGTGACGGTGCAACGGACTTCGTATATATTTTAGGTGATAAACCCTACGGCGATGAAAGCCCTTTTAGAAGCAATATCATACTGAGAATTATAGACGGCAGAACGGGGAGAATAACACATATTAAGCCTAAGGAGGATGCAGGCTATAATCCAACACTGTTCTTAGGTGATTTTACCGGCGATAAGAAGGATGACATCATGCTAAGTATAGATACCGGCGGCAGCGGTGCAACAGCCTATTACTATATTTATTCCTTTGTGAATAATACTCCCGCAGTAATCTTTGACTATGAAGCTTTTAATGAAAAGTATCAATATGAAGTGAATTATCTGGATAATTTCAAAGTCGAGGTAATAAGTATAGCCACTAATAAAAAGTACATTTTAGATATAACCTATAAAGGGGAGGAGTACTTATCAGAAATTTATAATAAAGACGGTACATTGAAAGAGCCCATCAGCGGATGGGTTGATCCTTTAAGTGCTTTGTTCCCTGTTGATTTTCAAAGAAACGGAGTATTCGGGCTATATGCAGAGCAGCTTGTTGCAGGGAGGTATCATGCCGACGGGTTAGGATATGTCCAGACCTCTTTAGAATGGGATGGGAAAAGCTTTGCTCCGTTTTTTCAAACCCTTGGCATCTATGGAGAAAACATTAAAGCCTAATAAGAACAAAAGGGCACCGCTGTCGTGCCCTATAATACCTTTATTTTTCCGCTGTATATTAGCCCTCTTCTTCCGTCTAAAGTCACCGTCTGTCCATCTTTAAAATCTCTAAGTGCATTTTCGACTCCTACTATTACAGGCTTACCAAGCTCTAACCCCACTATTGCAGCGTGAGAGGTAAGCCCGCCTTCTTCTATTATAAAAGCCGCCGCTTTTTTCATAATGGGAATCATGTCAGCATCCGTTGCCGTCGCCACGAGAATATCTCCTTCTTCAATCTTATCCTTATCAAGGACAGCATCCTCCACTTTACATATTCTCCCCGCCACGGTTTTGTTACCGATACCTGCTCCCCTAGCTATTATATCTCCCACTATATGCACTTTAATAAGATTCGTCGTCCCGGCTATGCCAACAGGTATGCCCGCAGTTATCACAAGGAGATCTCCTACTTTGATAAAATCGGCTTCCAAAGCTTTTTCCACAGAATCCTGTATGATTTTATCCGTGCTTTCCGTCGGCTTTATTACTACTGATTGCACACCAAAACTTAGGCTTAAGTCTCTTGCAACCTTAATATTTGGTGTAGCTGCGATGATTGGTGCCAAGGGTCTGTATTTCGATACCGCTCTGGCTGTGGAGCCGGATTGAGTGGGCGTTATTATGGCTGATGCCCCTAAATCATTTGCAGCTGAGCATCCCGCATAGCTAATTGCATTAGTTACAGTCATGCCTTCTTCTGATTCTTTATTCATATTCTTTTTGCAGTCCAAAGACTTTTCCGTTCTCTCAGCAACTGCAGCCATGGTAATCACGGTTACCACGGGATGCATTCCTATTGCCGTTTCTCCTGACAGCATGATAGCATCTGTGCCGTCAATTATTGCATTTGCAATATCAGTTACTTCTGCTCTGGTGGGTCTTGAGTTTTTTATCATAGATTCCATCATTTGAGTAGCCGTTATTACAGGCTTGCCATATTTATTTGCTTTTAGAATTAGCTCCTTTTGAACCAAAGGCATATCCTCTGTAGGTATTTCAACGCCTAAATCTCCTCTAGCAACCATAATGCCATCGGCTACCTCCAATATTTCATCACAATTATTCACGCCTTCCTGGTTTTCAATCTTAGCAATTATATGAATGCTTTCGGCATTTTTTCTTTCCAGCACTCTTCTCATTTCCAAGACATCAGACGCTTTTCTTATAAAGGAGGCGGCAATGATATCGATTCCGTTATCCAATCCAAAGCTAATATCTGAAATATCCTTTTCCGTGATTGCGGGAAGCTTAGATGAGGCTCCCGGTATATTAACATTCTTTCTGTCGCTGACTGTACCGCCGTTTATTACTTCACATCTGACATCTGTTTCGGTAAAATCCAAAACTTTAAGCTCTATAGTGCCGTCGGCAATAAGTATTCTCGTGCCTTTGTTTACATCCTTAGTCAATTCCTTATAGCTTATGGAAACTATTTTATTATCGCCTTCAATATCCCTGGTTGTCAGTATAAATTCGTCACCGTCATAGATTTCCGCTGAAGAATTCTTAAAGCTCCCTAGTCTTATTTCCGGTCCTTTTGTATCCAGCATAATTGCCACAGGTTTTCCCAGTTTATCCCTGACCTTTTTAATATTTTCTATTCTGAATTTATGTTCTTCATAGGTTCCATGGGAAAAATTCAACCTTGCCACATCCATACCGGCTAATATCAATTTTTCTAAGTTTTCCGGGCTCTCGCTTGCCGGACCTATGGTACATACAATTTTTGTTTTTCTCATTATTTCACTTCCTTATCTACTTAACAAGAGGTCATATACCTTTAAGAGAATATCTAATACTTGTATATCTATGCCTTTATCCCATTAAGTTTAAAAACTTTTCATAAAGCTCTCTATTATTTTTTTTAATACTTACTACTTTACCGGTCTTACTTATAAAAGCTAAAGTAGTTTCTCCTTCCACTAATAAAGCTCCATCTTGTTTCCTTACAACTCTATAGGAGAAAGTCATGCGGGCTACAGATATTGCTTTTATCGCCGTATATACAATCAGCTCATCATCATACTTTGCCGGTATGTGATACTTACAGCCGGCTTCTACTATGGGCATCATTATCCCTGAATCCTCCAATTCCTTATAGGATATACCTCCCATTTCTCTTAAAAATTCAGTTCTGCCCACTTCAAAGTATATGTAATAATTCGGGTGATAAACTACCCCCATTTGATCTGTCTCGCCATATCGCACTCTTACATCAGTTTCATAAACCATTATTTCACCTGCCTTTTATAACCTGTTATCAGCAATTCTATTTAATAAATGCTGCCAGCTTCTCCATATCAAAATTCCCTCCGCTAACCACAGCTACGACCTTGCTGCCTTTCTCCAAACTGCTTTTCATGCCTGCAGCCACACTAACTGCTCCTGAAGGCTCCGGCACGGTTTTATAATTTTCTATACAGCTAATTATAGCTTCGGCTATTTCCGTCTCGCTGACCTCTATTATTTCATCTACATATTGCTTCACTAAAGGAAAGGTTAAAGCACCGGGCTCCAATGACAGCAAACCGTCAGCTAAGGAAACTGTTTTCTCCAGCCGGGTAAGCTTACCGTTTTTTATGGATATTCCCATTGAATTGCTGCCCTTTGGTTCTGCTCCTATAACCTTCACCCGGGGATTCGCATTCTTAATATATGCAGCGATACCCGAAATCAAGCCTCCTCCGCCTATGGGAACAATTACAGCATCAACATCCGGCACTTGTTCCAGTATTTCTTTACCGGCAGTACCCTGTCCGGCAATTATATCACAATGGTCATAAGGAAGCACTTCAAAAAAACCTTCTTCAGCAGATATTACTTTTGATCTTTCCAGTCTTTGACCGGAAGTGGTACCGCAAAATTCAATATTTGCTCCCCATAGGGAAACAGCTTTAATCTTTGCTTTAGGTGCAGTTTCCGGCATAACTATAGTTGCGGGCAGTCCCAAACGGTTTGCGACATAGGCAACGGCTTGGCCGTGATTACCTGAGGATGCCGTCACGACGCCCTTTATATCCGGGGATGATTTTAGCTTATTTAATATGCAATTACTGGCACCCCTTATTTTAAAGGAATTGGTTGTTTGAAAGTTTTCCGCTTTTAGCATAAGCTGATAACCTAAGGCTTTTGACATGGCTTCTGAAAATAGTATTGGGGTAACCCTGGCGAAGCCCCGAATGTTTTCCCAAGCTTTATTAAAGTCCAACTCCTGCATATTCTTCACTTACCTTTCTATTATTCTAAAGAATAAATCTATAAACCATTATAGCATATAATCCTTAATCTTCCGTAAAAAAAGAGCACCCCTAGGGTGCAAAAAAAGAATCAGTTACCTTAAAATTATTACCATAATCTTCTTGAATTAAACCTACTTTTTCCAATCCTTTATTTATTAAATACCTTTGATACATTTCCCAGCATCTCTCTGATGGGCAATTCGTAAGGGCAACGGCTTTCACAGATACCGCATTTCTCACAATCCTCTGCCTTAACATCAAAGGATTTATATCTTGACACCGCCCAGTCTTTTAAATCATACCTGGAATAGTATGATTCCATAATAAACATCATGGGAATATTCATCCCAATAGCGCAGGGCATACAATAACCGCATCTGCGGCAAAAAGTATTCCCCAGCTCCTTGCTTATCTTTTCTATTTCCTTCTTTTCCTCCGGGCTTAATACTACACCGTCTGCAGCGGCGGCATTTATTAACACTTGCTCAACACAATCCATACCCGGTATGGCTACGTTTAAATATTCGCTTTCTAATATATATTTCAAAGCTTTTCGCCCGTCTGTCAACGCCCCGCCCGCCATAGGCTTCATGGCTATAGTACCTATTTTCTTTTCAAAGGCTTTAGCAAAAATCCCTTCCCCTTGCCTTTCCACAACACTGAAAGGGAATTGCATAGTTTCAAATAAATCCATATCCAACGCTTTCTCTATGACAGGCACTTTATGACTTGTTATACCGATACTTTTAACAACACCTTCATTACGAAGCTTTACAAGCCCTTCAAAGGCTCCGTCTTTTACGATTAATGCCTCTAATTCCTCTGTGGAGCCTACATTGTGCAGCTGATACAAGTCTATATAATCGGTTTTTAGCTTTTCCAGAGATGCTTCAACCTCCTTCAGCATTCCTTCCTTGTCCTTTACCATAGTTTTTGTTGCTAAATAAACCTTGTCTCTTTTTCCTACTAGAGCATTTCCTATCAATTCCTCGCTTACGGTATATCCCCTGGCCGTATCGATAAAATTAATGCCTAATTCTATGGCTTTATCAATTATTTCTGTTACTCCATCTTGTCCCACATGTTGAATGGGAATACCCCCAAAGCCTATTCGGGAAACGTTGAACCCGGTTTTCCCTAATATATTGTATTGCACTTAATCTCCTCCTGACATTTCGCCTGTCTTTTCTCTTCTAAATAGACAAAATTCTTGCCAACTCGTACATATTACTGTCAAATTTCTTTTTCGTATCCAAAGCCACTCCCAGATCTTCATCAACTATTTTATTATTTTTAATTCCTACCACACGGCTGCTTTTCCCTTGAATCAACAGCTCCACAGCTCTGGCTCCAAATCTGCTTGCCAGAATACGGTCAAAAGCCGAAGGGGAGCCGCCTCTTTGCAAGTATCCCAATATAGTTACTCTGACTTCCATACCGATTTTATTATGTATATCCTCTGCAAGCTTAGTCGCGTCTCCTACTCCTTCAGCCAGCATAATTATGCTATGGAGCTTTCCTCTGTTTTTACCTTGAAGAAGTTTTTTGCATATATTGTCCAAGGAAAATTCCATTTCAGGGACTATGATACTTTCGGCACCGCCGGCTAATCCTGAATACAGAGCAATATCTCCCGCTTTTCTTCCCATAACTTCTATTATACTGACTCTTTCATGGGATGTCGTCGTATCCCTGATTTTGTTGACTGCATCCAATATTGTATTTAACGCCGTATCAAAGCCGATTGTGTAATCTGTAAAAGGTAAATCATTATCAATTGTACTTGGTATTCCCACACAGGGTATGCCTTTTTCCGATAGGTCTTTTGCTCCCCTAAGGGTACCGTCTCCCCCTATGATTACCATGCCGTCAAAATTAAATATGTCTATAATATTTAATGCTTTATTAAACCCTTCTTCTGTTTCAAACTCTTCACACCTGGCAGTCCTTAGTATTGTACCGCCTCTTTGAATGATATCCGCAACGGAGGATATTTTCATATCAATTACATCACCGTATATAAGTCCGTTAAATCCTTTTTGAACACCATACACCCTCAAATCATTATAGATAGAAGTCCTGACTACAGCCCTAATCGCAGCATTCATCCCAGGAGAGTCACCGCCGCTGGTCAATACGGCAATGTTTTTCATAAAAATCCCCTCTTCCCCAGTGTTTATTATTTTATAAAAACAAAAACACACTCGTGTTTTTGTTTTTAGTAACCTGTTTCATATAATATATTTTGTGCCTCCTCGGCTTCACCTTCAGGCACTAAAATTTCAAAATATCCGTTTTCGCTTTCAAACCTCTTACCGACGGATTGAACCTTAACGAGCATACCTTCTTTTGTCAGAAGCTTTTCTATTATTTCTGCCATTTTACTGCTTTGGGCAATATATATAACTGTCCACATTTATGAAGCCCCCTCCTAATAAGGATATGTTTTTCAAGTAACAATCCTTAATATAAGTTTATTGTAATAGAAAACTCATTTCAAGGCAACACATTCACTGCCACAAGTTCTTTTTAAATCGTCAATTAAGCTGTCATTTATACTTACCCACATGCTTTTATCAGCTTTCATGACCACTGCTTTACCCGATTCCCTTTTGGCTTCATCCACTACATAGACAGGCTGCCCACCCGGGCTTTTGCCTAATATATTTTTAATGACATAGAGGGCTTCCGGGTTTATTTGTGTATTTATTTTTATATAAAGCTTGGAAGTTTTCTCTTTATTAATGTCCTCTTTCGTCTTAGAGCTTTTTAAGGGAATAACCTTTTCACATATAATTTTAGCGTTCTCTTCTTCTTTTATACTGATTCTGCCTTCAACAATTATTATATTATCAGTTTTCAATAAATAATTATATTCATCATAAATCTTTGGAAATACTATTATCTCTATCAATCCGTATAAATCCTCTATTTCAACAAAAGCCATCATATTGTTGTTCTTCGTTGCTTTTGGCTTTACAGACACTATTATACCACCCATAATGACTCTTTTTCCGTCATAGCTGTAGCCGTAATGCGCCGAATCATCGCTTTCAGATATTTTTATTAATTCCGCGGTGCTGGTGGATGTTCTGTTGCTTAGCTCCTCCTTATATTCCAATAATGGGTGACCGCTTATATAAAGTCCCAATATCTCCTTTTCCATGGCGAGCATTATGTTTTTAGGATACTCATTCAGTTCAGGATAAATATCCTTATCTATGGGCATATCATCACAATCTCCTTCAAACAAAGACAGCTGTCCATCAACATTTGCTTTTCTTCTGTCGTGTATGCAATCTATAAATTTTTCATAGACTGCGGACAGCTTGCTTCTATATACGTTAAAGGAATCAAAAGCGCCGCATTTTATCAAACTTTCCACAGCCCTTTTATTTATAACGCCTACATCAACCTTATCTAAAAAGTCATAAAGGCTTACAAAGCTTCCCTTTGCTCTTCTTGCTTCTATGATGGAGTTCACAGCATTTATTCCTAAGTTTTTTACCGCTGCCAGACCGAATCTTATTTTGTTTTCATTAACGGTGAAGCTTACATTGCTTTCGTTGATATCCGGCGGCAGTATCTCTATCCCAATCTTTTTACATTCTGTAATGTATTCCGCAACCTTGCTGCTGTTATCCATTACGCTGGAAATCAAAGCTGCCGTAAACTGCACCTTATAATAGTATTTCAGCCAGGCTGTCTGATATGCTATAACAGCATAAGCAGCTGCGTGGGATTTATTAAAACCATACTTGGCAAACTCAGACATATCATCAAAGATTTTTTCCGCAGTTATGCTGTCAATACCCCTTCTCCCGCAGCCGGGAACTACAATGTTCCCTTCCTTGTCAACTGCTCCTTCAATAAAAATCTTCTTCTCCTTCGCCATTACATCAGCCTTTTTCTTAGACATGGCTCGTCTCACTAAATCCGATCTGCCCATGGAATAACCCGCCAATTCGCGAAATACCTGCATTACCTGTTCTTGATATATTATACATCCGTAGGTAACGCTTAGAATATGCTTCAGCTTTTCATGCAAATACTTTATGCTGTCTGGCGTCTTTTTGTTTTTAATATATCTTGGTATTTGATCCATGGGTCCCGGTCTAAACAAGGAAATGCCCGCAATTATGTCCTCCATTGAGCTGGGTTTCAGCTCTTTAAAAAACTGCGTCATTCCAGCACTTTCTAATTGAAAAACACCATAGGTCTCTCCGTCGGATATCATTTTATAGACTTTCTCATCATCATAATCCAGATTTGATAAATCCGGAACCTCCAAGCCTTGCCCTTTTAGTATGTCCAATGTGCTTTTTATCACTGTAAGGGTCCTAAGACCCAGAAAATCCATTTTTAAAAGCCCCAGCTCCTCCAATGTTCCCATGGGAAATTGGGTTGTAATAACATCCTCATTCATCTGCAGCGGTACATAATCCGCTACGGCTTCCTTTGAAATAACAACTCCCGCCGCATGGGTCGAGGCATGCCTGGGTATTCCCTCCAGCGCCTTGGCTGTATCTATAAGCTCCTTTACTTCCTCGTCCTTTTCATATTCATTTTTTAGTCCGGGGTTAACGTTTAAAGCTTTATCAATGGTCATACCTATTTCCATGGGTATATTCTTGGCTATGGCATCCACCCGGGCATAAGGCATATCAATGGCTCTCCCCACATCCCGTATCGCCGCCCTTGCAGCCATTGTTCCAAAGGTGATTATTTGGGCTACTCTTTCTTTCCCGTATTTCCTTATTACATAGTCGATTACTTCCTGTCTTCTTTCATAGCAAAAATCAATATCAAAATCCGGCATGCTTATTCTCTCGGGATTTAGAAATCTTTCAAAAATAAGATTATATTTTATCGGGTCTATATCCGTTATCTCTATTGCATAAGCCACTATACTGCCTGCTCCGGAGCCTCTCCCCGGACCTACCATGATATCGTTGTCCTTAGCAAAGCGAACATAATCCCATACAATGAGAAAATAATCCGCATACCCCATTTTTTTTATTACGGAAAGCTCATACTCCATTCTTTCTATTAAATCCTCATCAACGGTTTTATATCTCTTTTCCAGTCCCTTTTCACATATATGTTTTAAGTATTCGTCAGAAGTAAAGCCTGAGGGTACATCAAATTTCGGTAAATGAATCTCGCCAAAGGTAAAATCCACCTTACATCTCTCTGCAATTTTTACCGTGTTTTCAATGGCTTCTGGGGCATATTTAAACAAATTATACATTTCCTCCGGAGATTTAATGTAGAATTCATCAGTTTCAAAGCTCATTCTTTTTTCATCATTGACTGTCTTCCCTGTTTGAATACATAACAAAACATCATGAACCTTTGCATCCTCCCGGTTCACATAATGAACATCATTAGTTGCCACCAAGGGTATGCCTGTTTCTTTAGACATTTTAAAAAGCTCCTGATTTACATAGGCCTGCTCCTTAATTCCATGGTCCTGAAGCTCCAGAAAGTAATTGCCTTCCCCGAATATTTCTGCATATCTCAAAGCTTCTTCCTTTGCTTTATCATAGCTGCTGTTCATTAACAGTTGTTGTACTGAACCTGCAAGACATGCGCTCAGAGCTATTAAGCCTTCGGAATATTCCTTTAATATATCCATATCCACCCTTGGCTTATAGTAAAATCCTTCGATAAACCCTTGGGATACGAGATATATCAGGTTTTTATATCCTGTTTCATTTTCCGCAAGTAAAACTAAATGGTATTGGTCACTATCGTATTTAGGGTCCTTGTCCACCATTTGCCGTTGGGCAACATATACTTCACAGCCTATAACAGGCTTAATACCATTCTTTATTGCTGCTTTATAAAAGTCTACGACACCGTACATAGTACCGTGGTCTGTTATAGCGACGGTATCCATGCCCAGCTCTTTAACTTTTTTTATAATGCTCTCCAGCCTGCCGGCGCCATCCAACAGGCTATATTCCGTATGTAAATGCAAATGTACAAAATCTTTCACTTTATCATCATCCTCTCAGCGGCTCGACATTTTCCTATTTACCCAGGAGCTTAAATATATTTTTCTTGTACGCTTCCACTCCCGGTTGATCAAAAGGATTAACATTCAGATAATATCCGCTTATTCCACATGCTTTTTGAAAAAAATAAGCCAAGTGCCCAAAATAATAAGGAGTTTTCTCAGGTATTTCTAAGGTTATAACCGGCACATTGCCTTTCTCATGAGCTTCTTTAACCCCCTGATATGCAATATTATTGATATCATTTAAGGTTTTTCCCTCTAAATAATTAAGGCTATCCATGTTATCGGAATCAAAGGGTATTTTTACATCGCCGTCAATATTTTTGAAGCTCAATACAGTTTCAAAAATGCTCTTAGTTCCCTCTTGGAGGAATTGTCCCATAGAATGTAAATCAGCGGTGAATTGCAAGGATGCAGGGAAAAGCCCTTTACCTTCTTTTCCTTCACTTTCCCCAAAAAGCTGCTTCCACCATTCCGTAAAATATATCATTGACGGCTCATAGCTCACCAGCACTTCTATACTTTTACCTCCGGTATAAAAATGATTCCTTAGAGTTGCATATTCGTAAGCAGTGTTATTATCCGCAGTTTTTTCCCCATATAAATGATAAGCTTCTTTAGCTCCTTCTACTATTTCAAATATATCAATACCTGCGGCTGCTATGGTAAGCAAGCCTGCCGGGGTAAGCACGGAATACCTTCCTCCGATATTTTCAGGTATCACAAAGCTTTCGTAGCCTTCCTTATCAGAAATACTCCGTAATACACCCTTCTCTCTATCCGTAACGGCTACAATCCTTTCAGCCGCCTTTTCTTTTCCGTATTTTTTAATTAATATGTTCTTTAAAATCCTGAAAGCTATGGCCGTTTCCAGAGTGGTTCCCGATTTTGATATAACTATAATACTAAAATCCTTGTTTTCCACATAGTCAATAATACTTTTCAAATAGCTGCCGCTGGCATTATTCCCGGCAAATATCACTTTATCATTGCTGTGATTTAGCATCTCTATAGCGGCTTTACTACCCAGGTAAGAGCCGCCGATACCTAAGGATATGATTACATCAGCAATACTTCTCAGCCTTTCGGCGGATTTCGTGATTTCCCATAATTCCTTTTCATTAATCTTCCCAGGTATATCCAGCCAGCCTAAAGGCATTTTGTTGTATTCTTCATGGCTATGGATTAGGCTATGGATTATTTCTATTCTGTCCTTTATCCCTGTAAGCTCTTTATGGTTTATAAAATTCTTATTGCAGCTTATTTTTATCCCGGACATATAAAAAACCTCCCCTGTGTTTTTATTTACCAGGCTGCTTGCTTCTTAAATCCTCTGCAATTTGATCCAGTCTTCTCAGTCTATGGTTTACTCCGGATTTACCCACAGGTGGATTCATCATTTCTCCCAGTTCGGCAAGGCTGTAATCCTGATGAAGAAGTCTGAGCTCCGCCATATCCCGTAAATTTTTAGGCAGTTTATTTATTCCCAAGTTTTCTTTAATATATTGAATATTTCTTATTTGCCTCATAGCAGCGTTAACAGTTTTGCTGAGATTTGCCGTTTCACAGTTCACTATTCTGTTAACATTATTTCTCATCTCTTTAAAAATCCTGATGTTTTCAAGCTTTAAAAGAGCATTATGTGCCCCGATAATATTTAGAAAATCAACTATATTTTCCCCTTCCTTGAGATATACGACATAGTAATTTTTTCTTATAACTATTTTCGCATTCAAACCGTAAGAGTTAATAAGTCCCATGATATCCGTAGCATATAGCTTGCTCCCGGTAACTATTTCCAAATGATAGGTTTTTTCAGGATCACTGATAGAGCCCCCGCCTAAGAATACTCCTCTTAAATAAGCTTTTTTACAGCATTCCTTTTCTATCATTTTTTTAGGTATTCTTTGATTGACCATAACGCCGCTTTTTGTGTTTAATATTCCCAAGGATAACAGCAGCTTGTCGGATGAATGCTCAGGTCCGATTAAAAGCGTGTAGCTGTACTTCTTTTTTAATTGTCTGTTCTTAGACATCATGACCTGTGTATGAATTCCGTAATTTATCTTCAATAAGGAAAATATTCTTCGTGCTATAGCTGCATTTTCCGTTGTTAGCCTTATACCAATTTGATTTTTTATTTGAATTGTTCCCGTCATTTTGATAAGGGCAGATAGCTCTGCTTTTTGGCAGCAGCTTTCTGCCGTATTGATTTTGGAAATCTCATTTTTAACAGTTGAGGAAAAGGACATGGCAGCCCCTCCTTTATTTAAGTGCACCTATTTTATTTAAAGGCCACAGCCTAAAAACAGCTTTCCCTATAATATTTTTTTCTTTGACAAAGCCTAAGGTATCGGATCTACTATCCCTGCTTTCAATCCTATTGTCTCCCAATACGAAGTATTCATCAACACCGGTCTTTGATTTGCCAAAACCATTCTCGTAGGTAGGTATGTCTGTATAGTCGGGAGTAAGAGCTTCACCGTTAATATAGATTAAACCCTCTTTTATCTCTAATTCTTCGTTAGGCATCCCTATCACTCTTTTTATTAAATCTTTGTTTTCTAATTTATCATTGATTACAACTATTTCGCCTCTATTTGGGCTCCCAATCCTATAGCTAAGCTTGGAAACTATGAGTATCTGCCCTTGATATAATGTAGGCTGCATGGAAGGTCCTTTAACAAAGGCTATTTGAAATATAAAGGTTTTTAAAGCAAATGCCAATATAAAAGCTGTAGCAATCAGCTTTATCCAGGAAAAAATCTCTGTTTTTAAATCTTCGCTCAATTTTTACTCTCCTTTTTTACATGGGTTTATTTTCAATTTATAATCCTTAGCTTTATTTGAAACATGATATTATTTTGTTACAGTTTAGATATTACTATAGTTTCAGTATTGCTTATTATATTTGATACGATTGCAGAGTTCCAAGTCTAATAATCTGTAAACTTGTTCCGGGTTGCGCCAAAACTCACTTCGTTCAAACAGTTGACGCAACTGATCCTCCACTTCGCTAACAGATTCTAAGTCTCTCCACAATGCAATCTTTATCAAATACTAATAATTTAAAAAATACCTGTTAGCTTTAGCATTGCTCTTATTACTCTTTTCGTGTTCTCCTGTTCTTTTCTTCATCAACATCTCTGTGGTCCGTTATAACTCTGTGGTCCTTATCCTTAAGAGTCTGGCTAAGGAGGTTAGCAATGGTAACGGATCTATGTCTTCCACCGGTGCAGCCGATGGCTATTACCAGCTGGGTTTTACCTTCTTTAATATAAAAAGGTATCAGATACTCCACCATATTGATTAGCTTATCTGAAAAAACTAACGCTTCGGGCCATTTCATGACATATTCCCTAACCTTTTTATCATTCCCGCTTAGTTTTTTTAAGCTTTCTATATAATATGGATTTGGGAGAAATCTGACATCAAATACTAAATCCGCATCCAAAGGCAAGCCATATTTAAAGCCAAAGGAAATAACATATATTATAAGCTTCTCCGTTTTGCCTCCTTCAATAAAAAGATGTATTATCTCCTGCTTCAACTGGGCTGTACTCATATTTGTCGTATCTATTATATAGGTTGCTTTTTCTTTTATTTCCTCAAGCTTGCTTCTCTCGGCGTTTATACCTCTGATTATTCTCCCATCAACAGCCAAAGGATGCATCCTTCTGCTGGTTTTAAACCGTTTAATCAAAGTTTCATCGGAAGCTTCAAGAAATAGAATATCATAGTTAAAACCTTCATTATGTAATTCATCAAGGCTGGATTGCAGTTGGTCGAAAAATTTACCGCCTCGGATATCCGTTACTATAGCTATTTTATCAATGGAGCCTCTGCTTTGACTGCATACCTCGGCAAATTTCAGTATTAAAGCGGGAGGAAGATTATCAACGCAAAAGTATCCCATGTCCTCTAAAAATTTGACAGCCTGGCTTTTTCCCGCCCCGGATAATCCCGTAACTATAACAAACTTCATTGGTTATACCTCCTGCAGTATTTTACTCTACTGCATTTATTATTTGTTCCTTTGTTAAATTAGCAGCTTCAACTAATCTCAGAGCATTTTCAAAATTTCCTACATCCTGTGGTGTGTGAGCATCACTGCTTATTATGAATTTGGCTCCTTGCTTTGCCGCTTCTTTTATTTCTTCAACAGACATTACATTATTCTTAGCGTTTATCTCCAAAGCCGTGCCCCTTTTTGCCGCCTCACCGGCTAATCGTACAATATCCACAGGTATTCTCGCGCCGGGGTGAGTTATAAAGTCTATTTTATAATTATTAATTGCTTTTATCATCATATCTGTGTTGCTTTGAATCGTATCATGTGCAGCTTTTTTATTAAGCTTCGTCATATAGTGCTTTCCGTAAATATAATAATAATCCGCTATACTTAGGGGCTTTACAAGCATATGAAAACCCAAAGCAAGTATGTCCAGATATTTTAAAAGGGAAGCATCCATATCTATCATACCGTCACGACTTATTATATTGCATTCCATGCCAAGAAGCACCTTTATATCAGTGAGCCTTTCGTTAATACCATCTATTTCCTTGCGTATTTTCTCCAGGTCTCTTTTTTTAACGCCAAAAGCAAAATGCCTAAAGCCATGATCTGATATTGCAATTTCCTTCAACCCTTTATCTCTTGCCGCAATTGCATTATCCATTATTGTGCCTTTACCATGGCTGTAAATAGTATGAGTATGATAGTCTGCGATGATTTTAATCAAATATTACACCTCTTATGCTTTATCCGTTAGTTTAATTATAGTATATCTTGTCTTTTCCTTAAAGGTGTTTCCAATTAAAACTTACCCATCAGCTTTATTTCTGTTTCCAGCTTTACCCCAAATCTTTCATATACTGCTCTTTGTATGTAATCAATGAGGTTATATATATCCTTGGCTGTGGCATTACCTTTATTGATAATAAACCCGCAATGCTTTTCCGAGATTTGAGCCCCGCCTATTGTCATGCCTTTTAAGCCTGCCTCTTCGATAAGCTTGCCGGCATAATTACCTTCCGGTCTTTTAAATACACTGCCTGCGCTGGGAAAGCTTATTGGCTGCTTATCCTTTCTTTTTTCGTTTAATTCCTCCATGGTTTTTTTTATCTCATTTTGATTGCCTTTTTTCAGATTAAAATAAACTGTTGTCACGATGTAATCTTTTTGACTTATTATGCTTTTCCTATATCCAAATTCCATTTGCTTATTATTAAGGCTTTTTAATTCTAAGCTTGAGTCCAAAACCTCTACTTTTTCCACTATGTCTTTCATTTCCAAGCCGTAAGCGCCGGCATTCATGGAAACACCACCGCCAATAGAGCCGGGAATACCATTCGCAAATTCCATACCGGATAGAGAGTTATCTGCTGCCAGCTTTGATACTGAACTTAGGAGTGCACCGCACTCAGCAATAATCATATTGTCCTTTAATTCTACGGATGAAACCTTATCCCCCAGCTTAATAACCGCACCTTTTATTCCATCATCGGAAATCAACACATTGGTGCAATTCCCAAGTAAAATGAAAGGCGTTTTATTATCCTTTAGATATTTGATAAAGCTTACAAGCTCCTCTATACTGTCAGGCTCTAAAAATATATCGGCTTTGCCGCCAACCTTAAACGATGTATGCTCATTCATAGGTTCCATATATTTTATATTAGGAAATATATTATCAATTTGCAAAAGCATATCCTCCTCTATTGCACAATTATCCTATACAAGACCACTGAAAAATTTCTTTATTGTCATCCTGTACTTTAGCAAGAACCTTGATGTATCTATGTAGCAAGATTCTTCAGTTCCTACGCTCCTTCAGAATGTAAGTTAGAGGGAACGTTTCTGATTATCCCAATGGGGGTTTGTTCGGAGCATTGTCCCAAAGGATTGTCTTTCAAAATCCCCAAAATCATTTTTCTATCTAAACTCTGTTTAGAGGTTCCTAAAATATTTCCTCCAAAATCGTTCATATCCACGACGGCAACTTCAGCTTTGATGGTTTCACTGACTCTACGGGCGACGGCATCCGGTTCGTTAGGTCCCAGTACTACGCATCTATTATAGGGAGGCAAGGTGTTAAGCGTAGGTCCGTCTATTGATGAAGCTTTGTACCCCGCAATCCTGTAAAAGTCGCCTTTTCTTCCAAAAAGCTTTGTGATAAAGCTCACAGCAGCCGCAAAAAGTATTCTTAATACACCGCATTCCCTTAAAGCCATTTCCATGGTCTCGGGTATACCTAGTCCGATGCCTATAGGAGTTTTTGTCACATGCCTGGATAAAAATACGGCTAAAGGTCTTGGTTTTATTTCATCTAAAAAGAACGCCCTTCCTTGAGTTATTGCAACGACTTTCTCACTGATAAATACAATATCATCGCTTTTTACTATTTCCTCAGTATACTTTTTTACCACATCAACTATATCATCATTTTTTTGAATCACATGGGTTTTAACGGGTATCCGCAGATATTCTTTCCCATTATACTCAATTATAGGCTGTTTTTCTTTCAACTTGTTTCCCTCCTAAACATATTAAGTATATGTCTGATTTATCTTTAACTGATGAAGATTCATCCGGCTGCAGCTGTTTCTATTATATAATTATCGTCAGTTAATTCAAAAACATACCATATTATAATTATCCATGTATTTAGCTTGCCATCTTACAGGTCACACATAACCGTAATTTTGACATAAAATTTATTGTTTAGTGCTAAGGGGAAAGCCCCATTGCGGGATGGCCAGCGCCCCTCCCTACGGTTCTCCCGTGATGATATAATTTTTTGCTTGCTCCTTTGCTTCCTCCAATGCTTTGTCGGGAGCTTTATTATTCATCAGTACATCCGTTATGGCAAATCGAAGTATTTCGTCAATCTCCCACCAGTATTCGTGGTTTGAAACATGTATTGCAAAGTCCAAGCCCTTTTGAATAGTATACATCTCTTTATCGTTTTGGTATATATAGTTACATGATTTTCGAACGGGAAAAAAGCCAAATTTATTTAATTCCTCCTGAAAACTTTTGTCAGCAAGAAATTTTATAAACTCTCCGCAAATCTCTTTTTTCCTTTCATCCTCTTGTTTAAATATACCGTAGGAGTAATACTTATCGATTAAATAATGAGGCGATTCCTTCTCTGCCCCCGGGTAATGGGCTACGGTAAAATCCATCCCGTATTTGCTCCCCACATTTTTTAAGTAAGGAACCATCCACCCATCCCCGAGAAAAACCGCAGCTTTCCCGTTTAAAAACAGATTAAAAGCCTTGCTTTGGGTGAGATTTTCTATTTCCGGATATACAACCTTATATTCATTTTTCAACGTTGCCAGCTTTTTTAGACCGGATATTGCTTCCGGAGAATCAAAGCTATAGTCCTTCGCAGTATCATCCATGATTTTAGCACCGTCGCCCATTATTATACCATAAATATTATAATGCCCCGGGTCAATATAAGCCATTAACCCGTACCCTTCCGGTTCTCCTCTTTTTTTACCGCTCGAGGTAAGCTTTTTAAGGCTTTCCGCAAATTCCTCATAGGTCCAAAAGCCCTCAACAGGTAAATCCACTTCCTTTTCCTGAAAAATATCTTTATTTAATAACATGGTATAAGCTTTTCTCGCCCAAGGCATCCCGTATAAATTTCCATTATAAATACAGGAGGATAGCGCATCCTCCAGAAAATCTTTTTTCTCCTCATCGGTAATATAATTATCAAGGGGCTCCAGCAAGCCGGAGGAAAGAAAATACATATCACTCCCTATAGGGGCAATATCAGGATTAGCCCCTATTTTTGCCGCAGCCCTCAATGTTAGTTTTCCGTTAGATAAGTCAATGCTTCTAAAATCAATGTACACTCCCGGGTGAAGCTTTTCGAATTCCCTTATTTTTTTGCTAACCCAGCTCAAGCTGCTTCCCGTAGTTACATCCGTCTTAGGATAGTCCCAAAATGTTATGACGCCTTCCCACTCTTTTACGTTTTGTTTATCCTCATAGCTTTCCTTATAATCCACCCAATATCTTCTAAAGAAAAATGGTCCGCTGGCGATTAAAAGTATAATAAACAGCAACGAAATGACTTTCCTAATCATAAAATCCCCCATCCATAGCAAAAAGTACCTAAAATATATTGTTCTAGAATATTTATATTCTCTTTAAGGAAATTACATTCATATAATATACTTCTTCATTCAGCCACCATAGATAAGGTTAATGCCCCTACCTTGGAAAAAATATAATAAAAAAACTCCCTTCAGGCTTTTTGATTAAACAATTAACCTGTAAGGGAGCTTTTCTCCGGTTTAACTTTACTCTTCTTCACCTTTATGGACAGTATAATATATGTTGTCATAATTCTCCTTATCCCTTTTATTTGAATCAGGCTCTTCGGGAATTATCAAAGCCGCAATAGCATATGCAAAAATAGTAGGAAAGCCTGCGCTTAAAAAGAAGAAGGCAACCCAAATTAACCTCACAATAGTAACATCAATATCGAAATATTCGGCTAAACCTCCACATACCCCTGCCAGAGTTTTTATACTTTTTGATCTATATAATTTTTTGCTCATATAAAGAACCTCCGATTCTATACTTCTACATTATATACGAAAAACACTTTAAAAAGTTTTATTTATAAAAAAATTAATTATATTTTCCGCCGCTTTTTTGTTAATTCCTTTAACTGATATCAAATCCTCCAAGGAAGCTTTTCTTATCTCCTCAATGTTTTTAAAATGCTTTAATAATGAATTCTTTCTTTTCGGTCCTATACCCGGGATTTCATCAAGTATAGACTTTGTAATCTTTTTCTCCCTCAAGCTCCTGTGATAGGTTATAGCAAATCTGTGAGCTTCATCCTGTATTCTCGTAATAAGCTTAAAAACCTCTGTATTAAGGGGAATAGGTATCTCCTCACTATTATATATCAATCCCCTAGTTCTGTGCTTGCTGTCCTTAACCATGCCGCATATGGGTATATCCAAAGCCAGCTTATCAATTATCGCCTTCGCTGCATTTAACTGACCTAATCCGCCGTCCATCATTATTAAATCCGGGAATGATGAAAACTTTCCATTTTCATATTCGCCGCTTTCCTCGTCTATTTTTCTGCGTTCCTCTATCCCGTGTAAAAACCTTCTTTCAATAACTTCCTTTAGGCTTCCGTAATCATCCTGACCTTCAATGCTTTTAATTCTGAACCTTCTGTAATGTTTCCTTACGGGCTTACCTTCTTCAAAAACAATCATAGAGCCTACATTGTCTACACCTTGAATATTTGAAATATCAAAGGCTTCTATACGAGAAATGGTATCTGTAATACCAAGATATTCCCCAATTTTCCCAAACAAATCTTCCTTTTTACTTTTATCCTTGTCCGCCTTTTCCATTTCCAGTCTCAAGGCTTCCTCCGCATTATTTTGTGCCATTTGCAAGAGCTTACGTTTATCGCCTCGATGGGGCATTACTATTTTTACTTTGCTTCCTTTCTTATCCCCCAGCCATTTTTCCAGTACTTCCTTTTCCTCTAATTCCATAGGAACATAAACATTCTTTGGTACAAAAATAGCTTTATTATAAAATTGTTTTATGAAGCTGCCTATGGCCTCTGATCCTTCACTGGTACCTACATCCGTTAAAAAGAAGCTTTCTCTGCCAAGAAGCTTTCCCAGGCGTATGAAAAATACCTGAACGCTTATAAGGTTTTCCTTAGCATCATAAGCAATAACATCAAAATCCTCCAGCTTTGAGGATATGATTATTTGCTCCTCCTTTACTTTTTTCACTGCCTCCAATTGGTCTCTAACCTCTGCAGCTTTTTCAAATTCAAGATTCTCGGCATACAAGTCCATCTTTTTTTCTAAATCGTAAATAAGCTTTTGCTGCTTTCCTTCTAAAAACAAACAAATATCCTTGATTATTTTATCATAATCTTCCTTGCTTACTTTACCTGTGCAGGGAGCTACACATCTGTTTATGTGGGCATTAAGGCAAGGTCTGATTTTACCTGCTATTTTCTCTATATCTTTGCTGCAGCTCCTAAGGGGGAAAATCCTTTGCACCAGATCAATTGTTTGCTTTACTGCTTTACTGTCCGTATAAGGTCCGAAATATTTACCTTTATCCTTTTTAATCTCCCTGACTATAATCACTCTGGGGTAGCTTTCATTAAAAGTTATTTTTATATAAGGGTAGTTTTTATCATCCTTTAGCATTACATTATATCTGGGTCTGTGTCTTTTTATTAAATTGCATTCAAGAATTAAAGCTTCAAGCTCATTTTTAGTAATTATATACTCGAAATCATTGATATTATCAACCATTGCATTAACCTTTGCCAATTGGTTTTTGCCTGATTGAAAATACTGCCGAACTCGATTTTTCAAATTAATGGCTTTACCCACATATATAATCTGCCCTTGTTCGTTTCTCATCAAATATACTCCGGGCTTATCCGGAAGGTTTTTTAATTTTTCTTCTAAGCTTAGCATGGCTAAATCCTCTTTAAAATAAATAGCTATACAATTTTATTTACATACATCTACCCATATGCCTTTAGTTACCTCTGCCAGGTAATCTACGTCAATTTTCACCGCCGTATTGGCTCCCCCTCCGGCGGGAAAAACATAATCAAATACTTTTAAGGATACATCCAAGTAAATATCCAGAGGCTTAATCAGCCCAAAAGGACAAACGCCTCCCACAGGGTGACCCGTCGCAGCGTCCAAATCCTCCGGTCTGATAAATTTCGCTTTTTCCTTAAAATAACCTTTAAATTTTTGATTGTCTACTTTGACATCGCCTTTTGCCAACAGCAAGATATCTTTTTCCTTTAACCTGAAAGCCATAGTTTTGGCTATTCTTGCGGGCTCTACTCCCAGGGCTGCCGCAGCCAGCTCTACAGTGGCTGTGCTTGTATTCATTTCTATGACCTCCAAAGGAAGTTCTTCCTCTGAAAACTGTTTTTTTACACTTTCTATGCTCATTTTATCCTCCAAATGTATATTAATTTAAATATTTTAATTTACGCTATTTAATAATACAACATTTATTATGCTTTATCCTCTTTTATTGCTATAAAGCATAAGCTTATGGAATAAAATGTGCCAAATAGTTAAATCCGACACATTTTGCAAAAATATCAATCTAAAAAATATGTGTGAACAATACCTATAAATCCTTTTTAACAAGCTTGCCATTTTCCGACATAGTTACAGTCGTTATCTTTGAAAGCTTTTTCTCATCGTCTATTTTAGCGCATTCAAGTATTTGAATGACCTTTAATGTGACACCGTTGCTTTTATAGACATCACCGAGAAGCTTAAAAATTGAATAAGGATGGTCCGGATCCTTCAAGCTAATAAAGGAGGAACCTGGCGTTAGAATAGCCTCAGTTACAAGCTTCCCATAATCAATATCTCTTAAATCTGCTATCAGATGGTAATCGGCTTCATCCTTTAAATCCTCAAAGCCTTTTACTTGTTTAATTTTAAAATTACTTTTTACTACCCCGCTGACTGCAGCCATAAGGGGAAGTATGCCCCAGCCTTTGTGCCCCGATATGATGAAACTATCCTTGGACATAACCGCTTCTTCAATAAATTGTCCTTGCTTCTCCGTCATAAACTCCTGCTCTATCAGTTTTTTTAGAAAATTATTCATATATACACTCTCCTGTTTAAATTATAAATATTAAATATTATTTACTTTCTTTGTTTAAAACTTTTCTTAAATAATCCCCTGTATAGGATTTGGGGTTTTTCATTATCTCTTCGGGAGTACCCGTTCCCACGACATATCCACCCCGATCACCGCCGTCAGGACCTAAATCAATAATATAATCTGCCCTTTTAATCACATCTAAATTATGCTCTATAACTATGACAGTGTTACCTCCTTCTACTAACCGGTCTAAAATTCTCAGAAGCTTATGGATATCAGCAATATGAAGTCCCGTAGTAGGCTCATCCAGTATATATAAGGTTTTACCTGTGCTTCTTTTAGAAAGCTCAAAAGCCAGTTTAATCCTTTGGGCTTCACCGCCGGACAGCTGTGTGGAAGGCTGTCCGAGCCTGATATATCCTAAGCCGACATCATAAAGAGTCTGCATTTTTCTTTTTATTTTTGGTATGTTTTCAAAAAAATCCACAGCATCCTCAACGGTCATATCCAATATTTCAGAAATATTCTTCCCTTTATACTTGACCTCTAGGGTTTCTCTGTTGTATCTTTTGCCTTTGCAGATTTCACAGGGTACATATACATCCGGCAAAAACTGCATTTCTATTTTTATTATACCGTCACCTTTGCATGCTTCGCAACGTCCTCCGCTGACATTAAAGCTGAAACGCCCTTTTTTATAGCCTCGCATCCTGGCTTCCGTAGTGGAAGCATAAACATCCCTGATGAAATCAAATACTCCCGTATAAGTAGCGGGATTCGATCTGGGTGTTCTTCCAATGGGGGATTGATCTATATCAATTACCTTATCAACATTTTCATATCCCAATATATCGTCATGTTCCCCGGGTCTGCCTTTTGAACCATATACTTTCTGAGCCAGGCTTTTGTATAATATTTCGTTTATTAAAGTACTTTTACCTGAGCCGGAAACGCCGGTTACGCAATTTAACGTGCCCATAGGGATTTTCACATCTATATTCTTTAGATTATTCTCCCTCGCTCCTTTAACAATTAACCAGTTACCGTTATATTTCCTTCTTTTATTCGGCACAGGTATGGATTTTGCTCCGCTTAAATATTGTCCCGTTATTGACTCTTCACATGCCTTAATAGCATCAACGTCTCCTTCGGCAACAATAATACCGCCGTGAACCCCTGCTCCCGGTCCTATGTCAATAATATGGTCTGCGGCATACATAGTCTCCTCGTCATGCTCAACTACTATCAAAGTATTCCCGATATCCGTAAGGTCCCTCAACGCTTTAAGAAGCTTGCCGTTATCCTTCTGGTGGAGTCCGATACTTGGCTCATCCAGTATATAGAGCACTCCGATAAGATTCGAGCCTATTTGCGTTGCCAATCTGATTCTCTGGGATTCGCCTCCGGATAATGTGCCCGCAGTCCTTGCCAAAGTCAAATAGTCTAAGCCCACATCTATTAAAAATCCCAATCGGGCTTTAATCTCTTTTAAAACCAGCTTTGATATGATTTTTTCCTTTTCCGTCAGCTCCAGCTTAGAAATAAAATCTAAAATCCCGTGGATTGGCAATGCGCTAAGCTCCGCTATGGATATGCCTCCTATAAATACGGAAAGACTTTCTTTCTTTAATCTGGCGCCTTTGCAGGTAGGGCAAGGAGTTGACGACATATAGCTTTCAATTTCATATCTCATATAATCTGATTTCGTTTCCCTATGTCTTCTTTCCAAATTATTAATAACGCCTTCCAAGGCAATCATTACTTCGCCTTTGCCAAACTCTCTGTCATATCTCATTTTAAATTTCTCCCCGTTGTTACCATAAAGCAATAAATTAATTACTTCATCAGAAAGCTCTCCAACTGGTACACTGGTACTAAAACCATAATGCTTAGCGGCCGCTTCGATTATATTATAATACCAGGAGTCGCCGTTATTAGTTTTCCATGGCTCAATAGCGCCTTCTTTAATACTTTTCTTCCGATTGGGAATTACGAGATCCGGGTCTATTTGCCTCAAAACACCTAAGCCGTCACAGGTAGGGCATTTGCCGAAAGGGCTGTTAAAGGAAAACATCCTGGGTGACAGCTCCTCCAAGGTAATACCGCAATCGCTGCAAGCGTAGTTCTGGCTGTATAGTCTCTCTTCCTTTCCTCCGATATCCGCCAAGGCTAAACCGCCGGACAGCTTCAGAATGGTTTCAAGGGAATCGGACAGCCTGGATTCTATTCCTTCCTTCGTAATAATTCTGTCAACTACAACCTCAATCCAATGCTTTTTATTCTTTTCAAGCTTTATTTCTTCATTAATATCCAGTATTTCACCGTCAACTCTAACTCTTACGAAGCCGGCTTTTTTAATTTCCGCAAAAAGCTTTTGATGCTCTCCTTTTTTGCCTCGAATCACGGGAGCCATCAATTGAAGCCGGATACCTTCATCCAAAGCCATCAAATCATCAATCATTTGATCCACGGTTTGCTGAGTTATTTCCTTACCGCATTCAGGGCAATGAGGTCTGCCTATTCTCCCATATAACAGCCTTAAATAGTCATAAATCTCAGTAACAGTCCCTACGGTTGATCTGGGATTTCTATTAGTAGTCTTTTGATCTATGGAAACAGCCGGGGAAAGACCGCCGATATAATCTACATCGGGTTTATTCATCTGCCCCAAAAATTGCCTTGCATAAGCAGACAGTGACTCCACATACCTTCTTTGCCCTTCCGCATATATTGTATCAAAAGCCAGAGAAGATTTACCGGAGCCGGATAGCCCCGTTATGACAATAAAGTTGTCCCTGGGTATTTCCAAATCTATATTTTTTAAATTATGTTCTCTTGCACCTTTAATAATAATTTTGTCCTTTGACATTTTTACACCTCTAAGTATTTTTCTTTAAGCTCAGTTATTTTATCCCTTAATTGTGCCGCTCTTTCAAACTGAAGATCCTTTGCACAATCCTTCATCTCTTTTTCCAATGCCGCAATCACTTTTTCTAAATCCTTCTTGTTTATTTTACCTTTTTTCTGTTTCACCGTATATAAAGCGCTATCCTCCGCAGCTGTCGTAGCTTCAATCAAATCGCGAATGCCTTTGCTGACTGTTTTGGGAGTTATGCCATGCTTCTTATTATACTCCATTTGAATATATCTTCTTCTGTTGGTTTCACTAATTGCTTTTTTCATAGATTCAGTCATAGTGTCTGCATACATGATAACTTTGCCTTCCACATTTCGCGCCGCTCTGCCTATAGTCTGTATCAGTGAAGTTTCCGACCTTAAAAAGCCTTCCTTGTCCGCATCCAAAATAGCCACTAAGGATACCTCAGGTAAATCAAGGCCTTCCCTCAGCAAATTTATCCCTACCAGAACATCAAACTCGCCCAGTCTTAAATCCCTGATTATTTCCATTCTTTCCAAAGTATCTATATCAGAATGCAAATACCTTACTTTTATATCTAAGTCCTTTAAATAGGTTGTTAAATCCTCTGCCATTTTCTTTGTCAATGTGGTAACAAGGACTCTATGCCTTTTCTCTACTCTTTGTCTAATCTGACCTATCAAATGGTCAATTTGTCCTTTTATAGGACATACCTCTATTTCCGGATCAATGAGCCCTGTGGGCCTTATAATCTGCTCCACTACTTTGCTGCATTTTTCTATTTCATATTTAGCCGGTGTAGCGCTGAGAAAAATCGCATTGTTGAGCTTACTTTCAAATTCATTAAAATTAAGAGGTCTGTTATCTAAAGCCGAAGGTAAGCGGAAACCGTATTCCACAAGGTTTTCCTTTCTTGACCTATCCCCAAAATACATCCCTCTGACCTGAGGAATGGTAACATGAGATTCATCAATTATCATCATGAAATCCTTGGGAAAGAAATCTAAAAGAGTATAGGGTGAACTCCCCGGCGCTCTTCCGCTTATATGCCTGGAATAGTTTTCTATACCTGAGCAATAGCCTAATTCTTTCATCATTTCAATATCATAGTTAGTCCTTTGCGTCAATCTTTGGGCTTCCAGCAGTTTATCCTGCTCTTTCAATACTTTTAATCTTTCCTCCAGCTCAATTTCAATATTATTTACCGCTTTCATAAGCTTTTCATAGGTTGTTGCATAATGGGAGGCTGGATAAATATAAATATGCTGTCTTTCGCCGATTATATTTCCTGTGAGGGAGTCGAATTCCAATATCCTGTCAATTTCATCCCCGAAAAAGTCAACTCTTATAGCTTTATCCGATGATGCCGCCGGAAATATTTCCAGCACATCCCCCCTCACTCTGAAGGTTCCCCTGATAAAGTTTATATCATTTCTTTCATATTGTATATCCACTAATCTTCTTATCACTTCGTCCCTGTCCTTGGACATACCTTTTCTTAAGGAAAACATCAAATCCCTGTAATCCTCAGGGTCGCCAAGTCCGTAAATACAAGAAACACTGGCTACAATGATTACATCCCTTCGTTCAAACAATGCCGCCGTAGCCGAGTGTCTGAGCTTATCTATCTCATCATTGATCTGGGAATCCTTTTCAATATAAGTGTCTGTTTGTGCTATATATGCCTCGGGTTGATAATAATCATAATAGCTGACAAAATACTCAACGCAATTGTCAGGAAAGAACTCTTTAAATTCGCTGCAAAGCTGGGCTGCAAGAGTTTTATTATGAGCCAAAACTAAAGTCGGTACCTGCAGTCTTTCTATTACATTAGCCATAGTAAAGGTTTTGCCGGAGCCCGTTACACCTTTTAAGGTTAAAAACCTTTCGCCTTTTTCAACGCTTTCTACTAAGCTGTTGATGGCTTCAGGCTGGTCTCCCGTCGGTTTAAAGTCGGATACAATTTTAAATGTGGACATTTTTCTCCTCCGAAGTGTTTATAACTATTAAAAGAACTGTCAAGCACTATTTTATATCTTTTTCGCAAATTTTTAAAGACCTTAATTTTTTTCCAATTTCAAGAACAAGTGTTCGTAAAAATTATATATCTTTTAAGCTATTAAGTCAACTATAAGAAATGCTTAAATATACATAGAAGCATAAGGGAACATGGGAACATGGATACATGGAGGTTGGAGGTTAGAGGTTAGAGATTAGTATTTAGAAGAATATTAAATTTGATACGATTGCAGGAGTTACAAGGTTAATAATCTGTAAGCTTGTTCCGGGTTGCGCCAAAACTCGCTTCGCTCAAACAGTTGACGCAACTAATCCTCCACTGCGCTAACAGATTCTAAACCTCTCCACAATGCAATCTTTATCAAACATTAATAATCCACAACAAAAAATGTAAATAAATACAAAGCGCGAATAGTAACATGATTCTGCAATTGTTTAAATTGATTTTAATATTTACTATTATTATCGGTTTGTAAACATGGGTAAAGGAACATGCATTCCAAAATATTTTATAAATAGGTCTTGCATAATATTAAAAAATAATGTAATATTATTAGCGTATACTTAATATACTAAATAGAGATAATGAGAAGACGCTAAGTAAAAAGAAATATTATTAAAAGAATGAGAGGCATCAAAATGACTAAAAATTCAAATTTATATTCCAATAATTCAAAAAATAATAATGATAAATGTTGGAAAGTTTATAGATACTCGGAAAGCATCAGCTATAAAGGGAACTCTGCATTACAGGAATTATTGGATTTTACAATGAAAAATAAAACAACCTCTAAAGTTAAAAAAAACTTTTATTAAAGGTTGACTCAAATTTTTCCCAAGAGGAAAATTAACTTTAGTCTGTACTTAAATGGATAAAGAATAATATTCTTTATCCATTATTTATTTTCAAGGAATATGGGAATATGGGAACATGGGAACATGGGAACATGGGAATATAGGAACATGGGCACATAGGAACATGGGAATATGGGAACATAGGAACATAGGAACATGGGAGGTTGGAGGTTGGCAAAGGCACTGCCTTTACCGTTTAAAAAACTTTTTTATTTTATTAAGGAACTTCGACTCCTTTTTTATTTCAAAATACATATTTGGCTTTTCAGAAATAAAAATTATTCCTAAATTTCCAATTCCTTTTGCATAATCATTAAATTCCAATGTCTCTTTGCTCCCGTCAGTTCTTTCTATATCCAACCAGATATAAGTAGGATAATTAGCCAATGCTTCATTTAATTGTTCCTCGCTATCAATAGCGATATTATTAATACTTAGTACTATATCACCGGGCTTAATATTCATTTTACTTCCGGGGAAATTCTTAATACAGCTTAAAACCTTTAAGCCTTTATCAGGCTTTGAGAAAAAATATACGCCTTCTTCTTCAGATTTCTGCCCATGCAATATAAGAAGCTCGTGACCTATGGGAGCAAACAAAGCGGCGGCGTAGGCAAAAACACTGATTTTTGAAGCCAAAACACAAATACCTATTAAAGTGATGCTATATAGTCCAAGCTTCATTGATGTTTCCCTGCACCTTAAGGCGGGGCTCTTTGTAATGGCAAAATCCCCATACCCCAACACTACAGGAATAGGCTGCAATATATACATTATATTTTCACTGTTTTCAGGAAGCCATGCCTGCTTGATTACCGGCCACCAATCCGGCATAGATACGGAACTCCCTATTTCCCGGGAAATAAAAGCAATGAAAAATATAAGTACGGGCAACGGCCAGACTCTATTCATGAAATAGCCTCCTGTTATATTGCCGTTTTTAGTTTTAAAAAAGCCGGGGACAGCATTGGTATGACCATCCATCAATATCAATAAGCTTTCTGCCAGATGTAAAATTCCTACTAAGGACAATATTCCCAATGCGTTAATTTTAGGATAACCTATGATAAGATTTGATAGAGCTACAATCCCTCCCGCATAGGAAAAGCATAGATAGCGTTGATTCAATAAGGAAAGAAGCAAAGCAACTACCCATATATAAATAATTCCCGAAGTAAATGTTTCTTTACCGGGAACGTATTCCTCTAAAGTAATCCCTAATAAAACAGATATTCCGCTGCCCAGCAGACCTGCCATAAGCCCTGCCAGTAAAGAACCAAGCACCTGTTGCCAAAGCGGCTCCATATAACCCAGCATTGCATATTCCATCTTGGAATTTTTTTTATAAATCAACGCCGTTATACCTACAATAACCCAAAATAGCGGGTTAAACATCATGGAGCCAATAGCAGCCAGAGCCATACCCGCTACACTTATCAATGTATTCATGTTTCACCTCAATTACTTTATTATCTTAAGTAATTCCTCAATAGCCCGTTCCAGTTGAACGTCAGTTACCACTTTTCCGCTAAGCTCCTCATCCAAAGCGATAACCTCAATATCCGGTTCAATACCGATTTTATTTATGCTTATTCCTTTTGGAGTATAATATTTCTGAGTTGTCAGCTTAAAGCCTGAACCGTCGGACAGCTTCTCCACTGTTTGAACCAAACCTTTACCAAAAGTCTTTTCTCCGATTATAATTCCTGCGTTTCTGTCCTTTATGGCTCCTGCAACAATTTCCGAAGCGCTGGCACTTCCCCCGTCAACAAGAAGCAAAAAGGGTATATTTATTTTCTCCTCCTTTGAATAGGTAATCTCCTTCTTTTTTTCCTTATCCTCTGTATAGAATATAATACCTTTATCCAAAAGCTCATCAGCTACTTCCACGCATTGAGTTACATAGCCGCCGGGATTTTGACGCAAATCCAATACCAATCCTTTTGCATTCTCAGATTCTATTTCTTTAATTGCTTTTTTAAACTCTTTTCCAGTATCCTGATCAAACATGCTTATTCTTATATAAGCTATATCATCCTCCAGCATTTCAGCTTTAACCGTCCGTAATATTATTTCTTCCCTTTTGATTTCTACGACAAAAGGCTCATCTTTGTTTTCTCTGACTATAGTAAGCTTAACCTTGGTTCCTTTTTTACCTTTCATCATGGAAGTCGCTTTATCTAATCCTATTCCCGTTATTTCAATATCATCTACCTTTAAAACCTTGTCTCCTGTTCTTAAGCCGGCTTTATCCCCCGGTGTATCCTCAATAGGTGCGACAACAGTTACATAGCCGTCCTTTTCAGTGACAATTACACCTATTCCACCATAAGCGCCGGAAGTGGATTCTGTAAAATCTTTAAATTCATCCTTATTCATATAAACTGAATAGGGATCATCCAAAGAATCAAATAAACCTTTTGCAGCGCCCTCCATAAGTAACACATTATCAACAGGCTCCAAATAGTTCTTATCTATATATTTTTTTAAAGTAAGAAGTTTTTTGCCTTCCTGAAGTATCTGGTAATCACTTTTATTAATTACAACCTTGTCTCCCATGGATATGGAAATATAATTAGATACCAAAAAGGTTAATACTCCGGTAATTAGCATTGCAATTAATAAGCTAAAAATAAAATGCTTTCTTTTAATCATAAATTCACCCCGTAAGATATTTCTGCGAAAAATTATTAAACACACTAATATTCTATTAAACAATTATATCATTAATACTGTTTAGCGAACAAAAAAATAAAACCTTTATCCTAAATCTTTATTTTTGCACCCTTTACATAGACCATATATTTCGAACCTATGCTCTAAAGGTTCAAATCCCAATTCATCAAGCTTACCCTTTTCCATTTCCCTGAAGGGGCAAAGGTCTATTTCCTTTACTTTGCCGCATTGCTTACATATTATATGATGGTGATGCTCCCCTGTTTTCAGCTCATAATGATTTAAACCCTCTTCTATAGCAAGCTTGTTTACAATTCCAAGCTTTATCAATAGCTCAAGATTTCTATAAATGGTAGAAAAGTTTATGCCGCTGAGTTTTTCCCCCACCAATGCAAAAATCTCATTGGCTTTATAAGGGCCCTCATCCTTGCTTAATACGTCAATTATAGCTTTCCTTTGTAAAGTGTATTTATAGCCTTTTTCCTTTAGTATTTTTATAGCTTCTTTCTCATTCATTTTTACACCACCATTTAAAATGTGACGACATTCTGCCCTATATCACATCTGCCCTTTTATCTCATTCAGCTTTTTTAAAAACCAATATAACAATAAGTATTAATACAGAAAGAAGTACGATGGCACCGCCCGGTGCAATATCTAAATAATAGGATAATATTAAGCCACATATCACTGAAAAAAGAGCAAAGCCAATTGCTATGAATAAAGAATTCTTGAAGCCTTTTCCTATTTGCATTGCCGCCGCCACAGGTAAAACCAGCAAGGAGGACACCATAAAAATGCCAACTATCCGCATGGAAACAACGATTGTAAAGGAAGTCAGCAATGTAAGATAAATATTCAATAATGTAACGGCTATTCCGGATATTTGCGCGCCTTCTTCATCAAAGGCTATATAGAATAGCTTATGATAAAGAAGAGCAACGGATATAATTATTATAGCACTTAATACAAGCATTATATATATATCCTGAATATTGACAGCCGCAATGCTTCCAAATAAATAACCCATTAAATCTGAATTATAACCCTTTGCCAATCCGATAAATAAAACGGCTAAACCAATTCCGGCTGACAATATGATTGAATTAGCCAGCTCTTCGTATCTGGCAAAGCTTTTCCTTAGCTTTTCAATTGAGACAGCTGCCACAACAGAAAAACCTAAAGCCCCCCAAAAGGGATAAAATCCCCATAGCATCCCTGCGGCTATACCTGCCAAAGACGCATGAGATAGTGTATCTCCTATCATAGATAACCTTTTTAAAACTATAAAAATACCTATCAAAGGGCATGTTATTGCCACCATAATACCTGCAATAAAAGCTCTTTGCATAAAGCTGTACTGTAAAATTTCAATCAAAGCTCTGCGCCCCCATGTTCTATTTGATAATATTTTTTTCTGTTAAAAAGCCGTCATTTAGACTGAACACTTTGTTGACCATAGATTTAATATCTGTAAAATCATGAGTCACCATAATTATAGTGATATGCTTTTCTTTATTTAAATCATATAAAAGGTTATAAAACTCTTCCTCTGATTTATTATCTATCCCCGCCGTGGGTTCATCCATAAAAATCAGTTCCGGATTATTTATTAGAGCCTTTGCAATAAAAACTCTTTGCTGCTGTCCCGTAGACAGCTTCCCAATAAGCCTGTCATGATACTCTTCCATTTCCACAGAGGCTAAAGCCTCCAAAGCCTTTTTACTGATTTCAGCTTTATTTTTTTTTAATAAAGCAGCACCGGCATAAAGAGGGGTTTTCACAACCTCGCTTACTGTAGCGGGAAAGCCCTGATTAAAGGTACTTAGCTTTTGCGGTACATAGCCTATTCTATTCCAATCAGTAAATTTATTGATAGGCTCCCCAAAAAGCTCCACAATCCCTGAATTTTGATTAAGCAACCCCAGGCATATCCTTAGCAAAGTGCTTTTCCCAGAGCCATTGGGTCCTATTATTACTGAAAAATCGCCGTTATTAACTTCAAAACTACATTTATCCAGTATCAGACTGCTGCCGTATTTAAAAGAAATATCCTTACCTTTTAAAACTGCTTCCTCCATTACCTCAGCTTCTTTCATGAAAAATATTGCTTATTGCAAATCATTTGCATTTACATTTTATATTATACCTTATAAATTAAAAATTGGTAGATTCTTTTAGAAATATTTTAAGAAATTACAGATATTAAAAGTTACTATTCAGATATAACTATAGTTTCAGTATTGCTTATTATATTTGATACGATTGCAGGAGTTCCAAG
>CAYPBK010000029.1:0-33140 GCA_964408955.1 uncultured Clostridiaceae bacterium
GTCACCTTGTTGGTTTATCTTATAGCGGTTGTTTTAGTAGGGAAGAATCCATTTTTGGATCGTAATTTCCTTATATCCTTTAACGCAGTACTCCTTGTTGTATTAGCCATTGTTGTATTTTCTATTACTGAGAGCGGTACAGACGAGAAAAATAACCTTTCTGATTATATAAATTTTGCCTTAATTGTTATTGCTCTTATCATTGATACTGTGGCTTTATCTGCCATTGTGTTCAGGCTTTCTTCTTACGGGATTACGCCCAACAGGCTTGCTGTTTTAGGTTTAAATATACTTATTTGGGCTAATCTAATTTGGATTATGCTTTCTTATTTGCGCTTTCTCCAAAACAAAACCAGACTATCAGCTATCCAAGATGCTGTTACTAAGTATTTGCCAATCTACGGACTCTGGGCGGCCTTCGTTACATTTACGTTTCCTTTAATTTTTATTTAAAAGGATCTGTTAATGCGATTACATGTTGTATGATAAAGAGAGAATATCTTAAACACACATTGATGGACAAAGCTATTGTGTCTTGTATCTCAAAATAAACCTCCCCATCACTGGAAGATTTTCAGTTGAGGGGAGGTTGTGCTATACTTTGGGACCATCTTTAAATGGATAAAAAATTATGAAGACCAAAGCCCTCAGTACACAAGGGGTTTTATAAATTAAAAAAATATTCGAACTTCGCACATAAGGAAATGTTTATCTTGATTTATTTGTTATACTTAATTCACCACGTGGAAAGGAGAATGCACATGCATCCGTTAGAAATCATAAAACCCAGTATTACCTATATTGAAGAAAATCTGAAAACCGATATTAGTGTCGAGGAACTCGCGAATAAGGCGGGATATTCCCAGTGGCATTATAACCGTCTGTTTGTGCAGGCCATAGGAATATCTGTATCTGCTTATATTGGCAAGCGAAGGCTTAATCGGGCATTGAGTGAAATAGCCGGCGGTCGCCGTGCCATTGATGTGGCTTTGGAGTATGGCTTTGATACCTATGCTGGATTTTACAAGGCGTTTGTGAGAATGTATGGTGGCTCTCCAAAAAACTATCTATATAAGTCGGAGGTTTCAGTTATGTTTACAGAAAAAGAATTACGGGAAATTCTTTCAAATTGGGATGTGCAGCAGGAGTTGCCGATACTTGAAGTTTACACTATGGATGGCACAAAGGTTTCAGGAAATGTGTGGTCTATAGGAGAGGATTATATCCTTAAAACAGGTAGCCGTGAAAGGATACTCACGAATCTGAAAGTGGCGAAAGCGCTGACCGCGCAAGGATTCTTAGCGTTAGAGCCGATTCCTACCAAAGTAGGTGATGAATATTTGGATAGAGGACAAATCATTGTATTAACCCGAGGTATCAAAGGTAATCCCCTTTCGAAATCAGATCGTTTTGGTGAAAGCCGTCGGGAATTTGGAAAGAGATACGGCGAAAGTATTGCCCGACTTCATAGGGCATTGACTGTGATATTGAAAAAGTTCAAAAAAATCAAAAATGTCATGAAGATTATATCAATAAATTCGGCAATTTGTTTGATAAGCTTCCGAAGCAGTTGATACACCGAGATTCCAATCCTTCCAACATTTTGTTTGACGGCGGTGAAGTGACAGGGTTTGTAGATTTTGATCTGAGTGAGCGTAATGTCCGTTTGTGGGATCCTTGTTATTGTGCCACCGGGATATTAAGTGAATGGCGCGGAGTTGGCGATATATATGAAAAATGGCTTGATGTTTTGGAGGGTATCATAAGCGGATATGATAATGTGAATCCGCTGACATTTGAAGAAAAACAAGCTATATTTTATGTGATTTGTTCAATTCAAATGATTTGTATAGCATACTTTGAAAGTGTTACTGAGGATAAAGAATTAGCGGAAACAAGCAGAGAGATGTTAAGATTTATTTGTGAGAACGAAATGAATATTCGGAAGGTTATGGCATGTACTGTGCAGATTAAGGATGAGTAACTAAAAAATCAAAGCTTTCAACAATGAAAAAAGGGTATTGTCCTAGATCAATTTAATAGGCAATACCTTATCTGCTTGCTTTTTGGTATGGTTATGTGTTGATATGCTACAATGAACATTGGTAGAAAAATACGTCGTATATAATTCGGGTATATAAAGTCACCCACCAATTTGTATATTTAATAAATAGATAAAAGAATATGAAGCAGGAAATATATTACATGAAAATGTAAACAAGATATTTAAATAATTAAAATGTTGCTGGTGTGGTATAATTATGGTACGATAATACCGCGAAGGGAGTTGAAAATTATGCCACAAATTATTCCGATTAGAGATTTAAAAAACACAAGTGAAATATCACAAATGTGTAAAGAATCTAGTGAACCCATTTATATTACTAAAAATGGCTACGGTGATATGGTTATTATGAGTATGGAAGTATATAAAGAAAAGATGTTTATGCTTGATGTATATGACAAGCTTATGGCTGCTGAAGAAGAAATAAAATCTGGAAAGACCCTTGATGCTGATTCTTCAATAAAAAACATAAGAGAAAAGTATAATGTATAAAATAAATGTATCAGAGTTAGCCCATCATGATTTAGATCGAATTGTATCCTATATCATAGTTAACCTTGCTAGCCCAATGGCTGCTGCAAATTTTCTTGACCAAGTAGAAAAGTGTTACAATCATGTGAAGCACACCCCCTATATGTATGCAAAATGTCAAAACAACCGGCTTGAAAAAGAAGGCTATCGTAAAATTTCTTTTAAAAATTATCTACTTGTCTATAAAATTGTGGAAGAAGATAAAACAGTAAATGTTTTACGGTTCTTCTATGGAGCACAGGATTATTTAAAATTAATATAATATAAGAGCAATAGTGAATTAGTTCAATAAAACAATACCCAAATTAAATAATCTGTGCATTGTTTTGCAACGGGTGCAGTATGAAATATAAGTACAATAAAATGCAATAAATAAATGCAATCGTAAAACTGGAAAAAGCCATTATAGTGACAAGATAATCCTATAAGGGGTTTAGATAAACATTGGATATAATACAATATAATAGAATGTGAAATGACTAGTAGTGATCTGATGAGAAGGTTATTACCAGGTCTTTTCTGGATGCTACCATGAGGCAGCAGATCAACTAAAGTATAATTTTATTGCAATTATTTTAAAAAAAGTATATACTACTATCTAGATGATTAGATAAACATCTAAATATCTACATAGTAGTTTTTTATATTTATGGAGGTGGTTCTAATGTCTTTGCTTAACACGCCTTTTAAGGCGCTGTCCGATCCTACAAGACGCAAAATAATACAGATGCTAAAAGATAAAGATATGACTGCCGGTGAAATAGCAGAGCATTTCGACATATCAAAGCCCAGCATATCTCATCATTTAAGTATTTTAAAAAATGCCCAATTAGTGATGGATGAAAGAAAGGGTCAAAATATAATATATTCGCTTAATACTACGGTTTTTCAGGAGGTTCTTAACTGGTTTTTTAATATAGCTGATATTAAGGGAGGGATTTTGGATGAAAAAAATTAATTTAAAAAGAGAAATACCACTTATTTTTATAATTATAGCAGCTTTTTTAATCAGCATATATTTCTATCCGGCATTGCCGGAAAGGATTCCCACTCATTGGAATTTTAAAGGTGAGATTGATGGTTATTCAAGCAAATTATCCGGAAGCTTAATTATGCCTATAACAAATTTAATCATGTATATAATGTTCATTTTTTTGCCTATGCTTGATCCCAAGCGAGCGAACTATAAGCTGTTTGAAAGTACCTATATATATTTTAGATACCTGTTTCATATATTCTTTCTTGCCATGCACATTATGATCATCGTCGCATCCTTAGGTTATACTGTAAATACTACAAGACTTGTGACCTTTGGTATATCCTTATTGTTTATGCTTATGGGGAATGTTATGGGGAGAGTGAAGCATAATTATTTCGTTGGGATAAAGACCCCCTGGACATTAGCCAATGAAGAGGTTTGGAGGAAAACACATAGATTGGCAGCAGTGCTATGGACGGCAGCAGGGTTAATAGGGGTCATATTATCGTTATTTAATCTTAATCTTGGATTTGTATTTGTAGCAATACTGATTTTGCCCGCTATTATACCCATGATTTACTCCTATATGGTATTTAAAAGAATTTAAAAGATAATAATATAAATATTTATGGTAGTTTTTTATCTATAAAAGAAAGATAATTATAGTAAGGAAATAAGGATAAAATAGCAGTTAGGAGGGATATGTTTATGAGTGAATTAATTAATAACAGAGAATATAGGCAAAAGGCATTAAAAGAGCTAATTCGTGAACTGCACGACGGTAAAAGTGTTGAGGAAGTAAAAGAAAGGTTTGCAAAGCTCATAGAAGGAGTCTCGGCAACAGAGATTTCTGAAATGGAAGGGGCAATTATAGCAGAAGGCATGCCTTTAGAAGAGGTGCAAAGACTTTGCGATGTTCATGCCGCAGTTTTTAAAGGCTCCATTGAAGAAATCCATAAGGAGGATTTAAAGGAATTGGAGCTGATTCCGGGTCACCCAATAAATACTTTTATGCGGGAAAACAAAGAGCTGGAAAAGCTGATAGAGGGACAATTAAAAGATTCTTTGGAATCCTTTGATAAAGAGGATGGCAAGGATAATATAATTAAACTAATTGAGCCCTTAAATCTACTATGGGATATTGACAAACATTATAGTAGGAAAGAAAACACCCTGTTTCCTTACCTTGAAAAGTATGGGATAACTGCTCCGCCTAAGGTTATGTGGGGAGTAGACGATGAAATAAGGGCAGAGATTAAAGGCGCTAAGCTTGATTTGGAAAACTACCGGGGAAATAAGGACGAAATAATTAAAAAAATAAAGGCATTGGGTGAACGGATAAAAGAAATGATTTTTAAAGAGGAAAGCATATTATTCCCCATGTGCAAAGAAACTTTATCCGAGGACGAATGGATAACAATCGCCGAGGACAGCGAGGAAATAGGCTATTGTCTTGTTCCTCCCGCAGGAATTTGGAAGCCTGTTAGGAAAAAGACGGAAGGCAGAATAGGAGAAGAGGCAGAAAAGCCCGGTCATATCAGATTAGAAACAGGATTATTCACGGTAAATGAGCTGGAGCTGTTACTCAACACATTACCTTTTGATATCACTTATATAGATAAGGATGATACTGTAAAATACTTTTCCCAAGGGAAAGAAAGAATATTTCCAAGAACAAAGGCAGTTATAGGGAGGACTGTGCAGAACTGTCATCCTCCGGCAAGTGTACATACTGTTGAAAGCATACTTCAGGATTTTAAAAAAGGATTAAAAAATGAAGAAAGCTTTTGGATTAAGGCAGGGGATATTTATATATATATCAGATATTTTGCCATAAGGGATCAAGAGGGTAAATATATGGGAACTCTTGAAGTTACGCAAAATATAAAGCCCATACAGGAAATTGCAGGAGAGAAAAGGTTGTTGGATTAATTAAAATTAAATTAGGAAAAAGACGCTATATCAGTAGTGTCTTTTTTCATATCCGCTTAGCATGGGCGCAGTCTAACAGGTGAAAGGGTATAACAAAACTGCAAACATAGGCATATTCATAATAGCATATTTTACATATTTACAAGAAGGAAATATATTAAAATTGTTGAAGATTAAGATATCATAAACCCATTTATTATATACGGCAATATTTGCACCTTGCATTTTCGGAGGGGCTGGGTTAATATTTATATGAAAGTGAAAAAGGGTTTCAGAATAGGGAGGTATAGACTTGTCGGATTACGTAGTTAAAAGTCTTGTGGATTTTCAAAAGGTTGTTTCTTTATTGGCTTCCGCCGACAGAAAAATGGGACTGACTGAAATGTCAGAAGAATTAGGCATGAATAAAACAAGGTTATTTAGAATTCTGTCGACTTGTGTTGACTTGGGAATGGTTGAACAATTGGATGCGGAATACATTTTGGGATGGAAGCTATTTGAATTAGGTCAAAAAGTTCTTTCCGCCAGAGGTTTTAAATCCAATATACACGGTATTTTGGAAGGATTACGCAATGTTGTGGATGAGACAATAAATTTAGGTATACTGATAAATAGCGAAATCTTATTTATAGATGTCGTGGAATCTAATCATAATCTAAACGCAAGCTTTAAAGTCGGCACTCATTTGCCTTCACATTTGACATCAATAGGTAAAGCAATACTTTCGACTTGGGAGAACGGGGAAATATATAGTCTTTTTTTAAACAAACCTTTTGTAAGACATACACCAAACAGCGTTTCCAGCGTGCAGGGGCTTATAGATCAGATGGAGGACTTTAGAAAAAAAGGCTGGGCTTTGGATGACGAGGAATATGCTGAGGGGATTAGGTGTGTTGCCACACCTGTATATAACCATGCTGGTAAAGTAATAGCAGCGGTTAGTTTTTCCGGCCCGGTGGCTCGTATGACTATGGGCAAAATAAGCAGTTCGGCACAGCATCTTCTTGATTCGGCGTCAGAGATTTCTGCAGCTATAGGCGGAAGCAGTTTTTTTGTTTAGAAGCACAATGGAAAAAGCAATTCAAAAGTGGTTATAACGGGTTTTTGTAATGGTGTAGGATTATTTATTAAAATCTTGTTATAAATCTAACTTTTTAGAAGAAAAAATATTATATGTTTTACATTTAATGTTTAATATTGAACATTTCTTTATGCCTTTTATATTTTAAAAGTCAGCTAAACTTCCAATCATTGAATAAAAATGGAATATCATTTCAATAATTTTTAATCCCATTAATTACATATTTAAAATATTTTATCTGCTTAATCACCTTTAGTAGTTGCGTTTCAACTATTATAGCGTTATTTGGTAATGAAATATTTTAAAAAATAAATTTTAGAATTAGAAGGATTTTAAGATTTTATGAAGAATTAATATGCTAAACACACAGAAAGTGAAATGCTGTTACAAAAACTTAGAAAACTTGAATGTCCATATCGCGATTGGGTAATATAGCGACGGAAAAACAAAACCCGGAAAGGAGGAAATCAATTGATATCTGAATTTAGAATTAATGAAATGGAAAATGAATTAAAATCCATTGAAGAGAAAGGTATGTTGGGAGTACGAAGAATCTTATCAGGACCCCAAGGTCCCCAGGCTATTTTAGATGGCAAAGATACTATCATTTTAACTTCTACTAACTACTTGGGACTCTCGTCAAACCCGGATTTGATAGCCGAATCAACAAAGGCACTAGTCGAATATGGCGGGGGATTGTCATCGGGACCTAGAATATGCGGTGTTACAGATTTACATTTGGAATTTGAAGATTACATTGCAAAATTCAATAAAACCGAAGGAGCCTTGCTATACTCTTCCTGCTATAATGCAAATATTGGTGTTTTAACAGCCCTTGCGGATAAAAATGATGTGATTTTCAGTGACGAATTAAATCATGCCAGCATTGTGGACGGTTGCCGCTTAAGCAGTGCCAAAATTGAGGTATATCCACACCTTGACTTAGATTATCTGAAAAAGAAACTGGAATCGACCGCAGATTATGGGAAGAGGTTGATAATAACAGACGGAGTATTCAGTATGGACGGCGATATAGCACCGATTCCGCAGCTTATTGAGATTGCCCGCGAATTTGATGCAATTCTCATAGTAGATGATGCACATGCCACAGGAGTTATAGGAGAGCATGGGCGTGGTACAGCAGAACTTTTTGGAGTTTTAGGTGAAATTGATATAATTACCAGTACCCTCGGAAAGGCTATGGGAGGTACAATAGGCGGATATGTGGCCGGTAATTCGATTTTAATCAAATATCTTATTCAAAAATCAAGAAACTATCGTTATACCAACGTAGTCCCATCTTCCAGTACTGCATATTCATTTGCAGCATTCAAGTATTTGGAAAAGCATCAAAACTTACTCAATGATTTAAAAGATAATACAAACTACTTTAAAAATAGGCTGCTGTCTTTGGGATTTGAAGTTATGGACTCAAAAACACCAATAGTGCCTGTAATGGTACGTGATCCAAAAACAGCAACGGCAATGAGCAAAGAACTGCTAAAAAGGGGAGTTTTTGTGCAAAGCTACACTTATCCTGTGGTTCCCCATGGACATGAAAGGCTAAGATGCATTATCTCCGCGGCACATAAAAAGGAGCAATTAGACAGAGCAACGCAAATATTTGAAGTAGTAGGAAAAGAAATCGGCGCCATATAAGGCGATTGATTAATAAAAATATTTATATATGGAGGACTTAAAATGGCTGAATTGATTATTAATCCATTAAAAATTAAGAAAGAAACAGGCTTAGATTTTTTTGAAGATTTTTTATTTCCCAAGCTGCAATTGGCATCCTGGAAAATGCATGGACCCTTTTTAGTTAAAGCCGGCGGAAAAACCTATGCCGTAGGTCGCATGCATGAAAAAGGGTACTTCCAAGGAATGGTTTTACCAAATAAGCTGGAGCCAAAGTATTTTAAGCCCTACTTTCTTTTCGAACCGGATGGAATGGAAGTGTTCAATGATTTGACAGAGGCTGTGGTAAGCCTGGCATCCGGTGAAAAGCTGTCAATAGACTATGATATACCATATTCCTTTTATGAGGCTATTAAGGATGCTGATGGTATAGAGTTTTTGGCTGACCCACCAAAGGTGGAAGGTTCAATTACAAGAATCCTTACAGAGCAGGTTGAAAGCTTATTGAAGCCGGATAGTAGTGATATTGATATAGCCTTAAATATAGTTGACGGATTAAAAACAGATAAAAAGCATATTTTAAAAGAATATTTAAACAAGGAGACAAAGGACCGCTTTAAATTGTTGGATGGTTATATGGAGGAGTACGGATTATCTGCTCTTGTTGTGACGGCGTCCTTAAACTTGCAGGAAGTGGCGGCTGTTCCTCAAAGAAATAATTTTGGGGGAACTATTGCAATATACATCGCCGGCAGTAAAGATGTAATAGTTGTAAATACCAATGAGGTTGGTTTATTAAGAAGCGGAAGAGCCGGAGTTCTTGATATACCGGGATTGGCGGAATTGCTGCCTGACGGTAAAATTGGTATAGATGATGAAGACATTGGAATGGGTGTATATTACGGATTAGGATTGGATAAAAGAGAGGTTGTACCCGCGTCGGTTCTGTTGAGGGACTGGAGAGAAGAAAGAGCGGGCGGTGATCTTCCCTTCTATATTATTACCGGTTGTGCATCAAGACGTTCAATTGAAAGATCATTAGCCGAAGCGGCCAGGAGAATAGATAATAACTTCCCGGTAAACGAGAAGGATATTTACGAGTTTTACAATATTAATCTAAATGAATTTCTGACAGAATATAAGGCACCCTATACTTTTGAGGTATATTTTGCAAATCTTCACTCGGGAAATAGAAGCGAATCACCCTCTAACCATAAGGATTATGAAGTTAAGCCGGAGAATAATACCGTTAAATTTGATTCAGGTATCAAGCTATATGATAACTGGGGCTATTTAAGGGGTGTATCCGATGTCGCCAGAACTCTTTGCTTTAGTGAAAAAGCACAAGAAATATATGAATTGTTTGATCGTATAATGCTGGACCAAGGAATACCAGCGGCTAAAATAGGCGCCACCGGTGAAGATGTATATATGGCAACCTGTGAAGAAATAAATAAGAACAGAGAATATATTGCACAAAGAGGTTATATACCAAGCCATGTTATTAAACTAGAAGAGATATACTCCCGTGATGTTGGACACTTATTAGGAAAAGAAGAGCCTGCCAATCTCTGCTTTAAAAAAGGCGAAAAGAAGGCATTTAAAGACGGAATGGTAGGTTGCTACGAGATCCAATGGGGCTATAAAGACCATTCCTTTGGAACAGAAGATAGCTTTGTCGTGACTAGAGAAGGCGCTATTAATTTTACGAGATAAATTAACGGCTTCCCCTAATTGCTGATTTTAGCCTTTGTAATAACCCCTATATTACATGTTTGAAACACAACCCTAATCGCACAGGGGAAGCATATCCTTTTATTTTTAAAAGGGGGTGATGGCAGTTACCTTAGACTTAGTTTAATTAGCGAATAAATCGATTTTAAAAAAGGAGAATGTAAACTATGGATAAATTAGCCGTTTCAATCGGAGGAGTCAAATTTAAAAATCCAATTATAGCTGCCGCCGGTGAACCTACAACTAACTTTGAACACATGAAAAAGGCCATTGAAGCAGGCGCAGGGGCGGTAACCGCAAAATCTATTTCTTTCTCTCCCGCAATGGCGAAATCCTATGCACATTCAAGATGGGCTGTTCTGAATGAAAAAAGAGAGATGTGTCAAAATGGTGAAATACCAAACAATTTTACCTTTTACGGAAGAAGCGGAATACCTATGGAGGCGGATGATTGGCTTGAAACCCTGAAAGAGGTAAAGAAGCTGGCTGACCTTCATAATGCTGTTTTAATCGGAAGCATTGCTACCGGACCTTTGGATAAAATGGCTGATGCTGCCAAAAGAATGGAGAAGGCCGGTATTGAAATTATAGAACTTGATGCCGGGTGTCCACAAGCAGGCGAGCTGCAAATTGATAGCAGATTAGAGTTGGTAAAATCATCGGATTTAGCCGGAATCATTATGAAAGAGGTTGCCAACGCGGTATCTATACCGGTAATTTATAAAATATCACCCCAGGACCCGGATGTTTTTGGAACCTGTGTTGCCGTGAAAGAAGCCGGAGCCTCAGCTGTAACCCTTATCAACAGATTTGCCGGGTTTATGGTAGATATAGATAAGGCGGAGCCTATTATTAATACATGGGGCGGCGTAGGCGGTCCATGGATGCTTCCAATTTCTCTAAAATATGTTTCCAGGTCCTATCAAGCTATGCCTGATCTTCCTATAGTGGGTTCAAACGGAGCTATAGACGGTAAAGATGCTATCAGATTCTTAATGTCCGGTGCCAGTTTGGTAAGCTATTGCACAGTTTTGATGCTTAAGGGTTATGATGTTTTAACTAAAGCAGTAAAAGAACTGGAGCAGTTTATTGATGAAAAAGGATATGGATCAGTGCAGGATATCATTGGATTAGCGGTAAAAAATGCAAAAACTTATGAAGAGATGTTCGACAAACAAAAAATTGCCTTTGTTGATGAAGACAAATGTATTGAATGCGGAAAATGTGGAGAGGCATGCTTCTATGAGGCTCTTAATATTCAAAATGGTAAGCCTGAAATAAATAAAAAGTGTAAGGGATGCGGGTTATGCGAAACTGCTTGCCCCACCGGAGCTATATCACTGGTCGGAAGATAAAATGGTGAACCTCAATTATTTAGTGTTGAAATAGAAAATAAAAAGTAGCTAAGGAGGGAATATTAATGAATTTAACAAAATCCAAGGATGCCAAAATAAAAGGTGGAATGGCAAGCGCTTTAATAGGTGCAGCATTTATCATGGCTACATCCGCAATAGGACCAGGCACTCTTACTCAAACTGCTTTATTTACAGAGGAGTATGGAGCAAGCTTTGCTTTCGTAATATTTATATCCGCGATTCTTGCCATACTTGCGCAAATCAATATATGGCGTGTCATCACGGTATCAGGATTTCGAGGTCAAGATGTTGCCAATAAGGTTTTTCCAAAGCTGGGTTATGTTCTTACCTTTTTCGTTTGTTTAGGAGGCTTAGCATTTAATATTGGTAATATAAGCGGTGCCGGCCTCGGATTAAATGTTCTTTTAGGTATAGATGTTAAAATAGGCGTGGTTATTTCAGCATTTTGCGCCTTCGCTTTGTTCTCCTTTAAGGAATTCGGCGATAAGATGGATCGCTTTGCCAAGTATCTTGGTATTGCAATGATACTGCTTACACTTTATATTGCATTTACAACTAACCCGCCTGTAGGCGAAGCAATTACACGTATGTTTATTCCTGCGAAAATAGCTATGTTTACAATTATTACGACAGTAGGAGGAGGCGTAGGGGGCTATGTTTCCTTTGCAGGAGCCCATCGCTTATTGGACGCCGGTATAACAGGCAAGGAGAATTTGGAAAAGGTAACCAAAAGCTCCATTAACGGTAATATTATTGTTGCAGTTATGCGTATGGTTTTATTTTTAGCGGTTTTAGGAGTAGTTCAAAGGGGAATACCTCTGGATCAAGGTAACCCCGCAGCCTCTGCCTTCCAAATAGGATCAGGTGATATAGGATATAGATTCTTTGGTTTGGTCTTATGGGCAGCCGGTATTACTTCTGTGGTTGGGGCATCATATACTTCTGTTTCATTCTTGCGCACTCTTTCAGACTCTATAGAGAGAAATGCACGTAAATGGATTATTGGTTTTATTTCGGCTTCTACTATTATTTTCTTAACAATAGGCAGACCGGTGCAGCTGTTAGTACTGGCCGGTGCACTTAACGGATTGATATTGCCCATAACATTAGGCACTATGCTAGTGGCATCAAGGCGCAGCGACATTGTCGGGGATTATCGTCATCCTACTTGGATGATAATTGCCGGTGTTATTGTAGCCGCAATCACCTTATATGCAGGGATTGGCTCTTTATCAAGCCTTGCAGGATTATTTAAGTAAAAGGCGGCAGCATATTATTAGCTTTGTGATTTACCTATATTTAATATAATTAATACAAGTAAAAATCCAGTAACTTTGGAGAAAGGATGATAGTTTAATGAGCGGCTACAATGAAAGATTTTTGAAAGCATTTAACGAGATGACTAAAGGGAAGGGGAAAACCCCTGTACCCACAGGAAACTATGTAGCATCAGCCTCACTACCCGGACTTATATTTTCGGCGGGACAAATAGCTATTTGCCAAGGCGAAGTTTTACATCCGGGTAAAATAGGGCTTGATATTACGTTGGAACAAGCTTATCAAGCAGCCAGACTGGCCTGCCTGAACTGTCTTTCCGGTATATACGAGGAAACAGGAACTCTCGAAAATATTGAAAGAATAGTTAAGCTAAATGGGTATGTTTGCTGTGATGATGATTTTAACAAGCTGCCCGAAGTAATGGATGGCGCTTCCGATGTTTTGGTGGAGATCTTTGGAGAAAAAGGGAAGCACCCCAGAGCAACAATAGGCGTTGCAAAATTGGCCTTCAATGCATCAGTAGAAGTGGAAATAGTTTGCTCCACTAAAAATTAAGTAAAAGATAGCACCTCCTATACATGTCCCTGTTGGTGATTTTTATACCAACAGGGATTTATTTTTAATTCCATATAAAAGCTTCTTTTTATTATTAAAAAAAACAAATCAATATATGCCGCATAAATATTTTCTAATTTTGTTTAACAAAAAACTTTTTTTGAACTATTTCGTAATGTATTTTGTATGATAAGTTATTTAGCATGGCTTAACTTTAGAATTATTCCCTATTAAAAAGGCAAGGTCTATGCTCTTATCATATTGACATGAATTAAGGACGAGGTGGAATTGTGGGAATAATAATAAAATTCATATTGAAAAATGTAAAATCAAATAAATTTAGGACATTTTTGATAATCACTTCCATAGCTATATCAACGGCATTATTTTTTGCATCCATGGCTATTTCTCTTACCGTAGAAAACATGTATCGAGAAAGAATAAAAACCTTTTATGGCGGCGCAGAAATACAAATCCATGCAAACTCCGATTCTCCCGGCGACTACATTAAGCATCAAAAGGCTACAGAATGTAAAAACATAGAGTATGCTGTGGGAATTCTCACTGCAGGAGGTTACTACAACCGGGGACGGGATGAACTGATACCCTTGAAAATAAGGGGTATGGAGCTGGACGATTTAAAGACTATGGGCTCCTTTGTTGCCACAGGTAAAACAAATATAGAGCCCTTTTCCGGGAACAAGGTGATAATAGCTAAAAGTGCGGCTAAGAAGTATGACCTGACTGTAGGAGATTCCATTGACATTGAAATTCTGGATCATAAAAAAAGGTTTAAAATAGGCGCAATATCAGAAGGAGTAGGCTTTTTCGCAGAAAACGGTAACAGCATGACTGTTGTAGCGCCTATAAATACTTTAAGCGATATGTATGGTTCAAAAGGAAGCTATACGGAGCTTTATATAAAGCTATTGGATAAGGAAAGAACCATAGAGACCCTTGAAGAATTGTCAGCAATTTATAAAGGCTACACAGTTAAGGAGACAATAACCAAGGAAGAAATAGATTTTGCCACATCAGGTATTTCTATACCTTTTATAATGATGACGGGTGTTGTTTTGTTCATGAGCATATTTATTATGAATACTTCCTATAAAGTCATTATAACGGAAAGGCTGCCTGTAATCGGAACCTTTCGAAGCATCGGGGCGACAAAGAGATCTACGGATTCAATACTTTTGATTGAAAGTATGACCTATGGAGTTATTGGAGGAATTTTGGGATGTATATTAGGCTTAGGGGTTCTTTATGTCATGGCGCTAAACATAACGGACTGGGGAGAAGGAATGTCTATTAATATCAGCTATAACGCTTTTCATTTTATTTCTGCTTTTTCCGTTGCTTTTATTCTATCCATCATAAGCTCTTATTTTCCCATAAGAAAGGCAGCTAAAACTTCAGTAAAGGATATTATATTAAGCACTACAGCAAAAGCCTATATCAATAAAAGGTGGAAGGCTTTTTTGGGAGGAATCTTATTGCCTTTATCCATCCTGATTCCGCCTATTGTTCCGCGAAGATTGATTTTAGTAGTAGGGTTTTGCGCCATGATGATGTCAATATTCTCCATAGTACTTCTCATACCTCATCTGAATCTGGTTTTTATAAAAATATTTGAAAAAGCATATAGCAAAGTTTTCGGAAATGAAGGTATATTAGCAGCGAAAAATTTAAGGCAGAACAGAAGCATATTAAACAATACTTCCTTATTGGCAATCGGAATATCAGGCGTTTTTATGATAAACACCATAAGCGGAAGTGTGATGAAGGAGGTAACGAATTTTTATAACAATATGGCTTTTGATGTATTCTTTTGTGCAAGTCAGTTAGACAGGAATACATTGAATGTGTTAAGAGGTATAGAAGGAAGCGAGGGTGCATACGGGATATATGAATTGATAGGCACGGCTACAGATAGAGGCACTGTAAGGATAAGCCTGTTACAAGGGATAGAAACCGTTAAATTCAGAGAGTATTTACCTATAGATTTTGGCAAGGACGGAGATGCTTTACTCATGAAATTAAATGAAGGCAGAAATATTTTATTAGCAAACTCCTTAAAGGATCAATTGGAAGCCTTCCCGGGAGATGTTATAGGAATTGATATGCCTAAAGGTATGAGATATTATAACGTTCTTGGTTTTTATAATTCTCTTATGTGTAATGGCAGCTATGCCTTGATATCTGATAAATATTTTAGACTGGATACCGGAGACAAATACTTTACGGAGATATATATAAAATCTAAGGAGCCGGAAAACGTAGCAGCAAAACTAAAAAAGAAATTTGCCAGGCGATATCCATGGGCCAGGACTATGGCGGAAGCGGAGAAGGACAATAGGGAAGGGAATGAAATGATGTTTTCCCTAATGCTGGGATTTTCCGTTGCAGCTATGATAATAGGCATTTTTGGGGTTCTTAATAACTATACAATAAGCTTTATGGAGAGGAAAAGGTATTTGGCAATGTACCGCTCCTTAGGGATGAGCAAAGGGCAAATGATGAAAATGCTCTTTATCGAAGCGCTAAGCGGAGGCTTTGTAGGAGGTTTCATGGGAGCAGTAGGGGGAGTAATACTGATTTATACTATACCGGGTATCATGAAATACATAGGAGTTGATATCCCAATGCACTATTCATGGAGCTATATATGGATTTCCATTTTAAGCGGTGCCCTTATATCTGTTGTGGCGTCCTTGAGCCCTGGGATTAAGTCCTCAAGGCTCAGTATCATAGATAATATTAAGTATGAGTAATAGGGGGTAAAAAATATTGATAGCGGCTATTAAAATAAGCAACCTTAATAAAATATATAAAATGGGTAAGGTAGAGGTTGAAGTGTTGAAGGATGTCAGTATAGTAATTAAAGAAGGTGAATTTGTATCAGTGATGGGACCTTCAGGCTCCGGAAAAAGCACTTTACTATACCTCATTGGAGCATTAGATAAGCCTACCTCCGGCAGCATTGAAATTATAGGAAAAGAGATAGCAAAAATGTCGGATAAGGAGCAAAGCATAATGAGGAGAAGAGATTTGGGCTTTATATTTCAATTTTATAACTTGATTCCAAATTTGAATGTAGAGGAGAATATAATGCTGCCCATCATGCTGGATAGGAAGCCTATAAAAAAATATAAGGAAAGGCTTATGGAGATACTTGAAATAACAGGGCTGAAGGAGAGGCGGGGGCATACCCCGGCGGAGCTGTCCGGGGGACAGCAGCAAAGAGTTGCCATTGCCAGGGCATTGATAAACGAACCGAACATTATTTTAGCTGACGAGCCTACAGGTAATCTGGATTCCAAATCAGGCACGGATATAATGGCGCTTTTAAAAAAGATTAACAAAGAAAAAGGAAAAACGATTGTACAGGTAACTCATTCAAAGGAGGCTGCAGGCTATGGCAGCCGCATGATTAATGTGAGAGATGGGATGGTGCTGGAAGGATGAAAAGGTCATTATTAATTATTTTACTAATCATTACAATTTTTTTATGTTCCTGTGGTAAAAAAGTTGAAACTGTTGATAATACGTTGGGAGATGAGCCTCAAGGGCTGCAGTATATTGAAGCCTTTGGCATTGTTAAAGGTGATAATGCCATAAATATTGCTCTTCCAATATCAGCAATGGTGGAAAAAGTAAATGTGACAGAGGGGCAAAGAGTATCAAAGGATGAGGCTATTGTAGTCTTTGATTTAAAGTATTACAATCTGCAATTAAAGGAAAAACAAGCGGAGCTTAGAGGCTTAAAAATTGAAAGGGCTGCATTAGAGGCTGAACTGGCAAAGAATTGGGATGATTTGCCGGATATAAAGGTTTTTAAAAGCGAAAAGGATTATGCCGCTGTTTATTATGAGGAGGCAGTAGCGGAAAGAGATAAGCAAAAAAAGCTGCTAGATTCCGGTATAATTTCTCCCAGCGAATTTGAAATATATGAAAAAGCAGTGAATTTGAAAGGAAGGGCTATAACAGAAATAGAACTGGAGGAGGAAAAAGCTGAGTATTCCTTTAATGAAGGAAAAAACAGAATTACTACAGAGCTGGAGGGCATAGAAAGCAAAATTGCAGCAATGGAAGTGGGTATAAGGACAGTGGGAGACAAAATAAAGAAGGATTATATTAATAGCGACTGTATAATATCCACCATAGACAATGGAATGGTCTTTGATTTAGACTGCACCGCCGGGGACTTACTTCAAGAAGGGAAAAAGGCTTTAAGCTTAATGGATTTGGACAGTTTATATATAGAGGCTAACGTAAATGAAGAGTTTATAAAAGGTGTAAAAAAAGGTTCAAAGGTTTTGATAATTCCTGAAGCGGATAAAGGTCGGGAATATAAAGGTACAGTTACATTTATAAGCCAAGGCGCATTTAATATAAATGGTCAAACAAATGTACCCGTACATATTGAAGTGGAAAATATTGATGATTTTCTAAAATACGGTTTTAACGTTGATTTACAAATTTTTATTGAGTAATTAAGTAGTAAAAGATAAGTATTTACTTTAATGCATTCTCTATTGCTTTCAAAATGATTTTGCTGCTGTAGGTAGCACCGGATACGACATCAACATCTAATGTTTGTTTCTGAATGACCTCCTCCGGTATTGCCTCAGCCGCTTTTCCTTTCCCGTTGTCATGCTTCAGCAGCTTGATATCAGTGATAACGGAGCTTTCCACGGTAACGCTTACCTCCGCCGTTATGGGGAAAGCCTTGTGCATTCCAAAATATGTGCCATCTGGGATTTTTGTTAAATCTACATTCTCAATTTTCAGGCTCTTTAGCCCCTCAAGATTTTTCTCTATCATCGGCTTAGCTCCGGCAATTGCAATAAAAAGTACCAGTATGACAATTACTAAAGATAATCTAACTTTTTTACTCATATGAATCTCCTTAATATAAAATCCTATTATTAATAATCAATTATAGCATTATATGCTAAAAAGAAGCTATTTTGCTATAAAATTATTTAAGCTATCGGTTATTTCCGATAGCTTAAATAATCTATTTTTAATTTCGAGATTTCAAAGAAAGGAAATATACCGTCTTAATATCCCAAAGGCCTATTCGCTTAATATATTATTGAAAGAGAATATTTTCTATCTTATAATCTTGAGATTTCATTTGATACCATTCAGAATAGGCTTCCGGAACTTTTTGTTCAAAAATTATATCCCTTACTTTATCCTTGTTTTCTTCATAGGTGGCTTCCTTAGCTTCCTTCTTCTCTTCAACTTCTATTATATGATAGCCAAATTCCGTTTGAACCGGGTCGCTTATCTTACCGATTTCTGCCGCAAAGGCAACCTCTTCAAAAGGTCCAACCATAGCACCTCTGGTGAAGAAGCCCAGCTCTCCGCCTTGATTTTTATTACTTTCATCCTTTGAATGTTCGCCCGCTAGCGTTGCAAAATCCTCTCCTGCCGCCAGCTTATCCTTTATTTCTTTAGCCTCTTCTTCACTGTCTACTAAAATATGTCTTGCTCTGACTTGCTCCTCCTGATCAAAGCTTTCTTTGTTTTCTTCAAAAAAGCTTATTATTTCTTCTTCAGCTATTGTAATATGAGGCTCAAGAAGCTTTTTGATTTGCAGGTTTTTTTCTATATTGGATTTTATAGTGTCAAAGGAATATCCGTAAAGCGTTATCATCTGCTCGAAGTTCTCTCTGCTACCGTATTGCTCAGAGATAATATCCAATTCCTTTTCAATATCCTCTTCCGTTACACTTATATTTTCTTTTTTAAGCTCCAGATCAATGATCTTATTGCTTATTAAAACCTCCAGGGCTGATTTCCCGTTTTCAGCAATCATAGCATCATATAAATCTTCCTTTGTAATAACCTCATTATCAACCTTTGCAACTATTTCACTATCCTTTGATTTATTAGAGTAGTAAAGTGCGCCGATAAGTATTATTATTACGGCTGCCGCTATTATTGCAACAATTTTCGTATTCTTTTCTTTTAGAAATTCCATTGTAAAATAACACACCTTTCAAATTATTACCATGCTAAGCCAATGTCCAAGCAATAAAACTATTCTATCATAAAATTCTTAAATTTACCTTAAAAATTTTAAGTATTTTTATAAAACAAGATTCCTTGTTCAATAAGTATGACATTATACAAAAAGCATATATTTGTCAATAAGTACGGATAGCCTTTGCAACTCCAATCTTGTTACAGATTATAAAATATATTAACCCATATTAAATCTAAACTATGATGAGTATTTCCCGGGAAATAATTTCCCGTTTGTAGATTATATAAACACCAAACTGCAAGCTTATTCTAATTAGAAGTATTGCCTTTTTATTATGGATTATTAAAAAATATTATTTCCCAGTTGCTTCTTTAAAAATTTTGCCCTTTACTCTATAATTTAGATTAATAATGGTTTTTTACGCTTAGTATATAAAATTCCTTAGGTAACTTTTGGGGAGATGATCTGGATTTCTATTTATATAAAAACGGAAATAAGCTTTAAACCTGACGATAGTCTTTTATTAAAGCTTTTAAAAATAAAGGATAATGACTCCATGATAAAGGAAGCTTTGACTATTTTAAACAAAGTAAAGGATTTGGTGAAACCCAAGCTCATTATAAAAAAGGTGGAAATAAATGAAATTGGGAAGGGATATATCCTCATTAACAACATAAGTCTGAATAGCAGAATCCTTGCAAAAAAAGCTGAGGGTAGCCGCAGTAATACGGCTTATCTTTTTATTGCCGTAGGCGGAAATGAAATAGATGAGCTTACTATGTCAGTGACTGATTATTATGAAAGCTATGTTTTAGACCAAATTGCCTATATGAGCTGTGTAAGGGCTTTGGAAGCTGTAAAAAGCGCATTGGTTAAAGAGTTCAATGTTAAGAAATATATTACACTGCTTCCCGGCTCGTTGCCTGATTGGGATGCTTCGGAGCTATTAAAAATAACGGATATCATAGGTGATGACTATTCAAAAATTGGAGTTGGAATAACAGAGATGGGAATGCTTAAGCCTGCGAAATCCGTTTGCGGATTAGCTATTGAGTCGGAGGATTCATTTAGCAGCTGTGAAATTTGCACAAAGGAAAACTGTCCTAACAGGGAAGCAGAGTTAGACATGATGAAGCATAAAGAACTGGTGTTAGAGGAGTAACAGTATGAAGTATTATTTAACATGTGAGAAACCAGGGATGATGTTATCCGAGATGCTGCAGCGTTCGGATATTAGCTTTGAGCTGCCTTGCTCCGGCAATGGTATTTGTGGCAAATGCAAGGTTAGAATTACTCAGGGGAGCTTGTCACCCATAGGAGAAGCCGAAAAAAAGCTTTTAAAAGAAGCTGAAGTAAAGGAAGGCTATAGATTGGCTTGCTTTACGGAGGTTTTTTCTGATGTAATTGTTGATAGAGAAGAAAAAACTGCGGATATTTTGGCAGAAGGCTTATACGGTGACTACCCTTTAGACCGTGTTTTCAAAAAGGAAGAATATGGCGTAGCTATTGATATTGGGACTACAACTATTGTGATTAACCTATTCAAAGGGGATTCTTCATATTTGATTGGCAGGGCGGCGGAGCTTAACAACCAAAGAAAATTTGGCGCTGATATAATATCCCGTATAGAATATTCTATGACTAAAGGTTTAAGCCACCTTCATTTTACCATCGTCAATCAGATTAATAAAATGATAGATGATCTATGCAAAAGAATGTCCATAAAAGACAAAGAGATTAAATATGGAGTCATTACAGGAAATACCGTCATGCTGCACTTTTTTAACAATTTTGAGCCTGACGGGATGGCTTTTTATCCTTTTACCCCTAAATCTTTATTCGGTGATTATATAAATACTGATATAGGTCTCAATATTAGCCCGGAGGCTAAAATATACATACCTCCTTGTGTTTCCTCCTATGTAGGAGCCGATACGGTATGCGCTATTTTGTCCAGTAAAATGACAGATAAAAAAGAAAGCTCCTTGATAATAGATATGGGTACAAACGGCGAAATAGGTCTTTTTATAGAGGATGAGGTAATATGCTGCGCCACAGCGGCGGGGCCTGCCTTTGAAGGTGTTGGGATAGATTATGGTTCTCCCGCTGTAGAGGGAGCAATAAGTACTGTCTATTTTGATGAAAGCTCTTACACCATCAAATATAAAACAATAGGAGATAAAGACCCGGTAAGTATATGTGGCTCCGGAATTATTGATGCGGCTGCCGTGCTTTTAAGGCGAGGTATTATTGATAAAACTGGTAGAATACAAAAAGAGGGACACTCTTTTTCAAAAAACATAGTGGAAAGAGAAGAAAGTTTATTTTTCAAATTTCATGACTGCGATATTACTATTTCCCAAAAGGATATAAGACAAATTCAGTTAGCCAAAGGCGCAATTGCCGGGGGTATCAATACTTTATTATCAGAAAAAGGAATAGAGGCACGGGACATAGACAGGCTTTATATTTGCGGAGGCTTTGGCCATCATCTTAACCTTGATTCTGCCGAATATATCGGTCTTATTCCTCCCGGAAGCAAGGATAAAGCAATGGTTATAGGAAATGGTGCGTTAAGCGGAGCATCTGAAATTGTCTTAAATAAACTCTCTATTGAAAAGTGCCGTGGGATTGCAGATAAATGCCGGGACGTAGAGCTCTCTACAAATCCATATTTTATGGAGGAATTTATAAAGCAGATGTCCTTTATATAGCATTGAAGAATTGTACGGGATGAAAAGCATATAGTAATCAGCTCATTTTTATAAGAAGCCTGATGTCATCGCCGAAGAACTCAAACAAATCAAAGTTGCCAAACATACGAGAGGTTATTCTTTCCGAATAATCCCTCATTATTTCTTTTACATCCAGATTAGTTGCAATCACCATTTTTTTAGAATTCAAAAGCCTTTTATTTAAAATATTATACAAGACCAAGCCGGAGAACTGGGTAGTAAGCTCAGTACCTAAATCATCAATAATCAATAAATCACAATTATTGATGGTTTCTATTACTTCGCTGCTTTGCTCTTCGTCTTCAAAGTTAAATTTATGCTTTCTTATTAAATCCATTAAATCAGGAGCGGATTGGTATATAGCGCTTTTGCCTGATAAGAGCAGCTCCTTGGCTATGGAATGACACAGGTAGGTTTTACCCAAACCGGGTCTGCCTATAAAAAGCATATTTCTATTATGGTTATCAAAATCCCGAACGAACTTTATGCATTCCAAGTATATCTGCTGCATATTCCGTCTGGGAGACAAACCGTTTTCACCTGTTTTGTCGGAATAATATTCAATATTAAAATTATCAAAGCTTTCTTTTGTATCAGAAAGGTTGGAACGCATATAATTATACTCAATTTGTTTTTGCAATAAACAATTGCATTTTTGTAAACCAATAAAGCCTGTATCCAAGCATTTAACGCAATCATATTTTGGCTCAAGATAATCATTGGGGTAATTATTTGAAGCAAGAGTTTCTGCCTTTTCAATTTTTAAATCCATTTGCTTTTTCTTTAAATAAGCTAAATGCTCTTCAGCATTGGCACTTTCAAATAGTACCGATTTTGTTATTTCAAGACCCAGAGAGATCATTTCCTCTTCTATTTCCTCAAGCCTAGGCAATTCCTTAAAGACTTTAATCTTTCTCTGCTCCAGCTCCTTGGAATTCTTACTTCTCAGAGCTTCATATTCCTTTAATATTTCATTTATATTAATCATTTTTAACACCTCTGCTCTTTTTAAGCAAATTTTGCTTCAGCAATTCCGGGTCATAGCTGCGGCCGTCAAAATTATCAAAGGTGCTTTTTTGAGGCTTGGTATTAGTCTTTTTTGTTCCTTTACTTGCTTTGGCTTGGTAAGCTTCCACTTCATTTATTGTAGTAAGTCCTTTATCATGCCAATCCGTAAGGATTTTATCCATATAGGAAATAGAAGGCTTTATAGTGTTTATAGTCAATTCGCAAGCTTTTAAAATAATATCATCACTAAAGGAAAATTCATAAAACCATTTATAAAGTGCCTTTTCCTCACCTAAAGTTGGCTGACGCTTTATCCTGAGATAATTAAGAACCTTGCTATAATTCTGCCATCTTTCTTTATGCTGTTCGGAGTATTCTAAAGCTTTTTTCTCCGAGTCAACCCCGGCATCAAACCAATTTCTTGCAACCTGCTTGAGATAAGGCAGGTCCTTTATATTTTTGGACAGGCAATGATCAATCACCATTATCACTACCTCTGGGGGGAAATTATAGTCGTCAATCCAGTCAAGGAAAGCAAAGGTTTCGTTTTGGGACAAATCCCTACCGTATGCTCTATATATATAATCGAACATTTTTTTCGTTTTGCTGTTTTGTCTTGCGGAAATAATCCGGTCTGCACTATATTTGCTTTTCTTTTTTTCCTCACCTTTGATATTCAGCATGAGCTCCTTAATGCTGAGAAACTCAATAAAGAAGGAATCATTTTCCTCAGACGGGATGACCTTGATTATTCCTTGTTCCTCCCAATATTTCCATGCCTTTTTAACGTCATTGATGCTTGTCCCAACGGTTTTCGCAATAGTTTCATCAGAAAGGCAGTTACTGCCTTCATAGCAGGAAGATTTTAACCCAAGAAGATAGATTTTTACAAAATCACCGGGGGCATTGGGCATATAATGATTTATAAAAACATTCTCAACAACTGTATTACCTAAATCCTCATTGAAATGTCTAAGACGAAAATAATTCATTGGCTTACCTCACATATATGTAAAATATAAATTCAAATCTATCTTATTATAGCATGAAATTCGAAAAAATTTTATGCATAATCTTAGTTACCCTTTCCAAGATAGACAAATAATTAACAATAAAAGATAAAAAAATCTAGTTTTTGACGTTATTTTTGGCAATTCTATGTAAATTGACATAAGGTGCTCAATAAATTATAATTATAGTGTTTAATTGCTTTAATATCAATTGAAATAAAGCTTGCATTATTGAAATGGAGGTAAATTGTTTATGGGAAAGGACAATTGCTGTTGTGCAGAATCAAGTCAATATTTTAACAATCTCAATAAAATATTGGCGAAGTACGAGGGAAAAGAATCAAATATGATTCCTATTTTGCAAGAAATACAAGAGTCTTACGGTTATCTACCCCGGGACATTCTTGAAGAGCTCTGCGATAGGACAGGGTTGCACCCGACACAGGTTATGGGTGTAATTACTTTTTATTCTCAATTTAGGCTAGAGCCAACAGGGGAACATGTAATAAGAGTTTGCTTTGGTACTGCATGCCATGTTAGAGGATCGGAGAAAATTGCAGAAGCTCTCAAAGAAGAATTAAAAATCGATATAGGAGAGACAACGAAGGATAACAGATTTACCTTTGAGACGGTCGCATGCCTTGGCTGCTGCGGTCTTGCTCCTGTTATAATGGTTGACAATGATGTATACGGCAAGCTGGTGCCAAAGGATATACCCGGTATTTTGGATAAATATCGATAAATTAGATTAGCAAAAGAGGTGGTATTATAAAATGGAAAAGTATCGCATTATGGTTTGCGGCGGTAGTGACTGTTCATCTTCTAATTCTAAGCAAATCTTAAAGAAATTTGAAGAACAAGCAGATAGAATTGCTGAGAAAGCCACTGTAGAAAAATCCCAATGCTTTGGTTTATGCGCTTATGGTCCCATAGTAGTTATTTATCCGGGACCAACAATATATAGTAAAGTTAGACCCGGCGATGTTGAGGAAATAATAGAATCCCATGTTGAAAATGACATAGTAGTTGAGAGACTTCGCTACAAAGGAGACAATGTAAAGAACTGGATAAGGTCCATCAATGATTCGGAGTTTTATAAGAACCAATATAGAATAGCTCTTCGCAATTGCGGAATAATTAACCCGGAAAGTATAGATGAGTATATTGCCTTTGATGGGTACAAGGCGCTGACAAAAGCTCTGACAGAGTTAACCCCTGAGGAAATCATTGATATGATTAAGGAATCAGGTTTAAGAGGCAGAGGCGGCGGCGGGTTCCCCACGGGAAGTAAGTGGGAGTTTGCGGCAAAATCAAAAGATAGTATTAAATATATATGTTGTAATGCTGATGAAGGTGACCCCGGCGCTTTTATGGATAGAAGTATTTTAGAAAGTGATCCTCATTCCGTTTTAGAGGCTATGACAATAGCCAGCTATGCTATTGGCGGAAGTCAGGGATATATATATATCAGGGCGGAATACCCTCTGGCGGTTGAACGTCTTACCATCGCGATTAATCAGGCACGTGAATATGGTTTGCTGGGCAAAAACATTTTAGGGACAGGCTTTGATTTCGATATTTCAATACGCCTTGGAGCGGGCGCCTTTGTATGCGGCGAAGAGACAGCCCTCATAGCTTCCATCGAAGGACAAAGGGGTATGCCAAGAATAAGACCGCCTTTTCCCGCTGTAAAAGGATTGTTTCAAAAGCCTACCTTGCTAAATAACGTAGAGACCTATGCAAATATATGCCCTATTATTAATAATGGTCCAAAATGGTTCTCTTCCATAGGAACGGAGAAATCAAAGGGTACAAAGGTTTTTGCTTTAGGCGGCAAAATAAATCATACGGGATTGGTTGAAGTGCCCATGGGTACGTCAATGAGAAAGATAATTTATGATATCGGTGAAGGTTGCCCCGATGGCAAAGAGTTTAAAGCAGTTCAAATGGGTGGACCCTCTGGCGGTTGCATACCTGCAGAGCTAATAGATACGGTAATTGACTATGATTCAGTAACAAAAACAGGAGCTATTATGGGCTCCGGCGGAATGATAGTCATGGATGAGGATAATTGCATGGTTGATATTGCAAAGTTCTTCCTTGACTTTACTGTTGACGAGTCTTGCGGGAAATGTACCTTCTGCAGAGTCGGTATTAAAAGAATGAATGAAATTTTGACAAGGATAAAAAACGGAGAGGGTAGAGAAGGAGATATTGAGCTATTAGAAGAGCTGGCTGAAAACATTAAGAAAAATTCTCTTTGCGGGCTGGGACAAACAGCGCCCAATCCGGTTTTAACCACAATAAAATATTTCAGGAATGAATATGAAGCCCACATAAAGGACAAGAAATGCCCTGCAAAGCAGTGCAAGGGCCTTATCAAATATAGAATAATTCCCGATAAATGTACAGGCTGTACTCTATGCAGCAGGGTTTGTCCCGTTAAAGCCATATCCGGTGAGGTAAAAAAAGCTCATTGGATAGACGACAGTGTTTGCAACAGGTGTGGAACCTGTAAAGAAACCTGTAAATTTAATGCTATTGTGGTTGAATAATTTAGTAAAGGGATGAGGTAGAGATATGGAAAAGATAAACTTAACTATAAATGGTAAAGCCCTTACTGCCAATCCTGGTCAAACTATATTGGATGTGGCAAAGGAAAACAGTCTTCTGATACCGACGCTATGCCATGATGACAGACTTAAGCCTTTTGGTTCCTGTCTGCTTTGCAGAGTGGAGGTTGAGGGGGCTAGAGCCAATATGCTGGCTTGTGCAACCCAAGTAACAGAAGGTATGGTGGTAAGAACAGAAACTGATGCAGTCAACGCTTCCAGAAAAATGTGCTTGGAACTCCTTCTGTCTCAGCACTATGGCGACTGCACAGCCCCTTGCAGCTTGACTTGCCCGGCGGGAATAGATGTGCAGGGATATATTGCCCATATTGCCAATGGGAGATATCAGGAAGCGGTAAAGCTTATTAAAGAGAAAAATCCTCTTCCCGTGGTTTGCGGAAGAGTATGTACCAGACCATGTGAAGATGAATGCAGAAGAAACCTGGTAGATGAAAGGGTAGGGATAGATTATCTAAAAAGATTTGCTTCCGATTATGATTTAGAAATGGATGATCATTATCTGCCTATAAAAAAGCCTTCAACAGGTAAAAAAGCAGCTATTATAGGTGCGGGCCCTTCAGGACTGTCCTGTGCTTTTTATCTCGCCAAGGAAGGGCATAAGGTAACAATTTTTGAAAGATGGCCAAAAGGCGGAGGTATGCTTAGATACGGTATACCTGAGTATAGAATGCCCAAGGCTACCCTGGATAAAGAGATAGATACAATTAAAGAACTGGGAGTAGAAATACGCTATGATAATGTCTTTGGTAAAGATGTGACCTATGATAGCCTAAAAAAGGAAGGCTACGAAGCAATTTTCCTGGGGATAGGGTCCCAAACAGGGCAGCCTATCGGGTGCGAAGGTGAAATATGCCCTATGGGAGTATATCCAGGGGTAGACTTTTTAGGAAGAGTAGGACTGGGCGAAGAGATAGATTTGGTGGGGAAGCGAATTATTGTCATCGGTGGAGGAAATACAGCTGTTGATGCTTCCAGGACGGCACTTAGGCTTGGAGCCGAAAAAGTAACCATCGCATACAGAAGAACAAAGAAAGAGATGCCTGCCCATGAGATGGAGATTGAGGAAGCGGAATACGAAGGTGTGGAATTCCTTTTCCTTGTAGCACCAAAGAAAATAGTGAGCGAAGCGGGAAAACCTGTATGCATTGAATTTATTAAAATGGAGCTGGGTGAGCCTGATGCTTCCGGCAGAAGAAGGCCTATAGAAATCCCAGGCTCAGAATTCAGAGCTCCTACAGATTATGTAATAGGTGCTATCGGTCAAACACAGGATTTAAGCTTTATTGATGACAGCTTTAAGTTGGAAACAAATAAAAACAAAATAGCTGTCAATCCGGATTTATTAACTACAAATATAGAGGGGGTTTTTGCCGGTGGTGATGGAGTTACCGGTCCTCAAACAGCTATAAAAGCAATTGCTGCGGGAAGAGTGGCAGCTTATTCTATGGATAAATATTTAAAAGGAGAGAAGCTCGAGAAACTCCCTGAAATGTACAATCATGTAAAAGGGGAAAAGCTTGCAGATATAGATAAAAAGGAATATGAAGAATATGAAAAGATAGAAAAGATAAGAATGCCAATGCTGACTAAGGAGGAGAGAAGGCACAACTTTAAAGAGGTTGAGCTGGGCTTTACGGAGGAAATGGCTAAAGCGGAAGCACAAAGATGCCTCTCCTGCGGTTGTAAGGATGTTCATGAATGCAAATTGAGGGAATACGCCACAACCTATGATGCCAAGCAAGATAGATTAGCCGGAACTATAACAAAGCATCCTATTGATGAGAGTCATCCTTTTATAAGCAGGGATAAGAATAAATGTATTATGTGCGGAAGATGTGTAAGGATTTGCTTGGAGGTACAGGGAGCAGGCGCTTTAGGCTTTATCTCCAGAGGATATGATACGGTTATTGAGCCATCCTTTGGCAAGCCTTTTGGTGAGGATAGCCGCTGCGAGTCTTGTGGTCAGTGCGTTTCCACTTGTCCTGTAGGGGCTTTGACAGAGAAGGTTCAGCTTCCAAAGCCGGGACCCTTTAAGGAGAAAGCCGTTGAAACTATATGCAATCACTGCGGTACAGGATGTACGGTTAAGCTACATGTTGCCGGAGATTTGTTTATACGGACCACCTCAGAAGGCGGCTTAGGAGTAAATAACGGAAACCTTTGTGAAAAAGGAAGATTCCAGAACAGCTTTATCAATTCTCCTGAAAGACTTTTAAAGCCAATGATAAAAAAACAAGGGAATTTGGTTGAAAGCACTTGGGAAGAAGCCTTTAATATAGTAGAAGAAAAGAAAAAGTCAATGGATATAGCGGCATTTATATCAGGAAAATCAACCAATGAAGAGATTAAAGAATTAAAAAGAATTGCTTCCGGCAATATATACAGCTTTGAGTTAGAAACATCAGCCTTTGCCTTGGAGGACGCCTTTGGCAAGGATTATAAAAAAGTGTCCTACGAAGCCATAGAAAAAGCGGATACAATATTATGCTTAGGCTTTGACATTAAAGAAGAAAATCCCGTAGCTGCCCTTATGGTTAAAGCTGCTGCAGAAAAAGGCGCTTCCTTTATTATGGTAAGCAGCGAGGTGTCCAAGCTAGACAGGTATGCTGATATGGTGGTAAGGGTTGATGATTGCAAGGTTAAGGACTTTACAGAAAACTTGACCGGAGCGGTTAAATCTCAGTCAAAGGACAGTGTAGCCGCAGCTCTGGCTACAAAACTAAAGGCTTCAGAGACTCCTTTGGTTATCATAGGAGGTAGCGGAGACTATAATAGTGCAAAAGCTGCCGCAGAGCTGCTAAAAGCGCTGGGCAAAGACTCAGCTAACATATTGCTGATGCAAAACTGCCCGAATTCTCTAGGCTTGATAAATGCCGGAGTAAAGCCTTTTAAAGGGAACGAGGATGCTACTAAGGATAAGTTAGTTTTAATATATGGTGAGGACCCTATGTCAGATGAAAATGTTGCGGCAAAGCAGGTATTAAAAGATGCAGCCTTAGTAATACTATTTGATATGAAGCTGACCGAAACGGCAAAGTATGCGGATGTTGTCTTGCCTATTACAAGCTTTGCGGAAAGCGAAGGAACCTATACCAATAGCGAAGGCAGAGTCCAGAAACTTAACAAAGCAATGGAGCCAAAGACAGGGAAAGCAAATATAGAAGTCTTAAAATCCTTATAATAGCGAATAATCCTTTAAAGGCATTCCTTTCTATTAACCATGATTGGAAGGAATGCCTTTTATTTTTATTAAGATAAGTGAATAATAGGAATGTAGGCACATAGGCAAATGGGAATATGGGAATATGGGAACGTGGGAACATGGGAATGCAGGCACATAGGTTGATAGGCAAATGGGAACATAGAGGATGAAAGTTGGATGTTGGATGTTAGAAGCAGTAAGTGGCATAGCTTATTCATATTTGATAAAGATTGCATTGTGGAGAGGCTTAGAATCTGTTAGCGCAGTGGAGGATCAGTTGCGTCAACTGTTTGAGCGAAGCGAGTTTTGGCGCAACCCGGAACAAGCTTACAGATTATTTGCCATGTAACTTCTGCAATCGTATCAAATATAATAATCTATAAGAAAAAAAGCAGCTTCGTAGCATTAAATAATTATTCTTATACTATGAAGCCATATAGTTACTAATAAATTATTCTCGGATTTTAAAAAAATTGGACAAAAAATTTATGTACCTTTATAATTGTTATAGGTTATAATTTTGCACAGAAATATATAGGAGGGGTAGCCATTGGGAGAAATTGTTGAGAATGTTAAGCAAGTTAATATAGAACATGAAATGAAGAAATCTTTTATTGAATATGCAATGAGTGTCATTGTACAAAGAGCTTTGCCGGATGTCAGGGACGGTCTTAAACCTGTACATAGACGTATACTATATGCAATGCACGGACTTGGTTTTACACCTGATAAGCCCCATAGAAAATCAGCAACTACCGTCGGCGAAGTATTAGGTAAATATCATCCCCATGGTGATGCCGCTGTATATGACACCATGGTAAGAATGGCTCAGGATTTTTCCTATAGATATATGCTTGTGGACGGTCATGGTAACTTTGGTTCCGTAGACGGTGATAGTGCTGCAGCTATGCGATACACAGAGGCCAGGATGGCTAAAATATCCATGGAACTCTTAAGAAATATTGAAAAGGATACTGTGGATTTTGCCCCTAATTATGATGAAAGCTTGAAAGAGCCTACAGTATTGCCTTCAAGATTTCCTAATCTCCTTGTAAACGGCAGCAGTGGAATAGCTGTAGGTATGGCAACATCTATTCCTCCACATAACCTTGGTGAGGTTATTGATGCCGTCATAGCTGTTATAGATGATGAAGATATAGACCTGGATGAAATAATGAAATATATTAAAGCTCCGGATTTTCCCACCGGTGGAATAATAATGGGTAGAGAAGGGGTAAAAAAGGCCTATGCAACAGGCAGAGGCAGAGTTATAGTCAGAGCCAAAACAGATATAGAAGAGATGAACGGAAATAGGCAAAGGATTGTGGTCAACGAAATACCCTATCAAGTAAATAAAGCAAATTTAATAGAGAAAATCGCTGATTTAGTCAAGGATAAAAAAATTGAAGGCATATCTGACTTGCGGGATGAATCCGACAGAGATGGAATGAGAATCGTCATAGAGCTAAAAAGAGATGCCAACGCCAATGTAATATTAAATCAGCTATATAAACATACACAGATGCAGGATAGCTTCAGCATTATCATGCTGGCTCTTCATAATGGGCAGCCCAGAGTACTGAATATAAAAGAAATGCTTACCTTATACATAGAACACCAAAAGGAGATAATAGTACGCCGCACACGGTTTGACCTTAAAAAAGCGGAGGAAAGAGCGCATATATTAGAAGGCTTAAGGATAGCGTTAGATAACATTGACGAGATTATTAACATACTGAGAAGCTCAAAAACTGTTCCGGAAGCTAAAGATAGAATGATGGATAGATTTGGCTTATCAGATGCCCAATCAACTGCAATTGCAGAAATGAGGCTAAAAAGCTTAACAGGGCTGGAAAGAGGCAAAATCGAAGATGAATACCTCTCACTTATAAAGGACATAGAATTTTACAATTCAATACTGGCAAGTGAGTTAATGGTTCTTAACATAATAAAGGATGAGCTTCTAAGCATAAAGAAAACCTTTGGAGACAAGAGAAGGAGCAAAATAACTCAGGCAGCCGGTGAATTTAATCTGGAAGACTTGATTGAGGAGCATGAGGTTGCCGTTACATTGACTCATTACGGGTATATAAAAAGACTCCCGGCGGATACCTACAAAAGCCAAAGGAGAGGCGGCAGGGGAATAACGGCGCTTCAAACTCGAGAAGAGGACTTCGTGGAGCATTTGTTTATTACCTCCACTCATAACTACATACTTTTCTTCACAAATAAAGGCAGGATGTTCAGATTGAAAGCCTACGAGATACCGGAAGCAGGCAGGCAGGCGAAAGGCACAGCCGTAGTTAATTTGCTTCACCTTGACCCTAGAGAAAAGGTTACTGCTGTCTTGCATATTAAAGGTTTTGAAGAGGAAGGCTACTTAATATTTATGACCAAAAACGGCATAGTGAAGAAAACAGGACTGGATAAATATGCTTCTGCAAGGAGTGCCGGAATCAATGCAATAACAGTAAGAGAAGATGATGAACTAATCACTGTCAAATTGACGAGAGGAACTACGGAGCTTATTGCAGTTACAAAAAAAGGATTAGCAATCAGGTTTGACGAGAAAGATGTAAGAGAAATGGGAAGGACTGCAATGGGAGTGAGAGGAATCCGTTTGAATAAAGGCGATAATGTGATAGCTTTGGATATAGTTGAGGAAGACGGGGATTTGTTGGTGATAACAGAAAAAGGCTTTGGAAAAAGAACTCCTTTGGAGGAATACAAAACACAAGCAAGGGGAGGCAAAGGAGTAAAAACAGTAAGAATTACAAAGAAAATCGGCCAATTAGTGGGAGCAAAGGTTGTCAAGGATAATTGCGAGATAATGCTTATAAGCTCAGAAGGCATAGTAATAAGGATGGATATAAACGGCATATCACTTATGGGAAGAAGCACCCAAGGAGTGACACTTATGAGACTGGACAAAGACGATAGTGTTGTTGCGCTAGCTAAAATTATATCGGAAGAAGAATGTTAAAAGCATAAATTAATTTGCGTGAAAGCTTAGGATGAATTCAAGTCCTAAGCTTTTTTGTATGCGGTGGCAATGCATCATTATATTTCTTTTTTCTCATTCTCCACACTTTGCTTTATACTTGTTTTTCACATTCCGCCTTTGCTTTCTATATATAATTTCTTTATTGCTGTAGGTCACTAAACATATAACTGAACAATCGTGGCAAATAAAAATAACAATTTATTCGCAAAAGGCATATAACTATAAAAGTTCTAAAACATATAATATTTATAGGGAAAAACTAAGTCGAAAACTACTAAAAAATAGTTAAAAAAATAAAATAAAATCATATTGACAAGGGAAAGATAATGTAATAGAATAAAGAACGTCGGCTGCAATGAGGCAGCGAAATGGACTTTG
>CAYPBK010000030.1:0-32593 GCA_964408955.1 uncultured Clostridiaceae bacterium
AGTTTAGATGTTCAGGTTTTGGAACTCTAGCTGATTTTTAATATATACCGGCAGCACTTAGGCCTGTTAATCTTCACTTTGAGTTGGTATGGTTTTTGACAGGAGCTTCTCTGACTACTAAGTAACAATTTATCAATATACAAGTTGAAGTCAAGATAGTAAAATGATAAACTAAAGTGAGGAGTTTTTGATTGCCAAGTATAGATATATAGTAAACAAAAGCTTTTTTCTATAATTTAAGGAGGTATTTTGTATTGAGAAACGCAAAGAAAAATAGTTGGGTTTTATTTCTTTTATTGATTTGCGGTATTATCATCGGAGGATTTTTAGGTGAATTATTAGGGAATTATATACCCATACTAAAATTCGGATACAACCTTGGCGTTAGTCCCCATACATATGACTTAAGGGTTATCAAACTTACCTTTGGTCTTACTTTCAATATTAATATGTTTACTATACTGGGAATAGTTATTGCAATTTTCTTTTACAGGAATATGTAGGAGTATATAATGAGAATAATTCTGGCATCTAACTCGCCAAGAAGACGAGAAATCCTCTCTCAGCTAAGGATTGAATTTGAGGTTATACCATCAGATTACGAAGAAAAAGCTTATGATATACCTCCTGAAAACTTAGCTATGTGCTTTGCGGAAAACAAAGCAATGTGTGTAGCTAAAAAAATACAAGGAGAAGCTTTAATTATCGGTGCCGATACCATTGTTTACAAGAATGGGGTTATGGGTAAACCTAGAAATGAAGAGGATGCATATGAAATGCTTAAAACACTAAGCGGTGTTTCCCATACCGTTATCTCCGGTGTCTCTGTTATTAAGACACCTCAGTTGGAGAAAGCTACGGCTTATGAGAAAACTATAGTGAGCTTTAAAACCCTAACCCATAATGAAATTTTAAGTTATATTAATACCGGAGAGCCTAAAGACAAAGCAGGAGCTTACGCTATTCAGGGGTTAGGCTCTTTATTAGTGGAAAGGATTAACGGGTGTTATTTTAATGTCGTCGGCTTACCTATTTATAGACTTTCTAAGCTGTTAGAGGGCTTTGATTATAAAATATTGACTATATAGATAGGAGTGTTTTAAAGTGTCTGATGTTACAGGCAATGTAACTATTACCTCACTTCCTGAAAATGAAAGACCAAGAGAAAAACTTAAAAATCAAGGTGTTAAAGCATTATCAAATGCAGAATTATTGGCAATACTATTAAGAACAGGTACAAAGAATGAAAGTGCATTGGCTATATCCTACAGGATTTTATCAATGCATAATGGTATAAAGTTTTTGGCGAATACAACAGTTAGTGATTTAAGTAAGATAAATGGCATAGGTTTAGCTAAAGCATCACAATTAATGGCAGCTGTTGAGCTTGGTAAAAGAATAGCCCAGTATACCTACGATGAAGATACTTATGTAAGAAGACCTGAGGATGCTGCAGGCTTGCTTATGGAGGAAATGAGATATTATAAAAAAGAGCATATGAGAATAATAATGCTAAATGTCAAGTGCAAAGTGATAGGGATTGAAGAAATATCCATAGGGAGCTTAAACTCATCCCTTGCGCATCCGCGGGAAATATTTATTCCCGCTATTGAAAAATCCAGTGCCAGCATTATTCTTGTACATAACCATCCCAGCGGTGACCCGACTCCCAGTAGGGATGATGTTGAAATTACGAAAAGAGTATCTGAAGGTGGAAAAATACTAGGTATAGAGCTGCATGATCATATCATAATAGGTGATGGGATTTTTGAAAGCTTAAAAGAAAAAAATCTTTTCTAAAAATTGAGGAGGAAAATTATATAATGTTTTTTAATGCTTTTTCTAAAGATATAGCAATAGATTTAGGTACTGCCAATACATTAGTATTTGTAAAGGGGAAGGGCATAGTTATTAGAGAACCGTCTGTTGTGGCGATAAATACTGAAAGCAATACTGTAAAAGCCGTGGGAAAAGAAGCAAAGGAAATGATCGGAAGAACTCCGGGACATATAGTTGCAATAAGACCTATGAAGGATGGAGTAATTGCAGATTTCCATATTACGCAAAGTATGTTAAAATATTTTATTAAGCAGGCTTCTAAAAATGCTTCTATCGGTAAACCAAGATTGCTTATAAGTGTGCCTTCAGGAATAACTGAAGTGGAAAAGCGTGCGGTTGAAGAGGCAGGTATTCAAGCCGGCGCTAAAATTGCGAAATGGATTGAAGAGCCTATGGCGGCAGCTATCGGTGCCGGTTTACCTGTGGGTGAACCAACGGGCAGCATGATTGTTAATATTGGTGGCGGCACGACGGAAATAGCAATAATATCTCTCGGAGGAATTGTGACAAGTAGTTCCATAAGATCTGCGGGAGACAGATTTGATGACAGTATAGTATATTACATAAAACGGATTTATAATTTAGCCATTGGAGTCAGGACAGCAGAGGAAATCAAAATCAATATCGGTTCTGCTTTTCCTTCTGATACCGAAGAGTCTATGGAGATCAGAGGCCGTGATTTAGTGAGCGGTTTACCGAAAACTCTTACTATAACTACCAGCGAAATACTTGAAGCATTGAGAGAACCTGTAGGGGTTATTTTGGATGGTGTTAAATCTTCTTTGGAAAAGACCCCTCCCGAGTTGGCATCAGATGTAATGGATAGAGGTATTATGGTATCGGGCGGTGGTGCATTGCTTAAAGGCATTGATGAGCTAATAAGGAAAGAGACAGGAATGCCAGTACAAATCGCAGATACACCTCTTGACTGCGTCGCAATGGGTGCCGGGAAAGCTCTTGAGCTATATGAGAGTATCAATCAATCCCCGTTTTCTGCTAAATTTAAAAGATAACTGTGGAGCGTGTGCAAAGTGAAGTTTTTAAAAAATAAACCGGCTGTTTTCACCGGTATAATTGTTCTTTTGCTAATCATTGCTATTACTGCCACTTTTAAAGGAAGGACAAGACCTTCCGCTTTTGGTTCCGTTGTTGGCAGTGCAATAACACCAGTTCAAAAAGTCTTTTATAAGGCTGGAGAGTTTTTTAAAAATTCCTTTAGCACGCTATTTGAGTTAAAGGAATTAAAAAATAAGAATAAGCTTTTGACCGAAGAGGTAGCAAGACTAAGGGATGAGAACAGAAAGCTATATCAAATGGCTTTGGAGAATAAAAGGCTTAGGGATATTTTGAATTTTGTCGAAGCGAATAAGGAATATAAATATATAGGAGCAGAAATAACCGGTAAGGATCCCGGTAATTGGTTTGATATGTTTACTATTGATAAGGGATCAAAGCACGGTATAGAAGCGAATGATCCTGTTATTACCGGAGAAGGTTTAGTTGGAAGAGTTATAGAGGTAGGCAACAATTACTCAAAGGTTATGGCAGTAATAGATGAAAGAAGCTCTATAAGCATTATTGTAAATAGGACCAGAGATACGGGCATAGTGTCAGGCACTGTGAACTCCGAGCTTATTGCTATAATGCCTTTGGAATCCGATATAGTAAAGGGTGATGATATAATCACATCTAATTTTAGCACTTTACCTTCAGGGTTATATATCGGAAAAGTGGATAGTGTTGAAAAGCTGGAGCGAAAGCTTCAAAAAGTAGTTACTATAAAAACTTCCGTAGATTTTAAAAGACTTGAAGAAGTGTTTGTATTAAAAACATTTGAAGAGAATTAAGCAGGTGGTTTAATAGTGAGGGTATTGATTTTAGGCTTTCTGATAATATTAAATTTTGTCCTTGAATCGACTATTTTTCAATATACAAGGATACTGGGGATTAAACCGGATTTTACAATAATACTCGTGGTTTCCTATGCAATAATGAGAGGGAGCATGTATGGTGGCTTTATTGGTTTAATCTCAGGGCTTTTAAACGATTTGATTTATGGTAAATCTTTTGGCATCAGCTCTTTATCCTACATGTTGACGGGTTATATAATAGGACAATCACAGGAAAATGTTTTTAAGGATAGCTTGATTCCTCCTATTATTTTTAATATTATTGGTGTATTTATATACCAGCATTTGTTTTACTTAGCATCCTATCTAAGCAAGGTTGATATTTCCTACGTTTATATTTTAGTAAATGTCATTATCCCTCAAAGTATTTATAACGGCATATTGGGGGGAGTCACTTATAAATATATACACAAGTTGGATGAAAGAAGCTTTATGGATAAAAAAATCTACTAGATTATAAGGTGTTAATATGATAAAAAAGTATTTTAGCAATCGACTAAATATTATAAAAATTATAATAATGATTATCTTTTTGGCATTGTCTTTTAAATTGGCAGATCTACAAATTGTAAAAGGTGATTATTATAAAAAACGGTCAGAAAATGTAAGAACAAGAAATATCAATATTACTGCTCCCAGAGGTAATATTGTTGATAGATATGGCAGAGTTTTGGCTGCAAGCAAACAAAGCTATTCTGTAAACATAGTTAAGGCGGAGTTACCCGATGAGGCATTGAATGATGTAATATTAACAGTTATTAATGTTCTGGTGCAAAATGGTGATAAATATAGAGATGAATTGCCTATACTACTGGATCCTATTCGTTTTACTTATGAGGATGAAGAGCTCAATTGGAAGATAAAGTATGACATTCCATCAGATGCCACGCCGGACGAAGCTTTTAGCAAGCTAAAGCAGGACTATGCTATAACTTATGATACTGTAGATGTTGAAGCATATTCGAAACTTAAAAATGATTTTGAAGTTGAGCTTCCTTTCAAGCCTGATGAATTCATATATAGCTACAAAAAAGATGAAATGGCATGGAAAAGAAATAATGGGTTTAGCGAAGACTGCACTGCAGAAGAAGTATTCACAAAGCTAGTCAGTAAATACAAAATTGATATGATGAAATATTCCCAGGAGGAAGCTAAGATAATAGCATCTGTTAAATATTTGCTGGGGCAAAAAAAATACCCTGCTTATGTTCCTGTTGAAATAGCTGCTAATATTAAAGAAGAAACCAGGGTTATGATTGAGGAAAATAAAATTTTTATACCCGGGGTACAGATTATGGATAAGCCTTTGAGGAAATATCCCAATGATGATTTTTTATGTCACGTTTTAGGTTATTTAGGGAAAATAAGCCCTGATCAGGAGGAACTGTTCCAAAACGGATATACACCTCAAGACATGATAGGTAAGTCCGGGATTGAATTTTCAATGGAGGAGTATTTAAAAGGTGTTGATGGTTCAAAGCAGATAGAGGTCGATGCCAAAGGCTCATTAATTGATACAATAGAAGTTACTGAACCTGTACCAGGTCATACAGTAGTTTTGACTACAAGTTCGAAGTTGCAGCAGGTAGCTGAGGATATATTGAAAAAAACTATTGAGGATGCGCGAGGGATAAAGCCTTTTCCTGAGACTTATTCCGGAGCTGCTGTTGCTATAGATGTGAATACAGGTGAGATACTAGCAATGGCAAGCGAGCCAAAGTTTGATTCAAACCTATTTGCATCAGGAATATCCAATGAGGATTGGAAGGCTTTGCAACCTGCTACTGCAGATAGTTATGCTCCAAGACCATTAATCAATAATGCTATTTCTTATCCTTTGCCTCCCGGATCCACTATAAAATTGCTGACGGCGATAGCAGGATTAACAGAAGAGAAGATAAATAAAAAGGAATATATTTATTGTAAAGGCAGATATACGACGATACCGGGAATTGCACCGACGGATTCCGGAGGGGCAGTTCATGGTGCCATTGATTTAGTTAATGCAATTAAAAGATCTTGTAACTATTATTTTTTCGAAACAGGAAGAAGGCTTGGTGGGGACTTATTTGAAAAATATGCGGTTCAATTGGGCTTCGGCCAATATACCGGCGTTGAGTTACCTTACGAATCAAAAGGTATGGTAGAAGGTCCGCTATTTAAACAGAAATTGTATGAAGGTTATATTGAAAGCTATCTTACCTATACAGTAAAGCTGACTGATGGGGAATCCAAGGATAGTATCAAAGCAATGCTTTATAAAAAGCCTGCAGACGGGCAAACAACATATCAGTTTTACAGTGAAATGAAAAATAAAATAAGAGAATTGGGTGTAACAGAGGATAGAGCCATTGATAAAATTATCTGGTATATTACGGAGAGTAAATATAGACCCGGCGATGTGCTGAATGCGGCCATAGGGCAAGGCTTAAATAATGCAACGGCATTACAACTAGCCAATTATATTGCAACTATAGCTAATGGAGGCACGAGATATAAGCCCCATATAGTAAAAAAAGTAGTAAGCAATGATGGTACTGTTATATTGGAAAAAGAACCAGAAATATTGGAGAGGCTGCAAGCATCTGAAGCTGATTTAGAAACCTTAAGAAAAGGCATGTTTAAAGTAACTAACGAAGCCGGGGGAACAGCCTGGAGCAGCTTTATTAACAGTAAAGTAGAGATATGCGGTAAAACAGGAACAGCAGAAGCAGGTAAGTATAGACCGGATCCTATAAAAAACCCTAAGCTATACGTTAAATATAATGATCACGCTTGGTTCGTTGGGTTCGCACCTTATGACAAACCTGAAATAGCTGTTGCGGCTGTAGTTTTTCAAGGAGGATTTGGAGCAGGTTCCGCTCCTATTGCCCGGGCAATAATCGAAGAATATCTTGCATCAGAAGAGCTGGGGGATAATATTGGGCCCTATTATGAATTGCTGCCGTAGGTTCAATAATTTAGGGAACCACTTAAAAAAGAAGGAATTTCAATATTTTTAGAGAAATTATTAAAATAGTTTACTTCAGGGGGTACGCATATGAGCAAGGATGATATCGTGTTTAAAGGAACAAAAGAAGGGCTTTATATAATATTAAAAGAAGAAGCAGATTTTAACGAGATTAAAGAACAACTGGATAGAAAACTAATGCCTTCCAAAAACTTTTTTGAAGGCGCTAAAATAATTAACTTTAAAGGCAAGAAGATTACCGAAGAAGAATATTTGGTATTAAAAGGCTTGTTGGAAAGCCAGTATGGAATGAAAGTAATAGGCGACTACAAGACCTTAGGTAACAATATTAATGAAAAGGATGAAAAAGCTGCAAAAAATAGCAAGGTTGAAGAACAAAGCTGTGGTCAGGAAGAAAAAGGGCTTTTCGTAAGAGGTACAATAAGATCAGGTCAGTTAATCAGACATGGCTCGAATATAATAATAATAGGCGACGTTAATCCGGGTGCGCATATAGAAGCAACAGGCAGTGTCCTGGTGATGGGAATAATGAGAGGAACTGCCCATGCCGGTTCTCAAGGGAACTATAATTCTTATATAGCGGCATTTAGACTTGAACCAATGCAACTGCGTATCGGTGATATTATTACCAGATCGCCGGACGGGATACAATATAAATCTAAGGTTCCTGAAATCGCGGTTGTGAGACGGGGCATGATTGTTGTTGAGCCATACTAACTCAGTAGTTTTGGAAGTATAATCCAGGTTAATACTGTGATTATGTCTGAATAGTTACAGGTAATCAAGGTTCATAAATATGCATTGGAGGTAAAATTATGGGAGAAGTAATAGTAATAACTTCGGGTAAGGGCGGTGTAGGGAAGACAACTACTACGGCAAATATAGGTACAGGCTTGGCTTTAGAAGGAAAAAGGGTTGTACTTTTAGATGGAGATATAGGGCTGAGGAATCTGGATGTGGTTATGGGCTTAGAAAACAGAATAGTATATGATTTAGTAGATGTTGTTGACGGTATATGCAGGATGAAACAAGCTCTTATTAAGGACAAGCGGTTTCCTAATTTGTTCTTGATGCCCGCTGCACAGACAAAGGATAAATCAGCGGTAACGCCTGAGCAAATGATGAAACTAACTAGTGACCTTTCCGAAGAGTTTGATTTTGTTTTAGTAGATTGTCCTGCCGGGATAGAGCAGGGATTTAAAAACGCTATTGCCGGCGCCGGTAGATCTATTGTTGTAACAACGCCAGAGGTGTCTGCCGTTAGGGATGCCGATAGGATTATCGGTCTTTTGGAAGCAAATGATTTAAAAAATCCCCAGCTTTTAATTAATAGGATGAAGTTGGACATGGTGAAAAGAGGGGATATGATGAATATTGATGATATTGTAGATATCCTTGCAATAGATTTATTAGGAGTGGTGCCTGATGATGAGCATATAGTAATATCCACAAATCGCGGAGAGCCGGCTATATCAGATGATAGATCCCTGGCCGGACAGGCTTATAAGAATATAGTTAAAAGGATTCTTGGAGAAAATATACCATTTATGAATCTTGATACGGAAGAGGGGTTTATGACGAGGCTGGCAAAGGTATTTGGTTTTGGTAAGAGATAGGAGGGATAATATGGATTTATTCAAAATTTTCGGTAAGACAAGCAGAGGCAGTAAAAATATAGCAAAGGATAGATTGCAGCTTTTGCTAATACATGATAGAGCAAATGTATCACCTCAGTTTTTAGAAATGATAAAAGGTGAATTGATAGATGTTATTTCTGATTACATAGAAATTGACGAATCCGGCCTGGATATCAAGCTTACACGTACAAAGCGTGATGAAGACGGAGCCACGGTACCTGCATTAGTTGCTAATATTCCTATTAGAAAGATGAAAGAAAATATAAGGTAGTTGTCATATTTGTACTCTGTTATCCATATATTTTAAGAGAAAAACATCGGAGGATATATATATGGACAATAGAGAAAACGCTTCGAGACCATCCTATATAAGTGAATATAGAAGAGTAGGAAATATATTAGGTAAAAGAGGTTTAAAGGATAGAACCGCAATAGATAAAGCCTTGCAACAGGTATTCCTGTCTCTTATTATTCTTGCTTTTATATTGCTTATAAATGCTGCTAATATAAGCTTAACGAAAGCTATAACTAAAAGCATAAAGAGCACATTGAATTGGCAAATAGATATAAGTAGCTTCGAAAAAATAATAAAGGTAATAAAACTACCAAAAGAAGAGAAAGAAGATACCGGACCGAAGGATTTTGAAGTATTAGACGCTGGTATATCAAAATTTATAATGCCATTGGAAGGGGAGGTTACTTCGCTTTTCGGAGAGAGGAAGCACCCTGTCTTTAATACAGTTAAGCAACATAACGGAATTGATATTAACGGGGAATATGGTGATGAAATAATGTCATCAATGGATGGTACGGTAGAAGAAATTGACGAGGATATTAACCTCGGAAAATTCCTGCGAATCAAAAATGGAATATATGATACTTTATATGGTCATTGCTCAAAAATTACTGCAAAAGAAGGACAAAAAGTAAAACAAGGTGATAAAATTGCCGAAGTGGGAGATACAGGATATGCTTCCGGAACGCATTTGCATTTTGAAATTTGGATCGAAGGAATTCCTGTTAATCCCATAGAAATGATTAAATAAACAGTTATATAATTTGGGGGTTTAGTCTGTGAGGATAAAAATAAATATATCTTTTATCCTTTTTTTATTTATCGGATTGTATCTGGGGTATAAGGAAATTATTTTTATAATTTTTTTTTCAGTAATATTCCATGAGCTGGGACATGGGGCAGCGGCTAAAGCCTTAAATACTAAAATTTTGGAGATTCAATTTTTCCCTTTTGGCGCTATTGCGTTTGTGGAAAACATGGCAAAGTACGGCGACTTTAGAGAATTAATTATTGCGCTTTTTGGTCCTTTATTCAGCTTAGCTTTAGCATTGCTTTTTTTTTATAACAAAATAATCGCATACGACTTGGTTTTTAAATATAATATGGCATTGTTTTTATTTAACTTAATTCCCGCTCTACCTTTAGACGGCGGCAGAGCAGCACGGAGCATTTTATTGATGCGCTTCGGTTATAAAAAGGCGACTAAGATATTAACTAATCTCGGTAAACTACTGGCAATTCTCTTATTGGCATTTAACGTATACTTAATAATAAAAGGGGATATTACAATTACTTTGATAATAACTGCTGTTTTCATTTTTATAGGTGCGGTTAAAGAAGAGAAGAATTGTTCTTATGTATATTTGCTGAATAAAAATAATAAAAAGGAAAGATTGTTGAAAAAGAAAGGACATAATGTTAGGGTATTAAAAGGCTCTAGTGAAACCTTTTTAAAGGATTTTATCGATCAATTTGGTCCAATGAGCATGTGCAGGGCAAGGATACATGACTCCAATGGAAATATTATTGCAGAGTTAAATGAAGCGGAAATTATGAATGGTTTTTTATCAAAAGGATATTACTGTAAAGTAAGGGATATTCTCTGATTTTAGACTATTAGTCTTTAGCCTTGCAATCGTATTAAATATTAAAAGCTATGGCGAAACTATAGTTACAGTTAAACAATAATCAGATTTTTATATTAGTTATGGACATTTAGGTCAAACTTTTCTAGAATTAAAGAAGGCTGTTATTTCATTAATAAAAGCATCGTTAATAAATTAAAAATTAAACAGTAAAATTATTATTTACAGGAGGCACTTAATTGATAAATAATATAAAAGACTTTTTATATGAGGAAGCTTTGCACGAGGTTGAGAAACCCGGTAGATATATAGGGACGGAATGGAATAGCGTCCATAAGGATTTATCTAAGGTAAATATACGTTTTGCATTTTGTTTTCCTGATATATATGAAATCGGAATGTCTCATTTAGGTATGAAGATACTATATCATTTGTTAAACGAACAAAATGATATTTTTTGCGAAAGAGTATTTGCCCCATGGGCTGATATGGAAAAGATTATGAGGAAGAAGAAAATTAAATTATTTACCTTAGAAAGCAAAGATTTTATTGACTCCTTTGATTTTGTTGGTTTTACTCTACAATATGAAATGAGCTATACCAATATTATAAATATGCTGGATTTAGCGGATATTCCAAAGCTTTCATCTCAAAGAGGGGAAGAATCGCCTTTTGTGATAGCAGGTGGTCCCTGTGCATATAATCCGGAGCCTTTAAGTGAGATAATAGATTTTTTCATATTGGGTGATGGGGAAGAAGTAATACTTGAGGTTATGGATGCTTATAGAAAGTGGAAAGATAACAAAGGACAAAGAAATGAATTTTTGGAAACAGTGGCCGGGATAAGCGGCGTTTATGTACCATCCTTTTACGAGGTGAGCTACAACGAAGACAATACAATAAATAAAATAAATACAATAAATACAGTTGCACCGGCAAAGGTTAAAAAGCGTGTATTAAAGGATTTAGATTCCTCATATTATCCTGATAAAATAATAGTGCCTTTAATTGATATAGTCCATGACAGAATTATGCTGGAGATATTCAGAGGGTGTACAAGAGGATGCAGGTTTTGTCAGGCAGGCATGGTGTATAGACCGGTAAGGGAAAGGTCAGTTGACAGGCTGATGGAATTATCACAAAAATTACTTGATAACACAGGTTATGAGGAGATTTCCTTATCTTCTCTTTCTACCGGTGATTACACCGGTCTTAATGAGCTAACTGAGGAGTTAGTATCTAAGTATGAAAAGGATAAGATTGGATTATCTTTACCTTCCTTGAGGATAGATTCCTTAACATTAAAGCTCTTAGAAAATGTCCAAAAGGTGAGAAAGTCGGGTTTAACCTTTGCGCCTGAGGCAGGGACGCAAAGGCTGAGGGATGTTATTAATAAAAATGTAACTGAGGAAGATTTGATGGATGCAGTAAATAGCGCTTTTTCATCAGGCTATAGTAATATCAAGCTGTATTTCATGATAGGTCTTCCTACGGAGACTATGGAGGATGTTGAAAGCATAGCAGAGCTAAGTCATAAGGTATTAAGCAGCTTTTACCATACTCCAAAGGAAAAGCGTGGTAAAGCAGTTAATGTAACAGTCAGCGTTTCAACCTTTGTACCAAAACCTTTCACACCTTTTCAATGGGAAGCTCAAGCAGGTATGGAGGAGTTAAGACAAAAGCAAAGGTATCTACAAAAACTCATTAGAAGAAAGGGACTCAAGCTAAGCTGGAGTGACCCTAAGGTAAGCTTCTTAGAAGCTGTATTTTCAAAAGGAGACAGAAGGCTTGGGCAAGTGCTGCTTAAGGCCTGGGAATCAGGATGCAAGTTTGATAGCTGGGAACAGCATTTTAAATATGATTTGTGGATTGAAGCCTTTAAGCAAACAGGTATTAACCCCGAATTCTATGCATATGGGGAAAAGGATATTGAAGAAGTATTACCTTGGAGTCATATTGATGTAGGAATAACGAAAAGATATTTAAAAAGTGAAAGGAATAAAGCAACGAAAGGCGAAACAACAAGAGATTGCAGGGTTGCGTGCACAAGATGCGGTATTAATTTTCTGGAAGAAGGCGGTGTGTGCAAATGATGTTTATAAGAGTTAAGTTTAAAAAAGAGGATGAAGCAATATTTATTTCTCATTTAGATTTGATGCGCACCTTTCAAAGAGCTTTAAGAAGGGCAGAGCTGCCCATGGTATTCTCTGAAGGATTTAACCCTCATCCTGAAATGTCTTTTGCCCAGGCATTAGGAGTAGGTATAGCCAGTGAAGGAGAATACATGGATATAACTATAAATGGTTCTTTTGAATTAGAGGAAATACAAAACAGATTGAATGATAAGCTTCCCAAGGGTATTAAAGTCATAGACACAGTCAGATTGAAGGAAAAAAGCAAGAGTGCGATGTCTATGGTAACTCATGGCAGATATTTAATCGATATGCAGTTGGATTTAATAGATGTAGAAACTTTAATAGCCGGATTCGACAGCTTTCTTTCTCAAGACAATATTTATGCAAAAAGAATACAGCAAAAAAAAGATAGAAAAGTAACTATATTGGATATTAAACCTCTAATAAGTAATATTGAAATATTTACAAGTGATAAACCAAATCATGCAGTTATAGATTGCATTATATCATGTGGGAGTAACGCAAATTTGAAACCGGAGCTAATTGTTAATTCCATTAGTGAGTATTTTAGTTTTAATATGTTAAAATGTAGAATAAGAAGAATGGAATTATTCATGGAGAGCAAAGGCTCCTTGATACCATTATTAGATGTTGATAATCTATAATATATGGAAATCCTGTTATAAGAGGTGGTAGACAAAATGAAAGAGATAATTGTGGATTGCGGCTTTGGGCAAGTGCGGATTGCTTTACTAGAGGACCGCGAATTGATGGAAATATATATTGAAGGTCAGGAAGACCAAAGTATAGTAGGCAATATATATAAAGGTAAGGTAGAAAACGTACTTCCCGGCATGCAAGCGGCTTTTATAGACATAGGGACAAACAAAAATGCTTTTTTATATATTAAGGATATCTTGCCCAGCATGTGTCATTATGAAGAGGAAGAATCTGAAATTCAAGAGGAAAGCTATAATATAAGCGATTTACTTAAACCTTCGGAAGAAATACTCATCCAAGTGATAAAGGACCCAATTGATAATAAAGGAGCGAGAGTAACAACTCATATCACTCTTCCCGGCAGATGTGCTGTGTTAATGCCTACGGTTGATTATATAGGAGTTTCAAAAAAAATTGAGGACGAAACAGAAAGAAAAAAATTAAAGGAAATAGCAATTCATGTTAAGCCTGATAATATGGGTATAATAATTAGAACAGCGGGAAGATATAGTGAAGAGTCAGACTTTAAATCAGATGTTGACTTTTTATTGGAGTTATGGAAAGGCATATCGGAAAAGCAACATCAAACACAGGCTCCCGTGCTTTTGCATAAGGATATTAATCTTTTTTTTAGAATTCTAAGAGATATGTTTACCGGGGAAATCGATAAGCTAATTATAAATGATAAAGAGTTTTACTACGAAGCTTTGAAAATAATGGATCATATGGATCCGCTTTTAAAAAATAAAGTCGAGTATTTTAATAAAGGCTATGATATATTTGATTATTATCATATCGAAGAAAAAATCGAAAAGCTATTGAATAAAAAGGTTTGGTTAAAAAGCGGAGGTTATATTGTTATTGAACAAACAGAAGCTCTTACAGCGATTGATGTCAATACGGGGAAATTTATTGGCAGCAAGGATTTGCATGACACAGTGCTTAAAACGAATATAGAGGCTGCCAAAGAAATAGCAAGACAGCTAAGGCTGCGGGATATTGGGGGTATGATAATAGTAGACTTCATAGATATGGAGGATGAAGAGCATAAAAATATTGTCATAGAGGTTATAAAAAAGGCATTAAAAAAGGATAAAAGCAAATCCTGTGTCTGGGGGTTAACTCATCTTGGTTTATTGGAGATGACAAGAAAAAAGGTTGTCGCGCCAAAGGAGGGTATGATGCTTTCGCCGTGTCCTCATTGTGACGGGACGGGGAAGATTACATCACCCCGGACTTTGATAAAAATCATAGAAAAGGAAGTTAAGAAGTTTATTCTGGATAAAAGCGTAAGGCATATAATAATTGAGACTCATCCGGAAATCAATGAGTTTCTTATAGGGCATGAAAAGTATTTTAAAGCTATTACGGAGGAAAAATGCGTTATAATCGAAACCGTTGCTAACGCTTCTTATAACAAGGACCAATATAGAGTGCTCAGTCAAATATAATAAGCTGTACTGAAACTATAGCCTAGTACAGCACTTAATATAGTGTTAAAAATCATATAATTGACAAAATTATCAGGCTATGATAAAATAATTTCTCGTAGGCATATCCGCTCGGGACGGGTTTAAAATTATTACCTTGTATCCGGCGAGACTTAATAAATAGGAGGTGCAATGCCTAATGTATGCAATTATAAAAACCGGTGGAAAACAGCTAAGAGTGAGCGAAGGTGACATAGTCGAAGTTGAAAAGCTCTCAAATGAAGTGGGCGAGGAAGTGTGCTTTGATGAAGTGCTGATGATAGGCGGAGAAGAGAATATCAAAGTTGGTTCTCCCAATGTTGAAGGCGCTACAGTTTGCGGTACCGTATTAAGACAAGGTAAAGCAAAAAAAGTAATTGTTTTCAAATTTAAATCGAAAAAGAACTATAGAAAGAAACAAGGTCACAGGCAGCCATATACTCAAGTAAAAATTGATAAAATCAACGCATAACTATGGTTAAAGTAAAAATCTTTAAAAACGCAGAAGGCTTTGTAAAAAGATTTTATGTTGAGGGTCACTCTGATTATGCTAAGCATGGCAGTGACATAGTATGCAGTGCGGTTTCTGCTTTAACTCAGACAGCGGTTATAGGATTAAAGGAAATAGCCGGAGCTGACATAAGGTATAAAATGGAGCCAGGGTTTTTGGAGTGCGAGATTATAACGGTTAATGATTCGGACAGAATTATTAAAACTAATGCAATACTTGACACTATGGTTATAGGATTAAATAATATCAAGAAGAATTATACAGCTTATATTTCAATGGTGATTAAAGAGGAGGTGTAGTTATGTTTAATATAAATCTTCAACTTTTTGCACACAAAAAAGGTGTGGGAAGCTCAAAGAACGGACGTGATAGTGCATCCCAAAGGCTTGGAGTAAAAAGAGCCGACGGTCAGACTATTAACGCGGGAACTATTATCGTAAGACAACGAGGTACAAAAATACATCCCGGCAATAATGTAGGCAGAGGCAAGGATGATACTTTATTCGCAATGGTACAAGGGGTAGTTAAGTTTGAAAGAAAAGGCAAGGATAAAAAGCAAGTAAGTGTTTATCCTGTAGCACAATAATATTATGGATGCAAAAGTACAGCGAATAGCTGTACTTTTTTTCTAAAAGAAAGGTTTTTTATTTCTTTTTGCAGATTATAAATTTTTTTAAATATTACGTTGTTGAAAGGTATAAAGTAAAAAATCTAATAAGATGAACGTTTATTTTAATAAAGGTAAATACTATATTTGAGGTGGTTCTATGTTAGTTGATAAAGCTAAAATTTACATCAAAGCCGGAGATGGCGGAGATGGTAGGGTGTCCTTCAGAAGAGAGAAATACATACCCAACGGCGGTCCTGATGGCGGCGACGGTGGCAAAGGCGGGGATATTATTTTTGTCGTCGATCCTAATATGAGGACATTAATGGATTTCAGATATAAAAGAAAACATATTGCAGAAAACGGAGCCATGGGTGGAACAAATAATTGTTATGGCAAAAGCGGTAAGGATATCTATATAAAGGTGCCGGCAGGTACAGTTGTCAGGGATGCCGATAAGAAATATCTGATTGGAGATTTAAAGGAAAGCGGACAAGAGGTGATAGCTGCCAAAGGGGGCAAAGGTGGAAAAGGTAATGCCAATTTTGCAACACCTACCAGGCAAATACCGAGATTTGCAAAGCCCGGCGAAAAAGGACAAGAGCGTAATATAGAGCTTGAATTAAAGCTTATTGCCGATGTAGGACTTGTGGGGTTCCCAAATGTAGGAAAGTCCACTATACTATCCATAGTTACAGCGGCAAAGCCTAAAATTGCAGACTATCATTTTACTACTTTGTCTCCCAATTTGGGAGTCGTAGAATTGGATGGGCACAGAAGCTTTGTCATGGCAGACATACCGGGTTTAATAGAAGGAGCCCATGGGGGTGCGGGATTGGGTCATAAGTTTTTAAGGCACATCGAAAGAACCAAAATAATAATTCATGTATTGGATATCTCGGGAATAGAAGGAAGGGAGCCATTAGCGGATTTCCGAAAAATTAATGAGGAGCTAGGGATTTATAGCAAAAAACTAGCGTCAAAGCCCCAAGTAATTGCTTGCAATAAGATGGATATTCCCGGTTCAAAAAAGAACTATGAGAGTCTGGAAACTTCTTTATCAAAGGAAGGATATAAATTGTTTCCTGTATCTGGAGCCACAAAGGAAGGGATTAAAGCGCTGCTTGACTATGTATATAATCTTCTTATTGATTATGAGGAAGAGGAGGAAGAAGAATATACAGAAGATATAGAGGTTGATACTACCTCAGAAGATAAAGGCTACAGTATAGATATTGATAAAAACATTTTTATTGTAGAAGGTGAATTTATAGAAAGGCTTTTAGCCTCTGTAAATATTAATGATTATGATTCATTAAAATACTTTCAAAGGATTATAAAAAGGAAAGGTATTATTGATGATTTAAAACTATTAGGCATAAAGAATGGGGATACGGTAAAAATGTATAGTTTTGAATTTGAATATTTTGACTAAGAGCCATGATATTATAGCTGTAAGCTAAATCTTTTTAAAAGGTATAGACGGGAGAATTTAAATGAAGGTAGGGAGTGGTAAAATGGTTATTGGATTGATTACTTTAGTATCTGCATTACATGATTTAACCTCTATAGAGGATTCCCATTTCGAAATTATTGACAGCTTGAAAAAACTTTATGAAGTCAAATTTATTGAAGCTTCTGAAGCCGATAGTGTAGACCTGGCCATAGTTTTTGTTGCCTCAGGAGGTACGGAGGAGATTTTTACAAAGATTTATGATAAACTACCGAAGCCTACGATATTATTGACGGATGGCTTACATAATTCCTTGGCTGCCTCACTGGAAATAAAAACCTGGATAAAGGAAGTCGGAGGCGAGTCAGAGGTGCTCCATGGGAATATAGACTTTATAAAAGGTAGAATAGAATCGTTGTTCAGATATAAAAATATCTTAGAAAAAATAAAGGAATCAACAATCGGTGTGATCGGTTTTCCATCCTCCTGGCTTATAGCCAGCAATGTTGATTATATCGAAGCAAAAGCAAAATGGGGTATAAACTATAAGAATATTGAGATATCAAATTTATATGAAGCAATATCAAAGGTTTCTTATGAAGAAGCAAAGGACATTGCAATGAGTTTTATAAAAAATTCTTCCGGTTGCATAGAGGCAAAAGAAAAGGATATATTTGAAGCAGCAAAGGTGTATATAGCTATTAGAAAATTATTTTTGGAAAATAAACTGGATGCCTGCACTTTGAAATGCTTTGATTTAATTGAAAAAATTAAAGTTACGGGATGTATGGCTTTGTCTTTGCTCAATAACGAGGGTTTAATATCCGGTTGCGAAGGTGATTGCCAAGCTATATTCAGTATGTATTTGGTAAGACTGTTGACGGGTGAAACACCTTTTATGGTGAACCCCTCCTTTATAGACACAGAATCAAATCAAGGAATATTTGCTCATTGTACTTTGGCAACCTCCATGGTCAGTGAATACACTATCAGAAGTCATTTTGAATCTCGCCTTAGCGTCGGTATACAAGGGAAGCTTGATAAAGGAGTTATTACAGTATTCAAATGCGGCGGTTCTGATTTAAGCCAATATTTTGTTTCCAAGGGAACAATAATAGATAATTTGGATAGTCCGAATAGATGCAGAACCCAGGCAAAAATCCAATTAGACGGATATGCCGATTACTTTTTGAACAACCCTATTGCAAATCATCATATAATTATTAAAGGCGAACATGCGGATTTGATAAAGGATTTTATGAGTAATATGAGCTGTTATAGATCAGTATAGGCAAAAACAAATAAACCGGTCTCTATCAAGAGTCCGGTTTATTTGTTTTTGTCTATTAACGGCATACCATCTATATGGATTAAAAAGTCATGCACCTTTTCAAAAAGCAGCCCTGTAAAAAACCAGGGTATGATAAAATCAAGCCTTATATAGCCGTTTATAGATAATGGGCCATTACCATAATCCCAGGGGCAGTGTCCAATAATTTTAGCTAAAGACCACCCAAAAAAGTACTCCACAGCAAAGATAATTAAAACCCATGTGCCTCCCCTCAAAAAAACATTCCAGTCTCTTATTTTATTATGTATTGGTTCAAAGAAAATTCCCATTCCATAAATAAGAAACATCCACATGTAGGTAAAGCTATAAAGTAAATAGTTGCCGCTAATTAATGAGCCAACTCCGGTCCATATTATTTCAAGACACCAGCCTAAAAGCCCGTAGATAGTGAATCTTATAATCTTTTCTTTCATGGTATTATTTTTATCATGATGAAGGTAAATATCCTTGACAAAATATTCAAATGTAAATAAAAAAGCCCCATTGGATTATCCAATGGGGCTTTTTAAAAAATTATGCTTTCGCTTGATTGCCTTTATATTCAGGCGCCGATGGGTCATCTTCTAATTTCATCATGGTTATATTAGCATAACCAAATATGATAGAAACAATTGGGCTTGCAAGGTTTAATATTGCATAGGGAACGTAACTGAAGGTAGGTATCCCTAAATATCCTGACATTGCAGCACCGCACGTATTCCATGGGAACAGTGAGGATGTCATAGTTCCGGCGTCTTCTAAACATCTTGAAAGGTTTCTCGGCGCCAGACCTCTTTTAGCGAATTCATCCTTATACATTCTGCCGGGAAGAACAATAGCTAAGTATTGGTCTCCTGCCAAAGCATTAGTAAATATGGATGTTACAATAGTAACGGTAACTAAAGAACCGGTACTCCTAGCAAATGAAAGGATTTTTCTGCCTAACGCATCTAATAAACCAGCTTTTTCCAACATGCCGCCAAAGGTTAATGCACACAAAATAAGAGATATGGTCCACATCATACTGTCTAACCCGCCACGGGTCAATAGTTCATCAAGCATCTCATTACCAGTTTCGGAAACTATTCCGTAATGCATAGCATCAATCACGTCTCCAAAGCCTGCACCCTGGAAAAGCATAGCAGCTATACCGCCAAGGATAGTGCCCATCATCAGTCCAGGAATAGCAGGCATCTTCATTGCAACAGCAACAATTACTATTACCGGAACTAATAATAATAAAGGATTAATAACAAAGTTCTCACTCATTGTATTAAGTATTTCATTGATTGCGGCAACATCAAGAGCCTTACTTGCAAATCTAGCACCCATAATGCCAAAGGCCACCAAAGCTATGGCAAAAGATGTTCCTGTAGTATAAAACATATGTTTAATATGGTCAAATAAAGTTGCGCCTGCTATTGCGGGTGCAAGGTTTGTGGTATCAGAAAGGGGTGACATTTTATCACCGAAGTATGCTCCGGATATAATTGCACCGGCAGCCATTGGACCGGGTACACCAAGACCTGCAGCAACACCCATAAGAGCTATACCGACTGTTCCGGCTGTAGTCCAAGAGCTTCCTGTTGATAAGGATACCACGCTGCATAATAACATTGAAGCTATAAGGAAGAATGATGGCGATAGTATTTTTAAGCCATAGAAAATCAGTGTAGGTACTATACCTCCCAAAATCCATGTTCCAATAATCATACCGATTATCCCAAGGATGATTATGGCTTGCATAGTAGCATCAATTGTCTCTAAAAAGCCCTTTTCCATTTCATCCCAAGTATAGCCTAACCTATAAACGGCTAGTAATGCTGTTATTATAGAGCCAAGTACAAGGGGAATATGAACGTCTGCGCCCAGAACCAAAATGGCATACATTAAAATACCAACTGTTATACCTATAGGTATTAATGCATCTAAAATGGTTGCTTCTCTTTTCTGTCTTTCTTGTTTGGACATTATCATTACTCCTTTCACTTTTAATTTGCCGTCCTAATAATTAATAGATTAAATAAAATTTTAAAATAGCGATAGAGAATGTATTAGTTTTGTATTAAATTTTGGGCGGCTAAATTTAATTTATAAACTAATTATCTCAGAAATCATGAATATTGTAAATAGTCTAATTAATTATATAGAGTGCATATGCATAGTATTATGCAAGCAAGTGGGATTTTTAGCTTAATTCGGAAGATATCTAATAAATGCGACATTTTATGCAAGTTGCTTATAATTATTAATTAATTGTATAAACTTTTTGTTGATTATTATTCAATATACAATTGAAAAAAAACGTAGAGTATAGTATCCTCTAATTAATCTCTAAAAAATAGTTAGGGGGTAATTAAAATGGTTAAGTTCATTGTAGGAGAGAAAGGCACAGGGAAAACTAAAATAATGCTGGACATGGCGAATCTGGCAGTTCAAGATTCAAAAGGTCATGTTGTTTACATTGACAGAGATAATAATCATGTTTACGATTTGGATAGGAGTCTTCGGTTTGTAAATGCGGGTGAATTCCGTATAGAAAGCTTGAAGGCTTTTTATGGTTTTTTGTGCGGAATAATATCTCAAAACCTTGATGCTGAAAAAATATTTATTGACGGGCAAAAAGTAATATCTGCGTCAGAGGATTCTTGTTTGCTGGATTTTATTAAGAATATTGAAAAATTGAACAAAGAATTCGGTGTCAGTTTTATAATAAGTCTTAGTAAAGCTAAAAACGAAATTCCGGAGTTTTTAAAAGAATATTTGTAGGTTTTTTTCACATATTAACTTTTAAGCAATAAATGGAAGATAATAAAGCTACCCCTAAACAAGTTGCATTATTAATGTTTTATTAATCATGGGTTAATATATTTGGATTTAATTAGCCCTTTCTTATCTATATGCATATAATAAAATTTTGTTTTTTTTTCAAAAGCACAAATAGGATAAAGGGTAGGTACTTTTCTTTTACAGGAGGGAATTAGTTTGATTAATACCATATTATTTGATTTGGATGGAACTTTGCTTGGAATGAAGAATGAGGAATTTGAGAATAAATACTTTCATTTTATGGCAATGAAATTTAGAGAATATAATAAACCGGAGGAATTAATAAAAATAATATGGGATTCGACAAATTATATGGTTAAAAACTCCAACGGCATAAGCTATAATAATGAAAGGTTTTTTGAGAGATTCAATACTTTAATTAAACCCGAACATAGGGATGCCTATTATCATGGCTTTATTGATTTTTACAATAAAGAATTTGATTATGTAAAAGACACAACCTTTCAAATGTTTCATATGCTGGAATCCGTGGGGATACTTAAGGAAAAAGGATATGAGATTATAATTGCTACTAATCCTCTTTTTCCTGAAATTGCAGTGAATAAAAGAATTGATTGGGCGGGCTTAACACTTTCTGATTTTAAATACATAACAAATTTTGAAGCTTGCCGATTTTGTAAACCAAGCCTGGGTTTTTATGAAGAGGTACTAAATACTGTGAATAAGAAGCCTGAAAATTGTCTTATGGTAGGTAATGATATGTTGGAGGATATGATAGCAAAGGAAATCGGTTTGGTCACATATTTAGTTGAAGATTGCATTATAGAAAGAGATACATATATTAAGCCGGATTTTACTTCAAAAAGTGATGATTTCCTTGGATTTGTTAAAGAATTGCCGGCAATTCTTTAATATAACGAAAAAATGTTCTTTGAAATTGAATTAAAGCAATAAAAAACATCGGCGTAAAGCCGATGCTTTTTATTGCTTTCCGCTGCAGTTTAAGACATTTTTTATTTTATGCTTAACCATACTTTTAATTGCTTCTCTGGCCGGTCCGAGATACTTCCTCGGGTCAAAATCTGCCGGATGTTCGCTGAAATGTTTCCTTATAGATGCAGTCATAGCCAGCCTTAAATCCGTATCAATATTTATTTTGCATACCCCCAGTTTACCGGCTCTTAGCAGCATTTCCTCAGGGACTCCTTTCGCACCTGCGACATCCCCTCCATATGTATTGCACAACTCAACAAATTCAGGTAAAACCGTTGATGCGCCATGAAGCACCAATGGATAGCCGGGTAGAAGCTTAGATATCTTTTCTAACCTGTCAAAATCCAGTCTGGGCTCACCTTTGAATTTAAAAGCGCCGTGGCTGGTTCCAATAGCTATGGCTAAGGAATCTACTCCCGTTCGCTGAACAAATTCCACGGCTTCATCAGGATCTGTAAATGTGGCATCTTTATCAGCCACGTTGACGGCATCCTCAATACCTGCAAGCTTACCAAGCTCTCCTTCGACCACTACACCTTTTTCATGAGCATAATCGACTACTTGCTTTGTTAGTCGAATGTTTTCTTCAAAAGGATATTTTGAGCCGTCTATCATAACTGAAGTAAATCCACCGTCAATACAGGATTTACAAATCTCAAAATCCTCACCGTGGTCAAGATGAAGACAAATAGGGAGATTGCTGTCTTCTAAGGCAGCTTCAACCAACTTCACAAGATAAATATGCTTTGCATATTTTCTTGCTCCGGCGGAAACCTGGAGTATTAGGGGTGCTTGTTCCTCTTTCGCTGCATCCACAATACCTTGAATGATTTCCATATTATTCACATTAAATGCTCCTACGGCATATTGACCATCATATGCTTTTCGGAACATCTCCGTTGATGTAACTAATGGCATTTTACTACCTCCTATTAATTTTTAACTTATACAATACCATTATAACAGAAAAATTAACTTATATGTCATATAAGCACAAAACTAACTGTATTAAGTGAAAATAGATATAGTATAAAATAATAAATCATTAGATGTATATAAAATGTTACAGACAAAAGAAAAGAAATACTGGATTGGTATTTTGTTATAATAATTCAACTATGGTAAGGCCCGACTCCATGCTTAAATCAATGATACTGCCATCTTCAAGCTTTACCATAGGTTTTGAAATGCGTTTGTCATTTATAAAAATGATTTGTCCTAGCTGATCGTTGTTAAGCCTTACAGAGTTTCCTATATAAAAGCTTGCTACTCTTCTGAGAAAAGTAAGTAAAATTCTTGTATTACATTTAGACAAGTATTCGCTTTCATAAATATTAAATACATCAAAAGGTGTCTTCCTATTTTTATATACGCGGTTTGAGGTCATTGCATCAAACATATCCGCTATTGCAATTATTTTTGCATAAAGGCTTATTTGAGGAGATTTGAGGCAAAAAGGATAGCCGGAGCCATCCTCTCTTTCATGATGCATTAAAACGCCAATAGCAATATCCTTGTTAATTGCAATATTTTTCTCTAGTATTTTATAGCCAATAATTGGATGCTTTTTAATTTCTTCAAATTCACTTAGAGTCAAAGGTCCCGGTTTATTAAGAATTTCCGGGGATATTTTGGATTTACCTATATCGTGAAGAAGACCGCAATATGTTACCAGCTTACATTGAGTTTCATCTAAATTTATCCACTTAGAAATTAAGGAGCTTAGTAAAGCTACATTAACACTATGAGAATATGTATAGTCATCAATTTCTCTAACACTATTCAAGCTTGTCAAAATATCGTTTACCGAAGTAAATGTATCCTTCAATTTAGCAACTATATTTTGCACTTTAATTGTATCTAAACTTTTACCAAAACCTATATTATTTACGACATTCTTAAATTCAGAAATATTTTCTTCGTATATTTCTGCAACATCCGGCGAATCGATTTCAATAGGTACATACTCTTTAAAAACTTTTATTTGATTTATGCCAAGATTATTAAGCTTTTCGATTGAATACAAGTCAAGTATAGTATTTTTATGAATAAGTATGGCACCATAATTATTGAAAACATCTTCAGCAGCTATCATTCCCGGCTCCGATTCGTACACATAGACGTTCATAGTATCTTCCATGCAATCACCTCACGTTTCTGCTTGGATTATAAAAAAACCTATATTAAGAGAGATTTTACAAAAAAAGTTTATATTGTATATTATTATTATAACAAATCCTAGACTATTGGACAAGATAATTCATATTTACAAATCCTTTATAACCTTTATAACATAGTCTATATCCTTTTTATCAATATCATTGTTGCAAACGAGTCTATACAAGCCTCCTTCAGGTCCGTTTATCTTTATGTTTTTTTCCAAAAGCCTATCAACAAAAACGACTGGATCAATGATAGAAGAGCTAAAACTGAAATACACCATATCAATTTGTACACTTTCTAGGTCTAAAGCAATACCTTCAATTTCCAGTAATCTACCTGCTAAATACTTTGCATTTTCATGGTCTTCTTTTAATCGTTTTGTCATATCTGTAAGGGCTATTTTTCCTGCGGCAGCAAGTATTCCTGCTTGCCTCATACCTCCCCCTAAAAGCTTACGGTTTTTCCTGGCTTTATGAATAAAATCCTTTGGTCCGGCTAATATAGAGCCTACGGGAGCACAAAGCCCTTTAGAAAGGCAAAACATTACAGAGTCAGTAAACTTTGTAATCTCGGGTGTCTCAATATTTAAATAAGCTGCGGCATTAAAAAGTCTTGCACCATCAAGGTGTACAGGAATATCTCTATTTTTTGCAATATTATAAACTTCCTCCATAATGCTTATAGGGACGACGGTACCGTTGGCAAGAGCATTTTCTAAACATATTAGACCTGTTTTAGGCTCGTGTATATCATCGGACCTGATGGCATTAAGTACAGCCTGGGGATATAATATATCATCACTGCTTTTGATAGTTCTAAGCTGCACACCTGATAATACAGCTGCAGCTCCTACCTCATGTACTGCAATATGGGAGTTTTCGCCCAAAATAATTTCATTACCTCTTTGGGTATGTGTCATTACGGCAATTTGATTTCCCATGGTACCACTTGGTACAAATAAGGCTTTCTCTTTTCCTGTAATTTCGGCAGCTAAGGCTTCTAGCTCGTTAACAGTAGGGTCATCACCGTACACATCGTCTCCTACCTCAGCATTTGCCATAGCATACCTCATTTCTTTCGTAGGCATTGTTACCGTATCACTGCGAAGATCAATATATTTCAATAGTATACACCTCCAAACTTTTATAAATATATTATACATTATCGAAAAATAATTGTCATATTAATAAATATGTACAATTTACACGGAAAGAGAGGGGTAAAATTGAGAATTAACATAAAAAATTATAAAGTGTTTATTATTTCTTTATCAGCATTCTTTATAATATTTGTATTAAACTATTCAGATAAGGTTTTAAGGACTGTAGAGGTATTCACAACAAATTATGAAGTTGAAAAAATTGAAAGGCAAGGATATAAAAGTTATAGCGTACTTAATGGTAATTTTCAATTCTCTTTGCCTTCTTCGTGGAAAACATGGGAGCAAAGCTTTACCGGTGGCGAAATAATATACCATTTAAATTTAATGTCTCCAAACAAGAGAATACATGGCTTTATACAAGTATGGGAAATGGAAAAACCTTTACCCGAGTTTTTAGAGGAATCAGAAAAATCTTCCGTAGAGCCTGTAGATTATAAATTCTATTCGAAGAAAGAAGTCACGGTAAATAAGAATAATGGATTTTTAGTTCAATATGAGAAGCCTGATAATAAAGGTTCTTCCTATAGAGCCTACGATTGTTTTTTACAAGGGGATAATAGTCTTATATATAGAACTGGATTCTATATGGAAGGCAAGCATTGGAAAAACTATTATACAGTGATTTTCAATAGAGTTATAAAGTCCATTAAAATAAAATAAGCCGTTTATTTATTCTTTTTGCATGCGATTTTTAGCAACTGATTAGGAAAACTCCTGATTTTTAAGTTATCTATATAGTAATTAATAGATTTTAAATATAAAAGGAGTTTTTATGATGGATAAAATTTGTCAGATGAGAGGAAAGAAAATGGAGCTACTGAGGGGATTTGAACCCCTGACCTGCTGATTACGAATCAGCTGCTCTACCGGCTGAGCCACAGTAGCATTATTATATTTGATTGTTGTGCCGCAATGTATTGAAGGTCAGAGTTTTATTTTACGGCTTTTTGTTTCGTCTTGTGCGTGCAACTTTGCGTGCCACTTTATTAAGATTCCTTAGTTTGCATATTGTGCACATCTGCTTTTCTTCTCTCATCTGATTGTAACAGCTTGATTAACATTTTTCAATGAAGTTTAAATTATATTTTTTGGAGGTTTAGGACCGTAATACTGATATAAATCTGCCTTTATCATACCATTATATAGCTTTCTTTTTTTATCAGCTTTTTTTCCGTACAGCTTCTCAAAATCTTCATGGGCAGTGAGAATATAGAAGGACCAGGTGTCTAGGGATGAGAACATTTTACCCATATCCTTATATAAAATTTCCACACTTTTCATATCATCCAGCCTCTCACCGTAAGGAGGGTTAGTAATGATAAAACCGTATTTATCTTTATATGATAATTCCCTTACATCTCTTTTTTGAAAATGTATGTAGCTTTCTACACCGGCCTTTTTTGCATTGTCTCTTGCTATTTTTAGAACCTTTTCATCTATATCATATCCGTGAATATATAAATCCCCATCATTTTTTATTAAGTCTTCTCCTTCATTTCTTGATTTTTTCCATAGTGCGGCAGGCATATTAGTCCAGCTTTCCGAGATAAAGCTTCTATGAAGTCCGGGCGGCTTATTAATAGCCTTTAAAGCTGCCTCTATTAATATCGTGCCGGAGCCGCACAAAGGGTCAACCAGCAATCTGCCTTCTTTCCATGGTGTCAATAATACTAATGCGGCTGCTAAAGTTTCTTTTAAAGGCGCTTCGCTGCCTGTTTGCCTATAGCCTCTTTTGTGTAGAGCCATACCGCTGCTGTCAATATATAAAGTAACTTTGTCTTTATAGATAAAAACATTTATCGGATAAGAGGAGCCCGTTTCTTCAAACCAGCTGATATTATATTTTCTTTTCAAGCTTTCAACGACAGCCTTTTTAACAACAGATTGTATATCAGAGGCACTAAAAAGAGTTGATTTCACAGAAGATGCTTTAGATACGGGAAAAGCACCATCCTTAGGTATCCAATCATGCCAACTTATTTTTTTAGTATTTTGGAAAAGCTCTTCAAAGGTTGTGGCTTCAAATTCACTTATCTTTATTAATATTCGTTCTGCAGTTCTCAAATTTATGTTTGCTCGGCATATACCTTCGAAATCAGCAGTAAAATTAACCCTTCCGTCTGTAACACTATCAATTTCATAATTAAGCTCCTTTATTTCCCGGGTAAGTATGGATTCCAAACCAAAATTGCATGGGGCACATAAAATTATTTTCGACATAAAATTTCTCCTTACAACATTATGTTTATATTATATCAATAATATTTACAGTTAGGATATATATCTTCAAATTTGTTTAGTGTAAACTATTATTCTTGGAACTCAGCATCCAATTTAAGATAATTAGCTATAAGGAAACTGTTGTTATGTCCAGACAGCAACGATGGGTTAATAGATTTTTATTTTAAATGTAATTAAAGTTTCCAAAGGGTGAATAATTTGTTATAATATGAGAAAGATTGTACAAAATTGCAATATTATAATTAGTATAATAAATAAAATAATAACAGGAGGTTAGTATGGAAAAGAAGTCAAAAGGAATTTCAAACAGTTTATCAGGAAAAATTTTAATTGTTTCAGTCTTATGTCTTATTATTCCTATGGCAATAGTGTTTTATTACACTACCAATTATTCAACCTCAACCTTGGAAAAGCAATTGGAAGCGTCAATAATTGACACAGCAAACGAAAAGAAAACCCAAATAGAAAAATCTTTCCATGAACTATCAATGACTGCAGAAAGCATTGCGGACCAACCTTTTATCGTAGACTATTTTAGAAACATTATTGATAATGATATTTACGATAAGGATTCAGAAATCAGGATTAGAAAAAATTTAGAAAGAAGATTTGCCAAAGGGGACGGTCTTTTCGAGAATATTCTATTACTACATGAAAAAATTATTGTTATTGATGGGATAGGTGGTTTTTCTGAAGGTTCTCCCGGAATAGAAAACAAGGCGCAGGAGGATTTTTATAATGAAGTAATGAAAAGCAAAACATCAAAGGTAGGGATTCCTATGCCCTCACCTTCTTCCGGAAGACCCATAGTAATGGTGGGGGCGCCGGGTTATGCTGAAAATGGTAAATCCTACGCATATTTAGGACTGGCTATAAGTCTGGAAAGTGTTTCTGACGAGTTAATTAATACAAAATCAAGAAATGAATCAAACACATATATAATAAATTCCGACGGTATGGTACTAGCTTCAGAGGATAAAGATATGGTGCTTAATTTTAATTTAAGCGAAGAAGAAGGAGATATTAAAGAATTTTTTAACAAGATGGAGTCAGAAGAATCCGGAGTAGGTTTTTTTACTTTGGATAATGAAAAGCATATTGCCGCTTTTTCGAAATGTAAAGACTTGGATATGATTATTGTAAGCTTTTTGCCGATGAGTAAATACACATCCTCATTGAATAGCTTAAAAATGGGTATTTCTATTGTTACGCTTATTAGTTTAGTAATTACTATTTTAATTTTAATAATAGTTGTCAGAAAAATTTCAGAACCGGTTAGCTTTGCATCGGACTATTTAACTTCTATTGCGGAAGGAGATTTTTCTAAAGAAATACCGGAAAAATATAAAGTTAAAAAAGATGAGACAGGTGTTTTGGTAGCTGCTATGGAAGAAATGCAAAAATCCGTTAAAGAAATAATCCAAGGAATTAAAAAAGAAGCGGATAATTTAGAGATTTCCTTAAACTCAGTTGTAAGCAGTATGAATGATTTGAATATTAATATGGAGGAAGTTACTTATACAGCAGAACAAATGACAGCTACAATGCAGGAATCAGTAAAGAATACGGAGGAAATGAATATCTCATCCCAGGAATTAGGCGCTGCCGTTGAGGCAATAGCTACTAAATCACTGGATGGTGCGGCGACAGCAAGTGAAATAAGCAAAAGGGCTGAAAGTTTAAGCGAAAATGCTGTTTCTTCCCAAAACACTGTAAGCAAGGTGCAGCAAGAGGTTAATGCAGATTTAAAAACGGCTATTGAGCAAGCTAACGCTGTAGAAAAGATAAATGTACTCACGGAATCAATATTGCAGATAACTTCTCAAACGAACCTCCTTGCATTAAATGCTGCTATAGAGGCAGCTAGGGCAGGGGAGGCAGGCAAAGGCTTTGCTGTTGTAGCTGATGAAATAAGAAAATTGGCTGAAAACTCCAAGGATGACGTGAGTGAAATACAAAATGTTATTAAACAGGTTGTTTCCTCTGTTGCAAATCTTGCAGACAACTCGAAAAAGGTATTAGGATTCATTGATACAACGGTAACAGAGGATTACAAACTGATGATTAATACGGGAAATCAATATTTTGAAGACGCTAAATATATAGATGATTTGGTCGCAGATTTCAGTGCTACTGCCGAAGAACTAAGCGCTTCAATACAGAATATGATGAGAGCAATAAATGAAATAACACATTCAAATAATGAATCAGCTATCGGTATAGAAAACATTGCACAAAAAGCTTCACTCACTACTCAAAAAACAAATGACATTGTATCCGCGGCGGTTGAAACAAAAGAGATATCAGGGAGATTGAAGGAGATTGTTTCTAAATTTAAAGTGTAGAAGCTTTATTAAAATGTCGATTATATTTGAATAGAGATTATTGTTTACAGGCGTTTTTTTAGATTATTAGCACTAAAACCCTGTAATCCTATCAAATATAATAGATTATAGTGAAACTATAGTTATATTTGTAATGTAAAGGATAGAATAAAAAGTAATTATCTGGCGCTTGGTACTGTTTGACATAAAAGATCTAAAGTAGTAATATATATTTATAAATAAATATGAGATGTCCGCTAGGGGAGCTTATGCTGAGAGAGCAGCTAAATGCTGCTGACCCTTGGAACCTGTGTAGTTAATTCTAACGAAGGAAAGCGGTTTTGATAAAAACAAAGGGCTGCCGTTCGTTGCAGTCTTTTTTGTTGCCCTTTCCTCCAAAAGGACATATCAAAAGGAGGATTTTATGAATTATTTTATCAAAATGTTTAGCAAGCTGAAGGATTTGAAGCCTGTGACAGTAGTAGTTCTTGTTCTGCTTGTTATGTTATCTGTCTATTTATCCCATTATGAAAAAGGAAAAAAAATCAAAACCAAGGTTTTGGTTTATGGCGGCTTATGTATTGCCATGTCCTTTGTCCTATCTTATATCAGGCTTTACCGTTGGCCTCAGGGTGGTTCAATAACACCCGGCAGTATGTTACCAATGTTTATTTTTTCTTATATTTTTGGTCCGGGAGCGGGTTTGGCGGCAGGCTTTGCTTATGGTATGCTGCAAATGATACAGGATTTGTATGCCGTGCATTGGGCGCAGGTTCTTCTTGATTACCCTATTGCGTTTATGCTTATGGGTTTGGCAGGGCTTAATAGAAAGCATCTCTTCATAAGCGTTTTGTTAGGGGGATTTGGAAGGTTTTTAGCGTCCTTTGCTTCCGGTTTTATTTTCTTTGGCAGTTATGCGCCGGAGGGGATGAATCCTATATGGTATTCCTTAACGGTAAATCTTCTCGTTATTGGCACCGATACTGCTATATGCGCGGTCTTGTCTATGATACCCCAATTAAAATCCACGATAGAAAATTTAAAAACAAAAGCGTTGACCTAATCAAGACAATTTGTTTAATACTGTTCAGATATGCTATATAGATTGTTAATTTTTGCCTAAGATTACATTGTGGAGAGTCTTTAGGGTCTGTTAGCGAAATGGAGGATAAGCGAAATCACAAGTGTCTACAGGGATAGTTATAAACGAAACCTTCGATTTATCGGGGAGGGTTTGATTTCGCCCGTAATAAGCTTACAGGCCATTAGACTTGTAACCCAGTAATCGTGGCAAATATAATAATCAATATCAATCTATTTTTATATCTGAACAGTAAATTTTTATTTAATGCGGCGGAGCCGCTTTTTTTATAACTATGGTTTTACTATTTTTTTTGATATAATATATTTAATTTTAAAGATAACAATTGTTTAAAATGGATGTGAAGCATGTGAGAATAAAAATGAAGTATTACTTATTGATATTGTCTTTGTTATTTATGGCTTTTGGTTTATTTAGAGGCGAGGCTTTACAGGTACTAATAAAAGCAATAAATATCTGTTTGGAGTGTATAGGAATTGGATAATATTAAGAGAAGAATTGTACAAACCTTATCTGCGATATTAGGAAATGGATATTTCAACGGCTTTAAGAAGGGTATTATTTATCAGGGCAAGCTAAAATCCTTTTGCTTTCCCGGTCTTAATTGCTATTCTTGCCCCGGTGCTTATACATCCTGTCCAATTGGCTCTATACAAGCTATAGCGGCGGGAATTAAACATCAAATTTCCTTTTATGTCATTGGCTTTTTAATGTTTATCGGCACGATTGGCGGCAGATTTATATGCGGTTGGCTATGCCCCTTTGGTTTATTCCAGGAGCTTCTGTACAAAATCCCTTTAAAAAAGCTTAGAATGAAGAAAGGATTAAAATATTTAAAATATGCTGTTCTAGTGATCTTTGTATTAGCTATGCCCATTTTTCTTACTGATGAAATAGGCTTAGGCTTACCTTATTTTTGTAAATACATCTGCCCTGCTGGGACATTAGAGGCAGGGATCCCCCTAGTCATAGCAAATAAGGCAATACGGGGAGCCATAGGCAGCATGTTCTATTGGAAACTATCTCTTTTGTTTATACTTATAGTATTATCAATAAAGGTTTCGCGACCTTTTTGCAGGGCTGTATGTCCTTTGGGGGCTATTTATTCATTGTTTAACCCCATAAGCTTTTACAGTATGGATGTGGATTTAGCAAAATGTATAAAATGCGACAAATGTAAAGAAAACTGTCCTGTTGATATAAGGATATATGAAAGCCCTAATAGCCCTGAATGTGTGAGATGTGGTAAATGTGTCTCCGTATGTCCTACAAAAGCTATTAAATCAGGATTTTTAAACAATAAAAGTCCAGCGGTAAAATGTCAAGAGTAAATTGGAAAAAAGTTTAGAATAATT
>CAYPBK010000031.1:0-32085 GCA_964408955.1 uncultured Clostridiaceae bacterium
TGTACCTCCATAGCGAACTTTCATCGCCAAGTTAAGTGCCATGCCTGGCACACAACAAAAACTCCCCGGTAATCGGGGAGTCCTGTAAGCTAAAGCTTAAAACTAGTCTTCTTCGCAACCGCAACCGCAGCTGCATTCATTTAAAGTATCTATTATCTCATTACAATTAGGGCAGCGTACCTCTTTGCCACTGTCCAGCAAATCTTCATCTAAATATACATATTCTTTACAGTGTGGACATTCCATCTCTATATAATCATAATCATCACATTCATCAAAATCATCGAATTCGTCCTCTTCGAAAATTTCATCCTCAACATTTGATAAATCTTCGTCAATAGCCTCAACATATTCATCTAAATCTTCCTGATTTTCATTTAATTCATTTATAGCATCAGCAAAATCCTCTAAAACATCAACAATGTTAGCTATAACCTTTCCTTCTTTAGATTCCTCTTCTACGCCTAATCCTTCAATTAGACCTCTTAAATACGCAATTCTCTCATAAAGAAATTCCATTAAATTCATCTCCTTCTTTTTACTTTTATTATTCCACTAAAGCCTTTCCATATACTCCCCGGACCTTGTGTCTACTCTTATCCTGTCACCGGTATTAACAAACAGCGGGACAGAAATCACCACTCCGGTTTCTAAGGTTGCAGGCTTTGTTGCACCTGTTGCCGTATCGCCTTTTACACCGGGCTCCGTATGGGTTACCTCTAACTCCACAAAATTCTCCGCCTCAACAGAGAAAGCCTCACCTTTATAAAATTTGATGATAGCAATATCATTTGGTTTCAAATACATAATAGCATCTTCTACCTGAGATTTGTTAAGGGGTATTTGTTCATAGGATTCATTATCCATGAAGTAGTATAAATCCCCGTCCTCATATAGATACTGCATTTCCTTTCTCTCGATATGAGCCTTCGGGAATTTATCTGAGGGATTAAAGGACTTTTCCACACTGGCTCCCGTAACGATGTTTTTAATTTTTGTTCTGACAAATGCAGCGCCTTTACCCGGTTTTACATGTTGAAAATCTACGATAATAAATATTTGCCCATCCATTTCAAAGGTATAGCCTTTTCGGAATTCACTGGCTGATAGCATAGCTTTGTCCTCCTTATATCAAATTAATTCAATAAGTTCCTTAGTTGATTTACTATAAACGATAGGTCCATCCCTACCAACGACAATAAGATCTTCAATACGGACACCGCCAAAATCGGGGATATAAACACCCGGCTCATCAGTAACCACCATATTAACCTCTAAAGGAGTGTCACCGGCAGTTGATAATCTGGGCTCCTCATGCACCGCCAAGCCGACACCATGACCCAATCCGTGACCGAAATAATCACCATAGCCCGCATCAGTTATAATATCTCTGGCGATTTTATCGACATCCTTACCTAAAACCCCCGGTTTAATATGTATCAAAGCCTCTGTCTGAGCTTTAAGCACTATATCATATATTTTCCTTTGTTCCTCATTAGCTTTGCCTACAACTACAGTTCTTGTCATATCCGAACAATATCCATTATACACACAACCATAGTCCATGGTCAATAAATCTCCTGAATGAATTTCTTTATTTGTAGCAATGCCGTGAGGTAATGAGGATCTCCAACCGGAAGCAACGATAGAATCAAAGGAAAGCTTGGAGGCTCCGTTTCTCCGCATAAAAAACTCAAGCTCCAAGGAAACATCAATTTCAGTGATGCCCGGCTTAATGACAGTTAGGATATGGTCAAAAGCTTTATCCGCAATTTCTGCAGCTTTCTTTATGTATTCCAGTTCTTCTTCGTCCTTTATTATTCTGATAAATCCTGTCTGTTCCTTTAAGGGGATAAATTCCGAGCCATCCAGCTTATTTTTTAATTTTTCATAAAAGTCCATCGTCATAAAGGAGTCTTCATATGCAAGCTTCTTAATATTATAACCTTTTATTATATCTGCAATATAATTTTCAAAAGGATTTTTACATTCTATTATCTCATAGCCTTTACATTCTAATTCCGCTTGCTTGGTGTAACGGAAATCCGTTAAAAATGCGGCATTGTCCTTGCTGATAATAACATAGCCGGAAGAGCCGGTAAACCCGCTAAGGTATCTTCTATTCTCCGGCGAGTATATAATAACACCATCAGCCCCAATATTCTTTATAATGCTCCTTATTTTCTTTAATCTTTCTATCAAAAGAAAACCTCCTCTGGTATATCAAAATATTAATCGGATAGTAAAAACCTTTATTTCATATTAGCACAGTTTATTCCTGTTGAACAGAAAAAATAATAAATTGTTAATGCTTGGGATTCTTGCCAACAATTAAAGCAGCTCTTGTGATAGCTGCCTGAACATCCACACCAAATTGTTGCTCCAATTCCGATAATTTTGTATATAAGCCTCCTATCTCAGTGACGACGTATTTTTGCGGCAGCTCATTTAAAGCCAATGCGGATATATCTGCTTTACATTTATCACAACTACAAATGTTCATGGATTTAAGCACGTTATCAATAGATTTGCTAACGACATCCTCCATATAGTTTTTCACTTTATACATGAAATGACCCCCTATATTTATTATTATGAATATTCCATATTAAAACTAAATTTCCTTTAATATAATTGAAATTAACTGGGGAAAAGATAAGAATATTTATAGAGTAAAAAAACTATAAGAAGGATTTCAACTTCCCGTATAACCTTTATACACTTTATTTTTCATAAGGATTCTTCCGGTGGAAGGCACAACAGTTATTTCACAATATTTCTTAGTCTTTTCATCAAGTATTGAAACGGTACCGCCTCCTGTTAAAGGGGCACCATTATAATTAAAGGTTACCGTGCTGTCTTTAAAATTCTGCACTATTTTAATACCATTATTCATTAGAACTTTATTCTTGACCTTTGAGCCTTCCATAACACGATAGGAATACTTATCAAACAATATTCTCACATAGGTACCTTCTGTCATAGTCTCATATTTTACAGCTTTTATATTATCCCTCAATGTCTTACCGGCAGTCAGCAGATTATAATGGTTCATATCTATCATAGGTACGGCAACGGAAAAAAGCAATCCCAGCATACCTATTACAACAATAAGCTCAACAATTGTAAAGCCATTTTTGTTTAATCTATGCATTTATAACCTCCCGGTTTTATTTCTGAAGCAAAAAGTATCCTCTAAACTGGTTTTCGTAGAATCAAAGGCAAAATTTATTTTTATTGTTATTCCACGGGAATCTATAAAGGAAGCCCCTTCAGGCAAAGGCTCGATTTCTATACTATCTATATAATTCCCCAATTCCACAGAGCCATAGCCTGTTAAACCAATGCCATAAAGAAGGTTATTGCTCTTTGACTCAATGTTTTTTGTCAGATTAAAAATATATCCTATGTCTCTATGATTATCATGATTTTTAAATACTATTTTCTTAATTTTAATATTATTAAAACTATGCTGCTTCATATTACCGTCAACATCTTCAATATATAAAATGCCTTCAGATTCAATTATTTTTTCCTCTATAAAGGATAAAATGAATAGTCCTTGCTGCTGCAATTCTATTCCCCTGTCTAAAGCATTACAAAGGTTTAATCCTGACAGGAATACGGAGGTAATAACAGTAAGCAGAACACTAAACACCGTTACAGTCATCATCAGCTCAATTAAAGTATAACCTTTGTTTCCTTTAAGACAGCTATTCATTGCAGTTACCTTTCAATATCCCAATAAACATCCTTAATCAAGTTTATAGGCGTTCTGGAATAGAGGCTTACTTCTTCATTGGAAAGATCTATTCTATAGGAAAGGGATGCTATTTTTTCAATTTTTCCATTTCTATATGTGGAAGTAGCTTTAATGACGAAAGAATCCCCATCTTTAACCATATCGGCTCTAATTAAAGGATAATTACCATCATAAATAATGTAATTATCCATATTTTCTAAAGCATCCTTTAGACATGTTTCATCACAACAGTCAAAGGAGCCTCCATCTATTATTTCTGATAGACCTGCATTAAAATCAGGAAAGCTATTATCCATTAAACAATCTATGGCAGAGGATAAAAAAATAGTTGCTATGGCATAGGACTCTTCTAGCCCTGCTTCAGCATAATACAGCGCTTTTTTTACTTTGCTATTTACTTTTTTCATTTTGTAATCCATAACTGCCGTAGAAAGTACAGCAGTAGAAACTGTAATCAATATGGAGCAAATAATCAAAACAGTTAAAAGAATAACTCCTTGATTATTATTTATGGTCTTCCTCATCGCTCTTCCCCTGACCATTAATCAATTTGTATCCTTCGATTCTTTCTAAGGTTTCATCCTCCTTGGTTACTAAAACGACAACCTTATATAATATACCTTCATATTTATCCATCTCTTCAATATCCACGATTATATGGAACCCGTCAGCTTCGATGATGCTTTGCCCTGTACTTTCCACAGGCAAAGCTTTAATTTTCTCAAATTGGCTTTGTGCCAGCATGGTGGCATTGAATTGTTCCTTGGAATTACCGTAAGCATTTATTATAGTTGTATGCATGCTTGATAAGGCAATAAAAATGATTACAAGAATCCCAAGAGAAAAAATGACCTCAATTAAAGTGAATCCTTTTGAATTAAGTCTTTTCATTTCTGCTATTCTCCAAAAAATGTTTTATCCTTTGTCACCTCTTATATATTCATTACAAAAAGAAAAAATCCTCTAATTTTATCATATTTTATCATACCTTTTTCTCTAGTGATCGCAGACAACTCTCACGAGCCATACAGGAATAGTCTTTTTGTTCTTATTCATCTAATTCAAGGTAATTTATTATGGCTTCTTGCAATAGTTGCGAGTAATTAATGTGAGATTTTTCAGCCTCTTTATTTAGCCAGGAAGGTATCGTTAAAGTCTTCTTTACTGCTTTATTGTCATATTCCTTTATAGTCTGTTTTAAGCTTACTCTCACTAATATCATGACTTGATGTTCAGTTAATTTTATATCTTCTATAATTGACGGCTCCGGAATCTCCATATTATCTTCATATAGGTCAAACAAGCATAGTTTTAAAGCATCCTCTGCCATAGAATAAGCATCCTCAAGACTTTCTCCAAAGCTAATTATCTCTTCAAAGTCAGGAAATTTAATATTATAATCATTTTCATCAAGTTTAGTTATAACTGCCGGAAATATATATATATCCTTATACATGGTCTTAGACTTCCTTTCCATAATTATCATAATTCTTTTAATCCCATCTGCTTAAGTATCATGTTCAAAGTACCCTTTGGTACTTCTTTTACACCGTGATACGGAATAGTTATAGGTTTTTCAAATCCATCATGTATTAATTTAATATGTGAACCTTTTTGGTTTTTTATTTTCCAACCGTTTTTTATTGCAAGATTTAAAAGTTCTTTTGAATTCAATTCCGTCACCTCATATGATAATAATAACATACGTGTAATACGTATTCAATATAAATTAAAATAATTTCTCTTTTATAAATTGAATATTCAGTTACTGTTAACAGGTATTTTTTAGATTATTAATATTTGATAAAGATTGCATTGTGGAGAGACTTAGAATCTGTTAGCGAAGTGGAGGATCAGTTGCGTCAACTGTTTGAGCGAAGCGAGTTTTGGCGCAACCCGGAACAAGCTTACAGATTATTAGTCTTGGAACTCCTGCAATCGTATCAAATATAATAATCAATACTGAAACTACTGAATATTACTGTTAAGTTGATAATATCTTTTGCATTAAAAAGATGGTTGCAAGATTAACACCTCAACAACCATCTTTTATATTATTAATTATACTATTTTAAGTTTACTCATTTAAAAGGTTAAGCATATAAGCAAATTCGGCTCTGGTAATTTTATTATTCATTGAATCAACACTGCTGCTTCTCTTGTCCTTTATAACAGCCATTTTATTTTCAACCCATTTCCATGTAAAGCCGTTATTCTTATAAACCTTTCTAATGACCTTCTCCAAATCCTTATAGCTTATGGCTTCATTGGGTTTAAATTTATTATCAGTTATTTCTAAATAGCCTTCCTTCATACTTACAGCCACTAGTCCCTTTATGCCTTTGATATCATTGTAGTCTTCCAACTTTTCCGGTGCTTTCATAAATTCATCAGGCAGCTCGACTTTCCACTTATTAGCTCTGCCTAAATAAGTTAGCAATTGTGCCCTTGTCAAATATACATCAGGTCTGTAAGTGTTATCGGAATACAGCCCTGTAAAGCCGCGCCTTAAGGTTGTTATTATATCATCCTTAGCCCAATGACCTCTCGTATCCAGAGGATTAATAGCCTTCTCATCTATAAACACACCATATAAAGCATTTTGCTGCGCCATTCTCGGTGTAATGTAAGCAGTTATCATATTTTCTGAAATGCTTGAAGGAACATACATCCAATTGCCGTATAAGTACCTGTATATACCGCCTTTTATTCCACCATAGTATTCAAAGCTCATCATAATAGGCTTATCATTATCAAACCTTTCATAGGGGTTAATGATATTTAACTGATATAAGTCAGAGCTTTTTATAAAGGAATCCTTTGACGGGAGACTAACGGGATTCTTTATTTGAGTATATTTATTGATGGAAGCCACTACATCATTATAGAAAATCCCTTTATCTAAAATCAACTGCATTTTGCTGTCACCGGCTAAAATAGCGCCCCCACCCATAGGAATCAGCTCATCTATTACCTTTTCACTGTAGGCTGAAAAAGAAAGAGATTGATAAGCGATAGTATATCCGCTTTTGTAACCGCCTTTGAACCCGGCAATAAAGCCATCTTGATATCTTTTATGTTCGTTGAATAAATTATATTCATTTATGACAATATCATCTGTGAGCTTAAATCTTTCCGGATCATTTGATCTTGCCATCATATAATCAGCTTGAGCATTGGAAGTGCCTTTAGCAATACCTAACGCTTTACCTGAATCGTAACCTTTGTCAAACAGTCCTTTATAATACTCTATATTTGCATTTCTGTATGCTTCATCATATTTCTCCTGAAATGCCTTTTTAAAGGCTGCTATAAAGCTTTTCTGGTAATTCGCAACATCGTTGTTAAGGACAAAGGATTTAATAATTTCATTGTCCGAAGGAAGATTCCTATCCCACTTTATGGCTTTTTTATCGTAATAATCCTTCCTTCCATAGTTAGCTCCCAATAAGCCGCCTATGACTTCTCCGTCTTGTTCTCCTCTTTCTATATCATATAGCTTTGGCTCATATTTAGCTTCCCTATATGCCGTCTCATATCCCTCTTGAAAATTCTCTTTAAACTTTGTAATAAATTTATTTTTATAGGCATTGGTTTCTTTGCCTAATCCAAACATATCAATCAGCCTGGTAGTTCCCGGAACAGCACTTGCCCACCTGTTATTCTTATTGGCATAATAATCACTAAAGCCGGCTGCCCTGCCCATTTCCATGCCAAGCTCTTCTTCGTAGTTGGTTGGCTGAATTTCATTTTTGGGATTATCATAGGTATTATTGTAGCCTTCTTTGAATCCTTCTTTATATCCTCTTATAAAATCCCTTGAATAGGCTGCTGTTTCTTTATCTAAATCGTAATAATCTTTAATCTCACTATCCTTAGGCATTGCTTTTGAATAGTTCTTTTTCTTCACATCTTCTAAATCATCATAAGCGGCATCTATGCCTTCCCATAATCCATTGCTGTAGCCGTCTTTATAAGCCTGACTGTCGGCTGCATATACGAAGAATGAAGGGAAAATAAAGGAGACATAGAAAAAGCATATTATTATCGTTATTAATCTTGTTTTTTTCACTAATATCACCTCTTCCCTTAATTTTGTATTACTAATACTTTTCCGACTTCTAGTATGGCATTATGGGATATGCCGTTATCCTTCGCTATCTTTATATACTTATTGGTTGTACCATAATATAGCTTGCTAATGCTGGATAGCGTATCCCCGGGCTTAACAACATGAAATTTAAATTTAGCTTTTTCTATATTACTCTCCTCATCCTTGGGATAAGCAGCTTCAATCCTGTCAAATAACAGTACGCCGTAATCATCCCTGTTAGGTCCAAGCTCCATATAAATTCTATCAAGAACAAGAGGATAAAGATTTATATCCTGGGGAGGTGTAGCGGAAATATACTTCCAGCCTACCCAACTGACTCCTCTTTCTAATTCCATGTCTACCTTCTTACCATCCATATCCTGGAATCTCATACCGACAGTCACAGGAGAGTACCCGTAGGAATAAGCCCACACTCCTATAGATTGAGGAGGATATTTTATAAATATATTTTGATCATCTAAAACTACATAAGCGCGTTCATATCTATAATTAGTTGAAATGAAATATTCTGCTCTTATGGATGTTTTACCGTATTTAGGAATATTAACTCTATCTACTTTGCCTGTCACTTCAGTAGAAGTGCCCATATAATAAATATTATTGTTTTCCAAATCTGCAAGAAGAGTTCTTTTCTCGTCGATGCCGCCGTCTATAGATGAATCATCGGTATGAGTGGATTCCACGTAGCCGTCATAGGCTGTGAAAGGATTACCTTTGCTTCCATCCTTATATTCGTTTTGATAGAAGAATCCATCCTCTTTAGCTTTGGCTCCGCCATAAGCATAAGCATTAAAGGATACCTGACCGTTTACTTTATCTGTACTATCCTTTGTAATAGCCAGTTGATCCACCAATAAACGTTTTTCGCTTCCTCTCAGCTTTGAAAGGAATATCTCTAAATCATCAAAGGTACCGCTAAAGGGTGTTGAAACACCAAGAGCATTTATTTTCAAGCCGTCCAATTCAATGGCTTCCGCATCTCTAAATACCATTTGGGGCATTTCCAGCTTGCCCTCGTCTATTATACCGTTAAGAATATGTATTAAGTCCGGCTGATTAGGCTTCGGATAATACCTTGAGGACAATTTTTGAAAATCTTTATTTAAAGTTTCCCATTCCTTGTTTATAAGGTTTTCTCTCGCTATTGTATCTTCTACCTTTGCAAGTTCTTCATCTATTGCTAGCTTTTCTTCCTTTAAAGCTGTGATAGTATTGCTTTGAGGTACTAAAACAAATTTATAAACTAAAAATCCAAGAACAACAATCAATAATACAAGGAGAAGAATTTTTTCTTTTTTGCTGATATTCAAGATTTTTTTATTGCTGCTTTTCAGCTTCAATTCCATTTACTTCTCCCTCCTTTAGCTTAAAATCTAAATAAAAATTATAATGACCGTCACCATCTAATATCTCAGGTATAAAAACCTGCTCAAATTTATCCAGTATGTTCAGATTATGTTGAAACTGAGCTATGGATTCCTTATCCTTAGATTTCCCTTCCACCTTTATGTTTTGTTTGCTTATCGTCATGGAGTCGATAAATACAAGAGAAGGTATATTGTCCCTGATGTCCTCTAACAAAACCTCATCTATGACATCCATATCCTTTACATACTTTTCTAAAGTATTAAGCTTTTGAATATCCTCTTTAAGGACTTCTATGTCCTCTTCCTTCCCCATTATTTTCTTTACCTTTGGGTCCTCCAGCTTCGTATTAAGCTCATGCTTCTTATATGCTATATCATTATTCAGTCTCGAAATAGTTATAAAATTATAAATCCCATAAATCAAAATACCTGCAACTAAAAGAATCAAAAGGGTATACAATACAATGTAATTATCCACCCTTTTTTTATCTGCTTTTTTACTATAGGATGAGAAAAAGTTTAAATCTTTCATAATACTACACCTCGTCATCCCTTATTAGCGCACCTAAGCAATTTACATATCTATTTGTATCCTTGCTTAAGCTTACTTTTTTTAGATTGTCCACCACCATAGTTGAAATCCCGAAATTATTTTGAAAAAGCTTATCTATGCCTTTGATATTGGATAGACCTCCGTAGAGCAATAACTGCTCTATCTCATTATCCATTTCCTTTGATAAATAATACTTGAATACTCTATCCACCCTATCCATTATTGCCTCCAGGCTTGTCCTTATAATATTCAAATATCTGTCATCATCTGAAAAGCCTTCTTCTACGTTGCTTATGTCTTCTATTTCCACCTTTTTTCTATGCAATTCCTCAGGAGTAAGAGTTAAGAGATTCATAGCATTGGTATCCAAGCTTTGCCCTCCCAGCTCGACAGCCTTTGTCGTCTGCATGGCTTTGTTTTTTAAAATGGTTATATTTGTACTGCTATAGCCTAAATCAATTGCCGCAACAACCTTTTTAGAAAAATCATTGACATTAAGACTGTCGGTGAATTTAAACAGTTTCCATATACCGTTTGATTGATAGTCCATTATCAAAGGTCTCAGCCCTAAATCACGAACAAAGTCATAATGCATTTCTACCATATCCTTAGGTATTGCCACTACTAAAATGTTTAGCTTTTCAACTCCTTCATCAACAATTCTTCCCAAAGGCTTATGCTGGATGATATATTTTCCATAATCCATGGGGAGATACTCCTCCAGTTGATATTTAAGCAAGCCTTCTATCTCCTTAGTGCCAAGGATGGGAAAAGGCAACTCCCGGGTTATTATCGAAGTGCTGCTGATACTAATATGACAGTTGCCTGCAGACATTTTATTCTCTTTCATCTCTTCCTTCACATGGTTTACAAGGATAGAGTGATTTTTTATATTACCATTTTCATAAGAATCCATGGGTGTACTATAGGCAACAGCTTTTTCAACCTTAATTTCTTCTTTACTTTTAATACCTTGAATTATTTTTGTTTCATAGGTCCCTAAATCAATGGATACGATACTTTTGTTAAAAATACTCAAATACATGCCTCCTTTCTCATTCTAGTTAGTCTCTTTCCAATCATGTATTTCCCAACCCACATTAACAGGTTCTAGAATATGGGGAGGATAATCATAGAACATTCTGGGGTCATGTGAATACAATTTATTGTATCCTGTGCTGCCAATGGTTCCAACAGCTAAACGCATTTTTTGAGTGATATTGCCCCATAATACAATGTCCCCTCTCCTTGCTCCTTTATTATAATCTTCAAAACCAAATCCGCCATTAACAGCAAAAACTGCTGAATGAATTGTGACATCTTTTGGAGCTACATCATAAGTAAAATTTGTTTGACCATAACGATAGTCAGGCCATAAAAGAAAACCAAAATTTTTCCACTCCCATTTAAAATCCCAATATGCTTTTCCTCCGTCGGATGAAACAGGTGTTTTAGGCCAACCATAGTGGAGTATATAAATGTTGTTATTAGCAATTAAACCTAACATATCTTTGCCGGAAGCTTCTCTTATCCAATAGTCCTTTCCGGAAGGTTTGTGGGAATTTGTAAAAGTAGTATTTTGATATTTTATTCCGCCTTTTTCTGGATAACTTTTATTTGAATTGTCGATCCATTTATATGTTTCAGGCGGTTGATTTGGTTTGTTACTTTGGTTCTTTAAGTCATTATTTAAATCATAATCGTACCAATTGGTGGGATCAGCATGTGTAATGTAAATATCGTTTGCAGCGGCAATAGTGAGCGTTCCTTTTAAAGTTCCGAATATAAAAATATTACCGCTTTTTATATCAAATTTCCCTGTTCCTCCACCTGTATCTTTATCTACGTAGATGACTTTGTTTTTTATACTGCTCACAGAGTAGGTAGTAATCACACTGCTGTCTTTATTCCTTATCTTAAGGGTATCACCATCTAAATAGATACATGTTCTCCCTGTGAAAACCATATTATCTTTTTGTGCCCATTCTTTTAATTGTAGGTTTGTTGCAGGGAATTCTAATGTGTCCACTTTTTCCGGAAGTACAGGATCTTTTATTTTAAAATCCGGATTATAATAAGAAGTTGTTTTCTTTTTTTCTTCATTTGTCTTTAGCTCAACAGCATTATTAGAGTTACTTTTACCGTAAAATTTACCGGAATAGCTAACCGTGTCGTAAAAAACCGGTTTCTTTTCAATTCTGAAATCTTTATTTGTATGATATGGTCCATGGCTCTCATCTCCGGTAGTCCACCAAATATTTGTACCGTCACTATTACTAACATAAACATAATGGACAAACTGTTTTTTTCTAATCTTTGCTTCCACTGTTTTTTTAATTTCCGGATTGCTTTTAGTAAAGCCTGTAGATTTTATTGTAATAAATCTATCTGTATCAGATGGTTTTGATACTTCCAATCTATAAAAACCATCCATAAAAGGTATATCTACATTTTGCATATCTGTACTTTCTGTTGTGCTATAAAAATTAACATCATCATTTAAATGCCATAAGTATTGATTGTAGCCGGCCTCTGCGTATTCCATTGCTTTCTTTGTAGAATCATCAATAATATTAAATTTAGTCTGAGAGCTCATTGTGTTTAATGATGTAAAGCCGAATATGGTTGCTAGAGTCAAAACAAACAATACCAATGGTAAAACTGTTCCTTTGTTATTTTTTAAGTATTTCATACATGTCAGCTCCTTTCTATTTTATTCAGCTTCTGTCCTACTTTTTGAAATCAAATAACTTTGAAGCTCAATATTATTCGGTTCTGCTTCTACAATTAATTTCATTCGCAGTTTTCTTCTATAGTCAGGTGCTTCTTGACTTGATTCGTCAACAATTCTGATAGGTTCATCACTATAAAACTCGCTTTGTTCTTCTAAAATATTATTTAGTATTATTTCCTCACTACTAAAAGATGAAGCATAACTATATGGATACTCTTCTCCCGTTGCTGTTTTTACGGATCTTTTTAAACTTCCATCAGCTATTCTATATCTTATAAGCTCCGGAATATTTTTACCATCGGAATTATCAATATCTGAATAAATATAAATTTCACTTTTGTTTATCCTATGTATGGCATTTTTTGATTCTTCTGCTTTTTTTGCTGAGTTTGCTTCTTTCGTTATATTTATTCTAAATATTCTTGTTTCCTCGCTGACATTAAAAGTTTTATTAACTTCTCTAAAACTTCTTTGGATTAAAAAAATCATATTATAACTTAATGCTATGACAACTACAATTAAAGGTATCACTATCACCAACTCAATAAGAGTAATACCTTTATTCCCAAGAAGAGTTTTTTTATTTTCATTATTCAAAATAGCACCTCCACACTACTCAGCTTTAATTAAATCGCAGTAGTTTCTATCTTGAATCAATTTCATTCCCCAATTATTAACTAATTCATCTGAGTCTTTATTAGTTATCATAAAGCTCAAAATATCAGAATTTAAATCTCTATCAGGTTTTAAATTGATAGTAACACCATTGTTCGATGGGTTTGGAATAATTGATATATTATTAAATAGCAGATCATTTTCATCATTTAGCGAAAACTCAATACTATTTAAATTGTTTACAGGGGTTGTAAGAGAAATAGACAAGGTTAGGCTGTCATCACTTTCAACTTTAAAGCTTCCGTCCTTCAATCCATAAGCAAGCTTCAATTCCTTTTTCGTAACCTCTCCCTCTATATAATTAAAATTACCTTCCCAAAGATTACCGTTATCAATTTCAACGAAAAAGTATTCTTCATCATCATTTTTTAAGATAAAATCGTAGGACCAATTCCTCCATATTTTAGTTACAAGAAGCTTTTTCAAGTAAGTGTTAAGGGAATAACTTTCCGGATTTTCTCCCTCTTCAGGAACAAAGCTCGGTTTAACGTTTACAAGTGTATTATTTAACAATTCATCGGAATAACCGTTCAGTATTATTCTGCCGGGTTGATCAACATAAAACAAAATATCTATATACTCATCTTCGGTTGGTTGTACAATTACTTTTTCCTGAAATATCCATTCCTCATCATTAAGGCTTCCGGTTTTCCCAGTAGGTCTGGAAAGCATCTCTCCGCCTTCCCATTCCTCGGGGAAAACATAATAAGTTCCGTTAGGCAGTTCTACAAAAATTGCCTCTCCTTCTTCATCTGTTCTGCTCCAATTAAATAAACTACCGCTTACTCCATTCACTATGATTTTTACATTTTTTGCTGGTGTGGTAAAATCCTCGCCGGTAATTGCCCGTGCCCTAAATGGAATATAGCTGGATAATGTTCTTTCCCCTTCAAATGCCACAAGAGAGCCAATTACTTCAAAATATCTCTCTTCTCCCGTTATAGGATTTCTTGCCTTTACAGAGACATCAATTTTCTTTGTAGCATTTGCAACAAGCTCACCTGTAGTACTTATTCCGCTTTCCCAATAAATGCTGGTTAAAAATTTATATTCAATTCCTTCTACAACCTTTGGATCCGAATTCAGTTCATTGAGGAATAAATGTTGTTTTACTTCTCCTTTTGGGGAGTAACCGATTTCATCCAAACCGATACCATTCTTATAATCTAAAGTTTTAACCCATTCTAATTGGGTATGAGCTAGATTCATTGCCGTTAGTTTAATATTATTCCATTTAGAAAACTTGAAAGCATATATAGACATAGGCAGCATAAATAAAGCGATAATAGCAAGGAGTGCTATTGAAACTATTATTTCTACTAATGTAAAGCCTTTATTATGCTTTTTAATCATAAGAGTGCCTCCTATATTAGAAATCTTGATATATACCAATTAATTATACTGTTACCGTATAAAATGGCTATTATAAAAGCCATATTTATAAAAGGTCCGAAAGGGATAGCATCCTTTCTCCCTTTTTTTCCTGATATAATAAGATACAGTGAAAATACTGCTCCAATTAAAAAGGATAAGAATATATGTAAAAGCGTTGTTTTCAATCCTAATATTAAGCCTAATACGGATATAAGCTTAATGTCTCCTCCCCCCATAGCCCCTTTGGAAACTATGGCAATGAGTAAGAATAATATTCCTCCAGTGAGAAAACCTAAAATATTGCCCCAAAGTGATGCTATAGGTAGTTTAAATATTAAAACTTCTAATAATTTATAAAAAACCGTTATTATTAAAATAAAAAGTACTAAACCATCGGGTATAATCTGCTCGTCGTAATCTATAAAGCTTATTACTATTATAACGCTGATTACTATGGAATAAAATATAAATTCCAAAGATAAACCAAAATAATGAAATAAAAGTAAATATAATAATCCATTTAACAGTTCAACAAAAGGATATCGGGGGGCAATTCTGCCCCCGCAGTATCTACATTTCCCTTTAAGAGATAAGTAGCTAAATATGGGTATTAAATCATAGCATTTTAAAGGTTTATTACAATTATTGCAATGTGAAGGCGGGTATGCTATAGATTCTTTCTTTGGTATTCTGTATATACATACATTAAGGAAAGAACCAACAATAATGCCTAATGTGTACATTAATACGATTAACATTTATTACCTCTCTTGAAATATTAAACTAATGTTTAACAATTTTTAAGGGTTTACTTTTCCTGGTGTAACAGTAATTCCCCCTGCAGCACTAATTTCAACTTTAAATGTAGCATTATTAGGAATTTTACCTGAAACATTATGATTCCCTTGGGCTGGATCATTAGGATCTATAGGTTCTGAAACCATTGCATCCTTACCTTCTAAACTAGCTGGCACCGTTGGCCAGTCTTGTATATAAGCCTCCCAACCTTCGTTATTTTGTCCTGTCCAAGTGGCTGCGACACCGCCATTTTCTGAAACAAACATATTTGCAGCGCTTTCAAGTGTTCGTACGTTGGCATTATGAGCAGTTATAGTTGCGTTTTCTCGTGAAGCAGCAAATTTCGGTACAGCTATTGCAGCTAAGATACCTAATATAGCAATAACCACTACCAATTCAATAAGAGTAAAACCCTTCCTATTATTTACCTTTTTCACTAACCAATTTAACATTTTTATTCCTCCTTAAAATTATTATGATACCAAAAGATAATTAATTGAAACCATTGATTGACACGATAACGCCCAGTGGGCTTAAGATTCTTCAGTCATTATCTCCTTCAGAATGACAATATTCGTGAACTATCAAAGATTTCCTTGTGCTTATCCTATATTTTCCCATCACCCCCTAAATATATTTTTTAATTATTTATCTAAATTGTACTTGCCATATCAAACATAGGCAAAGCTATGGCTATGACTATGAAGCCAACTATAAGCGCCATTATGACTATCATTATAGGCTGCATCATTTCTGTCATCTTGGAAAGGGCAACCTCTACCTCCTCATCATAGAAGTCTGCACTTTTATTAAGTATTCCATCAAGATCACCCGATTCCTCTCCTATTCTTATCATGGAGTCTACCATAGGAGGAAATACAACGGCATCCTTTATGGTCTTTGATAAGGGTACTCCTTTTCTAACTTCTTCTCTGGCATTATCCAACCTCAGAGCTATATTTTTGTTGTCCACTATTTTTGATACTATGTCCAAGCCCTGCATAAGAGGAATACCGCTATATAGTAGAGTAGAAAGGGTTCTAGTAAATCTGGAGGTAGCAATCTTTATGCTTACATTTTTAAAAACCGGTATCTTTAGCTTTATTGTATCGTAAAGCATTCTTCCCCCTGTCGTGCTCCCAATATATTTAAATAGAAATACCAGTGCGATTACAGCAGCTATATAAATATACCATTGAGCCCTTAAGGAGTGGCTTATCGCCAATAATGCTTTTGTAGGTCCGGGAAGTTCCACGCCGCTGCCTTCAAACATGCTTACAAAGGTAGGCATTACAAATATCATTAAGAAAACAACTACACCGGTAGCTACTACAGCAAGTACTGCAGGGTAGACCATAGCACCTTTTACTTTATTTTCTATTTTGAATTCCTTTTCGTAATGCACTGCCATTCTATCCATAATGGTATCCAAGCTTCCGCTTGCTTCTCCAGCCTCTACCATATGTATTAGGATAGGTGGAAAAACTTTTGGTATAGCTTTCATGGCTTCCGATAAAGTCATTCCTTTTTGGACATTTTCAAAAACATCAGCTATGGCAGTTCGCATATGCTTGTTCTCTGTTTGCCTCTCCAGTATATCCAGGCATTTTATGATAGTAACACCGGAGTTAAGCATGGTGTAAAATTGTCTGCAGAATACTGCCAGATCCTTTTTCTTCACTTTGCCAAAGGATATTGCAGTGCTTTGACCGCTGTCCGCAGTCTGTTCAATACTTATAGGCATATAATTATTGCCTTTGAGCATTGATATAACATCATGTTCACTTTCTCCGTCATGTATGCCTTCAATAGTTTGTCCCGTGCTTGTTACTGCTTTGTATTTAAACTGCAAATATATCACCTGCCTATATCAAATACTTTTTTAAAATATCAGGGTTAGTTGCCTGCAGCATCATTACATCCTTAGTAATTAATCCTCTTTTATAGAGATTAAGTAGAGAATTATCCAAAGTCTGCATACCCAGCTTGGAGCCTGTTTGTATCGCCGTATCTATCTGATGAGTTTTTTCTTCCCTAATTAAATTGCTTATTGCACTGGTTGCCAGCATTACTTCAAATGCAGCCACTCTAGCTTTACCGTCTGCAGTAGGCAATAGCTGTTGTGATATTATTGCCTCTGCCACGGAGGAGAGCTGTATTCTTACTTGTTGCTGCTGATGAGGAGGAAATACGTCTATTATTCTGTCCACGGTCTTTGCAGCGCCTAAAGTATGTAAAGTGGAAAGAACTAGATGACCAGTCTCCGCTGCCGTCAAGGCTATGCTTATAGTCTCCAAATCCCTCATCTCGCCTACCAGTATTACATCAGGGTCTTGTCTTAGTGCCGCCCTTAATGCATTTGCGAAGCTTAAAGAGTCATTGCCCATTTCTCTTTGGTTTACTATGCTTTTATTATGCTTATGCAAATATTCTATAGGGTCCTCAAGAGTTATTATATGGCATTTCCTCTCTTTATTAATCTGGTCTATCATATAGGCCAAGGAGGTTGATTTTCCGCTGCCTGTAGGTCCCGTAACAAGGATAAGTCCTCTGGGCAGTCTAGCTAAATCCTTAACGATGAGGGGTAAGCCCAATTCCTCCAAAGTAGGTATTGTAAGAGGTATTATCCTTATGGCTATACCATAGCTGCCTCTTTGTCTGAATATATTAATCCTGAATCTCCCTACTCCCGGTGTGGAATAGGATATATCTATTTCACCTTTTTCCTCCAGCTCATGAAATTGTTTTTCTTTAAGCATTACTCTAGCTATTTTTTCTGTATCCTCCGGGGATAAATTAGCTTCTTCTACTTTAATCAATTCTCCGTTTACTCTAAAAACTATAGGTAAGCCAACAGTTATATGTATGTCTGAAGCTTTTTTCTCTATTCCTTCCTGTACCAATCTAAAAAAGTCCATAATTTCACTCCTAATCAGTTGTCCAGCCTATTCTCAGCACTTCTTCAACGGAGGTTACACCGTCCATTGCCATGCTTATTGCGCTGTCAAGAAGGGTAGTCATGCCTTCCTTTGAGGCTTCGCTTTTAATTTCGTCCGTAGTCCTTCTATCATCTATCAGCCTTCTTATATTCTGACTAAAATATAAAACTTCATGTACGGGGATTCTGCCACGGTAACCTTTAATGCATTTATTACAGCCCTGAGGCTTATATAAAGTAACGTCTTCGTATAAACCTATGTTTAACATTTTTCTCTCTGTTTCATTCGGAGAGTAAGGTATTTTACAACTGGTGCAAAGTCTTTTAACCAATCTTTGTGATATTATGCCGATTACGGAGGTAGAGAGCATGTAAGGCTCTATCCCCATATCTATAAGTCTTGCAACAGTTGAGGATGTATCATTGGTATGGAGGGTAGATAAAACCAGATGCCCCGTTATTGAGGCTCTTACTGCTATCTCTGCAGTCTCCGAGTCTCTAATCTCTCCTACCATTATAATATCCGGGTCTTGTCTCAGTATGGAGCGTAAACCGTTTGCAAAGGTAAGCCCTGCTTTGTTGTTTACATGCACTTGGTTTATACCATGGAGCTTGTATTCTACGGGGTCCTCAACGGTTATTATATTCTTCTCTTCTTTATTTAAATCCTTAAGTATAGTATATAAAGTAGTGGATTTACCGCTGCCTGTAGGTCCGGTAACTAAAATTATTCCATAGGGCTGATGTATAATTTTATTAAACACCTTTAAATCATTATCGGAAAAAGCCAGATCTTCTTTAGAGAAACGGAAACCTTCTCTGTCTAATAATCTAATAACTATTTTTTCTCCGTATACCGTAGGCAGCGAAGATATCCTCATATCAATGTTTCTGCCGTCTATTTCCGTTTCGATTCTGCCATCAAGAGGTATACGTCTTTCTGCAATATCCATTCTGCCCATTATTTTTATTCTCGTAACTATTGCCATGTGACTTCTTTTGGAAAAGCTCATAATTTCCTGTAAGTCGCCATCTAAACGGAGTCTTATTCTGATACTGTTCTCATAAGGCTCTATATGTATATCGCTGGCATTCATTTTAACAGCCTGTCCGATAATTGTGTTTACCAGTTTAACTACGGGGGCACTGTTAACATCCATTAGTTCATCGTCGTCAATATCATCTATGCTGCCAGGGACGAATTTTTCTTCAAATTCCTCCAGAACTCTTTTCGTCTCTTCTCTCGTATAGAATTTATTTATAGTTCTCTCAATAGATGATTTTGTTGATATAGCCATCTTGATATCCATATTGGTCAAAAGCTTAATATCATCAACGGCAAAAATATTAAGAGGGTCGCTCATGGCGACGAGAAGCTCATCATCTATTATATCTATGGGTATGAGGCTATAACGTCTCACGATACTTTCCGGTATTAATGCCGTTGCTTTAGGGTTAATATTATATTTGCCTAAATCAATAGAAGGTATTTTAAGCTGGAGTTCCAGAACTTCTACTATATCATCCTCAGTGAGAAAGCCGTTATCAACAAGAATCTCACCTAATCGCTTAACTTTGTCGGTTTTTTGTATATTAAGTGCTTCTTCCAGTTGTTCCTTTGTTATTTTATTTGAGTATACTAATGCATCTCCCAGCTTCAATCTTTTTTTCAAATAATCACCTGCTCGCTTATCATGTTATATTAAAGGCAATAGCCTTAAGTTGTTTTTAAATACAACAAAATCCGACTGTCGTAATAGTCGGTTATGCCATAACGCCCCTATAGCTATGGCTCCTATCTACCGCTATAGTTCATTCGCCTCATCTTTTATAACTATAATTTTACTATTTATGTCTAAAAATTGCAACAATTTTTTATGCATTATCTACATTATTACCTATTTAACGCCATTTTCTCCAATATTCTCACAAACCTTGTCCAAAAAAACTCCTGCTTGCTTAAAGGGTTAACTAATATCGTAAACAAACCCAGCTTGTTGCCGCCCATTATATCGGTAAATATTTGATCGCCAATAACCGCTGTGTTTGATTTATTTGTATTCATTAACTTCATAGCTTTTTTATAGGATAGTTTAAAAGGCTTACCGGCATTATATATAGCCGGGAGTTGTATATCTTTATTAAATTCCTCCACTCGTTTTCTAGTACCGTTTGATAGAAAGCAGATTTGAAAGCCTTCTTGTATAAGCTTTAAAATAAAATCATGGGCTTTTTTATCCAAATTCTTTGCACTCCAAGGCACCAGAGTATTATCTATATCAATAATTAATCCTTTGATATTATTGTTCTTCAACATTTCTATATCAATATCAAATATTGATTCTATATGAATTTTTGGTTTAAAAAGTTCTTTCATTTTCTACCTCAGTTTTCATTACATAGTACTTTACTGAGCTTCTTTATTGCTCTTTTTTCTATTCTTGATACATAAGACCTGGATATACCGAGCATTGACGCTATTTCTCTTTGAGTTTTACACACTCCGTTTATCAGTCCGTATCTTAGCTCGATAATAAGCTTTTCCCTGTCCTTAAGCATTACTTCCATCATTTGATAAAGCTTTTTAATTTGAATTTTTAAATCTACTTTATCCAGTATAGCATCTCCATCGCTTCCAAGTATATCTAAAAGTGAAATCTCATTTCCTTCTCTATCCACCCCTATGGGCTCGTGGATGGATACTTCAGATTTTAGCTTTTTGGATGCTCTTATTGTCATGAGTATTTCATTTTCTATGCATCGGGCGGCATAGGTTGCCAGTCTTGTACCTTTTTCTCCATTATAGGTTATTATAGCCTTTATTAAGCCTATTGTCCCTATGGAGATAAGATCATCGTTATCCTTTCCGCTGCTGTATTTTTTAACTATGTGAGCTACAAGCCTTAGATTTCTTTCTACAAGGATATTCTTAGCGTCTTCATCTCCGTTATTATACTTTTCTAAATAGAATTCTTCTTCCTTTGGACTTAAAGGTTGGGGAAAGGAGTTTGTACTCTGAATGTAACCGAAAATCAGTATGATGTCGTTTATTGTCTTTGCTATTACTGCGCCTATAAATAATAACATTAAGAGACACCTCCTATTTTATGTGTCATCTATAATATTATGTTTTTACAGCGCTTATTGTGTATGTCTTTATCTTTTTATTTTTGAAAGAATTTCCTCCGCTGCTTCTTTAAATATCGGTGCCGCAGAAGTACCGCCGGATTTGCCGTCATTGATAAATACTGTTATTGCATATTGGGGCTCTATTGTAGGAATATAGCCGGAAAACCATCCATGTGTGACTTTGCCGTAGTTAATTCCCGTTTCTGCTGTTCCTGTCTTTCCGCTGCTGCCGCCAAAGCTGTCAATATTGGCAGCTTTTCCTGTACCATGAGAAGTTACTTTTCTAAGCATTTCTTTTAAAGCAAAAGCAGTGGAGGGGGACATCACCAGCCTGGGCTTAGGTCTTTCCAGTTTTTTTATAGTAACACCGTCATCGTTTATCAGTTCATCAATAAGTCTGGGGCTGTTACTTATGCCGTTATTGGCTATGGTAGCCATCATGGATGTAACCTGGAGAGGTGTTACCTGGATTTTCCCTTGACCTATTGAGATGTTTGCTATTCCTTCTTCCTTTGGCTTTGGTATATAGCCGGGTTTTTCTTCCGGTATCTCGAAGGAGAGCTTTTCTCCAAAGCCCAGTCTGCCAGCCATATCAAGTATTGCTTCCTCTCCCAGCTCCATACCAATCTTTACAAAGGTTGTATTACAGGAAAGGGCAAAGGCTTCTTCCATAGAGATGCTTCTATCTTCGTGGGTTTTATAGGTTGAGCATTGTATTATGTTGTTGCCTACTTCAACGCTGCCTTCGCAATCATACTTTTTATATATATCTATTTTGTTGCTTTCAAGGGCTGCGGCAGCTACTACGGTTTTGAATACGGAGCCTAAATCATAAGCCCATACTCCTTTATTAATAAGCTCTTCACCTTGACTATGGATATAGTTTTGCACATTGTTCTGGTCATAATCAGGGTAGCTTGCCATGGCTAATATATCGCCGTTTTTTACGTCCATCACCGTGATAGAGCCATTTACATTATATTTTTTTAATATTTCTTCTACTATGCTTTGAATGTGATAATCCAAAGTAAGCTTAATATTCAATATGCTGAAGCCGGCATCTACTTTTCTAAAGCCCAGCCCCGGTATTATATTCTTACTGCTGTCCACTACGGCTATTACTCCGCTGCTCCCTCCGGACAGGTAATTGTTCATACTTTTTTCTATGCCCATTTCGCCTTTTTTATCCGTTTTGCTTATGTAGCCTATGAGATGTCTGCATAGAGATGTTTCCGAATATCTCTGCTTTTTTTCAACGACTATTACACCTTTTAGTCTTCCGCTTTTTATTAAATCAAAATATTCGCTGTTATTACTGGTATATAGAAATTCAATAGGCTCAGTATTCAGCTTTATTCTCTTTTCCACATAGTCCTGAGGGATATTTGCAGCTTTTGATATTAAAGAGGATGTCCCCTTTATGTCGTAGACATAAGAAGGATAGACGGTTATATATTTCTTGTTCTCTCTGCTCGTAAAGGGTATTAGGTTTCTATCGTATATATTGCCTCTATCCGTGCCAATGGAAATATTCATAAGCCTTTGCTGTACAGCTTTTTTGCTATATTCCTTTGATTTTATTACTTGAATGAAAAGCAGCCTGGAGAGTAATAAAGCCATGATAATAATGAAAAAGAAGCCTATAGCCAATATTCGTTTAGTATTTTTAATTGTATAGCTTTCGTTGTTCATGAAAAAACCTCCGGTATTGGTAGTATGTCTTAATATCCGGAGGTTATACAGTGGGCTGTTTTCTGTTAGAATGTTTTGCTTTCTCTTCTTAATATGTCATATTTGCCTACAGGTTTATCCATCTTTATTTTAACTTTTTGTTGGGGGTGGGGAGCAGACTCAATAGGGTTATCCTCTTCATCCCACATTTTTTCTATTCTTTGTTTAAACATATCTCTCTTTGGTCCTATTATTTCAATATCGTCCCCGATATTCATTTTATTCCTTTGCTCTACTGAAGCAATTCCGCTATTATCATCGTAGCCTTGGACTAAGCCTATGAAGTCGTAATCCCTAACATAGGAGCCGGTATCATATATTTGTCCTTTTTCATCAGGCTTATCAAAGAAAAAGCCTGTGAAGAATTCTCTATGACTGGCTTTGCCCACTTCCTCCAGCCATTCCTTGTTAAAGGTATAGTTATTGGGATTGTTGAAATAATCATCTATAGCATTTCTGTAAGCTCTAGTAACTGTCGCTACATAATAGGAGCTTTTCATCCTTCCTTCGATTTTTAAGCTTTTTAAGCCTAAGCTTACTAGCTCAGGTATATGCTCTATCATGCATAAATCCTTGGAATTAAATATATAGGCTCCCCGCTCCTCATCAGTAATCGGCATATATTCGCCGGGTCTTTTTTCCTCCACCAGATAATATTTATATCTGCAGGGGTGGGCACACTCTCCTCTATTGGCATCTCTGCCTACCATGTAATTGCTCAGCAGGCATCTTCCTGAATAGGATATACACATTGCGCCGTGGATAAAAGCTTCAAATTCGAGGTCCTTAGGGGCTCTTTCAATGATTTCACGAATTTCCCTAAAGCTCAGCTCTCTGGCTAATACAATTCTTTTTATGCCTTGATTATACCAAAACTCAGCGGATTTATAGTTAGTGTTATTTGCCTGGGTGCTTAAATGTAAAGGCATATCCGGTATGGTTTCCTTTGCTATTGTGAGCACACCGGGGTCAGAAATTATCAGTCCATCCACTTTGCATTTTTCCAGCTCTTTTAAGTATTCAGGCAAATCTTTCAAATCATCATTATGGGGTATTATATTTACGGTAACTAAAAGCTTTTTACCCCTTTCATGGGTATAAAGTGATGCATCCTTTATCTCTTCCAAAGTAAAATTACCTGCCTGGGCTCTTAAACCAAATTTTTCTCCGCCCATATAGACAGCATCTGCACCGTATATCAATGCCATTTTCAGTTTTTCTAAATTGCCTGCGGGGGCTAATAATTCAGGCTTAATCATCAAGTATTACCTCCTCCAGCTTTATGCTAATTGACAGACCGTCCCCTATGGGTACTATTGAAGTCTGTAAAGCGCTATTTTCTGATAAAAAGGTTAAAAATTTCTTCAACCTTTTTACAATAGTTATTTTTCTTCTTTTCAATAGGCTTCTTTCCGCTACCATTCCCCGGAAAAGCACATTATCACATACGAATAATCCGCCTATTTTTAAGTTATTCACTGATTTTTTAAAAAAATCATAATAGTGCCCTTTTGCACCGTCAAGGAATATCATATCATATTCGCCGTTTATTTCATCCAGTAAGTCTGCCGCATCGCCTTGCAATACTTTAATAGTGTTCTTATAACCGGCTATTTCTATATTCTTTCTTGCCAATTCAGCCAGCTCAGGATTCTTTTCCATGCTTATTATTTCTGAATCCTTCCCTGCGGAGATTGCCATAAGTATTGAGGAATAGCCTATTGCAGTACCTATTTCCAGTATTCTTTTTGCTCCGGACGTTTTTATGAGTATGCTTAACAGTGTTCTCACATCCGGTGTAATAATAGGTACATTGTATTCTTTGGCATAGTCCTCCATATCCTTCAATATACCTTTTGAATCGGGCAGCAGAGCCTGTATATAGTTTTCTATATAATCATGGTTTATATTGCTCATTATGAAGCTCCTTCATATGGAATTTATATAGGCAATACAGATGTATTGCCTTAAATCATTTACTGTTTATTCTCTTTTGTGCCGCTAAATGCTCGGCAAAGGTTTTTGAAAAATAATGGGTACCGTCCTTTTCCGCAACAAAGTACAAATATTCCGTATCATCAGGGTATAAAGCGGCTTCTATTGATTTTTTACCGGGAGAAGCTATGGGCCCCGGCGGCAACCCTAAATGCTTATATGTGTTATAGGGTGAGTCTATCTCCAAATCCTTGTTAAGAAGTACATCCTTTCTCTCCATCAGGACATATTGTACCGTGGCACATGAGCCGAGAAGCATGCGGGTTTTTAGCCTGTTATGGAATACGGAGGAGACGATTTTTCTTTCATTATCGGCTTTGGCTTCCCTTTCTATTATGGATGCCAAAGTTATTACTTCATTAACAGACATATTCAACTCTTGAGCTCTGTTCTTATATTCTTCAATAAACACATGGTCAAATCTATCCAGCATCCTTTTTAAAATGTCCTCTTCTTTTGTCTCTTTATATACTTCGTAGGTATCGGGAAACAAGTATCCTTCCAAAGGTATTGCATTTTCCGGAGTTTCCTTTAAAAAATAATAATCGTAAGGATGGTTATTTATAATTTCTTCATATCTGTCCTTTTCACCTAAACCCAGCTCTACCAGTCTATCTACAATCATTCTTACTTCGAAGCCTTCGGGAATTGTAAATCTAAGTATTTCGACAAAGCCTTTGCCATGCTGTAATATTTCACCTATTTCCTTTACATCCAAGCCGCTGTCTAAATAATAAATCCCTGCTTTATAATTACCGTTTAATCCTTGAAGCTTGCTATATAATCTAAATATAAAAGAGTTTTTTATAACACCTTTGTATTCCAATTGTTTGGCTATGCTCTCTACACTGGAGCCAAAAGGCAGTTCTACTCTAATAACTTCTTTGTTTTTCTCTTTATTTTTTGGCTTTAAGCCATCGTCATAATAAAGAAAAGAAAAAAGAGTAATCACTGCTAATACTATAAAAGCCAGTCTGAACTTCTTACCCATAAATTACACCGCCTTTAGCAGTTGTAGTGGTTTTGCGCGACAAAGCCGCCTTGTTCATTATATAACTCCCTAGTATTTTTGACAAGAAAAAACATAAATCTATTCTTTTCTTATCTTTGCTCTTTGATTTCCGCTCAGTATTTTTTTTCTAAGTCTAATTGATTTGGGAGTTATTTCTACCAGCTCGTCATCAGAAATAAATTCAAGGCATTGTTCAAGACTCATAAGTCTCGGGGGGCTAAGCTTTAGCGCTTCATCGGAGCCTGATGCTCTCATATTTGAAACATGCTTCTTCTTACAAACATTTACATCCAAATCATCCGGCTTGGCATTCTCACCTACAATCATGCCTTCATATACGGAAACACCGGGTCCTAAGAAGAGCTCTCCTCTTTCCTGGGCATTATATAAGCCATAGGTTGTCGTTTCCCCGTCTTCAAAAGCGACCAAGGAGCCTTTGCTTCTTCTGGGCATATCGCCTTTGTAAGGGACAAACTCCAGGAATAAATGATTCATAATCCCGTTACCTTTCGTGTCAGTTAAAAACTGTGATCTATAGCCTATTAAACCACGGGTAGGGATTTTGAATTCTATTTTTATATAACCGTCGCTGTTAGTGTGCATGTTTATCATTTCCGCTTTTCTTATCCCCAGCTTTTCCATTACTATGCCGACGTTTTCCTGGGGGGTTTCTACATAAAGGAGCTCGACTGGCTCACAGTCAACGCCGTTAATCTCTTTTATTATTACGGCGGGCTTAGAGGCTTGGAATTCATAGCCCTCTCTTCGCATGGTTTCTATTAATATGGATAAATGCAGCTCACCTCTGCCGTATACTTCAAAGGCATCAGGTGAATCTGTTTCTTTGACTTTTAATGCAACATTAGTCTCTATTTCTTTAAAAAGTCTTGCCCTTATATGTCTGGAGGTAACGAATTCTCCCTCTCTGCCTGCAAAGGGACTGTTATTAACGAGAAACCTCATTGATACTGTAGGCTCTTCCACTTCTATAGAAGGGAGAGGCTCAGGGTATTGAGCATCACATATGGTCTCTCCTATGTTTATATTATCTATACCGGAGATGGCTATTATATCTCCCATATAAGCTTCGTTTATTTCTGTTCTGTTTAAACCTGTGAAGCCGTAAAACCTACCTATCTTTTCGCTTTGGTTTACACCGTCCTTTTTACAGAGCACAACATTTTGACCATATTTTATTCTTCCTCTGTAAATTTTGCCTATAGCAACCCTGCCTATATATTCATCATATTCAATGGTTGTTATTAGAAATTGCAAAGGTTCATCAGGATAGCCTTTTGGCGCTTCCACCTTTTCAATTATGGTTTCAAAAAGCGGAGTTAAGTCTTTACTCTCATCATTTAAAGAATAATTAGCAATTCCTGCTTTTGCCGAAGTGTAAACAATAGGGAAATCAAGCTGGTCATCATTGGCACCCAGTTCAAAGAAAAGGTCTATTATTTCGTTGATAACCTCGCTTATTCTTGCATTTTGCTTGTCTGTTTTATTTATTACCACTATAGGCTTTAGATTAAGCTCAAGAGCTTTTTTTAATACAAATCTCGTTTGAGGCATTGGACCTTCGGAGGCATCAACTATGAGAAGGACACTGTCAACCATTTTAAGGACTCTTTCCACTTCTCCGCCGAAATCTGCGTGTCCGGGAGTGTCAACTATATTTATTTTTACCCCTTTATAATTTACAGAGGTATTCTTTGCCAGTATTGTTATACCTCTTTCTCTCTCCAGCTCATTGGAATCCATGACTCTTTCAACGACGTTCTCATTAGTTCTGAATATGCCGCTTTGCCTTAGCATACAGTCTACTAAGGTTGTTTTTCCGTGGTCAACATGAGCAATTATTGCAATATTTCTGATATCATTTCTAACAAACTTATCCATTACGCACATCCTTTTTTAATTCAAGAGTTTACAAAAAAATATTATATATCTATTAATATATAAATACAATAATTTTTTTAATTAAAGCCTATTACGAGAAGTTAAACTTTTTTTATATATTTATTATATGCAGATAAAAAGATTAAACCCGACACACCTACTGCCGCAATTTCACCAATAGCGATATTAATAGCTACGGGTATATAAGGCAATCCGGATATTTTGCTTACCCAAATTGACACTATCAAGCTGTTAAGAATTATAGGAGGTAATGCAGCGAGAATCCTGTTGGGCATTTTACTCGTCAAATAAGCGGCTGCCAATGTAACCAGGCTGCCTCCGAATATATCAATAGGTCCGAATCCGCCAAAGATATTAGCTATCATACACCCTACCGCCACACCGGGAATTGCTGCAGGTTCAACAAAGGGCAAAATTGCTAAAGCCTCTGCTGCTCTGAATTGTATGGGGCCATATGCAAATTCGCCAAAAAGCAAAGTAAAGACAATATAAATAGCGGCAATAATCGACGCTTTTGCCAAGTAACCGGTTTTCAAACAGGCACCTTCTTTCGTAAAAATCCTTTATCATATTAATACATTAATACTGTTTGGAATGATATGATATTCAGCATTCAAGGTACCCGGCTGCTCACCGTCCAGCTCAACTAATGCTATATCCTTGCTTTCAATTACAACACTTTTACCTCGATATCCTTTTACCTTCGGATGACTCATATGTGTACCCTTATATATCCTGGGAAAATTCATTATCAGCTCCGGCTTGGTGAAATCCCCCAGAACTATAATATCGAATAATCCGTCATCTATTACTGCAGTCGGGGCTACCTCCATACCTCCGCCGAAATACCTGCCGTTTGCTATTATCACGCTGTTGATTTTTTCGTCTACTATTAGCTTATCATCAATGATAACTTTTAAATTTTTATTCTTATATACGGCTATTGTTGTTATTGTTCCAATTAAGAATGATAAAAAACCTTTTAAAGCTTTAGAATTCTTATTGACCCTATAAGTGGTTTCTCCTCCTATTCCAACATCGGAAACATTAAGAAAATATCTTGTTGTTTCTTCTTTAGAATATTTAACAAAGGTGCATTTGCCAACATCACAACAAATAGAATTATTGTTTTTTAATGCGTTTATCAAACCTTGGACAGATTTATCCATCCCTATTGTCCTTACAAAGTCACAGCCTGTCCCTTTTGACAGCACAGCTAAAGAAGCATTTTTATTTATCGGCTTGTCCTCATGAAAGAAGCCGTTTATCACTTCGTTTATTGTGCCGTCACCGCCGACAGAGACGATTATTTCATATCCTGACATTAAAGCATTTCTCGCCAGCTCCGTGGCATGGAGAGGGTATTTTGTAAACTCTATATCAAATTCAATATCAGCTTCTTTTATACACCTTTCCAGCTTGTGCCACTCCCTGCCGGTATTGCCATTGGATGAATGGGGATTTACTATTGCAAGGATTTTTCTCTTCACTGATAATTCCTCCCTATGTCAAAATAAAAACACCGGGCTATATCTGTATTACTATATCTCCATTATAATTGGTAATATCATAGGATTTCTTTTAGTTTTTTCATAAATAAATTGCTTCAGGCTGTCCTTTATATAGGATTTTATCGTGCTCCACTCTGTTGTTTTTCTTTCTTCACATCTATTAAGTGCTTCCTTTATAACAAGCCTTGCTTCGTCCATTAAATCCTCAGATTCTCTGACATAAACAAAGCCTCTTGAAATTATATCCGGTCCTGCTATTACAAGACCTGATTCTTTACTTATTGTAACCACGACAACCATCAAACCGTCGGAGGAGAGATGCTTTCTGTCCCTTAGAACAATATTTCCCACATCACCGACGCCCAGACCATCAACGAGTACTTTTCCTGCCGTTACATTGCCAGCGAGCTTAGCACAGTCCTTAGACAGCTCGACAACGGAGCCGTTGTCAAGGATGAAAATGTTTTCTTTTAAAACTCCCATATTTTCCGCCAGCTGAGCATGTTGGACCAGATGTCTGTATTCTCCGTGGACGGGAATGAAATATTTAGGTTTTACCAATGCCTGTATAAGCTTCAGCTCTTCTTGGTATGCGTGACCGGATACATGGACATCGGCAAGGGCTTCATAAATAACATGGGCTCCTTTTTTAAAGAGCTGGTTGATAACCCTCAAAACTAATTTTTCATTACCCGGTATGGGAGTTGCGGATATTACCACAGTATCCCCGGGCACAATCTCAACCTTTTTATGGTCGGAGTTAGCCATTCTTGTAAGGGCAGACATTGCTTCTCCCTGGCTTCCTGTCGTAATTATTGTGATTTTGTTTGCTGGGTATCTGTCAATTGAGTCTATATCAATTGTTATGTTATCAGGTATATCCAAATAACCTAATTCACTGGCGACATTGATGACATTTATCATGCTCCGCCCTGATATTGCTACTTTCCTCCCGCATAAAGCCGATGCATTTATTGCCTGTTGTATTCTGTGGATATTAGAGGCAAAGGTTGCGATTATCAACCTTTGACCGGCATTTCTAAATATTTCTGTAAAGTTGCTGCCAACGGTGCTTTCAGACATGGAATAGCCTTCTCTTTCCACGTTTGTGCTATCCGTGAGCATAGCAAGCACTCCGTTTTTTCCTAATTCTGCGAAACGATGCAAGTCTATCAATTCTCCGTCTACGGGCTGGTAGTCAACTTTAAAATCGCTGGTATGGACGATTACACCCACAGGCGTGTGCAATGCCACTGCTACGGAGTCGGCAATGCTGTGATTTGTTTTGATAAATTCTATATCGAATTCATTAATTTTTATTCTGTCCTTTGCTTTGATTGTCTTCATTTCTACCTCAGACAATATACCAAATTCCTTTAGTTTATTTCCTATAAGTCCTAAGGTCAGCCTCGTGCCAAAAATAGGAACGTTAAGCTGCCTGAGTACGTAAGGTAATGCACCGATGTGGTCCTCATGTCCGTGTGTCAGAATGATGGCTTTGACCTTTTCCTTGTTCTTTAATAGATATGTGATATCCGGTATCACTAAATCTATTCCCAGCATATCCTCGTCTGGGAACATGAGCCCGCAATCAATAACGACTATTGTGTCTTTGTATTCAATAGCCAGCATGTTTTTCCCTATTTCCTGCAAACCGCCCAAAGGGATGAGTTTAAGTTTTGCTTTAGTGTTTGTCAATATTCATACTTCCTTTCAATTGTTTTCCGTTCATTTATATTAAAATATCCCTATTTTAAATTCTAAAATTTCAATGAAACAGATTATATATTTATAAATTAAAATATAAACAAAGAAATGTAATTCCTATGCTAATATTAATTATATCCAATAAAGTTAATTAATTACCTTTAACTTTATTACATTTATTGCAATGGCCATAAAATTTTACATTATGATTTTTGATTGTGAAGGAATACTTTTTTTCAATTTCCTTTTCGATTTGTTCCAAATAATCTTCCTCAACCTCTATTATCATACCACAATTAGTGCAAATAAGGTGATGATGTTGATGGTCTTCATCTAAAATTATTTCGTATCTGCTCCTGCCATCGTTAAAATTATGCTTATATACAAGCTTCGCTTCATCAAAGAGCTGCATGGTTCTATATACCGTTGCCAAACCGATTTCCGGGCATTTAGTTTTTACAAGCTCATAGATCTCTTCTATGCTTAAGTGATTCCCTTTGTTTTCATATATTATTTCTAATATTGACCTTCTTTGAGGGGTCAGCTTTAAGCCTTTAGCTCTAAGGATGCTTTTTAAATTTTTACTTAACAAATCCATATCAACATCTTCCTTTATATGTTTGTATTATCATCTTATTATCAATTGAAATAATAGTCAATCCCTAAATTAATGTTCAGATGCAACTATAGTTACAGTTTTGCTTATTATATTTGATACGATTGTAGGAGTTACAAGACTAATAATCTGTAAGCTTGTTCCAGGT
>CAYPBK010000032.1:0-27982 GCA_964408955.1 uncultured Clostridiaceae bacterium
TTTTATTTATAATGTTGTATATAGTGTTAGCCTTTGGAGATTTTGGCACAGGCTTTCAATATGTGGGGTTTTAGAATGTGCTATGTTGAAAGGAATGATTTAATATGGATAAAAAGTTAGCAATAAAGGAATTTTTATTAAAAAATATTATTAAAGGCAAAAAGGATATCACTTATGATGATTCTTTGATAAACAGCGGATTAGTTGATTCCTTTGGAATTTTGGAATTGGTGTTTTTTATGGATAGCACCTTCGGCATTAAGGTTGAGGATTATGAGATTTTAGACGCCGAGGCGGATACCATTAACAAAATTGTGGCGTTGTTGGATGCTGCTTCTGGCTTCTAGACTCCGGACTCTGGTCTCCGGTCCCTACAACATCCAACATCCAATAGGAGGGATAAATACTTGTTTAAATTTTTAAAAGTCTATGATGATAAAAAAGGAATTACATATGTTGCAAAGGATGGTACAGAAGCCTCTTACAGCTATAATGAGCTTGATATTATGTCAAATAAAGCGGCAAACCTTTTAACGAAGCTTGGTATAAAAAAAGGTGACAGAGTATTCCTATATATAGAACGATCCCCTATGATATATTTCTTTTCCTTAGGTATATTAAAAATGGGCGCCGTATTTTGCCCCCTTTTCCCTTCCTTTGGTCCTGACGGCGTAAAGGAAAGATTTAATGATTGCGGCGGTTCACTTATTATCACAGAAAGCAAGTTAAAAGACAATGTGGCAGATTTTCCTTATATTGAAGTAGATAACGAAGATTTCTTAAAAGAGTTTCATTCAATGGATTCCCACTTTATTTGCCCTAGGATGAAGGATGAGGATATTGCTATCATTCATTATACCTCCGGTACTACAGGCAAACCTAAAGGAGCAATCCACTCCAAAGCAGCGTTGGCAGGTCATAAAGAAACTACAGAGACGGTTCTTGGGTTAAGACAAGGAACTAAATACTGGTGTACTGCCGACCCTGCCTGGGTTACAGGTACCAGCTACGGCATTTTCGGGCCATTACTTGCAGGTGCAGATATCCTTGTTTGCGAGCCGGGATTCAGAGCTAATTACATACTGGAAATGCTGGAGAAATATAAAATATCCCATTGGTATACTGCCCCGACGCTTTTGAGAATGCTTATGAGGCAGGATAGAATTGACTACTATAAATACGATCTATCGAATTTAAGTAAAATTTTCAGTGTTGGGGAAACATTAAGTGAGGAGCTATATAGCCGTACTATTCAAAGCTTCGGTATTCCTGTTTTTGATACTTGGTTCCAGACAGAGACAGGCTCTATAATGATTGCCAATAACGGCAGCTTTCCCGTCAAGCTGGGCTCAATGGGCAAGCCTATGAGAGACATAGAGGCGGCTATCCTTGATGATGAATACAACATACTTCCTCCCGATAAAAGCGGGCATTTAGTTATTAAAGCCCCTTGGGCATCCATGTTTCAAAATTATTGGGGGAATAACGATAAATATAAAAGCCGTTTTCAAAAGGGCTGGTATATAACCGGTGATTTAGCTTACAGAGACGTTGACGGGTATTTCTATTTCAAAAGCAGAGAGGATGATGTGATAAATACGGCAGGGCATCTTTTGAGTCCCTACGAAGTTGAAAGCGTTCTACTTACACACCCTTCTGTTTTAGAAGCCTCTGTTACAGGCATTAAGGATAAAATGATGGGTGAAGCCGTCAAAGCTTATATCCTTCTTAATGAAGGCTTTGAACCCTCAATAGAGCTGCAACTGGAATATAGAATGCTTGTGAGAAACAGGCTTTCGCCTTATGCCTCACCTCAAGAAATCGAATTTGTCGATAATATTCCAAAAACAGAAAGCGGTAAGATAATCAGAAAGTAAAATACTTATTTCCTGTCAAAAGCGTTGTCTATTTTTAAATCTGGGTCAGAATCGGGGAATTCTGGTTTTTCCAATACTGTTATGCTGTGGGTATAGGGCCTGCTATGTACGCCTCTGGAATCCTGTGCTATGAGAGATATTCTGTATTCTCCTGTTTCATCGAAGGAATATACTATGTATTCCTTTTCTGAATTCATAACCACAGTCCCGTCCTTTTCAATAGTCCAAAGCCGTGTTTCTATTAAGTCTCCGGGATTTGAAGCTATGGATTTATCTATAAACTTTACTTCATCATCCTTATAGACTTTGTTGATGCTTATGGAAAACTCGGCTATAGGTGGGTTACCTTTCTTATTGATTACGCCTATTCCATTGCCCGGAGCGGTAAATATACCTTTATTTTTCATAAGCCAATAGCTCCCTGTGACTAAAGCTGCCAGTATAAGAAGAAAAGCTATAGCCCTCGGTGCCGCAGTTTTACGCTTCTTATGGGCCTTTACCATTTTGTTTCTTATTTGATTGTCTAAAGAGCCTGATTCAACAAAGGTAGAATAAAGCAAAGTATTTCTGAAATCAGCGTAAATTTTCCCGAGGGAATCGTAGCCGCCGTCTATTGTCTTTGTAACAATAGGCAAAATGGCGGGGGGCAAATTCTGCTTATCTTTATCAATATCTGCGTCTGCCTTATTGGAAAATATACATAGAAAAATATAGCCCAGCTTTTTGATGATATCATTAGAATTGGGCTTTAAGTTTTCCTTATGAAGGATAAATTTATTGTTAAACTGAAAGAATCTTCTGTTTTGAACGGATATATTATCTAAATTGCATAAAGCAAGCTGTAATGCATTATCCAGGCTGTCTATTTCAATAAACTTTTTTAGAATGCCGTCAGTAAAATACATTTTATCCGCTATAGTAAGGTTATGTCTGGAGATATATTCGTCTAAAGGCGTACCAACAGGCATGGGAAACACCGCATAAAATTTATTATCTATTTCTGTAACTCCTGTATACTTCAATACATCCTTACTGTATAAGAAGGAGTCTTTTATTTCTTCTATTGTTTCCACATCTTTGTATTCATTGACAAGGAAGCTTTTATCCATGTCCAAGCCTATGGGGTTGCAAACATATACTGATTGAGTATCGTCAGTATAAAGTGTATCGATAATTTCAAATTTGTCGAAAAACCTGGACTCTCCCACAGTATTCACCCCTAAAATACCTTATTCTACATAAAATTAAATTTTCCTCTAGGGGTTACCAATTTTTGCGAAAAATTATGGGGATATGAATTTCATTTCTAAAACCTTGTCAATATTATCTCTGGTCACATAGATGCCAAAATCCTCGGGCACAGCCAGACTGTCATCATCAAACATTCTTGCCATCATCAGCTCCCCCACATGGTTGCTGTAATGGGATACGTCATAAAAATTCCGGGAATCCATGCTAATGGAATTATAGCCGCTGAAATCCCAAAATTCAGTTATATCACCAATCATTTTCCAATATTCCGTGAACTTTTCCTTATCAAAGGCATCCATTTCCAAGTAATGAGTAGGTGCCGCAACTACGAAAAGATTCACATCATGTTCCTCGCAATATTGTTTTATCTTCTTCAATGCCTCCACATTTTTATATAACCCTATATTACCTATTTTATAATGCTCCTTATGAAAGGTCGGTTCCTTGGCAACAAATTCCTCGGGATTTTCTCTCAGCCTTTTATCAATTTTAGTTTTTTCAAATACTCCGTCTTCGGATTTTATGACACCGTATTTATCTGTTTTATCTTTATTAAACCAGGCTTCTATTTTCTCTCTGCTATAGTTAAGATTCAATGTCAGGAATTTGAAATAAAATCTCGGTAATGACTCTCCCGTGACTTTGGCATGGGGCTCGTTTTGTATCCCTTCTCCCCTGCCATAACGTTTTATTTCAAAAACACTCATATGAAGGACTAGATTTTTTACCTCATAATTATCTATTAAATACTTTGTGATAAGCTCATAATCATAGAAGTCACCGCCATACATAAGCATACTGTAAAATTTGGAGCCCGAAAAATACTTTTCCAGCTTCTCCGGCACCATAGCTCCTGATTTAGAACCGCCGATTATATAGGAATTAAATCTATCATGGAATCTATCCAAATAATCAATTTTGCCGATTCTTTGGTTATTTACAATATCATAGGTATACCATTTAAAAAGCCTGTCACCAAACACACCAAAAGGGTCCACTATATAATTAATAGAGCAAAATGCTATTAAGGAAGCTAACAATGCCCCTATAAAGGTTATAAGCCATTTCTTTTCTATCTTCATATTACACCTCAAAACTGAAAGTACAAAAATTTAGTAACCGTACCCATTTGCAGTATGGACAGACCCAATAATACCCCTGCGACTATGGCATATCTTGCCTTTGGTTTAAATTCCTTCATCAATTCATTGGAGTTTTTTGCAAAGAATACAATGCACATCCCTATAATCAAAAGCAGAATATTATAATAGTTTTCTGCCACAAATGTCCATAAAGCTATCAATTCAATAGCAGCAGGCTTTAATAGCTCTGCAGATACTTTTGATAGATTGCTTATACTACCGGAAACAAATATAATCCTTGCCCCTATTACCCCCAGAAATGTCATAAACCATGCCAACAATCCCGGTAGTTTAATGTTTTTCCTGTTCATATAACTTGCTATGCATACAAATACTCCATTTATCAATCCCCATATTATGAAGCTCCAGCCCGCTCCGTGCCATATGCCGGAAACAAAAAAAGTCACCATGATAGCGTAATAGTATTTAAAGCTATTGTCCCCTTTTTTAAATATGCTTCTGAATATGTATTGGGATAAAAAGTTGGACAATGTAATATGCCATCTTCTCCAATATTCCTGGAAATCCTTTGCTTTATATGGAGAATTAAAGTTTTGGGGAAGCTTAATATTGAAAAACAGTCCCAAGCCTATGGCCATATCACCGTAGCCTGATAGGTCAAAGTAATAGGAAATGGTATAAGCCAAGGCAGAAAGCCATCCAAGCCAAAACCCCCCGGCGGGATTTTTGAAATATGGCTGGGCAAAGCCGGTGAGAGGATCCGCCAGAAGTATTTTTTTACTGCAGCCCAAAGAAAACATAAAAACTCCAAGGATAAGATTATCTAAATTAAAAATCCTTTGTTCCTTATCTTCAAATTGAGGTACCACATCCTTGTGGTGGACAATAGGTCCAACAATGAGCTGGGGAAAAAAAGTAATAAAAAGTAGATAATTAACGATGGAATAATCCTTAGTCATTCCCCTGTAAGAGTCAACTAAATAAGCGATAAGCTGAAAGGTGAAAAAGGATATGCCTATAGGCAGAATTATTGTTTTTAAAGGTAATTCTGATTTTGTTAAAAAATTATAGTTACTAATAAGGAAGTTCGTATATTTAAAATAGCCCAACAGAAAAATATTCTCCGCCAAGCCTATTGTCAGCAGCACCTTTTTGTTTAGTCGAGAGCCTTCCCCATCAACTTTGCCCATCAAATATCCTATTAAATAGTTAAAACCTACACTCCCCGCAAAAAAAGGAAAAAAGCTTAGGGAACCCTGAGCATAAAAATAAAAGGAAGCCGCTACCAGCCAAAGCTTAGCTAAGTAGTCCTTTTTAAGCTTATTCAATATTAAATATAGGGCATATACTGTAGGTAAAAATACAAAAAGAAATTTATAGGAAGAAAATATCATATTATGAACCTCTGTTTATGTATTCCTTTATTTTTTTAATAAAGCGCCTAGGTTTGTTCTTTGGTATACCGCTATTCTCGGATATAGGCTGAAACATTCTTTAGACCTGCCAATCCTTTTCTCAGTAGTAAAGGTAATCCTATAGCCTGCATCCTGAAGCACCCTTTCGGCTATTGCGGTATACTCTCCGTAAGGATAAGCAAAAACCTCAGGTCTATAGCCTATATATTTATCAAATCTCTCATTCATTGTTTTTATATCTTTTTTGATTCTTGCCTCATATTCTTCATCTGATTCATTTTCCATTATATCAAAGGCTCTTGTGCCGTCATCCTTCTCATAATGCATGTCATAGGTATGGGATTGGATATCCATGACGCCGGATTTAGCTAAAAACCCAGCCTCCTCCCAGGAAAGCTTATGGGACATTTCCTCATCAAAGGTATATGCAAGAATAAATATGGTGGCTTTCATACCATATTCCTTTAGTAAGGGATATCCGTTGATGTAATTGTCCTTGTAACCATCGTCAAAGGTTATTACTATAGGCTTTTTAGGCAAAGGCTTATCCATATCCTTAGCAAAAATCGTTGTATAGCCATTTTCTTTTAAGTATATTAAATCCTCTTCGAATTTTTCTTTAGTTACATACAAGGAATTGGATAAAGCAAGCGCCTCGTCCTCAGTAATGCAATGGTATAGCAAAACAGGTATTTTTTTACCCATGGCTTGGTCTGCAATGCTTTCACCAAATATAAAGCCGATAAGAAGAATTATTACGACAGGTATGATTATAAGCAGATATTTTTTCTTCATTTTCATTTGAACGCAGCTCTTTCGTCAATTTAGTATTAGTCAAATTATATATTTATTTAGTTTCAAAGTCAATGAGAGGTGTTTTGCATGCAGCATGGTAACAAGAAAGTGGGTTTCTATTTGATTATTATATTAATTTAATGCTGATTTTTATATTTGCCACGATTACTGGGTTACAAGTCTAATGGCCTGTAAGCTTATTACGGGCGAAATCAAACTCTCCCCGGCAAATCGAAGGTTTCGTTTAAACCATCCCTATAGCCACTTGTGATTTCGCTTATCCTCCATTTCGCTATCAGAGCCTAAAGACTTTCCACAATGTAATCTTAGGCAAAAATAAATAATCTTAAAAAACTTCATAATTATATAATGTGTACCATGCTACCCTTTTACTTCCATAGGGCTGTTGAATCAATTTCCTCAATGCTCTGCCGTCCCGTCATAACCATTGTTTGTTTCAATTCTGTCCCTATCTTTTCCGTGTACAATGCAACCCCTTCGCTTCCGCCTCCATAGGCAGCTATGGCATAGGGTCTGCCGACTAACACCCCATCCGCTCCCAAAGCCAAAGCTTTGAATACATCAATTCCCGTTCTGATGCCTCCGTCAAAGAGCACTTTAATTTTCCCTTTAACACAATCTACTATTTCCGGCAATACCTCTATAGTAGCGGGAGTGTGATCCAGAACTCTGCCTCCGTGATTTGAAACAACAATCCCATATGCTCCCGATTTTATTGCATCTTCTGCAGTTGTAGGCGTCATTACTCCTTTTAAAATAAAAGGCAGACTTGTACTGCTTACAATCTTTTGAATATCCTCTATGGATTTTGGTCCTATATCCTTGTCCTTTGCCAAAACAGGCAATCCCGCTGCATCAATGTCCATAGCAACAGCTACTGCCCCCGCATCCTCAGCTATTTTAGCTTTTTCTATAACATCTTTAACTCCCCAGGGCTTTATAGTGGGAACGCCTAAACCGGCCGCCAACCTTATTGCATCAATTCCCGAAGTATAACAGTCCTTTGTCTCACCGTCTCCCGTAAAAGCAAGAACTCCCCCGTCCTTACAGCCCTTTACCACCGCCTGGCTGTACTCATCTTCATCGTAGTAGCCGGGATAGTGTATTTTGACGGCAGAAATAGGTGCTGCAAAAATAGGATATTTAAATTTTTGCCCAAATAATTCTATACTTGTATCAACGCTTTTTCTTTCATAAACTAAATCCATATTTATTTTGAGTTCTTGAAGCTTTTGATAGTTCCTTATGAAGGATGAACCGCTATTTTTGCCCCCGGGTCCCGGTATTACACCTTTGCACGCTAAGCCGTTACATTCCTTGCATACCAAGCATCTGCCACCCATATTCTTTTTGGCATTTACCAAAATTTCATTATAATCCACACTCTCACCCCTATTTTTAATAATTTAAGATGTTCTCACTTATTTCTTTATATTATAGCAAATATAATGGTCTTTAAAAAGGAATACAAGTAATCCAATTGGTGTCTGTATCCTTTCCTTTTATTAACCCCTAATAAGGCTTAATTTCTATCTTCCCCATAGATGCCATATCTGCTTCTGCAGAGGGGTATTGTATGCAGGTATAAAGAATGATGTAGAAGTTACAAAATTGCAAGGAGCAAAATGCTAAAAATAAATTATAAAACTTTCTTAAAATAATAACATGGAATAATTCGTAAAAAAGTTGCGGTGGTATAATGGCGACTCCTTTAACTACTGATGATTTTAAGCGAATCATTTCAATTTTAGAAGCACACTTACTCTTGCAAAGTCAAAATATTGAAATAAAAAAGGCACAGGCTTAGTTCTTGCTATATCAAAACAAATTGCAAATAAAAATAATCATGGTATAGGACTAACTGTTGATAGCAAGCTAAATGAAGGCACGGAGTTCAGATTTGAGTTTATATAGTCTATATATTTAGCTTTAAAAAAGGCCAAGATTTTTACCCTGGCCTTTTTTCAGTATACTATTTATGACTGTATTAGTATATTAATTTAAACAATTACCAACGTGTTATAAAAATTAGTTCCAGCTCCACTCATAAATATAATACGGATGAGGTGCAGCTGCGTGTGGTACTGCATTTAGCTCCTTAGCCCACGCATAGGGTATTTTACGATGGAAACAAACTAATGTAGGGCATTCATCTGTCACTATTTCACATATCTCTTTGTAATAAGCCTTACGTGTTTCCAAATCTAGTTCAGAGTCTGCCATCTGAAATAATTCATCAACTCTTGCATTGCTAAATCGGGCATGGTTTTTAGAGTTAATACCGCTTGTTCCATAAAGCATTGACAAATATCCAAAATCCGCAGTAAAAGTCATCCCCTGAGTTATTATAGAGTATTTACCCGTAGCTGCATCAGAAGAATAAGTTTCTGAAGCACGTAAATTAATCTTACATCCTATTTGATTTAGGCTTTCCTGAAATATCTGAGCTATTTTCTCAAAATATCCTCCTGCAATAATATCCATTTTTATCCCAAAGTCCTTTTCAAAATCAATTCCATTGGGATAACCAGCCTCCGCCAAAAGTGCTTTTGCCTTTTCAAGATCATATGCATATTGTGTGCTATCGCTAAAATCGATACCTACACATCTTTTGTCTGCCATCATACGGGCAGGTTCTGCATAACCTTCATATGCCACCTGAATCATTGTATCGGTATCCATAGCATACATTAATGCTTGGCGCACAAGTTTATTGTCAAATGGAGGTACTTGGTTATTCATGGAAAGATAAGCTGTGTGAAGTGTTGTTACTAGCTCGGTGTTAAATTTATTCGAATCCATTAAAGGTCCGAATGCAGATATATTGTTAACCTGCATATAGTCAATCTCACCGGCTTCAAACGAAACAACCGCCGTTGTGGCATCTGTAACAGGACGCATATAAACATGTTTTATTGGAGCCTCGCCACCCCAGTAATCTGCAAAAGCCTCTAACTCTACTTCAGTAGTTAAGTTAACGGCAACTTCTTTATATGGACCTGTACCACACATTTTTTCCATTAAGTTTCCAGCTTGTTCATTATAGAACTTTTCATTTACAATATAAACTTCCGATGTAAAAGTTAAAAATGAAACGCTAGGTTTTAGTAAGTTAATTTTTACAGTATAATCATCAAGCGCTTCTACACTATCAACATTACCTACATAGCCATGCATTGCCGGAGATTCCATAGCAGTTTTATAAGAGAAAACAACATCCGATGCTTTTAATGTCTCACCATTATGAAACTTGACATTCTCCCGAATATTAAAAGTATAGGATACTGCGTCATCACTTACTGTCCAATCAGTAGCGAGAAGCGGATTGATTTTGCTATTATCATCTACACGTGTAAGCGGCTCATAAGTCTGATCCATAACATACAAGTTCGGATAACCAACAGATCCCACATATGGGTTTAAATTATAGAATACCTGCTCAACACGGACAACAACGCTATTCCGCCCTTCAGAATCACTGCTGTGTTGATTAGTGCCTGAACATCCTGATAGGCTTACAATTAATAGAGATAGTACCACAAACAATGATAGAACTTTTGTTTTTTTCATCTGGTTTTCCCCCTTATTTTTATTTTTAGAAGTATAAAAAATTAAATATCAAAATATATATTAAGTTTTTTATACTATTTAAATAGTGTGCATGATACATAGTGGTCTGGTTCAATTTCCTTTAATAGCAGGTCACTATTACACTTTTCCATAACATAAGGACATCTATTTGCAAAACGGCAGCCCGGTCTTGGATCAACGGGATCCGTGACTTCCCCTCGTATTATTTCCAACCTTTTTTCTCTTGCCGCAAGGCTGGGTACCGGTATAGCTGCAAGCAAGGCCTTTGTGTAAGGGTGCTTCGGTGATTTGAATAATACCTTAGAAGGCGCCTTTTCTACACACTGACCAAGATACATTACAGCTATATCATTTGAAATATGCTTAACGACAGATAAATCATGTGTAATAAACATATAAGTCAAACCCAGTTCGTCCTGCAAATCCATAAGCAAGTTTAATATCTGAGCTTGTATCGAGACGTCTAAGGCAGAAACAGGCTCATCACATACAATGAACTTTGGATTTAATGATAATGCACGTGCGACTCCTATCCTCTGCCGCCTTCCACCATCTAACTCATGGGGATACGCGTTACGTAATCGCTTTGCTAAACCAACAGTGGTCATTAGGGAATCTACTCTTTGAAATAGCTTATTTTTATCCTTAATCAAGCCTGAAACAATTAATGGTTGCGCAATGATGTCATATACGCTCATCCTGGGATTTAGGCTGGAGTATGGATCCTGAAATATAATTTGCATATCTTGGCGAAGATGGTTAAGACGCTTCGTGTTTAATTTAGTGATATCCTCGCCTTCAAACATTATAGATCCATCCGTCGGTTCAAGCAGGCGCAATATAGTTCTCCCTAATGTACTTTTACCACAACCCGACTCACCAACAACACCTAGCGTGCAGCCACGTTCTATTTTAAGGCTGACGTTGTCTACTGCATGGAGATAGGAATTTTTACCGACTGAGAAATATTTTTTTAGATTATGGACCTCAAGCAATGGTCCTGTGTTATTTAGCTCCATAGATTTTTCTCCTCTACTAATCAATTATTATTGAATAGATGACAAGCAATACTGTGTTTGCCAAGGATATGATGCTCAGGATGTTGCACTTTACATATATCCATGCAGTTAGGACACCTAGGTGCAAAATAGCACCCTAAAGGAAGATCAGTGGGATCTGGCATAAGACCATTTATTGGTGAAAGCCGTTCCGTTTCCTTTTCAAGATTTGGAATGGAACCAAACAATCCTGTTGTGTATGGGTGATGTCTATTTGAATCAAAAATATCCTCTACCGTACCGTTTTCAACTATCTCGCCAGCATAAACGACTGCAACATTATCGCATACCTGGGCAACAACACCGAGATCATGAGTGATAAGGATCATTGCTGTATTCAGTTTTACTTGGAGTTCATGCATCATTGCCAAAACTTGTGCCTGTATTGTAACATCAAGTGCTGTTGTTGGCTCATCTGCTATCAATAATTGAGGTTGACATGCTAGTGCCATTGCTATTACAATTCGCTGCTTCATTCCACCAGAAAACTGGTGGGGAAATTCAGTTCTTCTCCTTGCAGGAATACCGACTAATTCTAATGTCTTATTAACATGCTCCCTAATCTCTGCAGCGGTCTTATTATCGGTATTGTGATATCGTAATACTTCCTCAATTTGCTCACCTACATTCATTATTGGATTAAGCGAGGTCATGGGATCCTGAAATATCATTGAGATACTTTTCCCACGAATCTCCTCGCGCATTTCATGTTCTGATAAATCAAGCAGGTTTTTTCCATTAAATAATATGCTTCCGCTTTTAATCCTGCCGATTCGGTCAGGCAATAAACGCAAAATTGAGAGGGCAGTAGTAGTTTTACCTGCACCTGTTTCTCCAACCAGCCCTAATGTTTCACCGCTTTTAAGTTGAATGCTTAGACCATTCACTGCTTTTACCGTTTCGAGGTCTGTTTCATATGTTATCCTAAGATTATCAATTTTTAGCAAAGAATTATCATTATTCATTGAGCAACCTTTGTCCTTTCTATCAATCTCCATTCTGACCCTCCTCCTTTAAACGCGCCAACTATCAGCTCTTCAATCTTGGATCGATTGTATCGCGCAAACCATCACCAAGCAAATTTGTAGAAAGGGCTGCAAGGATAAGAAAAATACCCGGTATGATAATTAGATATGGATGCGTGCGCATCACCTCACGCGCTTCCGATAGCATAGCTCCCCATTCAGGTTGTGGCGCCTGTACGCCCATACCGATATAACTTAGCCCTGAGGCCTCCAAAATCATGCCGGACAGGCTTTGTGTTGTTTCTACTATTATTGGTCCAATTGCGTTAGGTATAATTTCTTTAAATATAATTCTGAAATTCTTTGATCCGTATGCCCTGGCCGCCTCCACATAATCCATGCCTACAATCGGCAACACGCAAGCGCGAACTAGCCTTATAAAACGAGGCGTATATGAGATAGACACCGCCAGACCTAGATTTATCATGCTTGCACCCATTGCAGCAACAATTGAAAGAGCCAGTAAAGTAGCCGGTATTGCCATAATCATATCCATGACACGCATGACAATATCATCGAATCTTCCTCCAAAGTATGCTGTTGCAGCACCAAGAAAGCCTCCAAAGATTAGGCAGAATAGTGACGATCCAAAACCTATAGAGAGAGATATACGCGAGCCATAAACTATTCTGGTAAACACGTCCCTCCCGTATGTATCCGTACCAAACCAATGTTCTGCAGAGGGAGGCTGCAGTCTATTAGTTGGATTCTGCTTAGTCACAAGTTGACTTGGACTTATCACATTTGCAAAAATAGCTCCAAGAATAAGTATGGAAAGAACAATTAGCCCAAATACTGCGCTTTTATTCTTCTTAAATCTTCGCCAAAAATCCAGACGTGCCTTTTTGCGGTTTTCTTGGCGTTCCTTTTTATACAAATTTATGGTTTTTGTATTCGTTCTCATTTTTATCCTCCTCATTAATTTAACACTAAGCGCGCATATATTTCGCTTTAATTCGAGGATCGCTGAACGCATATATAAGGTCAACTAAAAGCATAATCAGCGAGAATAGAATTGCCAATAATATAATGCTAGCCATAACACTTGGCGTATCTTTTAGTTTAATGCTCAACACTATCAGGCTGCCTAATCCTGGCAACGAAAAAACACTTTCTGTAATTATGGCTCCGCCTAATAACCCGCCAAATGAAGTAGCTACAGTTGTAATAACAGGCAGCAAAGCATTCTTTAATGCATGGCTATATATAATCTTTCTTTGAGGAATGCCCTTCGCTTTAGCTGTGGTAATATAATCTTGCCGTATACACTCTAACATGGTTGATCGCGTTATTCGTAATATACGACCCGCATATTGCATGCCTAACGTTAGCATTGGTAAAATATAACCTTTCCATGACGCTACACCACTTGTAGGTAATAAGCCTAAGTAAAGTCCAAATACCAATATTAACATCATAGCAAACCAAAAAGGAGGAACTGCAACAAAAAACATTGAGCTGACACGGAGTAAATTATCACGTGTAGAATATTGATGTACTGCGGAATAAACACCTAATGGTATTCCTAAAAGTACTGCAAACCCAATGCCATTAAAAGCAACTTTTATACTAACCGGAAGTCGGGGTAAAACATCGTTAAAAACCGGTTTCTGAGTGCGATAAGATGTCCCGAAATTTAATTTAGTGACTGCCTTATAAATATAGTTGAAAAACCTTACAAAGAATGGTGCATTTAGACCTAATTCTTCACGCAGCTCTTCTACTGCCTCTGCCGTAGCATCGGGTCCAAGTATCAAGCGTGCAGGATCACCCGGTGTCAACTCCATTATTGAAAAAATAATAAAAGCAACACCTAAAACAATTGGTATTAAAATAAGAACCCTCTTCATGACATATTTAATCATAGGTTTACAACCTCCAATATGTAATTTACACAAGTAAAGCAACCCTATATTAATCTACTTAACATTATTTCTGTAAAATGAACTTTATCAAATCTTCTTTTTTCATGCCTTCTATACCAAGAGCACTGGCAGTACGACCTGTGTCCAATTCGTCCGCAAGAATAGCCTTGCCAATGGTTATTATACTATCAATACAGGGTATTTTAATTCCTGCAATTTTACCCAATGCTTGTATCGGAACAAGTGAATATGGCAAATCCTCTAGTAAATAGCGTGTACGTAACGTTTGTGCACATTTAATACCAACATAACCGGGATTATTCCTAACAAGTTGATAAAGGGGAGTATCACTGTCACCGCAGGAATACATACTGACATAATCATCACGAATAGTGCGCATATTATAGCCAAACTCTTTTGCAATAGTAATACGCTCTTTATCCATCTCCTCTACAAATCTCCCAACACTTGGTGTAATACCCTCCAGATAATATTGATAGTCCTGCGGGGGCTCTGCTTCAATACGTGAGGTATTCAATAGCATTGGAGCCGGATGCATCATGGCATTTGTGTTCATAAGGCTCGTCACAACAACGTTGTCGACAATATGAAACCAAGGCATCACTTTGCAAATTGCATTTTCAAGTTTCGTATTATCACAAGCGGGAAGCGAAGAAATAGATACTTCGTTTTTTATGGCATAAATATATACCTCGCCCGGAGAGATGGCGCGAGTGGAATATAATAGCGTGCAAGCTGCACCGAGAATTATATCCTTCTTAGACCCTACTTTATTCATATTATTACGGAAAGCAATTGCGCCACAAGATGCTTCAGGATGCAAAAGAACTACTTGCCCATCCTGCAAATTCGGAATCATTTTTTTCGCTATGCTATCATGATAAATTGATGGCAATACAACAACTATGTTATCTGCCCCCTCCATTGCTTTAGCTAAATCTGCAGTAGCAAACTCAAGCACTCCAAATCCAGTTATAGCATGTGAAAGAGTAATTCCACCTTTTTCATTTATAGCATCAACAGTGCTTTGCATGACATCGTACAATCTTACTTTTTGGTTCAGAAGACTTAAATGTCCAGCCATAGCCTGTCCACCGTTTCCACCACCAATTATTGCCCAGGTCTTTACTTCCATTTTTACTTTTCCCTCCTCGTATTACTTGAATGATATGAATCATTTAACAACAATGGTACTCTCAACTAAATACTTTTTAATAGCATCCTCTTCGAGTTCTATACCAAGACCGGGAGAATCAGATACTTCGACGACCCCGCGCTTTATCTGTTTATGGTAGGTACAAATATCGCCATCCAATCGTCGCGGTGAAAAAAATGCGTGACCAATCATAGTCACAATATTAGAACAAGTTGCGCTTACAGCAAGGCTCGCAGCCTGTGTAATTCCTTCTTCAATCATTGAGTTAAAAAACAATTGAATACCGTTAGCCTCAGCATATTGACAAATAGCTTTTGCAGGCATAATACCACCATTTTTTGTAACTTTAATACTAAAGATATCAGCCGCCTGTGCCTCTATTAGCCTTATAGCATCATAAATAGTTGATACACTTTCATCAGCTGAAATCGGTATGTCAATAGCACGCTTGATCTTCGCCATGCCATTTACATCCCAGCTCTGCACCGGTTGTTCAAAAAAAAGTAGATTGCAATTTTTAACTGCTTTGGAATAACGGATGGCAGTATCAACATCCCATCCCTGATTTGCATCTGCAATCAATGGGAAATCCGAACCTACTGCCTCACGAACCGCAACGGTTCGCTGCGCATCTAATTTATAATCCGTTCCAACCTTAATCATGCATCCAAAGTAACCATTATCTTTTGCTTCAAGAACTTCCTTAGAACTTTCTTCCGGAGAACTTCCGCCTATGGACCACATAACTTTCATTTCATTACGACGTTTTCCCCCGAGAATCTGGTGCACAGGCTGATTAGTTGATTTGCCCCAAATGTCGTAAATTGCCATATCAATAGCTGATTTTGCTATATGTTGATTACGTATAATAGAATCCATTAAACGGTGTATCTCATTTGGATTACACGGATCTGCACCGATTAAAGCAGGAGCAATGTGCTTTACCAGCACGACATATGTAGACTCTGAGCTGCATCCTGTAAATAACTCCCATGGGTCGCATTCGCCAAATCCAACAATCCCACTATCAGTACAAATGGAAATAATGATGGGGGTAGCAGTTTTCACCTCGCCATATTCATTCGATAACCCATATGGATGCTTTAGCGGCACGGATAGTCTATCTACTTTGATCTCAGTGATTTTCATAAAAACCCCTCTTTTCTGCAATTTAACTTAAATTTAACTTAAATTATACTAAGTTATATATAACGTATATAAAAATATATGTATAATGGTACTACAACTAAACAACTTTGTCAATACATTAGATTTATCTCATTAAATTCTTGTGAATTATAGTTAACATAACATACTTCACCAAATTAAATATATTATTTTGATTCTTCTTTGCACATAATTAATCATTTAAATTAACTCTCTATCACAATTTTAAATACTTTTTTAAGAGGCATAAGATTTAAATTCTGTGCTGTAATCCCCTATTCCTCTACATTTTTCCCATGGTTTTATTTACCTTTCCATTCACTGGGTAATATACAACTAGCTTTCTTATTTATAGATCATCGCATACAAATAAAAAAACTAATTATATAAAAGTTTTTAAAGAGAAAACACATCTTATTTTGTTGTACTATCATTCTACCTTAGTTTATAATAAATATGCATGAACTGAATTTCGCTATTTTGGAAGTTCGACATTTTTTAAAATCAAGGAGGAAAACAAATGGGACAAATTGAAAAGCAAAACTTATATACTCTCATTTTAAATAGGTTGATAGAATCTATTCTTTCAGACGAGATTATTGTAGGTGAAAAACTGACACCCGAAACAGAATTGGCAGTAATTTATGGTGTAAGCCGGAACATGTTACGAGAAGCGCTAAAAACACTTGAAGTTTTTGGAGTTATTGAATCTAGACACGGCAGTGGGACATATGTTTCAGAATATGCTAAACAGCGAATCTCTAATATTACTTTTACCAAAGCACTATCAAAAAACCAGTCAGTCATATCTTTACTTGAAGTTCGTATGGTAATTGAATCTGGTCTATCTGCCCTTGCTGCTGAAAGACGTACCGAAGAAGATATTGAATTATTATTTCGAAATGTTGACAGAACTTACGATTATGACAGTAATTCTTTAACAGATTTATATTCAAACTCCTTCCACATGACAATAGCTTATGCTTCTCACTGCGATATCCTAGTAAAATACCTGGAATCCATTTATCAGCAACTATCATATTCTGAATATTCAGTATTAAAATCTAAGCTCTCAAGCGAGTCCTTTGCAAAGGACCTTATTGAACATAAGCAGATACTTGATAGTATTATTGCTCGCGACTCCGGTAATGCACAGCGGCTATCCTATATCCACTTATATAATAGGTTGAACCTAATATTGCAATTAAAAGATGAGACATAAAAGCTGCCTGCCTCAGAGATATATTATACTCTAATATAACAACATGTTATTATTACTTAATTTAGAAAAATTCAGAAGAGCTAGCTGCAACTATAAATACTGAATTACCATTTAAGAGGTTTGCTTAATAAGATTATAATATAGATATTTCAACGTTATTAGTTCAAATGTTAAATCCTAAGGCTTGAAATTAATCAAAAAGCTAAGATAATAATGAAACATCATAAGAAAGTTAAAGAAGGCATAGTTTAGGTCTTGCCTTCTTTAAGTAATAACCTCAGCATCCTCCTCCATTTTCGCCTTCAAGCCTTTCAAAACCCCTGAAAGCAGTGCGATGTTTAGAATAAATGTTAATACATCTGCGATGGCTTGGGTGACCTCAACACCGGCAAGACCAAACAGTCTCGGCATGATAAGTATTAAAGGAATGAAGAATATACCCTGTCTGGCACTTGAGGCTACAGTTGCTTTAACCCCCAAACCCAAGGATTGGAACATCATATTTGTCATCACAGAAAAAGCATGGAGCGGCAATATGACACATTGATAGCGCATTGTCCGTGATGCAATATTTATCACCTCTATATCGTCCCTGAATAAAGCTATAACCCTCGGTGCTAAAGCAAAGAAAAATATTGCCAGACCGGATAACGCCACGACGGCAACCTTGACACCGAACCAATAGGATTCTTCCACTCTGTCATATTTCTTAGCTCCGTAGTTAAATCCCGATACAGGCATATAGCCTTGCCCAAATCCGATAAGTGCTGAGTAAATGAACATCACAATTCTTGTAACAATAGAAACCGCTGCAACAGCAGGGTCGCCGTAAGGAGAAGCGGCGACATTAAGAAAAACCGTAGCAGCACTTGCTAAGCCCTGTCTGTAAAAAGTCGGCAAGCCTGTTCTCAATATTTCCATATAGGTTTCCAATGATAAATCTATATTTGAAATCTTAATCTTTATGCTTCCTTCTATATAATTCGTCTGTATATACAAAATAATAAAGCTGATAAGCTGGCTTATAATAGTTGCTATTGCAGCACCTGCTATACCCATATTAAGCCCGAATATCAATATGGGATCTAATACTATATTTAAAATACCTCCGACAGCTATTCCAAGAGCTGCTCTTGTTGCATTTCCTTGAGAACGAAGTACGACATTAAGTACAAAGGAGCCGCACATATAGGGTGCTCCGATCAATATATATTTCCCGTAATCCTTTGCATAGGGCGCTATGGTCTCCGTTGCTCCAAGTAATATAACCAATTTATCTATATATATTAAACCAATGACGGCAAAAATAGAGCCTAAAAATATGGAGGTGTAAAAGCCCGTAGCAGCTATTCTCTCGGCGCTTTTTTTATCCTTTCGCCCCAAGCTTCTGGAAATAAAATTTCCGCTACCCATACCAATGGTAAAGCCAATAGCTTGTATCATAGCCATAAGTGAAAAGTCTACACCTACAGCTCCAGCCGCAGATGTTCCGATTTGGCTGACAAAAAAAGTGTCCGCCATATTATATAGAGATGTTACCAGCATACTTACTATTGTCGGTATGGCAAGCTTAGGTATCAGTTTGTTTATAGGGGTCTCCGTCATCATAATATATTTATCATCTTTTTGCATCAGTATCTCCTATCGTATCATAACAAGATTTAAGGGTTTTGCATATTTGTAAAAAACTTGACTGTGGCTTTAGCTGAGCTAGATATCCACAAAACAATCTGACGGTCCTTGCAGCTTTATCTAAGCGCAAGAACCGTCTTCATCGTTACCAATTTATGAGCATACTATTATTCTTCAGTTTCTGCATTCTCTGTGGGAGCTGCTTCACCGGCTTCGGCGGCTTCTCCTGCTTCTTCAACTTCCTCTGCCTCTTCCGCTCCTGTCATCTTCGGGACTCTGGCAGATACAATCAAAGTCTCCGCATCTTCGAGATATTTTACTCCTTCGGGAATTTCAACATCTCCAAGAACCTTTGTATCTCCATCCTCCATTTCGCTTACATCTATCTCCAGTGTATTGGGAATCAAGTCAACACGACCTGTAAGCTGAACTTCCGACAAACTTTGCTGCATGACAAGCTTTTTGAAAGTTAAAGCGTCGGTGCCGTGGAGAACAATGGGTACAGTTATTGTCATTTCGTCCTTTAAGTCAACCAGCTGGATGTCCAGATGAAGTATCTCCCTTGTAATGATATCTCTGGATACTTCCTTAAAAATCCCTAAGCTTTCGTTATCGCCAAAGCCTATTTTAATTCTTGCTCTGTCTCCAAGCTTACGGGTAATGGTATTCAGCTCATTTTTGCTGAATTGCACGGATGTTGATTCTATATGCTTCCCGTATAAAATTGCGGGAATATAATCCCCTCTTCTTACCTTATATCCTTTTTCTTCACGGGGTTCAGCTATAAGCTTATAATCCTTCATGTGAATATCCTTCCTTTCGTTAGCCCTAATCGTAAGTTAATACTAAATTTTTTTATATATAGTATTATACCAGTTTAAAGGAATAAAAACCACATTTTTTATACTCCCCAGCTTTTGCGAAAAATTATTATGTTATACTTTGCATAACTTTAGCTTCAATATTGCTTATTAGTATTTGATACGATTGCAGGAGTTACATGGCTAATAGTCTGTAAGCTTATTCCGGGTTGCGCCAAAACTCGCTTCGCTCAAACAGTTGACGCAACTTATCCTCCATTGCACTAACAGACTTTAAGCCTCTTCACAATGCAATCTTTATCAAATACTAATAATCCGTTCCCTACACATCTAACATCCAACATAACTTATTATATTTGATACAATTACCTTCTTCTTACCATTTCCTCAACTATAAAGGAGGCGGCATCGTCAGCATAGGTTCCTGCGCCAAAGCCTGCATCATAACCTAATTCCTTTGCAAGCTCATGAGACACTCTGGGTCCGCCGCAACATACTATAAACCTGTCTCTAAGACCCTCCGCTTCCATCAGCTCTATCAGATTTGTCATGTTTTGAACATGGACATTTTTCTGCGTAACTGTTTGAGAAACTAAAAGAGCATCTGCATTTAACTCTACTGCTTTTTTTATAAATTCTTCGTTAGTTACCTGGCTGCCAAGATTATAAGCATCTATCATTTCGTATCTTTCGAGACCGTAATGCCCGGCGTAACCTTTCATATTCATAATGGCATCAATCCCAACGGTATGGGCGTCCGTTCCTGTGCTTGCCCCTATTACCACTACTTTTCTGCCGATATTTTCTTTAATATATTTATCCGTTTCTTCCATTGACATGGTTGTGGACTCCACCTTAGTCACTTTAATATTTGTTATATCAAGGCTATGGCTGCAGCTTCCGAATATGACGAAGAATGAAAAGCCTTTGCCCATATTCCCCATGTGTACGACACTTGGCTCATCTATGCCCATTTTCATCGCGTAGAGCTTTGCGGCTTCCTTCGCTTTTTCATCTGCTTCTACAGGTAAAGTAAAGCTAAGCTGAACCTTACCGTCGTTCATTGTATCTCCGTAGGGTCTTACTCTTGCCGGGTCAAAAGCAACTATATTGCCGTCTTTATCTTTGAAGCTTAGATTTGTATCCATGCTATTCCCTCCCCCCCACCGTCATTATGCATTAACGGAATAAAAGGGTTTTGATATTTTTCGTCTTTTTTTACTACACCGTCCAGTCCCTTTCCTCCGGTTTTGCTTCTTTTTACCCCGCCGAATTTGCCTTGCTCTATGATAGCAAAAAGTCCTTCCTCCTCAATCTCCAAAAGCATATCAGCGGCTTTTTGCAGCACTTCCGCGGCGCGGCTCTGAATTATACCTTTTTCCTTAAACTCTATTTCATCCCCAATATCTCTCATATTGTTGAATATATATTTTGCATTTTCTATAGCCAAAGCCCTGTCGGACATAAAGGGGGTATGAATTGCTTCCGTCATCATACCCAGCAGTTGTATTCCCTGGTTGGTCCATACGGATACGGCATTAAACAACGCGTCCTGCAAATGCCCTTTAAATATATTGCCTGTCATAAATTTCGTAGGAGGCATATATTTTAAAGGTGCTTTGGGGAATATTTCCCTTGCCATTTGTGCCTGTGCCAGCTCCAATAAAAATCCGTTTTTAATATTAGGGTCCATTTCAAAAGCATGTCCCAGCCCCATTTGCTCCTCGGGTATACCGGCTTTTAAAGCAAATTGCTCGTTCATGAATTGGGATGCTAAAACTGTATGAGCTTCTTCTACGGCATCCGCTGTAGTAAGATAATTGTCTTCACCCGTGTTTATTATTACTCCGGCAAAACCGTTTATAGTCCTGGAAAAAAACTGGTCAACAAAGGTCCTTTGCATATTTATATCCCTGAAAAGTATTCCGTATAAAGCGTCATTCAGCATTACGTCCAATCTTTCCAAAGCACCCATAGCCGCTATTTCAGGCATACAGAGACCGGAGCAGTAATTGCAAAGCCTTATATATCTTCCCTCTTCCTGACCCGCTTCATCCAATGCTTTTCTCATTAGCTTGAAATTTTCCTGGGTTGCATAGGTGCCTCCAAAGCCTTCCGTTGTTGGTCCATAAGGCACATAATCCAAAAGGCTCTGACCCGTCGTTCTTATTACCGCTATAATATCCGCACCCTGTCTGGCTGCAGACTGGGCCTGAATAATGTCTTCATAAATATTGCCTGTTGCGACAATAACATAGACATATGGTCTTTCCCCTTCTCCCAGGGTCTTAAGGTATTCATCCCTCTTTGCTCTATTGGCTTTTATTTTCTCTATCGCAGCCTTTGCCATTTCTACGCCTTTAGCTCTTATCTCCTCTTCCGGCTTAGAAGGAATTTTCGTTATGTCCATCTCGCCGGATGAAACCTTTTCCGCAATCTCCTGGGGACTCAGCTTGGTATTAAGGACGGCATTTGCCATAAAGTATACAGCCCCGGTGGATAAGCCTCCGGCATTTTTTATATTATCAATTATTATATTAGACAGAGGTGTACCTATCTCGTCAGTACCATCTATACCAAACAATCTTAGGATGCTTCTTTCCACTGCAACAGTGGTGTGTTCGTCAATGAATTTTTGTACATTGTCCGCTATGTTCTTGGCTGAGGCTCTTGCCCTGTCTATCAAAGACTGATCTAAATTCAGCTTGGATTTCATTTTATACCTCCTTCAATTTTTATCAACCAAACAGTCATCACTCATTATTCATAATCCCTTCCGCTTCTGCCAATATTTCCTCAGGGATTCCTATAAGCTTGGAAATATTTATAGCATCCTTTGGTACAGTGCTATTTCCCGTTATTTCTATTAATGAATAATCCATATAATCAGATATTATTTCCGGTTTTCCTACCTTATCATAGTCAACATTTCTCAAGCCTTTTACTTGAAGATGCTTTATTCCCTTTTTAACAAGGCCGTCAAAATGGGTGGTTATCAATGTTATACAAGGTTTTTTTGCTAAATAGCTGATGATTCCCGTAGATATGGCAAAGCCCTCTCTGGGATTTGTTCCTCTGGCAAGCTCATCTATTAAAATCATACCTTCCATATCAGTCATGTATAGAACTTCTTTCATGGTTTGCATCTCAGAGCCAAAGGTTGACAGTCCCGAATCCAAAGATTGCTCATCTCCGGCGGATATAAAAACAAAATCCAGCAAAGATGCTTCCATATACTCAGCGGGAACAAAAAGACCATAATGCAGCATAATCATTAAAAGTCCCACCATTTTTAAGGAAACTGTTTTGCCTCCCATGTTAGCACCGGTTATTACCGCAACACCCTCATTCAAGCTCAAGCTGACAGGTGTAAATACTTTGCCTTTCTTCCACAGACTGCTTTCCACTACTGTGTGCCTGCCGTTTTTTATATCGCATTTCATGCTGTCTGAGATTTTAGGCTTAGTGCCCTTTATGGCATTTGCATAATAGGCCTTTGATATAAGCAAATCGAAATACCCCAGCGAGTCCATGTTATCTAATATATCTTTACCCATTGATGCCAGCTTTTCTGACAGTTCTTCCAGAACCCGCATTTCCTCCAGTACTTCCTTATGCTTTATTTCCTCAATCTTCTTTATTAAATCCGCCATCTCTTCATCAGGTCTTATTTTAAAGGTGATGTTTATATAGGTTTCTGAAGTAGCCTGGAGTTTGGGATAGTCCATGAGCTTTTTAATAAGAGGTGTTTCCTTTCTGCTTATTGTAAGCTCTCCTGTAGTTCTAAGCTCTACACCTGCCTCTTCCTCTATTTCCTTTCTTTTTTTTATTTTCAAAATCTCAAGGCTTTTTTCCACTATTGCTTTTTCCCGTCGAATTGCCTTTAAGGCTTCAGAATAATTATCATATAAATAAAAAGTTTTAAGCTGTGTATTCCCCGGGTCCAACAGCTTTTCCACTTTGTCCAGTTGCTTTATTTTATATTTCTCCGGTATATCCCAATGAAGCTCTCTCTGACTTTTAGCTATAGATTTCATCGTTACCGCAAAGTTTTTTATTTCAAAGAATTCTACTTGATTCAAAACACCGCCTTCCATACAGCGCACAATGGAGTTCCTCAAATCCTTGATACCTCTCATATGGGTCCTCATATCTACAAACAAAACTCTTTGAGTTTCTATTAACTCTATAAGTTTTTCTATTCTGTCCAATTCCTTTTGAAGCTTTTCCTTCTCTGCCTTTTTATAGGGCTCCATAAGGCTTTTTAGTTTTGTTCCGTAAGGCGTTATGGGATTTAACTCTGCCAATATTTTTTCCAAATCTAAAAGCTGTTTAGTTCTTTCATTTATAATCATAATCAAACACCTCCCTGCATTACATCAAATACAGGAATATGAGGTATTGCCCTTCTCATGCTTTCTAAAAAGGTCTTTGCATCAAAATGGTAACCTTCCGGGGAGTACGGGTTAACGGTTACAGCAATAATATTTATGCTGTTAAGAACCCTAAGCTCCATTCCCATTCTTTTTAGCAAATGCATATCTCTATCGGCTATGAATACCCTCGTACCGTCCTTTATTATAATTTTCAAAGGCTTTTTGGCATTTTGCATTATATCCATAAGAGTACACATTGTCGCTGAGCCGGATAATACAACATATTTGGTTCCTTCTGTTATATACCGGGATATGGCAGAGCCGCTTTGCAGAGAAGTCCCTGTATCAATGTACTCTACAGTTGAATTTTCATCTATGATACCTGTTATGCCTTGCTCCATAATACATTCCGCAATGTCGCCAATTTCCGTTTCCTCAATTTTTGGTATGGAATAGTTATTTATTATATGCAAGGTTTTTGCTATGACAAGCTCCTGGGACCTCGCCATGGAAGCTCCCGCCGCCAATATAGTTCCGTCAGATACATAGGGCGCAGCTGATGCCCTCCTATCCAATGAACCATCAATTAAAACAAGCTTTGCCCCAAAGGACAGCATCGTCTCACACATGCTTCTAATGGTGCGTGAGGAATAAGGACCGGATATTTCTACATAGCCCTTTTCCATGACACGACCAATGACGACTCTGCCCATGGGAGTGTGGTATTCTGTAACATATAAAATCTCAATTCCCGCATATTCTGATTTAATAGCGTTTTCCACAGTGGCTATTATTGTACCTTCATTTACAAATACGGGCGGCTTTTCCGATTCGGTAAGGACATCTCTTTTTTCCCCGTCCCTACCCGTTGAAATAAGGGCAAGGGGAATAGCCTTTTCCCCTGCCTGAGAAAGGATTTCATTTAAAGTAACGGTTTTCCCCGCATTTTTAAATGTACCTACTATAGATACTATTTTATTTGAAGGATATATTAAGTCGATTAACCTCATTGAAAAACTCCTTTTGAGTATTCTTCTATATACCCCTTAGTTTTGCTCTGTCTTTTCTAAGCATTTCCGTCGGTTCCAAATTCATTGCATTGCCTTCCAACAGTCCGGCAACGCCGCTTAATTTGTCCTTTCTTTCCTTTTTGCATACAGGGCAGTTACATGGTTCTTCAATATATTCAGGCTCAACGTAGGTTGTGATTACACCTTCAAAATTCCTTAGAATAACTTTTTGCTTGTTCTGGGATATTACGTATTGAGGTGCCACAGGAGTTTTGCCTCCGCCCCCGGGAGCATCTACAACAAAGGTAGGTACACAGAATCCCGACGTATGGCCTCTCAAGCCTTCCATGATTTCAATTCCTTTTGATACCGTGGTTCTGAAATGTTCGATTCCGAAGGATAAGTCGCATTGATAGATATAGTACGGGCGCACTCTGATTTTTACCAAATCGTGTACCAGATCTCTCATTATATGAACGCAATCATTTACGCCTCTTAAAAGAACGGATTGGTTTCCAAGGGGAATTCCCGCATCCGCAAGCCTTGCACAAGCTTCGGCGGTTTCCGGTGTGATTTCTTTGGGATGGTTGAAATGCATATTGAGCCAAATAGGATGATATTTTTTAAGCATATTGACCAGCTCCGGAGTGATTCTCTGAGGCATTACAACAGGTGTTCTGGAGCCAAGTCTAACTATTTCAACATGGGGTATTTCTCTAAGCTTTTTTATAATGTATTCAAGGACATCGTCCTTTACCAGCAGACAGTCTCCGCCGGACAGAAGTACATCTCTCACTCCCGGTGTATTCCTGATATATTCTATACCTTTTTCAATTTTCTCCATGGGTACTGCCTGATCCTTTTGCCCCGCAAACCTTCTTCTCGTGCAGTGTCTGCAATACATAGAGCATTGGTCTGTAATCAGGAAAAGCACTCTGTCGGGATACCGATGTGTTAAGCCCGGTGTCGGCGAATCCTCATCCTCACTTAAAGGGTCAAGCTGGTCTGCCGCCGCTCTGTGAAGCTCAAAATTTGTCGGTACCGCTTGCTTTCTTACGGGGCAATTGACATCATCAGGGTCCATCAATGATGCGTAATATGGCGTAATCGCCATCCTGAGGGTTTTTAGACATTCATGGATACCCTCCTCTTCCTCGGTAGTTATATTTATTACTTTTTTAAGCTGTTCTACTGTTGTGATTCTGTTTGTCACTTGCCATTTCCAGTCCTTCCATTGCTCGGGTGTGACATCCTTCCACATTTCGATATCAGTATAATGTCTCATGATACTACCTCCTTAAAATTTTTAATTACATCACTTTATTGTCATCCTAAGTTTTAGCAAAGGTTCTTATGCGTACAATTCCGTGAATATCTTTCTTAAAACCTCCGATTCTCTGAAAAGCTGTAGGGTTATTTCCGCATGACCTTTCGTATACCCGTTACCTATTATCATATTTACGTCACTGCCTACACCTTCTGCGCCGAGGGCTGCTTTTGTAAAGCTTGTAGCCATACTGAAGAAATAAACTGTTCCTGTATTTTTAGTGCATAATATGCTTGTCATTTCAGTATCCGGCACGTTGACATTGTTGATGGTTATATCCGCCATTTCACCATTTGTATATTCTGCAATCTTATTCATTGTTTCTACAGGTCTTTGGGCATTTGCGGAAAATACGATATCTGCGAATCTAAGCCCTTTTAGTCTTTCGGTGCTTTTCTCGCTGTGGGTTATACCTATGACCTTACCGGTCACTCCGGCTCTTCTTTTTGCTTCATAGCAGCAAAGCATCCCTGATTTGCCACCGGCACCTATTATAACAACAGTATCACCGGGCTTTACAAGTCTTGCAACCTGAGCCGGGGCTCCGGCAACATCTAAAGCCGAGAGAACAAGATTCTCTGGCATATCCTCAGGTATTTTTGCATAGATTCCGCTTTCAAATAATATTGCTTTTCCTTTAATATCAACCTGATCTATATCTTTTCTGATTTCAAGGATTTCATCTATACGAAGGGGGGTCAAGGAGAGGGAAACCAACGTGGCAATTTTGTCTCCGACTTTTAAATCTATTTTGCCTTCTAAAGCGGGTCCAATCTTCTCGACCTTTCCTATAAGCATACCCCCTGAACCTGTTACGGGGTTTTGGTGTTTTCCTTTTTCTTCTACGATGCCTTTCATTATTTCGGCAATTTTCTTTTCATCCCCTTCTGCCTGATTCTTTATCTGGGTGAAGCTAGCCGAATCTACATTTAATGTTTGAACGTCAATAAGTATTTCGTTATCATAAAGCAAATCCATATTGTTATCGATTTTTTTAGCCGGTTGAGGCAGAACCCCTTTAGGCTCTATTACTCTGTGAGTGCCATATTTACATCCTTTTAACATGTATATCCTCCTCTTTAATTGTATTATTCGTTTATATTTACCTCTATCTCATTATTAATATGCAAGAGTTATGCCATTTCAGAGAACGGAGACTAGGAACAGTTATGCACGATATTATCTAGAAGCAGAGTTACAAAACCTATGCTTCTAAACTCATTCCGGGCGAAATCAAAAGTTCTTCGTT
>CAYPBK010000033.1:0-26891 GCA_964408955.1 uncultured Clostridiaceae bacterium
GTACCTCCATAGCGAACTTTCATCGCCAAGTTAAGTGCCATGCCTGGCACACAAAAGAAAAGAGCCCCGAAGGGCTCTTCAGTCTGTAGACAAACACGGTTTCCACTGATGGTGGAAACCGTGTATTTTTCTAAAATAACATAGTTTTTGTAATAAGGTTTTGGGATCGGGTCCAGTTTTCCCCGATCGCCACATCCAATTTGCCATCTTTTTTAAATTCATGCATGCGGCTACAAGCGTCGCCTGCGCTGATACTTTTTTTAACCCTCTTAATGTTGTCCAACGCATGCCATGCTTTTCTTTCATATCCGCAAATACCCGTTCAATAGTTTCTTTTCGTTTTGCATATATTTCTTTGTTTATATCAGTGTGCCTTAAATGTTCTGCCTCTTCTAAGTAGTGTGACCAGATATGCCGGGTTACGAGTTTAGTGCAATTTTTGCTATCTGTGCATTGACTCCGGTAAGGGCAATTTATACATACCTGTGGGTCTGATTTATATTCCCTATAACCTTCTCTATTTGTTGTTCGATAGTTTAACCTTTGGTTGTTAGGACATATATAACAGTCGTAATATTCGTCATATACATAATCATATTTTTTGAAAAACCCTTTCTTTGTCATTGGTCTTTTATAGGGCATTACCGGTCTTATCCCTTGATCCATTAGTATTTTACAAATATATGGTGTTTTGTATCCAGCATCTACTGCAACGTATTCAGGTTTCCCTATGTTCTTTTTCACCTGTTCCAAAACTCTATCAAACATCATGCTATCATGTACATTTGCAGCTGTAGCAGTTATTCCAAGTATAAAACCGTTCCTATCACAAGCGGTATGAAATGAGTATGCAAAACAATTCTCTTTTTCGCTTTTTCTCAATACTCCACTATCTGGGTCCGTTCTATTAATTTTAGTTTCTTTGGTTTCTACTTTTTTTTTACTCATATCCAAGGGTGCCTTATTGTGAAGCTCACGATCTTCATTAATCTCACGGTCTAAAAGTTCCTGATAGCTACGGACTTCTTTCTCTAGTGAGACTTTATCAAATTTCTTTTTATTTGCATTCGCTTTTACATGAGTTGCATCTATAAACACAGCGTCTGCTTTAATGAATCCGGCACCAGATGCCCTTTCCAAGATTTTTACAAATATCTGTTCAAATATGTCTGTATCTTTAAACCTCCTGACATAATTTTTCCCTACAGTTGTGAAATGAGGTATCTGTTCGTTGAATCCATATTTGATAAACCACCTGTAAGCAATATTTGTTTCTATCTCTGCGATAGTCTGTCTTATTGATCTAATGCCGAATATATACTGAATAAATACAATCTTAAAGAGTACTATAGGATCAATACTTGGACGCCCGTTATCCATACAGTATTTATCGGATACCAGATCATATATGAAATCAAAGTCTATTACTGATTCAAGCTTTCTTACTAAATGATCCTTCGGAACTAGCTGATCCATGCACAACATTTCTATTTGGCTCCTGATGTCATCTTTATTCTTTGTTAACATTAAAACACCACCATATCAATACTTTATAGTATATATTCTACAAAAAAGAGGAGAATCCTTTTTGATTTTAAGGATTCTCTAAATATTTTATACTTTGTCTTCAAACTGAAGAGCCCCGAAGGGCTCTTTTTAACTGAGTGATTAATTTTTATCAGTCTTTAATTAAATCTGCTAAGTTTGTGCCTTGGAAATAGAAGGATTCTTCTTCAGTAGTCCATTTAATTCCTGCAATATCATAGATAGACTTATTTTTTTGTAGAGTTAATTCATATTCATATCTAAATTCCAATGCCTTCTTTAATACCAATGTCAATTCGTTATCACTAACACTATAACCATCAAATTTAATCTCTTCATCTAAATCATAATTCATTAATTTGAAGTAACCGCTATCATAGCTCGCACCTGCAATATCTTCGTCAAAAGTAACTACTACTTTCCATCTGTTTTTCGCTACAACATCTTCAATATATGGTTCGTCCTCATCTTCGTATTCTCCGATTATTTCAGTATAAACTTTATTATCTTTTTCATAATCATCTGCTACAGGAATTCCGTGCATATCAACAAGCTCAGTTGAGAATACAAATTGATAAGCTTCTTCTTTTATTATGCCACTTGATATTGTTAGGGTAACTTCATCGCCGTCTATTTCTGCATTAAACGGTATAACTGCACCTTCGCCATCAATTTTTGCATTAATTACTTCATCTTCTCCATTTGCGAATAGTACATCTCTTTCAAAGGTTAATACGAATGTTTTGCCGTTCTTTTGTTCGTAATCTATTAACATTACTCCATCAGGGTCAGATTCAGAACCTTCGAAGTCAAATTCTTCTGCATCTAATTTTACATTGTCAATCTCATTTCCATTCGTGTCCATAATACCATAAACTGCATCAGATACTTCTACAACTTGATATCTTGCTGCTGATTCTAACACAGTACCATCATTTTCAGCGTAATCTGAAAATTCAACTACCGTTCCATTATCTGTAGCGTCTTTACCTATTAAAGTAATTTCTGTAGCATTTTCGCCTTCTTTAGTCTTCAATAGCTTTAATGCAGTGTTTTTATAATCTACTTTTTCATCAAATGTTAGTGCCACTACATATTTATTTAGGATATCAACATATTCAACTACAGGTCCTTTATCGTCCCAAGCTTTTATGTCGTCACCTGCATAATCTTTTCCACCAGCTCTATTGGTTGCTATGTCGAAATTTTTGTAGTATAAAACATTTCCTACTAAGTCTTCAACACCATCTATAGTAACTCTGTAGTATTCGTCTGCCCTTGCAAAACCTTCAATTAAATCACTTACTTCTAATACAACTGCTCTCTTTTCTTTATTTACTTCTTTCAAACTTGCTTTTGAAGGTGCACCTATATCTTTGTTGAGTTTATAGTTAGAAATATCTTCCGCTGTTGCTTTATCTAATTCTTTATTAAATACAATCACAACTTTGTTTTTGCTTATCGCATAAGCATCAATAGGCATAGATGATGCAAACTCTTTCAGTAAAGCTTTTATTGTAAATTTCTTTTCTTGCATTTCATTACCGAATTCATCGACTACACCATTAACTGTAAGCTTATAACTCTTAGCTGTTTCCATTTCTTCAGTGGTTAGAAGAACCTTGCATGCTTGCCATTTACTTGAAAGTAAGGTTACATCAAGTACATCAACACCATCTAGTGTATAGTTATACGGATCTAATGCACTGTCTTCATCTATGTCACTCTCATCTTCAAATGTAACTACTATTGAAGTAGGAGAAAGTAAAACAGCATTTGTTGCTTTTGGTCCTTTGATGTCTTCAGCAATACCTTTAAAGTTCTTGGAAGCAGGTCTTTCCATTACATTTGGTACTTTTCTTTTGTCAGAAACATTCTCAACAGTAAGTTTATACTCTTTTCTGTTTTCCATGGTTTCAGTAACGATTTTAACATTGTCCTCGTCATCTTCATCCCATTCAATAGAAAGTATTTCTAATTCTGCATCGCCCTTAGTTGCTTTGATTACATAATTTTCAAGATCTTCTGCAGATTCTTGGGTAACTTTCTCTGTAAAAGTAAGTACTATTCTTTCATTAGTTTGAACTTCGATATCTCCCTTAATCTTAGGTGGAACTTTATCAATCTTTGTTGTAAAAGATTGTGATTGAGTTTTCTTTATTCCGCCATCTATAGATTTCATATTAGTAACTTTAAGAGTATATCTTGTTCTATCTTTTAGTCCTTCTGTAGTTAAAGTTACTTCATCTCCGTCAACTTCAGCACTAACTATTTCTACACCGGAAATATAATAATTATCAACATCTGTTCCAGTTTCAAAATCAACATTAGTTTTAAATGTTATTACTACTTCTTCAACATCTTCACTTACAACTTCATCAATCTCTGGTCCACCTGATTTTTTGGCTACACCAGTGAACTTAACTGTAACTTCACCAACTGTAAGTTTATAAACCTTTCCAGCCGTTTGTGCAGATGTTTCGAGCCTTACAAATTTGCCGCCTGTGAATGCAGCGCCTTTTACTTCTAATCCGTCGATTTCGTAAAGAGATGCATCTGCTGCGCCCTCATTAACTTCTTCTTCGAATTTAACTTCTACAACAGTGTTGCCTAGTGCTTTTGCTTCTTTAAGAGCTGCTGCCAACTCTGGTGTATCAGCTATAAGTTCTGCTGCTACAGCCTTTTCTCTGTCAACTTTCTCGGATTCTACTAATACTTCGATCCACGGTTTGCCGTCTTTAACGTTTGTTTTAAGAGCAGCAACTACAGCTTTAGCTAATTCGCCAACTGTAAGTGTTTCAGCTCCTGCCGGCTCTAAACCGATACTCTTTGCAAATTCTATAGTATCTTCCCAAGCAAAGTCTCCAACAACCTCTGCAGTTGTTTGTGTATAACCTAAGTTTTCAAGTAATACTTTGTAAAGCATTTGCTCGTCAAATAGGTCATTAGGCATAAATTCGCCTTTTTCGTTGCCGCCGAAGCCAATAGGATTGTCTTTTACATAGGCAAGAATGTTTCTGCCTTCTTCCCATTTAACTTCTTCTGCATCTGCGAAATTGTTGACTCCGTCATACTCTAATGCTTCTTCATAAAGTCCTCTTAATTTAAGAATCATTATTGCTGCTGTGAGTCTTGTCAACTCTTTTGTCTCGTATTCAGCTGTTACGCCGCTGCCGTCGCCTTCTAGCATACCGATAGTAGCTAGAGCTGCAGCTTCGTCACTAACTTCTGCTTCAGCAAATACAAAGGATATGCTTGAGAATACCATTGCAAATGCTAAAACAAGTGCTAATACTTTTTTCATTGAATCGCCTCCTAAAATTTTTCTTGAGAGGGTAAATTTTTTTGCCTCTCCCTTTATAATAAGCCCTCGAGGGATTATTACCGTCGCTAGTCTCTTGTCTCTGGTCACTAGTCTTTAGGGTCATTCCTTGAGGGTCAGTATCTTTCCTTTATTATCCTTGGTAATAGAGGAAAGATGGAGTAACTTTGTACTCCTTTTCACATTATAGCAACATATGGATAGAAGGTCAATTAGCGTAATAGAAGTGTAATGAAGATGTAATATTTAGCACGGAGTGCTAAATATGTCACTAGTCTCTTGTCTCTGGTCACTAGTCTTTCTAGGGTCTTGCCTCCGAAGTCAAGGGCAATCACTATTCCCTTCATTTCCCTTTTATATTTTATTTACTTACATCTTTTTTACAATTTGCCAGGTATTTTATTAAGGCGCCGAGCATTCCACCGATTTTGTTGCATTTTTCTGTTTGGCTTTCGAAGTCGTCATTGCCTATGTAGCCGATTTCTTTTGCTATATCTAGCTGGGTTATTAGTTCGCCTAGGGAACCTTTTGCTATGTATAGATATCTTATAAATTCTTTATCTGTTTCTCTTTCACATCCCTCAGCTATATTGCTGGGTATACTTACTGCTGATCTTTGTATTTGATCCCTCAGTCCATAATCTTTTTTAAACCCTGCTTTATCTGTAAGCTTATATATTTCTACTGCAAGCGTTTTTGCTTCTTTATAGACTTTTAAATCTTTGAAGTTTGTTTTTGACATTAAAAAATCCCCCGCTGCGTAATATGAATATTTTAACATATTCGCCACGAAGGGATATTTTCCTTTTTTAATTAATTTATCATATCTTTAAATGAGAAAGTTGTTATCCTGTACCTCCAGGCATAGTTCTATAGCTTCTTTAACATTTGCCATGAGCTCTGCCATTGTATCTCCTTGTGTATGACAGCCTTTAAGTTCCGGTACAGTAGCTACAAATCCTTCGTCATCATCTTTTTCTATTAAAACTGTAAACAAATATTTTTTCAAAGCCATCCAACCTCCCATCTATACTAATTATACCCTATTATGAGAAAAAACTCTATGCTGGTTTGCAGAAAGCACCCATGGGATGCCTAGTTTAGTCAATAATTGATTTTAGCAGATTTTTAAATTCTTCTATATAACAATCAGTTATTCTTGCTGCTATTTCTTCTTTATATAGATGTGATGTCATATTTCTATCTCTTATCATTAGTTGGATAACGCTATTATACTTTTTTTAAAGCTGCTTTTATAAATTCCCTAAATAAGGGGGCGGGTCTGTTCGGTCGGGATTTAAATTCCGGGTGGAACAGGCAGCTTAGATGCCATGGATGATCCTTCAATTCTATTATTTCAGGCTGCTCACTTTCCATGGAAATACCGCTTATAATGAAGCCGTTATCTATCATTTTTTCTTTGCATTCTTTACCAAACATAAATTTATGCCTATGGCGCTCTTGTATTGCACTTTCTTTATATGCATTCCAGGCTTTTGTATCTGGTGTAAGCCTGCATTGATGAAGTCCTATTTTTATATAAGATTCTTCATTACGCTCAGAATGACAGTGTAGGGGGTGTTCAGAATCATTGTCTAAGGGTTGTTTATTATAATTGAGAGCACTTTGCTGACATTGGGCAGGGGTTTTTGAACTTTGCAAAGTATCTATAAGCGCCGCTTCCATTCCTATACATATGCCCAGGAATGGTATTTTGTTTACTCTGCCATATCCTGCGGCTATTACTTTACCTTTTATATCATTGCCATCATAGCCACCGGGTATCATTATGCCGTCCACATCAGTCATTTCGTCCTTTATATTTTCTTCATTTATATTCTTGGAGTTAATCCATTTTATATTTACCTTTGCATTATTTGCTATTCCGGCATGGCATAATGCTTCCGCTACGGATAGATAGGCATCATGAAGTTCTATGTATTCTCCTACTATTGCTATATTTGTTTCGTTAAGAGGATGGAGTATTTTGTTCACTATTTCTGTCCATTCCTTTAGCTCCGGCTCACCGCCGCTCATTGAAAGTTTTTTCACTACCATGCTATCCAGTCCTTCTTTGTTTAACAACAAAGGCACTTGGTACAGGGAGTCAGCATCGGTATTTTGGAATACGGATTCTCCGTCAACGTTACAAAACAGTCCTATTTTTTCCTTCATTTCTCTTGTCAATGGTTTTTCTGTTCTGCAGACTATTATATCCGGTTGTATACCTATGCTTCTCAACTCTTTTACGCTATGCTGGGTGGGCTTGGTTTTTAGTTCACCGGCTTTATGCAGATAGGGAACTAAGGTTACATGGATGAACAGGACGTTTTCATGTCCCGCTTCGTATTTTATTTGTCTTATGGCCTCCAGAAATGGCAAGCTTTCGATGTCGCCTACGGTACCTCCGATTTCCACTATTACTACATCGGAGTTTCCTTCTTTGCCAACCTTATATATACGGGATTTTATTTCGTTGGTTATATGGGGGATGACTTGAACGGTATCTCCGTCATAGTCCCCATTTCTTTCTTTATTTATTACTGACCAATATACCTTGCCTGTAGTTATGCTACTGCTCTTAGACAGATTGATATCTGTAAATCTTTCGTAATGACCGAGGTCCAAATCAGTCTCTGCTCCATCATCGGTGACGAATACTTCACCGTGCTGATAGGGGGACATGGTGCCGGGGTCGATGTTTAAATAGGGGTCAATTTTTTGCATTATTACTTTGATTCCTCTGTTGGTTAAAAGTCTGCCGAGGGATGCTGCGGTGATTCCTTTGCCTAGAGATGAAACAACGCCGCCGGTTATAAAGATGTATTTCAAATTACTCACTCTCCTTTGTTAGTGCAAGCCTAGAGTATTCCTTTTGGGTCTTATCGCAGGATGCAGGGTACATGTATTTTAGTTTGATTCACACTACTTATTCTACATTTATAAATTATAAAAATCAATATGAGCGGTGAATCATATTGATTTTTGATATTGATAAAAAGTTTAATTATATTATTGTTTTTACATAGTACGATTTTTTAGAATCGTAATATCAACTTCATGTCTACCTAGGATATCCTTTATTGCATCTATATAATCATAAATATCTTTTTGTTGTTCTTTTATTTTTTCTATATCCATATAAAATGCTTCGTTTTCAGTTTTATATGACAAACTTTTATGTTCTAATGCTCTTAATATTTGATGATCTTCTTGTTGCTTAGTCTTTATGTCTGCAACATCATCCTTGAGCTTGGATACATCTGTCTTTAATCCTGATACATCTGATTTTAAATCTGATATATCGGTTCTCATATGTTTTATTTCACCTAATATTTCCTTAAGCAATAACTCATCTGCCATATTTTTCACCTCTTGCTTATAGAATATCAAAATTTTTATAAGAAAGCAAATAGTTTTAAGTCCAGTCCAATATGCGGGCTGAGGTGCTTTTATAGCAGCTTCTGCAATTCCTTTATTGCTGTTTGGAGCTGGATGTCTGTTATCTTATCTATTATCGTAGCGTTATATAGCTCTATAAATTTTTCCTGTTTATTTTTGTTTAATATCTGCACGCTTGTAAGACCATTTTGTCTAAATAATTTATTTACTGCGTTTAAAGTCTCTTTTCCCATCACGCCATCCAGTTTTATTTCGTATCCCAGGTTTATAAGACGTTGTTGTATTCCATATACATCCAAGCTTACTGTGCCTATTCTTATATATCCGTCGGGATTTATATTTACCAGTTCCTCATGAGGCATAGTCAGCTCTACCTTTATATCCGGCTCAATACCTTTGCCGTCTATATGGATTTTATCCCTCGTTATATATTCGGCTATTGTAATTTTAACTCCGCCTCCATTGGTAAGCCCCATTATATGCTGCACTGTTCCTTTGCCATAGGTTTTCGTGCCTACTATTATACCGGCTTTAGAATCCTTTACAGCCCCTGTCAATATTTCCGAGGCCGAGGCAGAGCCACCGTTGACTAAAACGGCAATTTTAAAGGGTGCTTCTTTTAATTTTGAATAGTAGGTTTCATCCTCTGCGTCGCCTTTTGCATCTATATGAACTATTGGACCCTCCGGTACAATCAATTGGCATATCTTTACTACGCTATCCAGAAGTCCGCCAGGATTGTTTCTCAAATCTATTATAATCCCTTTTTTATTCTCTTTTTTATATTCTTCTGTTAGTTTTTTAAAGTTTTCGTAGGTATGCTCGTTAAATTCCGTAATTCTTATATAACCCATGTTTTTATCCTTTACTTCATCCTCTGCTTTTCTCCCATAGGGGGTTTCTTTTTTAACGGATTCTATTTTAATAATTGCCCGTGTTACTTCTATATATATAGTATCTAGTTCGCCGGCTTTGATTACACCTAATTTAACTATCGTGTTAGGCTCGCCTCTGATTAATGCCGCTGCTTTATCCAGACTGTAATCTTTGATGTCTGTATCGTCAACGGATATTATTATATCCCCTGTGCCAAGACCTGCCTCGTCCGCCGGGGTTCCTTCTATGGGTGAAACTACGGTAACTCCGTCATTTTTCTTCTCTATTGTTATTCCTATACCGCCGAATTCGCCGCTGGTAAACCGTGTGAGTTCCTCGAATTCCTCAGCATCCATGTAGTTGCTGTGGGAATCAAGGACTTTGAACATGCCGTCAATTGCACCGCGGATAAGGGTTTCGTCCTCTACATCTTTATAGTAATCGGATTTTATTATTTCCATGAGGGATTGGATTGTTTCTATTGTATCGGGGATTTGCGGAGTTGCTGCTGTTGCTGTTAAAGTTAAGGTTAATGCTATTATTATTGCCAACAGTATAAATGGTCTTTTTTGTTTCATTGGTTTTTCACTCCTTGTTTGTGGTTAATCGGTCCCTAGTCGCTGGTCTCTGGTCTCTAGACGATGGGTGTTAGGGTTGGTCTATGGGGATATGTCTGCCTTTTGCTTCTCGCCTCTTGCCTCTTGCATTTTTGGGTATTCCTCTGGGGATTACGGTCGCGGGTCTCTTGTCTCTTGTCTCTAGACGCTGGATGTCAGGTATGCCTACGGGGTCAATTGAGGTGGAGGTTACTAATTTGCTTATTTATTTTTTATTTGTTTACTTTTCTAGTTTTTGTGTTATAATATAAACGAAGGTAACCGAATCCGCTTGACGCGGTTGCCGTTTAGGACTTAAATGTTATTAATCGCCCTGCGGGCTGTGCAGGGCGGTTATTTTTTTTATTAGGGGGTATGTCTGCCTATTGCATTTTTAGAAATTCACTACTCTTTCTCGATAGTCGGTTTTTATTTCTGTTTGCAAGTAAGTGATAAGGCGGTTTATCAAATTTGCCGCTTCACCTCGGCTCAGCTCCTTATTTGGCTCTATCATTTTATCCTCATTGACGCTTATTAGCTTCAACTCTTCCGCTACATATATTGATTTTCTTGCCCATAGAGGTATTTCCATTTCATCGACAAAGGTTTTACCCAGATTAAAAATTGCTATATCCTCAAGACCAAGGGCCCTTATTATGATTGTAATTGCCTGTGCTTTTGTCAGCAGTTCTTCGGGACCAAAGGTATTATAGCCTGTGCCTTTCATTATTTCCAATTCATCTACTCTTTTTATAAAAGGATAGTAGGGGTTATTGACGTCTACGTCAGCAAAAATTATTTCCTCTTGAACTTCTTTTCTGCTTTTTGGCTTTTTAGCCTCTACTTCCGGCTCCAATCCGCAGGCTTTTACCAAAGCTCTGGCATATTCTGCTCTGTTAATAGAGGTTCTGGGATTAAAGTACCTTGTATCTCCCGTCAATACTCCTAAGCTAAAGAGTCTGTTGATATCCTTTTCCGCCCAATAGCCTGATATATCAGTGTATTCCGGTATAGGCAAAGGATAGAGCTTGGGCATTGTTGTCAGCTTGCAGCTGCCTTCTCCTGTTTTTCTCTTTGTTGTTTTTGTTCCTGATATAACAGGCATATCATAGTTGTAGGTCAAGGTATTTTCTTCTTTTTCACTTATCAAATTACTTTCTTTAAAGCTTATTTGATTGGGTTTGCTTTGTTGAGATATTATTTCCTTTTCTCTTATATTTGTAACTCCGAATTCTACGGTACCTGTGTTTACCTCTTCCTTGCCTTGTTGATTTTGAGAATAATCATAGGTAACAAGATGCCTAATGAGTGCAGTTTCAACAGTACTCCATTCATTATCGTATTTATAGGCTTCGCCGGATATATTAATTATTACTTTATTGCTTCCTTCATTATAAACTTTCTTGCCGTTCCAGGTACCACTGGTATATTTTATTATGCTTTTGTCCTGAGTTGTGGAGGATTTGTTGAATATGTAGTCTTGCAATACATAGCTTTTCCCTCCCACAGTTATGGTCTCGCTGACCTTTGCTTTTGGGTCAAAGGTGGTCGCTGACAATGTTTGCTTCAGCTCATTGTTAATCTCTTCTTCGGTAATATATACAACTTTCCTAGTCAGGTGCGAGTTGTCCTCGCCTCTCAGATCATAATCACAAGTAACTTTTTGGGCAGCGCCGGAGCCGGATTGGGTTAGTTTGACCTTTCCGGTGAGCTCCACAGGTTTTCCCGAGAGAAATGTTATTTCCTTATATTCAAATTCATTGGCAATTCCGGGTTCGATTATGTCGGCATAGATGATGGTGGTTATTGCCAAGGTTATTAGTATTGCCATGATTATTGTTTTTTTCAACGGAAAATCCTCCAATCTTTTTTTTGGTGTTGCGGTCTCGGGTCGCGGGTCTCAGGTCTCTGGGGATATGCCTGCCCCTAGCTTCTCGCCTCTTGCCTCTTGCATTTTTGGGTTGTCTAACATCCAACCTACATCATTCCACAAATATCATTATTCCCCGGGTGTCGGAATCCATGATGGCGTATATTTTTTCACCGGGAGTCAAGTCGCTCAGATTTATCACTCTGTCATTTTTAATTATCATTGCTTTTTCCGTATTTATTGTTTCTTTAACTCTGCTGGGTTTCCATTCGTCATCAAAATTACTATATTTTTTTACATCATTCAAAGTCAGCTGGGTAAATACTTCATTTGTCGATTCTACTTCACCGGAAATATAATTTTCCTTAAAGGTTATGTTTTCTTTACCCAGATTTCCATCTCTTTTATATATATTTAATGCTATTGCTTCTCCGTCTTCGTTAATCATAGCATAGGCGAGCATATGCTGGCTCTTGATTTTGCATTTCTCATAGTGAGGTCCTTTGTCTCCCGAATACTGGGCAGGGTCATGTATTGTGTAAGCGTTATAATTGGGTGGGGCAAAGGTGTTTTCCTTCTCCTTTTTCTCCCAATATCTGCTGGCAAGGAATGTATCCCTTGTTATATAGCTATTCTCTACAACATTATCAAGTATCTTAGTGTCCTTGCTCACATAATAGTAGACTTCATCATCATAGTAATAGTTCCATTGATTGTTAGCCAATTGAGCATAGGACTCCAAGGAGAAATTATCCTCTCCCATATCATGTATATATCCTCTGACCACATTTCTATAGTCAAAGCCGTTTGCATTTTCCAAGGATATGAGGGCTGCAAAGTTCTGTCCTCCGGGGAGCTTGTTCTTCACCAAAAAAGCCTCCTTATTATACGATAGGTCTGAGGTGTCCAAAAGCCTTCTGTCCTTTATTATTATTGTACCCTCGTCGAAAGCGAGTTTTTGACCGTCAGCAAGCTTGATGGTATTGGTTGTCCATTCCGTGCCTATGGTCCCGCTGTATACGGAATCCTCACTGACACTTTTCAGTGTTATTTTTGCAATGGTTTCCTGTCCAAAATCACTCACTGTTGCAATGTAAGCCTCAACACCCTTTTGTTTCGTAAGATCCCCCAATTGCAGCTCTCTGCCGTCTTTATATATTTCTGTATCCCTTTTCACAGGGAAGGTTTTTTCATTGTTTATCTTTTCCCAGCCGGGATATTTATAAGTTTGAACATCGCTTAGAGCTAAGCTGAATTCCGTGGGTAAAATGTTCAATATCTTTGCTTTATATATTTTTTCTACCCTTTGCCTTTTACTCATCAGCTCAATGCTTTCCGCATGATGGTTTTTATCGGAGTTTATTTTTACCAAATCTCCCACTTTAATATTATGAAGCTTAATAGGATAGCCCAGATAAGTCATTGAGGTATATGTATCTGTTTTAAACTTCATGGGGTTTTGCCTGTCCTCCGGGCGGGTTAGAGTGATTTCATCACCATCCACTTCCCTGACTCTCAGTACCGCCGCATATTCCTTAGGCGCATCCGCTGTATAGGCTGTAAACGCCTTTATATTTTTCACCGTTCTGCCGTTTATTTCAAAGGTGGCGTCTTGCTCTGTATGGAGCTTATCCACCGTCTCATAATAATCATTGATGGTAACTATAGTCCTGTCATCCAGACCGTAGGTCCTCAGATTGCCATCATAATCCTCAAATTTTATAATTTTGCCTATATTATCGATGTATTTGATTATTCCGTCTATGTATTCCATATTGTCATAATAGTCCACGGGCTCCATTATATCAAAATGTGTTATTATGCCGTTTTTATTGTATAAAGCTTTAACAGGTTGACTGACTATCAGGCTTTCCTCTTTGGCGGGCTTGCCTTGGGCTGTGAAAATTGTATTAAGCCCTGTTTTCAGCTCGGTTATATTTTTTTGATTGTCTTCTATTCTTACTGTACCTTTTTCATCACAATAGCTTAGCTTGCCTTGGACAAAACTGTAAATATCCAATGCCGCATATAGTATTTTATCGTCTCTTATAGCGTATTCAACGGTATCGCCTACATTTAAGGCTTTGTGGTCGCGAAGGTTTGATTTTTGTATTACAGGAAAGGCTTCTTTTCCGCTGATTCTAATTGTAAACTCTGTGCCGTCAAATCTTTCCATAGTATATAAAAGGTCCTTTTGGGTACCTGATATTTCTGGGTTATAGCTGTCGCTTATTTGAGTTAGCCTTCCGATGTCTGTTTTTATATTTGAAATGCTGGGATAATCCATTATTATTTTACATAGCAAATCTGCTGTTGCCGCGCGACTGATGCTGCCATTTGGGCTATAGTTATCCTTTGACGCCGGGGGTAAAATGTTTTTTTGCAATAATGTTTCTACGGCTGTCAGCCTGCTTGGTTTCACTGCATTCCAATCATTATATCCATATATAGCGTTTATATCTATTTGAGGCAAAACATCATGCTTCAATACTCTAAAAAGCATCAATGCCAATTCTTGACGGGGTATAGCTCTTCTCATGTTTTTCTTTTGCATTTTTGCATTAGAGATTTTTTCTGCCCTTAAAGCATCTCTTTTCGCTATTGTCATCCATTCCTTCTTTGCTTGGGCTATGACCTGGGCTTCTATTGCGTCCTCTTCCCCTTTAGTCAAGGCTTCCATTTCTCTCAAATCCGCATTTGTCCAAATACCTTGGGCAATGGCTTCCTCCATGTATCCGACAGCCCATGTATCTGCCAAATAGTCAGTTCTGCCTTGTCTTGCCGCTATTGCTTCGCCTTTTTTAATAGCGTCCTCATCCTTACCTAGTATTCTTATAAGGTATATGGCAGCCTCTTGATAGGTGAGAGGCGCGGCAGGGTTGTATTTTGAGCCGGCGTTGCCTTGGACTACGCCCATCATACGAAGCTTTAATATGTTCTCCGGTGATGGGGTTTGGGATATATCAGTAAAGCCTCCTTTTTCCACGAGGGTATTGCCATAAGCCGGGGTGGTGTAGGCTTGGGCTGTTACCGGGGTGAAAAGTGAGGTTATCATAGCTATTGTTATTATTAAGGATATTAATGATTTTTGTTTCATATGGATCAACTCCGTTTATTTTATTGCAGGGCATGTCTGTCTCTGGACGCGGGTCGCGGGTCTCTGGTCTCTCGTCTCTGGTCGCGGGTCGCGGGTCTCTGGTCGCTAGGGTTGGGTTCTGGGGATACACCTGCTTCTAGCTTCTAGCCTCTTGCCTCTTGCATTTTTGGGTACTCCTTTGGGGGCGGACGACCAAAGGTCGCCCCTACTCTTGCCTCCAACATCTATGTTCCTAATTCTTTTTTTATGTTTACTTTGCTTGTTTTTGTGTTATAATATAGTTAAAGGTAATCAGTACCGCAAGGTGCGGTTATCCTAGGAAGTTAAACTATTTAACCACCCTGGAGCAGCGGGGTGGTTATTTTTGTGAGAAAGTGATAACCGTACCCTGCATGATCTGATTACCTACATTTAGTATATTACCACAGTTAAAATTTGTAGACAATGCAGATTTTTCATATATTTCATAAGAGTTTCTGGTCTCTGGTCTCTGGTCTCCGTTCTCCGTTCTCTGGTCTCCATCCCCCATGTTCCCATATGCCTATGTGCCTATTTCCCAATAATAATATATTCTCCGGGGTTTATAATGTTTGCTTTTAATGTACGTTCTCCGGGGATTTTGATATAGGGTATGCTTTCAAGCGCTCTCTTTAGTGAATTGTAGTAGTAAAGCTCGAGGTCCTGTACCTTTGCATATTTTTCATCCATAATAAATATGGCTTCTACTGGTTCCATAAGCTTTTTTATCACGGTAGCCTTGTCCTGCTTTTGCAGCTTATAGCCTATTCCCACGGTCTTAACTATGGTTTTTCTCCTGCCTGCCGCCATTATTATATCGTCATATCTTTGATTTGTTGGATTATATATTTCTATTATTCCTACCGCATCGTTTCTGTTTATTCCTTTTAACTCTGATATCTCTGCTGTATTTATCCCTTTGTTATTTATTTTTAATGCAACATCCTTGTCCCATAAATTGTAAGTTTTATCGTAACTTTGTATTACTGCAACAGGTATTTTTATTTGCCTTTTCAAGCCATCCTTTATATTTTTATTTCTGAGCTCTATATTATGATAGCTGCCCACTTCTTTTACGCTTTTTTCGCCTACATTATATATATAGCTGTCCTTTGTTGTTTCTCCGTAATCCGTCCTGTTCCCGGGGCTTTGATATTCATCATTGTATTTATATTCCGAGCTTATGGTGTCGGGAGTTTTTACTTTGTTGGTTTCCGCATGATTTTTAGATATTCCGAATTCATTGACGGCTATTATCCTGAATCTATACCAAGTCTCCGTCATCAAGCCTGTTACAAAGTAGTAAAGACTCCCGTCCTCCGCTTTCTCAGGCTCTACTGTCAGCATGTAGTTATATACGCTAAGGTCCTTGGAGTTTTCCTTGTCTCCATAGGAAGCATATATCTGGTACATGTTACCTGTGCCTTTCCATATGAGCTTGACCGCATTGCCGTCTACTGCAATTGCCTTTGCACTGGTAGGGCTGTCAGGTATAGGTCTGGTCGCTTCAAATTCAATATACTCCTCGGATACGCCCCCGTCTTTGTTTAAAACTATTATTGATATTTGTCCTTCCTTCATCTGGGGCGTGGTGAGATTCAGGTATATTCCTTCCTCCAGTCTTCCGGTTACTACGGTACCTCCCACTATATAGACCTCTCTATCCCTTATGTTTATACCGTAGAGTCCTGTTTCTCCGTCTTCAAGGCTTTCTTTAATCTGCCCCCCGAATATAATTTGAGCACCGTCTAAAAAGCCCGTGCCTTTAATTTTTATATTTTCTCCCCCCAGCATACTCAGCAGCTTTGTATCGATGGACAGTCCGTTTTCATCCAATACATCCTCTATCAAGGGAGAGCTTATTATTGTTATCGCATCCTTCTTCTCATAGGAACCATAGTCCGGGTTAAGAATCATTATGGTCGCTTTCCCCGGTATAAGTCCCAGAGGCACCTTTACCTTTATTCTCTCCGTGGGGGTTATTTCCTCTACATGAGCTTCGATTCCTCCTATATATACCTTCGCCCCGGCTCTTATATCGCTGCCTATTATGGTTACAATATTTTCTCCCCGGGCAGAGGTTTTGTCGGGTATTACTCTCTCAATATAAGGGTAGCTCATGCCTTTTTGATATACAATAAAGTAAGGAGCTTTCATGGCATTGTATTCATTTATCTCTCTTGTGGTTGCGACACCGCCGTCACCGTTATCCACGAATATCGGAAGCTTGACCCCTTCCATACCTTCGTTGCCTTGAGGGATTGCAACTATGAGTCTGTCCCCGTTGGCGCTCCTGTCAATAATTTGCACCTCTTTATCGTCAAAATACACCTTAGCCGTCCTTTTGAAATTTTGTCCCCGAATGGTGAGAAGCACTCCGCCGGCTAGGGATACATAGGTATAATACTCCAAGTCCTCTTCCGTAGGTATATCGTCATAATCAACCACGAGATTCTCTCTGAGCACTTTATTTATGGGCTCAATACCGGTTATAACGGGAAAATCATAGGGATTCATGTACTCAAATACTGTTGATGCCGTACCTTTGTCCGGATTTATCAGCTCCACAGGGATGTTTTTGCCTATGGTATGGTATGCAGGTACCTTTATAAAGATCTGATAACCGCTCTCGTATCTAACATCCTCTGAATAGCCGGTATCTATGAGCAGCCTTCTGTCCTCTACTTCAACTCTTATCAGCCCCGTTGTTTCGTAGGCTGCTCCTTGGGAATTTTTCAATATACTTAAAGGAATGTATTTCACGCTGTCATCATAGCCTTTTATCTCCGCACTATATATGGTATCTCCAATCACTTTGCTCAGCTTTAAAACCGTAGGTGAAACATTTGCATCATATTCCACGGTTAAGCTTAAAGCGGGAAATCTGATAGTAGCTTTCTTATTATCTATTCTCCCGGAGTTCTCCTCCGTCCTGTCGATACGCCTATTTGTAACGCTTCCAAATCTTACTGCCGCCATTTGCACAGTATCGAATACAGACTGTCCCCCGGCCACCTCTCCGTTATATATATCCATGGAAGTCTTGGCAAAATTGCTGCCTTGGAGCTCTATGATGTCTCCTCCTTGCATTTTGCCCGACTTTGGAAATATCCTTGTTATTTTCGGGTTGGAGGACTCATAGGTAAATGCAAATTTATTGGATATACCTGAATCATTATTTACTATATATAAATCAACTTTGCCCGGCTTTCCCTCGGGAGAAATCACCTTTAAATAGCCTCTGCCAAATTCCACGATTTTCCCCTGGCTATCTCCAAAGAAAACCTTAGGCAGCAGCGGGGATGCGTAATAGGTGTTATATCGAGGATGGTTAAGAGGTGTAGGCTCTCTCCAATCCTTAACCACTATTGTACCGTCCTCCAATTCCTCCTCGTATTCAAAGGAAGCATCACTGTCCCAAAGACCATTTCCGTTTATATCGTTGAACCATTCGTCTTCATCCCTGATTTGGTTTCTGTTATTGTCCTCATAGGGTTCGAAAAAGCGAAAGTCACTGCCCGCTATTTCAACTATTTCTCCCCCGGCGGCGGTGCCTTTAACAGGTACAACCTTTAAAATATTGGGATGGCTGGTAGGCACCAGATAAGTAAATCCATCAGCCTTGGATGCGCTGCCTCCATCGGGATTTACTATAACTACAGGAACGGTGTAGCGATTTGTCCCTTTTTCCTTATATAAATCACCGGGATATTTCGGCACCTTATGGACGGTTATTTTTTTGCCGTCGGGACTGACGGTTACATCGTCGGGATTCGCCTGTATGCCGTTTATATATACCTTTACTTTATCAACACCTATATCGTCAAATTCCTTACCTATTATATCTATAGCGTAGCCCCCATCGGTGGTCCCTTCATTTGGCTCAACGGTATCTATCTCAGGCTTGCTTTGAGGCAGTTTGAAATATAAGAATCCATCGGTGCCTCTTTTGTCATCTCTTTTAGTATCCGGGTTTAGTACTGTTACATCATAGTAACCATCGGCGGGAAGAGTGGGAACGGTAAAGTATATGGTGTTTTTATCCACCACCTTTACTAGGTTTCCGATGATTTTATGACCGTCACCGTCAGGTGCTGTTTTATATGGAGTTTTCATTATCAGCTTCAATATATCCGTATCATTATCCTTAATGGTTATTCCTTCATTATCGGCATAGAGGTTGTATATGGAGCCTCCAATTTTATTAGCCTTTATTTGATTGCCTTCTATCTCAAGTATGTAGCTGTTGTTTATACCGTCGCTCAGAGTTATTCTCCTTGCTCCGTCTATGTTTAATGTATAAAACCTTCCGGGTACTGTTTCCGTCTCCAGCACAATCGAGTTATAATAGTCCGCCGCTTTTATATATTTTAAGCTGCCTTCGCTTTTTATACTTAAAAGAGGTGCCGCCGAATCAGCGACGAAACCCTCAAAAACGATTTTCTTGGTAACAGGGTCCAGCAAGTACTCGTTTATGTCCTCCTCTCCAAGAAGTATACGGGTACCGATAAGGCGGTAGACCATATCCGGCATAATAGGCGAGCCGGGTACCGCTGCCGGATCGGGTGCAAGAAAATTATCACCTTTTACTATTACCAAGGTGCCGGTATTGCCTGATTTTGGTGCAAAATAAGATATCTTTGGATTGGTATAGGTTTTTACATAGATGAAAGGCCAGGTGGCTGTGCCCCCTTCGGGGTTCATAACCATTAGCTGGGTACTTCCTTCCCTTCCTTTAGGAGCTATAAATGTAATTTCCTTACCATCCTCACTTCTTTTGATATTTTTAATCTCCGCACCATCTATGTAAAGCTTTATGCCATCCAGGAAATTAGAGCCGCTTATTTTAATCTCAACTCCCCCTTCGACAGCTATCATGTCAGGCTTTACTGAGCCGATTACGGGGTTCTTGTTTTCATCAACCAGTACAAATTCTATAAAATCCTGCCTCTCGTCATGAAGTCCCATGCTCATGGAGTTTCTAATGGGGTTAGTGACTTTAAGGTAGGTTTTGCCTATATTATTTATTGGCATATCCGGGGGTATGTATATTAGTATTTTTGTCCCCAATTCATTACCAGCGGAACCGTCCAGCTCCGCTCCTGCAGCGTTTAGAACTTTAATATCTATATCGGGGTTCGTATTCTTATTAAGTATTATATCGGGACCAAAATCCACAACGGGATAGCGGATTTTGTCTGCGCCGGTGACGGGATCTGTGTATTTATGTATCATAAAGTTTTTACCGTTTATAGCTATAAGTCTGCCTTTATCATCCATGTAGGAACTTCCCGGTATGGCAAAGATATCTCCCTTTTCCACCACCTGTATCCTTTCCGGGGTAACAGTTTCTATAATAGGACTTACTTTACTCACGATATAAGTATATCCGTTTTTTAGCACAGCTCTTTCCGTAATGCTTTGGATTATATTGTCGTGGCTGTCCGTTATGGTTGTTTCTATTTCCATGACGACATCCTTGACAGGCTGTACATCCGCATCTGTGATTTGAGGCGTCATTAAGTTTATAGTGTCCAAATCCTTGGTAAATATAGAGTCTGGCTGATCTTCGGATTCTTTCATAAAGGTTACGCTGTCGCCTATTATGACTTTTATTTTTCTTTCTGCAAAATAATTGTTTTCTGAGCTGCCTTTGTAGCTGCCCTCTCCATAATTTATAATAAGAGTTTTGTCTCCATCGGCAAAACTATATACTTTATTATCTGTCTGAGGTACAAATTCCTGTATATTAAGGGTTCCCGCGAACTGCGCCGATAATGTGGCTTTAGAGCCTGTATCAGGACCGGATTTGGGGTTTATACTTATTATTCGTGATTTTAATGTTGAGCTTATGACGGTAAACTTTTCTACCAGAATTTTTTCTTGAGTTACTTCCGTCATGGGGTCCTTACCGGCGGTTACGGCATTTGTAAAGACAACAAAGTATTCCCCAACTTCTATATTGGGGACTTCAACGGTTAATATGTCTTTGCCGTTTACATTTTGCTGAAAGCTTTTGTTTTGACCTTTATTTAAATTTGTATAAGGGTCTGTACCGTCTGTATGCTTAATAAAAAAGACATCATAAGAGTCTAATTTACCCCCGGGGGTCTCGAAATAGACTCTATCGCCCTTCTGACCGCGATTTGGATACATTGTAAGATCTGCGTCGTTTATTTCTATGTTTTTATATAAATGGAATTGATCCTTATATGTATAGGTGATTGTAACTGTCACTTCCTGAGCTTCTTTGCCGGGAAAGTTATAGCTCTTTATATCTTTTTTTTCAAAAATTATGTTCTGTAGTCCCAAGGCGCCGGTGGGGTTTGATATAGACACTTCATCCCCCGCATCAATGAAATAGCTGCCAGGAATAGGAGTTCTTTGCCCTTGTCGCTCGTAGCTAGCCACTATGTTGTTCGAGGGAACCCCTAAGTTGCGAAGATTTGTACCCTTCATATTGATGGTTCCTTCAGATTCTTTAACTTTACGGCTTATACCCGTCAATGTGGGCATTTTTTCTTCGTCAACGGTAATGGGGTAGCCTTCTATTAGGATGGAATTGCCCAGCTGATTGTCGTTTATATCGAACTGAAGTATACCCTCGGTGTTGACTGTTCTTCGGGCGAGGGGGTAGTAGCCGGTACTTGTTATCATACCTACCTCCGCATCCTTTAGATAAGTACCGGTAATCAACAGCCTGCTTACCTCGGGGTTTCTGTTAGAGTCATATATTTTAAAAATAGTTATTGATTCAACGGTGTACTGGTTAGCATCAAATGCGTTAAGTTGCTCAACCGGCAACATATTTATCAACATGATTATAACGAGAAATATGGAAAATCTGCTTTTTTGCCTCATTCCTATCAATTCCTTTCCGATGGGGCACTATGCCGCCTATTTATATATTTCGGCATTATTTGCAGTATTTTTTAATGGTATTTTTTACATTATATCATGAATTTCGAAGAAATTGCATGATATAATCGGCCATGTGCGGTTTTGACACAGTCAAAAATGCCCCACGGCATATATTCCGCCGGGGGCTATAATGCTTGAGGTGCGGACGGTATCTATGGCTTAATTGTTTTCCAGCCATTCATAATAGCTTAGAGGCAATTCTTTTTCTGTACGTTTCTTTGTAAAATTTAAAAGCTTTTCATAATCTAAAGTACGATAAGAATCTGCTCTTATTTCAATATCATACATGCCGTTTTTGTCTCCGTATATAAGTTGTATCCCTGTTATATTATAGGTTTCATCAAGGTAGCCAATAAATTCTGCCGCTATTTTTGCAGGCATTTCCATACTTTCATTTTCAGAAATATCTTCTGTATTATAGACCTCTAATATATAAAGTCTTTGGGCCTTAGTATCATAGTCATCAGCATTTATTGTTGACCATATCATAATGTGTTCGGGCAAGGTTATATTTGAAGGAAATCGATTTGCTATTTCCTTATAATCCTCAATAAGCCTGCTATTGATTTGTTCATTTTCTATACCATCATGGATGGAGTTATTTTGCAGGTAATAGCTTAGGTTTATTGGATGATTGCCACATACGTATCTGCTGTTGTACCAATCATGTTTAACATTGATGGGTCTGGCTATTTGCATTTGGGTATTGTCAATATAGGCTGAAAGCTTTTTCTCCGCTATTACTTTCCCTACAAAGGGTAAATATCCGATTATATAAAAAAGCAGCATTACAAGGAGTATCAATATTATAAGGAATATGCCAAAGGTTCTTTTTAGAAAAGTTCTAGTTTTTTTCATGGTTTCTCCTTTTTATTTCTTATATTTAAAAGTATATATGGCAATGGATGTATTAATAATTAAAAAAACTATTTTATTGTTATATTATTAATATTATGATAATGTAGTGATAATATAAATGCAAGGAGGTAATTATTATTAATATCAGACCGGTTTCAGATTTACGAAATAAATATCCTGAAATAGAGGATCTTGTCATAAAAAGCAGCAAGCCAGTTTTCCTAACTAAAAACGGTCGTGGTTCTATGGTCTTATTAAGTATTAAACAATACACCGACCTAATCAATGATATAGAGACCAAGTTGGATGAAGCTGATAGGGTAGCCGAATCTACTGATACTAGGTATATGAGTGAAGAAGTCTTTAGCAGAGTGAGAAAACGTATTGATGAATAAAAAGGGAGAAAAACTGCTTTAAAATTAAACCTAAAGCTCTTTTTTCTTATATTTATAAGTATATATGGCAGTGGATATATTTATAAACAAAAAAACTACTATGGGTACGAAAAAATATATTACTTCCTTGCCATCTATGCTCCCCATTCCTATGCCTACAAAGGATATAATAGAGGCGAAACAAAAATAAAGTATTGCTAATATGTATAAAAATACATTTGCATATAATGCAAAGGTAAATAGCATTAGTACAAGAGCTATATAAGGTCCTGCGATAAAAGGTCCCCCTCGAAATACATTTGCTATTATTTGACCCGTGGGGAAAAATATACCTCCTATCAGTATGATTAGAAGCATTATAGGGTGATATAGCTTGCTTTTATTAAAATCTACATAGAATTCATGAATTTTTTTATTCAATATCTTCAAACCTTTCTAAATATGTTAGTACTTATATAAGAATAACATAGCCATAAGTATTGATAAAGTCTCCTGTACTTAGATTTGTTTATCTATGATATAATTATGGTAATAATTATATCATAGGGAGGGGCGAGTATGGCTAATTCCAATAGTATTAATCAATTGGATAAAAACAAGCTATTAGAAATTTTCGATTACTTAAATGAACGTTTAAAAGAAAATCAGCTTCAACTTGAAATAACCATTTACGGTGGTTCTATTATGACCATGATTTATGATAATAGGCCTGCTACAAAGGATATAGATTGTGTGTTCAGTGAAGTTAATTTAAATCTGATGGATAAAATACTCGAGCTTACAAGGTTCACCTTCAATCTTTCTGATAAGTGGATAAACGAAGAAATAAAAGAACCATTAAAATCTCTAATCAAAGAAGATAAAGAGGTGTTTAAAACATATTCAAATTTAAAACTCACAAAGCCAACGGCTGAACAACTATTAGCTATGAAAATCCTTGCAGCAAGACCCGAGCCTGCTAAAGACTTTATAGATGCTAATATTCTATGCAAAGATTTAAATATCACTACCAGGCAAGGTCTTTTAGATGTAATTTCAAGCTATATACCCCTTACTCTTTTAGGGGAGAGACAAATTAGTTTTATAAAATATTTAGGAGAGGACCTCGGTTATGATTGGCAATAAATTTTTAAAGGAATTATATGAATACCCCGATGAAGATACTGGTATAAATCAATTGTTGGAGATGTTGAAATATAAGGATATGAGCTTTATAAATAGCATTTACGATGAAGTGGATCTGGATTTATGCAACAGCGAAGAAATTCAATACTTAACAAAGATTTCTGCTTTAATTGATTATTTTTTGCAGCTTCATGAATTAGAAGTCCCCCCTTGGCTTAGAGATGACAGGCTCTGCTTTGATAAACCTTATTTTCACCCTAAAAGATTAAGCGATTTTGATAAAGTAAAGCTGCAATACACCAACCCGGGACCTTTTAAGGCAAGGAATGTTTATTTTGACCTCCATGGGTTAGAAAGAGTTTAGAGATAAGGAATAAATCTATGAAACGATTTAGTTTGATATGGAAATTAATATTGATTTATATTACAGCCAATCTATTTATATTCATTCCTTTGAATAAATATATTTATAATAATATTGGCGAATTCCATACGATTTTTAAGGATAATGACAGGCTTTATATGTACGATAAAACCCCTGATTTAGACATGAAAGGGCATTTTATAAATAAATATTATAAAAATAATGATAAAAACATTATTATTGTCGGCGATTCCACAGTAAGGGATTTTTATGTCGATTATGAGGATTCCATAGGCAGGATTTTGGATAAGGAGCTTTTTGGCGAAAATTCTGAACCAAAGGTTTTTAATTTTGGCAGCGGTGGGACAAAATCCGTTTATATTTTTGAAAGGTTAAAGAAAGCTTTTGAATATAAGCCGGATTTGGTAATTTGGCAGATGGGGGCAGGAAGCTTCACCTCTATTGAATGGCTTTTACCGCCAAATTCGTCAAGTTATGATATAAGCCTGGGGGGCGGCTTGATTGATGCCTATAAGAATATTCCAAAGCTAAATAATGAGAACGGTTTCTTTCTTTCAAGGGAATTACGGAGCAATCTGGTTCCTTTACATAGGTATAATGAATTTTACAATGAGTATTTTAAAGGGAGAAAAGCTAAGAAGGAAGGAAAGCCATTGCCTTACCCCAATGACTGGCATAGAACGGTTCCTGTCGGCGGAATAAAAGTAACGGAAGAATTCCATGGCATAGCTTTTGATGAGTCGGATAAGTATTTTAATGTTATCGGAGAGGTATGCAAATATGCTGCGGATAAAGGCATAGAGCTTATGATTTACATTGCCCCAATAAATCAAAGCATTATGGCTAAGAAGTATGAAGCCGGATATTATGATAATCTATATGATGTGATAAAAAGCTATTCAGATTTATATAATGTGCCGGTTTTGAATCTATATAATGCCGTACCTGATGAGCTTTTTATTGATGGCGGTCATTTGAAGGAAGAAGGGGACAGGATAGTGGCAGAAAAGTTATATGAATTTATTGTTGAAAATTTTTCAGATATAAACGGAGGAAATAAGTTTAATGATAAGCAGCATTAGGCTTTTTACAAGGTTTTTACCTATACATACTATTGTAATTTTTACATTACTTAGTCTTTTGTTTTTTTATATTTTTAAAGGACATAAAACTAGGGAAATGTCCTTGGCTTTTTGGGGATTTATTTTCTCATGCTTATATGGAAGCATGAAATTCACTCTATTGACACTTATAATTACAATAGTTGTTTATCATCTTTCTAAAATATTAATTTCATTAAAAAAACAAGAAGCTATTTCTTCTGCTGCATTTAAAGATGAAAAAAAAGTGCGCGGTATTTCAAAGGAAGCGGGATCCTCTGCAAGAAAAGCTATACTTTTTTTTGGACTCATGCTTTCTCTTGGTATGCTATTATTATTTAAATATCCGATATTGAAGTCTCAATTGCCTCTTACCATCCAGGTTAAGGCTCTGGGCATTTCCTATTTCACTTTTAAGCTTATGCATGTATTGATAGACAGCTACAGAGGCAGAATAAAGGAATTAAATATTTATACCTTTCTTGCGTTTATATTCTTTTTCCCTACATTTTCGGCAGGTCCTATTGATAGGTATCCACGCTTTGCAAAGGACTCTTCTGCAAGGAGTGATATGGCGCTTGAAGGGGACTCTATTAATATTGGCATTACGAGAATAATCACCGGGCTTTTTAAAAAGTTTATCATTGCAGATAAGACGGCAATTTTAATAGTAAGATTGGCACCTGATATTCTTAAAGCTTCTCGACCAGTTCTGTGGCTTATAGTTTTTTTGTATTCTCTAAGGATTTATTATGATTTTTCCGGATATACGGATATTGCTATCGGATTGGGAAGGTTATTCGGCTTCAAAGTGCCGGAGAATTTTAATAAGCCTTATTTGAAACCAAATATAGTTTTGTTTTGGCAAAATTGGCACATGACTTTAACCTCCTGGCTTAGGGAATATTTGTTTATGCCCATTGGTAAGCTGCTGATAGGCTCTGTTGGTTCCGGTCATCCCTGGCTTATAAACAGCATTTGCCAGCTAATAACCATGGCGGCGGTGGGGATATGGCATGGCTCAACTTATAGCTTTTTAATATGGGGGTTTTATCATGGAATTGGTCTTTCTTTATATAGAATCTATTCTGATTTGATAAAGAAATATAGTACTGAAAGCTTCGCCGATTTTTTAAACAAATCAAGAATTATAAGCTATTGCAGCATTGCTGTAACCTTTACATATGTAAGTGTTGGATGGGTCTTCTTCAGCTTTAATTGGAATATGGCTATTAAAATTGTTCTTAGGCTGATGGGATTGTAGGAGCGCAGAAGTCCATAGAAAAGGAGAGGTTATTATGAAAAATGAGTGGTTAAAAGCAATTGTTTTATTTATAATGTTGTATATAGTGTTAGCCTTTGGAGATTTTGGCACAGGCTT
>CAYPBK010000034.1:0-19522 GCA_964408955.1 uncultured Clostridiaceae bacterium
ATTATCTAAAGCGATAGGTGTTGTCGGCGGCTATGTTGCAGGCAATAAAAACCTTATCGAGTGGCTGAACCATAGGGGCAGACCATTTCTTTTCAGCACAGCGGCACCGCCTTCAGTAGCGGCAGCTTGTCTGGAAGCTATTAATATTTTATCAGAAAGCAGCGAACTGACAGATAAGCTTTGGGAGAATACAAGGTATATTAAAGCGGGACTGAACAAGCTTGGTTTTAATACCGGCAAAAGTGAAACTCCCATAACACCGGTTATTACAGGAAATGATAAAAATGCTATAGAGCTGAGCAAAAGATTATTCGATGAGGGTGTATTCGCACAGAGTATAGTATTCCCCACAGTACCGCGAGATGGGGCGAGGGTTAGGACAATAGTAACTGCAGCTCATAGCAACAAGGATCTTGATGATGCTTTAGCGGCTTTTGAAAAGGTGGGCAAAGAGCTTAATTTAATTTAGAAATAATGGAACGGTTACCGTTCCATTATTTCTATAAAAATACATAGGTGAAAAATGATTATTTGTACCGGTAAGATTTATCTTAATGCAAGCTGGGTGCATTCTTTAAAGGAAAAAAGAATGATAGTAAAGAGCATTATTGATAAAGTGAAAAATAAATTTAATATTTCTATTGCCGAGGTTGATAATATGGACGTGCATAAATCCATAGTGCTGGGAATCGCATGTGTAAGCAATAGTGCCAGACATTCCAATGCCTGCATCCAAAATGTTATTAATTATATAGAAGAAAACACAGAAGCGGTTATAGAAAAAATAGAAATAGAAATGCTTTAGTAAACAATTGTATCTGTTAAGGGGGTTTTTTATTATGATTAAGCCATGCAAGTTGAATGAGGGAGGTAATGCCGTGAATCCTATAATAGGTATAACATCATATTTTGCTGTGGACAAAGGTCAAAAGCTTTGCAGTGTCAGCTACGACTGCATAAAGGTAATAAAAGCTGCGGGAGGCTTACCTTTAATTTTACCTATTGTAAAGGATGAAAAGGTGTTAGACGGTTACGTTGATGCAATTGACGGTTTGTTTTTAACAGGCGGTGAAGATATATTACCGTTATTATATAAGGAGAATCCCATAAGCAAGGTACATTCCATATCCTATGACAGGGATGAATTTGAGATGAGTTTATTTAAAAAAGCATATAGTCGGGGAATTCCCATTTTAGGTATTTGCAGAGGTATGCAGCTTATTAATGTTTCTTTAGGCGGCACCTTATATCAAGATTTAAATACACAAGTAATAAACTCCTTAGGGCATTGCCCTCAAGATTCTCCCTTGGATCAACCCTATCACGGGGTGAAAATAGAAGAAGACAGTAAGCTATATGATATTTTCGGCAAAGCTGATATAGAAGTAAATTCATTGCATCATCAGTCAGTTAAAGATAGAGGAAAAGGGTTAAAGCCGTCGGCATATTCCCAAGATGGAATAATTGAAGGTATAGAATCAACGGAAAGGGATTTTGTTATAGGTGTGCAATGGCATCCGGAAAAGCTTGCAGAAAAATACCCTTTGTTTCAAAGAATTTTTGATTCTTTTATTGGAACAGCAAAGAAAGATGGTTCTCCTGTGCTATAGCACGGAAGAACCATACGAAGTCCTTGAAAGGTTATTTTATTATCATCCTAAGCATTGAGGTAGGCAGAGTCGCCTACCCCAATGACCTAGTATACTATTGCTGGTTTTTAAGCTTTTGGATTCCTATTTCAATCCTTCGGAGAGTCTCGTCTTTGCCAAGAATTTCAGCTATTTCGTAAGCTCCTCCGGGAGTAAAGGCTTTACCTGATATCGCTGTCCTTATAGGCCATAGCATAGGACCGTTTTTTATTTCCATTTCCTCTATCAGCTTATTAATATTACTTTTTATGCCATCTAAGTCCCACTGCTTTAAATCTTTAAGGAGGGGAAGCGCCTTTTCCAGACTGTTGATAGAAACCTCATAATTAGTTTTCATTTTTTTATGAATGTACATGTCTATAGAATAATCAGGCAATTCGTCCAGAAAGTCCAACTGAGAAGGAATATTCGTAAGCATCTCAGTGCGGGTATGTAATAATTCACTTATTTTTAACAAATCATATTCTTTCTTTAATGCCTTCTTATAATATGGTATAGCCATGTCATGGAATTCCTCCAAAGACAGATTGCGTATATATTCGCCGTTCATCCACTTAAGCTTTTCAATATCAAATATCGCCGGAGCTTTATTTATTTTTTTATAATCAAATACTTGAATCAATTCATCTAAGGAGAAGATTTCCTGATCTGTTCCGGGGTTCCAACCCAGCAAAGCAATATAATTGAGAACAGCTTCCTTTAGAAAGCCTTTTTCCAACAAATCCTCAAAGGATGCGTCTCCTTTTCTTTTGCTGAGCTTGTTATGTGCATCCCGCATTATAGGGGGGCAATGGACATAAACCGGCACATCCCAGCCAAATGCTTCATATAGCCTGTTATACTTTGGAGAGGATGATAAATATTCGCTGCCTCTTACAACATGGGTTATACCCATTAAATGGTCATCTACTACATTAGCAAAATTATATGTTGGCATGCCATCAGATTTCAAAAGTACCATATCGTCCAAATCCGAATTATCTACCGATATGGTACCGTAGATTTCATCATTAAAGGTTGTAGTCCCTGTTTTAGGATTGTTTTGTCTGATAACATAGGGAACACCGGATTTGATTTTTTCTTCAATTTCTTCCGAAGATAATCCAAGACATAGCTTATCGTACTTAGTCGGTGTTTTTAAAGCTTCGGATTGCTTCCTTAGCGCTTCAAGCCTTTCCTCAGTGCAAAAACAGTAGTATGCCTGACCGCTATCTACCAGTTTTTTTGCATATTCCCCATATATATTTCTTCTTTCACTTTGGACATATGGACCGACAGGACCGCCAATATCAGGTCCTTCATCATGCCGGAGGCCTGCTGTTTTAAGTGCGCTATAAATAACCTTTACAGCATCTTCAACATATCTTTCCTGGTCTGTATCCTCTATTCGTAGTAAAAAATCGCCGTTTTCATGCTTTGCAATTAGATAAGCATAAAGAGCTGTTCTCAGGTTACCAACATGCATATAACCTGTTGGGCTGGGTGCAAATCTTGTTCTGACTATATTTTGAGCCATAAAAAGGCCTCCTTTGCTATCATTACTTTAATTCTTCCAGTATGGCCAATAAGTATTCATAGGTTCTTTTTGTTGATGAAATTGATACATGTTCGTTGGTTGTATGGGCATCAAAAGCATCAGAGCCCATGGAAATCATATCCAAATCCGGGAATATTTCACCAAAAAGACCACATTCAACGCCAGCATGGATTGCTACTATTTCCGGTTCTTTGCCATATTTATTTTTATAAACCTTCTGGCAGATTTCTCTGATTTTTGAATTAGGGTTATATGCCCAGGCAGGATAGTCACCATCAGCTACAAAACCAATATCAGCCAGCTTAGCGATAATTTCTAATTGTTCTTTGGTATAATCCTTCCTCGTGCTTACTGATGACCTTACAGAAAACTCGATGGAAATATATTTCTCATCAGTGGTTAAAACGCCTGTATTTAAAGAGCTTTCAACTAACCCTTCCATTGATTTGCTCATGGACTGTACACCGTTGGGGACGGCTACCAGTAAATCAAGGATTTTCTCAGTAGATTTGCATACTTTATTATAGGTTTCATCTGCTTTAATAATGCTGACTGTAACATTGGGGTCAGAGAATGCTAATTCGCTTTTTAGAACACTATCCCATTTAAGTATTTTATTCTTTATTTCTTCAAGATCATTAGGCTTTAGGAAAATGACGGCACTGGAATCCGAGGGTATTACATTAGCTTTGGATCCTCCTCTAATATAAGCGATATCAAAAGGAATTACTTTATATACGTCATGCAATACTCTGCCTAAAAGCTTATTTGAGTTCCCGCGTTCTTTGTCTATTTCTCCTCCTGAATGTCCGCCCATGAGTCCGCTTATGCTAACAGTATAACTTTCGCAGTCATTAGGAGCTTTTTCCCATTTTGGGTCAATATTAAACATTACTCGTGAACCGCCAGCGCAGCTGACTAAAAGCTTACCTTCCTCCTCTGAATCAAGGTTTATCAATATTTTTCCTGAAATATGTTCCGGATTAATATTCTTTGCACCTGTCATTCCGGTTTCTTCATCTACTGTTATCAAAGCTTCTAAAGCCGGGTGCTTTGCATTTTCATCCGTCATAACAGCCATAGCAATAGCTACGGCAATACCGTTATCAGCTCCTAAGGAAGTGCCGTCCGCATAAATCATATCATCAATATACTTAAGCTTAATGGGGTCCTTTGAAAAATCGTGAACAGCTTCCTTGGTTTTAACGCATACCATATCCATATGCCCTTGTAAAATCACTCCCGGCGCATTTTCATATCCCGGAGTTGCGGGTTTTTTTATTATTACATTAAAAACATCATCCTGAATAACTTCCAGATTATTATCCTTGGCAAACTTAACCAAAAAGTCACTTACTCCTTTTTCTTCACCTGAACATCTGGGAACTTTAGAGATTTCTTCAAAATATGTAAATACTTTTTCCATTATAACGCACCTTTCTTTAATTTATTATACCAATTGATGTATTTATTATATAAATATAATAGAAATAATTCAAGAAAGTAATATTTGTTACTATTTATAGGCATTTTTAGATTATTAGTCTTGGTACTCCGCAATCGTATCAGATATTAATAAGCAATACTGTAAATATAGTTATAGCTGAACAGTAACTAATATATTTGATTGTATCAAAGTTGACATACCCTAAAGTTGACATATGTAATGCTTAAAGCATATAATAAAGAAAAAGCCCGTTATGTGAGGCTACCCTGTGAATATATGCTGCTACCGCTAAACATCGAGAGATGCCATGACGGTCAACAGGTTTTATCGGATTAAGGTTTAACCTAATGCAGCTGGGTTCACCCTATGTTACAGGAAGCTAAAACTAATCGAGGGGGATATAATTTGTATTTAATATTTCCTTTGCTTGTTTAGCGAGGATTTTTTTATCTCATAGGGAAAAATACAGTTGCCTATTGGACAGAGTAAATGTGCGGCTTTTCTACTTATGCATGAGCATGCACATGATAAATAACGATTTTTCTATGCTTATTGGAGGTGGTAATTATGGATCCTGGGCCTTTACCTGATAATTTATGCAAAAATGTAAATATTATTATAGGAGCCATAATTATACATTCTATTTTTTTGGCTCCTTAGGGAGTGTGTTAAAAATGAACGATCTATTCAAAGAGCTTATAGAAAGCAAAAAATACTTACAAGCAAGAAATGAATTAGTAGAAATGAATATTGTGGATATAGCACAGATACTGGAAGAGCTTGATCGTGAAAAGCTGCTTATAATATTTAGAATACTGCCTAAGGAAATAGCAGCCGGAGTTTTTTCTCATATATCAATTGAGCTGCAACAATATATTATAGAATCCATCACAGATAAAGAGACAACGAGCATAGTTGAAAAGCTATACCTGGATGATGCCGTGGACTTTTTAGAAGAAATGCCTTCCAATGTAGTAAAAAAGGTTTTAAAAAACACTGATGAAGAAACCAGAAAGCTTATTAATCAATTCTTGAATTATCCCGAGGATTCCGCCGGAAGCATCATGACAATTGAGTTTGTAGATTTAAAAAAGCATATGACTGTAGGGGATGCCCTTGCCCATATTAAGAAAACGGGAGTAGATAAAGAAACAATAAACAATTGTTTTGTAATAGATGAGGTCAGGAAACTGGAAGGTGTTGTTTCCATACGCAAGCTTATTCTTAGTGAACCGGATGAAATAATAGATGATATTATGAATACAGATATTTTATTTGCAAATACATTAGACGATCAGGAAAAGATTGCAATGTTGTTCAAAAAATATGATTTGACGACTCTGCCCATTGTGGATAACGAAAACCGTCTTGTAGGCATCGTTACCATCGACGATATAGTAGATATTATAGATGAAGAAAACACGGAGGATTTGCATAAAATGGCTGCTATTCAGCCTTTAGAGGATGAATATTTAAAGACCAATGCTTTTATTCTTGCTAAACATAGAATAGCATGGCTGTTAGTGCTTATGGTATCCGCTACTTTTACTGGTGCTTTAATAAAAAGATATGAGAATGTTCTTCAAACAGTGGTAATACTTGCCGCCTCAATACCTATGCTTATGGACACAGGCGGGAATTCAGGTTCACAGTCCTCTACCCTCATAATAAGGGGTATGGCACTGGGGGAAATTAGCACTTCAGATGCTATTAAGGTTCTCATTAAGGAGACAAAAGTTGGAATTATTGCCGGCTTTGCATTAGCAACTGTTAACTTTTTAAGGATGATTTACTTTGAAAATTTAGAAAGTTTAATTGCTTTCACAATATCATTAACTTTGTTTTTTACCGTTATTATAGCTAAACTAGTGGGTGGATTACTGCCTATTGCGGCAAAAAAAGTTAGACTGGACCCGGCTATAATGGCTGGACCATTGATCACAACTGTAGTGGATGTACTGGCTCTAGCTATTTATTTTGGTTTAGCAACCAGACTTTTAAATATTTGAAGCGACATAGACTCGCTTCTTTTTTTCTTGTCAATTCATAGATAAAAATTAAGAATAATGTAATATACTTTTAAACAATATTTAAGATATTTTTGCTATAATAAACATGTTGATTAAAATCACATAAAATGAAATCGGAGGATAAGATGTGAAACTAAATAAAAAACTTTTAGCTGCAGCGATTATAATTTTTATCATAACCGGCTCTATTTGGGCTGATACATATAGCATTTTAGATAAACAGCAATATGTAATAAGAAATGTATATGAAATATCCAATGAAGGTATAAGTCCCGTATATAACCTTTCAATAAAAGTATTATCAGGTGCTGACACAGACTCTTTATATCAGGAATTGCTGGATACACAAATATTCCCCGGTGTATCAAATATGGAAAAGGATGACTGGGGTAATAATTATGCCAAGATAGATATTTTATCTTTAAATCCGGGGAAAAAGATAAATATTATTATAGAGAATACAATAGCAAACAGCGGTATTTCCTTTAATAAAGATATATATATAAAGAATGCGGATTACAGCGGATTTTTGATGAATAATTATAATTACAAATATATTTTACCCGGGGAGAAAACTGAAAGTGACAGCGATGCCATCAAGACAAAAGCAATAGAGATAGCTAAAACAGGTACTGTTATGGAAAAAGCAAAAAGAATATATGACTTTGTCAATCTGCATATAGATTATAATGAAAACCCTCTATTCGCAAATAAAGGTGCTTTAAGCGGATTATTGACGGGCAAAGGCGTATGTGACGAATTTTCATTCTTATTTACTGCTATGTGCAGAGCAGTAGGTATTCCTTCCAGAGTAGTAGCAGGGTATTGGATTGAAAATGATATTGAAGAAAATGAATGGCTTGATATTTCCTATGACAGACATTCCTGGAGTGAGTTTTATGTGCCGGATATTGGATGGGTTCCCGCGGAGCCTACATTTAGATATATACATAATGGTAAAAGAACGCCTAACGACGAATACTTTGCAAATATAAAAAGTGATGACAGACATTTTATTAATAATTATATTGCAAGAGATATTAGAAGAGATTTAGACGTTCAATTTAAACACGATAAATCTGAAGCAGCCAATCTCGTATTAAAATCAGTAGATGAAAGCATTAAGCTATTAGGTGAGGATTTTATTTATAGAATAAAGCTTGCAGATATCAATAACAATTGGGCGGAAAGCTATATTAAAGCACTATATAATGACGGAATAGTATATCCAAAGGAAGACGCTTTGTATAAGCCCTATGAGAATATTACGAGAGGAGAATTTGCGGCTTATATTGTTAATGCTATTGGTATAGGAGATGCTGGGAAAACCACGAAGTATAAGGATGTATCATCTGAAAATCCATATGAAAAGCAAATAAATGCCGCTACAGAAGCGGGACTTATTCAAGGCTTTAACGGATACTTCTATCCTGAAAACAGTATTACGAGACAGGATGCCGCAGTTATTATGAAAAGGGCTTTAGATTATCTCAATATTGGACAAACATTATATTCCGTGGCTTTATTTGAGGATAGGGATTTGATATCAGATTATGCAGTCAATAGTGTTGATATCATGTATGAGTTAAATATAATGAAAGGCAAGCCGGGTAATATTTTTGCACCCGTGGATGTTACCAGCAGAGCGGAGGCTGCTAAAATAATCTGGGAGTTTATAAATCTGCTTTATATGTAGTCTATTAAAAAAAAGCGCCATAAAAGATAAATTGTAATTTATCCTTTATGGCGTTCTTTATTATTATTTTTTAACTTCTTTGGTAGCGGCAGCTTCTGCGGCAGCCATAACGCAATTGCCTTGGAATAAACCGCCTTCATCTATTATTATATTTTGAACATTCATATCGCCCATTAATCTGCCGGTTGGGGACATGTGAAGCTGATTTGCCGAGGTGACATTCCCCTCTATAACGCCAGATAGATGTATGTTATCAGCTTTTACATTTCCGTTGACTCTTCCTTGTTCTCCTAATATCAAATTGCCGGAAAGCTTTACATCGCCTTTTACTTTTCCATCTATTCTAACAGTTCCTTCAGCAGTAATGTTACCAATAAACTCAGTATTTCTGCCAATTAGAGTATCAATCTTGTCCGTATTGATGGGTGTAGATTTTTTGCTAAAGTTTAACATATCATTTATCTCCTTTTTAAAAATATCTTGAGGGATCGACATTCTTTCCGTTTAGCTTTACCTCATAATGGCAATGAGGGGCCGTGCTTCTGCCGGTAGCACCTACTTTGGATATAACCTGTCCTCTAGTTACCTTATCGCCTATCTTAACAACAATTTTAGAATTATGGGCATAAGCTGTAGTAAAACCATAGCCATGGGAGACAATAACCAGATAACCATAGCCGGATTTCCAACCTGCAAAGGTAACAATACCGTCTGCAGTAGATACAACGGATGTGCCGGTTTTGGCTGCTATATCCACTCCTTTATGAAATTCGCTTCCTCTGTTGGTGAAAGGATTCTTTCTATAGCCGTAATTTGCTGTTATCCTTCCTTTTACAGGAATCCCCGTGGGCTTGGCTTTTAGGTAAGAAAGCCTTTCTTTAATGGGTTTAACAGAATCCTCAATCTCTGTTTTTAAACTTTTAGCTTCCTTTGAAAGGCTTACCAAAGATGTTTTTAACCCATTAATATGCTCAGAATAATCAGCGTCATTATTGCTTAAAATCGGCTGTAAAGGTATTACCGGATGTAATACGGATGGTTCCTCAATTTTGTTGACCGGTATTGCCGGTGGGGCTTTATCACATTTAACCCCTACTGCTTCTTTAAGTTCTTGAAGTGCGGCAATGTTTTCATAGAGCTGCGTCTGCACCTGTCTGGCGTTATCCTCCAGCTTTTCAATTTCAATTTTCTGCGAATTATTAATTGCCGTGATATTCTTTATGCTGCATAGGCTTGATTCATATTCAATTTTAAGATTGTTATAGGCAATGGTGTAAGAAACAGCATATGTAAATGTGGATGCTATTAGAAGCATAATAATAAAGGGTATCCATGCAGCCAATCTTAATGTTTTAGTGGAGGATTCATTTTCAGGTATGTATAAGAAAGTAATGTGTCTGTTTCTTTTTCGTTTATAAGCTTTTTTCAAAATATGCTCATCCTTTACTCTAAATGAGATTATTTCTTTTCTCATTTTTTGTAATATGTTTGTAACATAACTTTATTTTAGACCAAAAGATATAATATGTACAGTACAAAAAAATTATTTAAGAAATTATTGATAAAATGTTACAGTTCAGATATAACCATAGTTACAATATAGCTTATTATATTTGATACGATTGCAGAGTTCCAAGGCTAGTAATCTGTAAGCTTGTTTTGGGTTGCGTCAAAACTCGCTTCGCTCAAACAGTTGACGCAACTAATCCTTCACTGCGCTAACAGATTTTAAGCCTCTCCACAATGCAATCTTTATCAAATATCAATAATCTAAAAAAGCACATGTAAACTATAACGTAAAATAAATATTTATTATTAAAGCTTTCCTCATAAAATCAAGTAAGATTCTATATTAATGCAACTGAGTAGAAATAGATGAAAAAATATAGTAAAATGAAAAAGGACTGATAGTTATTTATTTTTTAAATTTATTAACAGCATTTTTAAAAAGTGTTGATGTAAAATAAGCTTAAGGGTGTACGGCTTTTAAGCTGCCTATGCAATTAAGTAAAGGAGATGCTTTTAACAATAATTCCTTAATCTTAAAAAGGTTAAAGGTTTGACCTCTAAAATTAATAAACTAAAAAAATAATATTTAATAAAAAAAGGAGATGGAATCTGATGGGACATATTCTTATAAACGGAGAGCACCTGACGATTGAAAATGTGGCGGAGGTTGCCAGAAAAAATTATACCGTTGCTTTAGCAGAGGAAGCTATTGCAAAAATAAAAGAATCCAGAGACTATGTTGATGAGCTGGTAGATAAAGAGGCAGTTGTATATGGTATTACAACAGGCTTTGGTAAGTTCAGTGATAGATTCATATCTAAAAACGATACTGAGGCACTTCAAAGAAATCTTATAGTAAGTCATTCTTGTTCATTAGGCAATCCCCTTCCCGAGGAAACAGTAAGGGGAGTTATGCTGCTAAGGGCAAATGCATTGGCCAAAGGCTTTTCCGGAATTAGATTAAGTACGGTTAACACATTGCTGGATATGCTAAACAAAGGAGTTCACCCGATTATACCTGAGAAAGGCTCCTTGGGCGCCAGCGGTGATTTAGCGCCTTTAGCCAATATGGTGCTGGTTTTGCTTGGCGAAGGTGAAGCTATATATAAAAATGTGAGAATGTCAGGTAAAGACGCAATGACAAAAGCAGGTATAAAGCCTGTGGTGCTTACCTCCAAAGAAGGGCTTGCGTTAATAAACGGGACACCCGTTATGACGGCAATCGGAGCTTTAGCCTTATATGATTCATTAAATTTAATGAAAACAGCTGATATAATATCATCCATGACTTTAGAAGCATTAAAAGGAATAACGGATGCCTTTGATGAATCCGTTCATAAAGCAAGAGGTCAAAAAGGTCAGATGGCTACTGCAAGAAACGTTTTGAGAATTACAAAAGGCAGTTCCCTGACAACCTTGCAAGGGCAAATAAGAGTGCAGGATGCATATACACTTAGATGCATTCCTCAAATTCACGGTGCAAGCAAAGACGCGATTAATTATGTAAAGGAAATAATAGCCATAGAGTTAAATGCCGCAACAGACAATCCGTTAATTTTTCCTCATGAGGATAAGGTAATATCGGGAGGCAATTTTCATGGGCAACCTATAGCGTTGGCAATGGACTTTTTAGGAATTGCTGTCTCGGAGCTGGCAAATGTATCAGAAAGAAGAATAGAAAGACTGGTAAATCCCCAGCTAAATGATTTGCCTGCCTTTTTGACAAAGGATGGCGGAATTAACTCCGGCTTCATGATAACTCAGTATTCAGCAGCGTCCATGGTTTCGGAAAACAAGGTATATGCTCATCCTGCCAGCGTTGATTCCATACCATCATCAGCTAATCAGGAAGACCATGTTAGTATGGGTACTACAGCCGCAAGGAAGGCAAGACTTATACTTGACAATGTACAAAAAGTTCTTGCAATAGAAGCTTTTGCTGCGTCCCAGGCAATAAGCTTCAGAGAAAGTCCTGTACTGGGCGCAGGAACCAAAAAAGCCTATGAAGAAATAAGAAAGAACGTGCCCCCTGTAGAAAATGACAGGATAATGTATATAGATATAGAGAAGCTGGACAAAATGGTTAAAGAAGGAGAATTTGTTAAGGTCGTAGAAGAACAAATCGGTGAGTTGGAATAAGGAGGTAAATTATGAGCCTGATAATAAAAAACGCAGCTAATATTATAACATGCACAGATTCAATGGTTGATGGCATAATTGAAAACGGATATATTATAATCAAGGATGGATTCATTAAAAGCATTGGAAGCGGAGAGCTTCCAACATGCTTATGCGAAAGCGGAACTCAGATAATAGATGCGGAAGGTAAAACAGTTACCCCGGGTCTTGTTGATTGCCATACCCATTTGGTTCATGGAGGCTCAAGAGAAAATGAGCTGCCCATGAAGCTCGCCGGAGCGCCTTATATTGACATTTTAAAATCAGGCGGCGGAATACTCAGCACTGTGCGTGCCACAAGAGAGCAAACGAAAGAGCAGCTTATGGATAAAGCGATAAAAAGCTTAAATAGAATGCTGACTCATGGAACTACAACCGTTGAAGCGAAATCAGGCTATGGTCTTGATTTTGACGCTGAAATAAAATGCCTGGAAGCAGCAAAGGAATTAAACATTGCACATCCTGTGGATATAGTATCCACATATATGGGGGCCCATGCAATTCCGCCGGAATATAAAGGCAACGGGAAAGGATATCTGGATTTCATGATAAAGGATGTCATGCCTTATATCATAGAAAACGGACTTGCTGAATACATGGACGTATTTTGTGAGGATGGAGTTTTTTCTGTAGATGAATCGGAGTTTATAATGCAAAAGGCAAAGGATATGGGTTTTAAGCTAAAGATTCATGCAGATGAAATAATACCGCTGCAAGGTGCGGAACTGGCGGCAAAAATGGGAGCCGTATCTGCGGAGCATTTATTGGCTGCCTCAGATGAGGGTATTGATGATATGGCAAAAGCAAGAGTGACGGCAGTACTACTTCCCGGCACATCATTTTACTTAATGACAGGCAAGTTTGCCCGTGCCAGGAAAATGATAGAAAAGGGAGTTAAGGTAGCCTTAGCCACGGATTATAATCCCGGTACCTGCCCTACGGAAAACCTTCAATCCATAATGACCTTTGCTTGCTTTGGAATGAAGCTTACTCCTTTGGAAATAATAAAGGGTATGACAATAAATGCAGCCTATGCCATAGGCAGAGAAAACGAGATTGGTTCAATTGAAATCGGCAAAAAAGCAGATTTAGTGATATTTGATTGTCCTAATCTCAATTATTTGATTTATCATTTTGGCATCAACCATGTAGATAAGGTTATAAAAAAGGGAAAAGTAGTTGTTGATAATGGCATACTGAAGTAAAATTAGAATAATACGCAGCAGCTTATTAAGGAGGTAAAAAAGGATGAATTTAATAGATATGAGTTTAAAACAATACAGCAGGCTTTTGGGAAGCGAAGAGCCGGCTCCCGGCGGAGGCAGTACCTCTGCGCTCTCCGGTGTTCTTGCCGCTTCTTTGACAATGATGGTGGTAAGCCTTTCAAAAGGGAAAAAATCCTATGAAGCATTAGATGAAAAAATTAAATCAGCTTTTATAAAGGAATTTGAAAATGTTGAGGCTGTTAGAGAGGAATTATACTTATTGACGGACGAGGATACTAAAGCCTTTAACGGTTTTATGGATGCAATGAGGCTTCCCAAGGATACGGATGAGGAAAAAGCCATTAGAAACGCAAAGATGCAGGAGGCAAGTATATATGCTCTTCAAGTGCCTTTAAAAACCGGCGAAAAATGTTTAGAGATACTTAAGAATCAGAAAACTATTGCCGAATATGGTAATAAGAATGCAGTTTCAGATGTAGGAGTGGGATGTCTTTTGGCATTGGCCGGGTTAGAAGGAGCATTACTGAATGTAAGCATCAATCTGCCTGGTATAGAGGATGAAAAAATAAAGAGTGAAGCTATAGAAAAGAGAGCTCACATGATGGATGCGGCAAGGTCATTGCACGAAGAAATTATGTCCATAGTGGATAAAAGGATAGGATGATTATATGATCACCAAGGATGAAATTGATAGGATAAATATCTTATATAAAAAATCTAAAGCTGAAGGCTTGACAGATGAGGAAAAGTCAGAGCAAAAGTATTTACGGGAAAAATATGTAGAACATATTAAGCTGCAGGTAAGAAGTCAATTGGATAATGCCCAAATCCATGAGGCTTCGAACTGCAATAAGGATATACATAGCAGCAGCTGCAAATGCCATAGCCATAAAAACTAAGTAATACACATTGCTTATTGTAGATATTGCAATCAAAGGAAACTAGATATCAAGAAATATTGAAGGCGTGATTTAGTTTTCCAATGAATAATAGGAGGAATGAATAATGGCAGAGGTTCAACTGGTTATATTTGATTTAGGTGATGAAGAATACGGTGTAGACATAATGCAGGTTAAGGAAATAGTCAACTATAAGGAGCCTATTAAAGTGCCCAACACACCGAGTTTCATAGAAGGTATAATCAATTTGCGAAGTGAAATAATACCTATAATAAATCTCAAGAAGCGTTTTAATATAACAGGTGAAACAATAGGAGAGCAGACAAGAATAATTGTCATGAATATTGATTCAAAAAAAGTTGGATTTATTGTCGATAATGCATCTGAGGTTATAAGTATCGCTACTGAAAACATTGAGCCTGCACCTGATATTGTAGTGGGTGTAGATAGGAAATACATCATTGGCATAGCTAAATCAGACGAAAGAATAATAATTATTTTGGAATTGGACAAGCTTTTTAATGAAAAAGAATACGAAGCTTTAGCGGAAACATTAAACAAATAGGACAATTTTAATAATCTTATATCTGAATACAAAGTGACAGTGAAGCTTTTAGCGAAGAGGAGTTCAGCTTATGGATAAATTAACTAAAATAATAAATCAAACACTAGAGGCAATTGAGAGCAGCCAAAACCAAATATATGAAATAGCAGAAGAATCCAGAATACAATGTAAAATGTTAGAAGAAGAATTGAATGAAGTAAAAGAAAAAACTGTTGAAATCATCAGCTTAGTTGATGATCTTACTAAGCTGGAGAAAAACAGCAGATATAGGCTGATGGTCGTAAATAAAAGCTTTAAAGAGTATTCCGAGGATGATATAAAAGAGGCTTATGAAAAAGCAAAGGAGCTGCAAATACAGCTATCTCTAAAAAGAAACGAAGAGCAAATATATATAAATAAACGCAACGAGTTGGAAAGTCGATTGAAAATTGCCAGGGATACACTGAGAAAAGCAGAAAAGCTTGTATCTCAGATTGGAGTTGTACTGGGATACCTGAGCGGAGACTTGAAGGATGTACATATTCAACTGGAGGATATTAAAGAAAAACAGAGTCTTGGTATAAAAGTGATTAAAGCACAAGAAGAAGAAAGATACAGGCTATCAAGGGGTATTCATGACGGACCGGCACAAGTTTTGGCTAATGTTATACTCAAATCCGAGCTTTGCGAAAGGTTAATAGATATAGATAAAGACAAAGCAAAGGAAGAGTTGCATGATTTAAAAGAAATAATAAGGACAAGCCTGAAGGATGTAAGGAAAATTATATATGACCTACGACCAATGTCTCTTGATGATTTGGGTCTGGTGCCTGCGGTTCAACAGCTTATTGACAGATTTATAGAAGAGACGGGTATTTTTGTTGAGTTTAATGTATTTGGCATTAAAGAAAAGCTAATGCCAATTCTTGAATTAACTATATTCAGGATAATCCAGGAAGCTTTGACAAATATCAAAAAGCATTCAAAAGCAAAGCTTGTATCTGTAAAGATAGAGTACATAAGTAACAGAATCAGTTTGCAGATAAGCGATAATGGAATAGGCTTTGATAAGACTAAGAATAAAAAATTTGATGAAATAGGTGGTTACGGTTTATTGGGAATGCAAGAAAGGGTAGAGCTTATAAACGGCAAATGTGAGATTATTTCAAAATGCGGAAAAGGCACTAAGATTCTTGTTTCCATACCGGTTAATATTATTTAGGAGGATAAAGCATGGTTAGGATTAGGATTCTTATTGCTGACGATCATTCCTTAGTAAGGGAAGGTCTAACGAAGATATTAGAGCTTGAGGAAGAGTTTGAGATTGTAGGGCATGCCTCCAACGGTTTGGAAGCATTAGAAAAAATAAAAGAAAAAAAGCCTGATATATTGTTACTTGATATTAACATGCCTGTGATGGGCGGACTGGCTACCTTGAGAAAAATAAATGAAGAAAAATTAAAAATAAAAACCATCATGCTGACAATTCATGAAGCAAGAGAATACCTTATGGAAACAATGGAACTGGGAGCCTTAGGATATATCCTTAAGGATTCTGATTCCCAATCTCTACTAAAAGCTATCAAGGATGTATATGCAGGAGATTCCTATATACAGCCTAAGCTGGCAGCCGGTATAGTCAAGGAGTTTAAATCGGGAAAAACCAAAGTGAAATCAGACAATGAACTAACGAAAAGAGAATACGAAGTTTTATCTCTTATTGCGGAGGGGCTAAACAATAAGGATATATCTGAAAAGCTGTTTATTAGTGAGAAAACTGTTAAAAACCACGTATCCAGCATATTCAGAAAAATAAAGGTTAATGATAGGACAAAGGCAGCAATATATGCCTATAAAAATAACATCGGAGTATACTTGTAAAGCAATAATTATATACATATATAACAGAAAAATAATCAGCGTTTAAATAAAACGCTGATTATTTTTTTAGCATGGAGTAACATTATTCAAACATGTACGTAATATAAAAGTGGGAAGAGTGAACAACCATTTAAAGGAGGGTTAAGGATGAATAACATTTTTCTTTTGTTGTTAACGCTAATCATTCTATTGGGATACGACAGTAAAAACAGTAACTACATTTTCATCATTATCCTTGCCATCCTGGGTCTTGGTGCGGAAGGCAAGCTTCAGTTCCTTTTTTAAAAGGGAGGGAGTGCGATTATTACGTATCCATTATAATACTTGCCGTGATAGCTATTGGAAATTGTGAAAAAACATTTTTTGGAGGATAGGAGGTGCTGTTATGTCGTTTAGTCAATGCGGATGCGGACCCGGCAATGTAGCAGGTGCTGAATCGAGATGTAAGCCGGGAGAATTATCATTTTTACTTTTACTTGCTCTTTTCATACTACTTGCTTCTTGTATAACATCAGGCATAGAAAGTAACTTTTTCTTTATCATAATACTTGCTGTTATTGCATTTGGAGGCTTTGGAAAAACATTTTTTGGTTCAATGTTATAGAATATAGACTTTGATTCTAAAAGGAGGTGTAAATATGGGAATGGGCTCACAGGGCTGTAATGAACCTACTTTAGGTATTTTCAACAACAATTGGATATGGATAATACTTTTAATTCTCTTATGCTGCGGTGGTTTTGGCAATGAAGGCTTAGGAAATGTGCTTGGAGTATCCAACTGGTTTGGCGGAAATTGCACATGGTTATGGATTATACTGGCTTTCTACTGCTGCTGCAGTAACAGTAACAGAAGATGCTGCTAATAAATTAAATAATTATCGTTATGTTGCTAAACTATGTAGTTTCAAATAAGTTTTTAGTATAATATATGGCGAAAATGCCCGGCATCAAGCCGGGCAAATCTTTTTCTCAAAGCTATGCAGTAACCAAAATCTATATATAGAATAATATAACATTAAGAAGAATTTTCAATATACAAGGAGCTTCTAAAATGAAAATGAGTTTTGATGATGATTTTCTATTAATTTTGTTCATCATGTTTTTTCTATTAATGCTTCCGAATAGAACTAATGAAAGCTTGTCTATGGAAAACACTGATTTTATTTATAGGAGATGTGGCAGAGATAAAGTAAGAAAGCTTTCTTATGGTGGTTAAACAAATTTAAATTTGGGGGTTTTAGAATGGGTTATGGTAGGAATGTTAACAGAGATAGGCCTTATGATGTAGAGGATATAAAGGGAAGGTTAAGGGAGGAGCTCCCTGATGTCGATTTAAATAAAATAAACCAGCAGGATATCAAGAATATCCTTATAAATGAAGTTGAAAAGAACCCTAACATCAGGCAGGATATAAAGGATAAAATAAGCCAAGGTGATATAGACGGACTAAAAGACGAGCTGATTAAATATTTGGACACCCAGGACGGCAGCGATGATTCTAATAAAAGGGTTAAAAATATGCTAATAAATAATGACTTTGAAGGGTTGCAAAATGAATTAATTGGTATGTTTCTAAAAGGAGCATCAGGGCAAAAAAAAAATGAGGTAGAGAGCAAGGATGATAAAAAGGCGGAGGATTCCATAAATAAAAATATTTTCAACGGGATATTCGATGATGCCTTTTTAAATACTATGCTAAGGAAGTTTAACGAAGGAAACAAAAATGACAGCCGTGTAAATCTACTAAACTCAATAAAGCCCTTTATGTCAGATAACAGGCAAAAAGTTATAGATGAATGCATAAAAGCAGTAAACCTATTGGCAATGATGGAGAAATTAGGTTTGAAAGCAGGCAGATAACATGAACCTATCACAAATCTTTCATACTTTTAAAGAAAAATCTACTTTAGAAGATATATTTCTTTTAGGTTTAATATTCCTGTTTATAATCGAAAAAAAATGCGATACCCTATTTATAATAATTTTATTTACAATCTTTATTGCCGGGATTAATGAGGATATACTATCGATAATATTAAAGAATGATTTATTTAACATGTCTAAGATAGCCGGTTTCATCTTTAAATAAAGCTGATGATTCAATTTTTTGTGATGTTTTATAGGACAAGCCCTACTAATATTGTTGCTATTACTATTGCTGAAAAAATATTATAATAATATAATAGTATTAAGTATTTTTTAGGAGGAATTGTTTTAATGGATAGTGACCTTTGGGCGCAGCTTTTTTTTATAGCTTTATTAATTGGTGTAAATGCATTTTTTGCCGCGTCTGAAATAGCAATACTGTCTGTCAGGCAATCAAGACTTAAGCCCTATATAGAAAAAGGCAGTAAATCAGCTAACATAATAAATAAGTATTTAGATGAACCTAGCAAATTTCTTTCTACAATTCAAGTAGGCATTACTTTGGCAGGGTTTTTCGCCAGCGCTCTAAGTGCGAAAACCTTGGCAGTTCGCTTTGGAATCCTATTAAAAAAGTCAAACATAATAATCATAAATCAATTTGCGGATACTATAGCATTCATTCTTATCACTGCTATTATAGCTTATATTACATTAGTATTAGGGGAGCTTGTTCCTAAGAGAATGGCATTGCAAAAAGCGGAGAAAATTGCTCTCTTTGCAGCCGGACCTATGTCCTTTATATCGAAAATAGCATATCCTTTGGTAAAGCTTCTTACCTCTACTACAAATGTCCTTGTAAAGCTTTTGGGAGGTTCATTAAAGTACGATAGCCAACAGATCACGGAAGAAGAAATAAGATTAATGATAAATGTAGGAGAGGAAAAGGGTGTTATACAGGAAACAGAAACAGAAATGATTAACAGCATCTTTGAATTCGATGATACTATAGTAAAGGAAGTTATGACACCGAGAACAGACATGGTGGCTGTGAGCATCAATG
>CAYPBK010000034.1:19564-26479 GCA_964408955.1 uncultured Clostridiaceae bacterium
ACTAAATGTTATAGTAGAGGAGCACTTTTCAAGAATCCCTGTATATATGGATACCATTGATAATATAATAGGGATATTGTATGTCAAAGATCTTTTTGGAATAATCAAAAAGGACGGAGAACTGGAAATTTCACTTAAGGATATTATACGGGAAGCAAATTATGTATCGGAGTATAAGAAGATTGATGAGCTCTTTCGGGATATGCAGAAATCAAAAAACCATATGGCCATAGTTATTGACGAATATGGCGGTACGGCGGGATTGATAACAATAGAGGATTTACTTGAAGAGATAGTGGGAAATATATTTGATGAATATGATGATGAAATATTGGAATACGAAGAATTAGATGATAATACCTATTTAGTAAACGGTATGCTCAGTTTGGATGAGGTCAATCATATAATGGGGCTTGATCTTCCTGAGGAAGAGCTGGAGTTTGATACAATAAGTGGAATGGTTTTAAGCCTCTCGGGCAAAATGCCGGAGGTTGGAGACGAGGTTGAGTTTGACGGTATTAAATTTAGAATCGAAGAGGTTGAGGATAAGAGGATTACAAAAATAAAAGTTACCAAGAAAAGTGAAGAGAACGAAGAAGAAAACGATAAGGCATAAGCTTTTTAATAGCTATGCTATGGAGGGTTTTTATTATGAAAGAAATAGTTCTGGCCGGCGGATGTTTCTGGGGTGTTGAGGAGTATTTCTCAAGGACAAAAGGTATAACAGAAACAACAGTAGGCTATGCAAATGGCGAAACGGAGAAACCAAGCTATGATGATGTTAAGCTGGGTCATACAGGTCATGCCGAAGCTTGCTATGTAAAATTTGATGAGAATGCCATCACATTAGAGGAGTTACTTGACAGGTATTGGCGAATTGTAGATCCGTTGCTGTTAAATCAACAAGGACCTGATATAGGCACTCAATATAGAACGGGCATATATTATATTGATGAAAAGGATTTTGAAACAATCAGAGGCAGTATGGAAAAGGAACAAAAAAAGTACTCTCGACCAATAGTAACTGAAATTGAACCTTTAAAGTATTTTTATCCGGCAGAGGAATATCACCAAAGATATCTTAAAAAGAATCCCGGCGGCTATTGTCACATAAAGCTATAATTTGGATGCAAAAAAACCTCCTTTAAATTTTTGTTGACAATGGTTCTCAATTATTATATTATATAAATGAGAATAATTATCATTGGAGGTAAAGGATATGTGCCTAAGTGATTTAAAACCGGGACAACGAGCTTATATTGATTCAATCAGAGGTAACAGCAAATTAACTAAAAGACTTTTGGCTTTAGGTTGCATTGAGGGTACCCCTGTCAAGGTAAAAATGATTGCCCCTTTAGGTGACCCTATTATAATTAATTTCAGGGGCTTTGATTTAGCAATAAGGAAAAAGGATGCCAGCAACATTTGCGTAAAGGGGGCCTAGATAAATATGATAACTGCAGCTTTGTTAGGTAATCCTAATGTTGGCAAGACTACTCTTTTTAATTACTTGACCGGTTCAAACCAATATGTTGGGAATTGGCCCGGAGTCACAGTAGAAAAAAAAGAGGGTATTATAGAAAATAAAGTTAAAATAATAGATCTTCCCGGCATATATGCCATGGATACTTACTCAAATGAAGAGAAAATTTCAAAGGAATTTCTTGAAAAGGGCAAGGTAGATGTAATAGTAAATATTGTAGATGCATCCTCTCTTAATAGAAACTTATACTTAACCATGCAGCTTAAGCAGTTTAAAAAGCCTATAATACTGCTGTTAAATATGATAGATGTTGCTGACGCTAAAAATATCAAAATTGATTATAAAAATCTATCAGAGAAGCTTGGTGTTATAGTCATACCTATATCCGCATCCAAGGAAATAGGAGTGGATGAAGTAAAAAAGCTGCTTAAAAGCGGTGATTTTTTTAGCCCTACAATTGAGAATGATTATCAATATACGGAGGACGAAAGAGCAACCTATAATTATATAGAAAAGGTGTTAAAGGAATCTGTAATAAAAGAAGAGGACGAGAAGGTAACCATTGGAGAAAGGTTGGATGCCATAGTATTAAACAAATATTTGGCATATCCACTATTTCTTTTCGCTTTATTCATCATATTTAAATTTACTTTTTCCTGGGTCGGACAGCCTTTATCAGATGCAATGGAGGAAGTGATAATAGGCAGGATTGCAGAGTTATTAAATGCTCTTCTCCACAACAGCAGCCCCTGGTTTAAATCGCTGGTTATAGACGGTATAGTGGCGGGGGTTGGCTCTGTAATAGTATTTCTACCTATTGTTGTAACCTTGTTTTTGGGGATATCATTTCTGGAAGACAGCGGTTACATGGCCAGGGCAGCTTTCATAATGGATAGAATAATGAGAAAGATAGGGCTATCAGGGAAGGCATTTATACCTCTTATTATAGGCTTCGGCTGTACTGTACCGGGCATTATGTCTGCAAGAACTTTAGAGAGCGAAAAGGATAGGAAACTCACCGCTTTACTGGTACCTCTTATGTCCTGTAATGCAAAGCTGCCTGTTTACGCTTTGTTTGCCACGATATTTTTTCCGGGGAATCAGACTGCGGTGACCTTTTCCCTGTATTTACTGGGAATTTGGATGGCAATATTGATTGGAATGATTTTTAAAAACACTATATTCAGAAAAGACGAAGAACCGTTTATAATAGAGCTTCCGGAGTATAAATTACCGGAATTAAAAAGCCTTATGAGAAATACATGGGAAAAAGGAAAGAACTTTCTAAAGAAAGCCGGAACTGTAATTTTCTCTATGTCGGTAATCGTATGGTTTTTATCTAATTTTAATCTTTCCGGAATGACGGATATGGAATCAAGCTTTTTAGCGGGCTTGGGAGGGTTTTTAGCACCGGCTTTCAGACCCATGGGCTATGGTAATTGGCAAAGCTCTGTCGCTTTACTTGCTGGTCTGATGGCTAAGGAGGTTGTGGTTAGTACCATGGGTGTTGTATACGGGGGCAATTTACATGAAGCGTTATTGCAGCATTTTACGCCAATTGCCGCTTATAGCTATCTGGTGTTTATACTTTTATATACTCCCTGTGTTTCTGTAATAGCTGTGATGAGAAAAGAATTTGGTAATGCCATGATGGTTTTTTCAGTAGTTTATCAACTAGTTTTGGCTTGGTTGATATCCTTTGTTGTTTATTACCTGGGGAATTTAATCCTGGCTTAAGGAGGGATAGTATCTATGGAGATAATTATAACAATAGGAATAGTTGCACTGGCTGCATTTTTTCTATATAAAAGTGCAAAGAAGAAGGCTAAAGGCGGATGCACTTGCGATAATTGTACCTCGCTTTGCCCTCTTTATGATAAGAACAAAAGAAAAACATAATATATGGCTACGGTAAAGGGCCGGAGTCAATGTCATATTGAATGTGTGACACTGACTCCGGTCCTTTTGTCATGCTTGAATTCTCCACCAGCCATTGCGCTAAAATCTTTCTCTAATACTTTAGTTATTTATCATTTTCAGCATTAGTAAAGAATGCTTAAATACAAAAAATAAAATGGTGCCGAAGGTGGGAATCAAGATATAAAAAATTACCCTATTGCTAGGATAATAATTACTTTTTTTTTATAATGGTGCCGAAGGTGGGAATCGAACCCACATGCCCGTAAGAGCGCATGATTTTGAGTCATGTGCGTCTGCCAGTTCCGCCACTCCGGCACTACGTAATTTATATTATCACAGAGAATCATAAAATTCAATAATAACTTTTATAACTTTAGGTTTGATGCGGGCACATAGGTATATGGATGTTTTAGTTTTATAGTTAAAAGATATACATATCAAGAATATTACAATTTTTTTTGATGGATTTTATAGCTAGGTATGATATAATTTAATACGTTGATGTAGTATATATAATAAAAGATTTGGAGGAGAGACATGGATCCGGTTACACATGGAATTGTAGGATTAGCTATTGCCGCTGCCACAGGAGAGCCGGCAGCTTTTAATAATCCCTATGCAATAGGGAGCATGCTTGGTGCTATAGCACCAGACGGAGATATTATAATGCAGCTTAAAGGTCATTACAGCTATCTGAAAAATCACAGAGGGGCGTCACATTCGTTACCCTTTGCATTTTTATATGCAGGAGGTATAGCTCTGTTTTTGTTGTTATTTTTCACAGAGGCTTTAGGGCTTAAGCTGTTCTTATACACTTTGGCAGGATGTTTATCCCACCTTATATTGGATATAACTAACTCTTATGGTGCTCAGGTATTATGGCCTTTTTTTAATAAAAAATACACGACGGATTTGCTTTTGGTATATGATCCAGTATTATTTATTTTATCATTGGCTATTATTATTCCGACCTTTAGGACTATTATTCATCCGGTTGTTACTGCAATTTTGTTTTTATCCTATATTCTATTCAGGGGCTTTATGAAAAAATATGTGAAAAACACTATTGTAGAAAGAATGAAAGATGAAGGCGAGATTCTTTTTATCAGAGTATTGCCCTCAATGCTGGGCCTTTTGAAATGGCATTTTATTATTAAATTTGAAAACCGAAGAACAGTAGGAGAGATTAATTTTTTCCCTAAAAGAATAAAAATAATTGAGGATATGGATAATTTGGATTCGGAGCTTTATGATATTATTAAGGACACGAAGATAGCAAAATTTTTCGATGACTTTACTCCTATTTCACATATTGCATGCAAGAAGCTGGATGGGGGATACGAATTTAATTTTACTGATTTAAGATATTATATGGCAAAGGGCTTTTTGCATCATGGGACAGCTGTTCTGGACGAAAATTTTTCTTTGGTATCGTCTCTGTTTCAACCTTATAGCAAGAGCAGGAAGGTTCAGATTTAATTATTGTTTATATAGATAAATCCTGGGAGGGAAAGCTATGGACGCAATTGAAAAACAACTCATAAGCAGAAGCAAAAAAGGTGATATATCGGCTTTCGAAGAGCTAATAAACAAATACGAAAGAAAAGCCTATAATATCGCTTATAGAATGATGAGCAACGAAGAGGATGCAAAGGATGCTGCCCAAGAGGCTTTTATCAAGATATATAAATCTATTAAAGGCTTTAGGGAGGAATCCTTATTTTCTACTTGGCTATATAAAATTGTAACAAATGTTTGTTTGGACGAGCTGAGGAAAAAGAAAAAGAATGAAGCTGTATCCTTAGAAGTAAGCGTTGAGAGTGACAAAGGGACTGCCTATTTTGAGCTGGGTGCGGAGGAAGATACCCCCGAGGATTACTATGAAAGAAAAGAAAAAAGCCGATTGATTTTAAATACGATACATTCCCTTAAGGAAGATTATAAGGTGATTATTATTTTAAGAGATATACAAGGCTTTAGCTACGAAGAAATCGCTTCTATATTAAATTGTTCTCTGGGTACTGTAAAGTCAAGAATTAACAGAGCTCGTAACGTTCTCAAGGACAAGCTCAAAATCCGACTGGAACTTTACAATAAAATGAGCGTCTAATTTTTGAAAAGGGAGGTAACAGTATGGATTGCGAATTCTATAAAAGCTTATATTCTTCATATATAGATAATGATATTAATGAGATAGATAAAAAGCAGCTTGAAGACCATTTGAATTCATGCGAAGCTTGCATGGATGAATATAATAGTATTTTTGCTATGGTCAGAAGCTGCAATAATTTATGTGAAGCAGAAATCCCCGAAGGATTTCATGAGGAATTACATGAAAAGCTTAAATCTGAAAGTAAAGGTAAGCATAGAATAAAGCTGCTAAAATATAACTGGAAGTGGGTCGGTGGTATTGCTGCAGTATTCGTTATTGCTATTATAGGAATTACACAGCTTCCAAGTTTAATGAATAAAAGCATGGGTGATACAGAGGAAGCTTATTACGGCGGATTTACAGGGGCTGCAAGGGCTGCTGTGCCTGCGGAGGCTCCGGAAGCAGATACACTTAGAGGGTATGATTTAACTCAGAATCAGATTATTATGGAAGAAGAAAGTGGCATTAAAATGATGGCCGCGGGTTACGATGATGGAGCCGCTAAAGAAAAAAACATAAAGGAAGAAATGAAAAGCTTTGAAAGAAAAATAATTATAAACGGCAGCGTTTCTTTAGAGGTGACTGATTTTGAAAACAGTATGAAGGCTATTACAGCGTTAGTTGAGACTCACGGAGGCTATATTGAAAATTCTTATGTTGATAATAATAGCACTTATTATATTGAGGGTAGAAATAAAAAAGTAAAAAGTGGAAATGCATCTCTTAGGATACCTTATGACAGGTTTAAAATTGTACTTGATGAAATAAGGGCAATCGGTGAAGTGCTTAGTGAAGATACAAGCACAGTAGATATCAGTGATACCTATTATGATACGGAAACGAGGATCAATAATTTAAATGTTCAGGAAAGTAGGTTGAGAGAGCTTCTTGCTATTGCAAATAATGTTGAGGAAATTTTAAAAATTGAGAATGAGATAAATAGGGTTAGAATTGATATTGATTTGATGAGCTCTGACATTAGGCATTGGGATAAACAAGTCAGTATGTCTTCTCTTTATATTAATTTAAGGGAAATAACAGATGGGGAGTTATCAGGTATTGATGTTTCAACCATTTGGGGCAGAGCTTATAAGGGTCTTATTAAAACTTTAAATAGCATTGTAAGCGGAGCGGAAATACTATTTGTATCTGCAGTTGCCTTTCTGCCTTATATTGTGATTTTAGGTATACTTGCGGTAGCGCTGGTCTTTATAGTTAAAAAAATAAGAAGCAAAAAATCAAATTAAATATAAAGTTTTCAAATAAAGACTTATTGTTGTCGGGTTCTACAGAATCCGACTTTTCATTGTGTGCCAGGCATGGCACTTAACTTGGCGATGAAAGTTCGCTATGGAGGTAC
>CAYPBK010000035.1:0-23771 GCA_964408955.1 uncultured Clostridiaceae bacterium
ACCGTCGACCTCCAGCGTGACAGGCTGGCATTCTAACCAACTGAACTACTGGGCCAAATCTATGGTGGGCACAATAGGGCTCGAACCTATGACCCTCTGCTTGTAAGGCAGATGCTCTCCCAGCTGAGCTATGCGCCCATATAAGCCTAACGACAAGATTTAGTATACAACAGCATAAACCTAAAGTCAAGGTATAAAATATTAAAAAAGATAAATATAGGCTTATACATTTTACTGCTCAGACATAGCTTTAATTTCAGTATATCTTAATATATTTAATACGATTGCTGAGCTATAAGTCTAACTGTGATTCATTTAATAAATCTAACAATTCATTACGGCTAAATAAATAATTTTGATTACAAAAGTGGCAAACTACTTCCCCTTGACCTTCTTCTTCAATCATATCTTTAATTTCCTTAGAGCCTAAACTAATTAAAATCTTTTCAATTTTTTCTCTATCGCATTTACATTTAAAATGAATTTCCTTTTTATCAAGAATAGTATATGGAATGCCATTTAATAATTCATTTAACATACCATATACTCCTTTTGAAGCTATAACATCCGTTACTGAATCTATACCCTCTATATTCCCTTCCAGTATTGATACTATTTCATTGCTAGCCTCCGGCATAACCTGGATGATAAAACCACCGGCAGAATCTACACCGCCGCTATTAATTCTAACACCCAATCCTACAGAGGTCGCTGTTTGTTCTGAAATTACAAAATATGAAGTTAAATCTTCACCTATTTCACCATTAACTATAGGCACAGAACCAATGTATGGCTCTTTTAATCCTAAATCCTTTATTATAGTTATGCTTCCCCGGGTTCCTACTGCTCCCCCTACATCAAGCTTTCCTTTTTTATTCAAACCCAAATTAATATTTGGATTATTAATATAGCCTCTGACATCAGATGTAAAATCAGAGACCACTAAAATAGTTCCCGCGGGTCCTTTGCCATTTATTTGCAATGTGATACTTTCTTTTTCATTTTTCAGCATAGCACCCATTAAGCTGCCGGCTGTTAACATTCGCCCTAATGCAGCAGTTGCAACGGGTGTTGTTTTATGAATTCGTCTGGCTTCATCAACCAGTGCCGCAGTGCTTGCACAAAAAAATCTAATGCTTCCGTCTAAGCTGGTTCCTCTTATTAAAATATCTTTCATTCATTCCTCCATGGCTTTGCAGGCAACAAAAAATAGTCTTTCACTATTTAGCTTTGGTTTCTCCAAAGAAAAGTTGTCAAAGCATTTAATATTTGTGAATCCACTATTGGCCAGATGTTTTTTAATGTCCTCTTCTTTATATGCTTTTTGGATATGAGTCTCTTCAAATTTATTATATAATTTTCCCTCAGGAGTGAAAAAAATTAAATCCATTGTTATTAACGAACTATCTTCATCAAAATCATTAATCCAATAATAAAATATATTATCTTTCTCTTCAAAAAACACGTTGTTCCCCAGTATATTTTTAATTTTATAATAGCTGCTTATATCAAAGATAAATATTCCTTTATCATTTAATAGTTTATGCGCTCCTACGAAAGTTGACATTAAATCCTTATCATTTAACAAGTAATTAATACCGTCACAAGCACATATTATTGCATCAAACCTTTTATTAAAGTTTAGGTCCCTCATATCCTGTTTAAAAAAAAAGACGCTTTGCTTTGCATTCCTAGCTTTATTATCAGCAATAGATAGCATGCTTTCTGAAATATCTACACCGATTACATTATAACCAAGTTTTGATAACATAATAGAAATATTGCCCGTTCCGCATGCCAAGTCTAGTATATCAACAGGTGAGACGCCCGACTTTTCAAAAAGCTTGACAATGTATGAAGCCCAACTTTTATAATCCGCTTCCTCCATTAATTTGTCATATATCTTTGAAAATTTATCATACATTAATTATTCTCCAAATATCATATATTCTTTCCAAGACTATAGACAGGCTGTCTTTTATAACATGAAAAACTTTACCTTAATGTGTAATATGACTTCCCTTTCCGTCTTTTCCGTGAGCTCTTGCCTATTAAATATCCTATCAGAAGTGTTATTACAGGTATAATAATATATATCAGCTTGTTTTCTATAAAAATCTTAATAAAACTTTTTTGCTTTAAAGAGTCAAAATATTTATTTATCGGGTTTTCATTTTTTGTATCTTCATCTATGTGCTCAAGTGCTTCTGTATCGATAATAGGCAAGCTAAGATTGTTATGGGTATACCACATACTAATAAACTCGTTGCTATCATTCATATCCTTCCTGATTGATTCAATTGCTTCCGAAAGTTCCGGTATATTTACTTTTCCTACTAGTATTTCATCAATATCAGTTAATATTTTGTATTTGACTCTATAAGGAAACAATGCTTTGATATCCAAACCTTTTAAAATCTCAAAATAATTATCGTACTTCACTAAGTTTCTATATGCTTCTGCCTTAACAAATTTAACTTGATTTATATTTACACTATTATCAACAGGATTGTTAATGTATTCATCGCACAATACTATTACTGTTTCATAATCTTTAAGTTTAAAAGAAGCTGAAATGCTTTTTAGTTTTTTATTACTGCTGAAATCTAACCTGTCTACAGCAAGCTTATCCGTTAATTCATAATTAACGATAGTTTCTCTGCCATTTTTATTCACATCAAAAATTAAGCTGTTCCCCCCAAAATAGACAGCCTTTTCAATTTCAGCATTTGAAATATCTATTATATTATAAGGCTTAAACTCATTGAATTTAATGTAAGATATAGAAGTATCAGTGTTATTTGGTTGAATGTTATTTATATAATTTAAAGTATATACACCTTTATTATCATTAATAACCTTTGACTCGTACTTAATAGTTATTAATCTACTTTCATTTGCTTTCAGCCATAATGTAAAGGTTGACCACTTAGAGGACTTAGGCAAGTGTTCACTAATGAAATTCTTTTCAATAAAGCTTTCATTTCTTTTTACGGTTTTTAATATATTGCTTTTTTCATATATAATTAAATTTTCTGCGTTCTCTGAAGGTATGCCTAAAGTTATTTCATTTATTTTATCTGTTTTGTTGTTTAAAACATATTCTCCCTCAAAGAACAATTTATCATCATTTATTTCAATGTTTATCCTTTTACTTGAAACCTCAATGTCAAAGCTGTTAAGGAAATAGAAATCATAACCTTTAAAGCCAATGTTTTCATCATCTGAATATATCTCTACATTGCTTAAAAAAATCAAAGCCATAATTAAACTTAAAAAAACAAATTTTTTCAATTTAACACCTCATAAAATATACTATTGCAGCTGGATATATTGTCTTATTCAATTTTATAATAAATAATTTCTATTTACAAATTAATTTATTATTTTGACAAAATATTAACATTTACTTTAGAAGGACATCTATCCGTAAGTATTAATTTCTATAGCTTGACGTGTATTATTATCCATGCTAATATGTATGAAAATAAAATATTCAAAGATTAACAATATATTTTTGTTTAAGTTATTAAATACATGATAAGATATATTAATAAGGTAAATCAATGAATAGTATTAACATTGCAGGAGGTAATTTACATGGAAAAATATAACGTAGCCATTGTCGGCGCTTCAGGAATGGTTGGTAGAACTATACTTAAAGTTCTTGAGGATAGAAAATTCCCTATTAATAATCTATACTTATTTGCTTCTTCAAAATCAGCAGGAAGCACGTTAAAGTATCAAAACAAAGAATTTAAAATTGAAGAATTATCTGATAACTCTTTCAAAAGAGATATTGATTTTGCATTCTTTTCTGCAGGCTCCGGAATAAGTAAAAAATACGCACCTATTGCAGCTTCCCTGGGAATCACAGTGATTGATAATAGTAGCGCTTTTCGTATGGATGCAGATATACCTCTTGTCGTACCTGAGGTCAACCCTGAAGATCTAAAAGCCCACAGAAATTTAATCGCTAATCCAAATTGTTCAACCATTCAAGCTATGGTTGCACTTAAACCTTTATATGATAAATATATAATAAAAAGATTAATATTCTCTACTTACCAAGCTGTATCCGGGTCCGGAGTCAACGGAATCAATGATTTAGAAAAAGGCTTATCCGGGGAATCCAGTAGCTTTTATCCTCACCAAATAGCTTTTAATTGTCTGCCTCATATAGATTCCTTTGAAGAAAACGGCTATACAAAAGAAGAGATGAAGCTAATCAATGAAACAAGAAAAATACTTCATGATGATAATATTAGAATAACTGCAACAACTGTGAGAGTTCCAGTATACTATAGTCATTCAGAATCAATTAATATTGAGTTTGAAAACAGCTTTGATTTATCAGAATTAACAAACCTATTGAAAAATTCACCGGGCATTGTGATTTTGGATGATCCTGAAAACAATGTTTATCCTTTGGCAATAAATGCTGCAGGTAATGATGAAGTATATATTGGTAGAATAAGAAAGGATTACTCTGTAGAATCTGGGATTAACCTCTGGGTTGTAGCTGATAATGTTAGAAAAGGTGCCGCAACAAATGCTGTTCAAATCGCTGAAAAGTTAATAAACAGCTAATAAATTATATTTTGTTTATAACCAAGCTTCATTTAATTTTTCTTAATATATAACAGGAAGTGATTATAATGCCACTAGTTGTTCAGAAATATGGCGGGTCATCTTTAGAAACTTTAGAAAAAATATCTGATATTGCTAATAAAATAGCAAAAAAGAAGTCAGAAAACTATGATGTAGTTGTTGTTTTGTCCGCTATGGGCAAAACTACTGATTATTTAATGGATATGGCATATAGAATAAGTAAAAACCCAAGTAAGAGAGAGCTTGCTGTTTTAACATCTACAGGAGAGCAAGTCTCTATAGCTCTTCTTTCTATAGCCTTAAACAGTATCGGTGTCTCAGCGGTATCCTTCACCGGCCCTCAGCTGAATATTATCACCGAAGGCTTTCACACTACATCAAGAATAGCGGATATAAACGAAAGTATTATCTTACAAGAAATACATAATAATAAAGTTGTCATTGTTGCGGGATTCCAAGGTGTTAATGAGAATAACGAGATTACTACTTTAGGCCGCGGTGGTTCTGATACTACTGCGGTAGCCCTTGCGGCAAAGCTAGGATGTCAATGTGAAATATTTACTGATGTTGACGGTGTATATACAGTAGACCCTAAACTACACCCTTCGGCTAGAAAGCTGCTCACCATCAGCTATGAGGAAATGTTGGAACTGGCAAGCTCCGGCGCAGGTGTCCTTAATGTTAGGTCTATTGAGCTGGCAGAAAAATATAATATACCTTTACTTGTAGCATTAAATACCGGTCATATTGAAGGTACCATAATAAAGGAGTTGGATAATACTATGGAAAAATCTGCAATAACAGGTCTTGCGGTGGACAACCAGCAGGCGATGATTACTCTCAATGGAGTACCTCATGACATAAAAATTATATCTAATATTTTTGGGCAAATAGCAAAGCAAGGTATTAATATCGATATGATAAGCCAAACAACACCTGTCAATAAGCTAGTTAATATTTCCTTTACAATTCCTAAGCTTGACTTATTGATTACTACTGAAATATTGGAAAAATATAAGAATAACATCTTTACTTTTGGTTACGAAACTTTTGATAACATCTCTAAGCTTTCTGTCGTAGGTATAGGAATGAAAAGCCAACCGGGAGTTGCCGCTAAAATGTTTGAAATACTGGCAGACAATGATATATCTGTTCATATAATTACCACTTCAGAAATTAAAATATCTTATGTGATAGAACCGAAAAAACAACAAACTGCAATTGAAGCAATAGCAAAAGAGTTTAATTTGTAAAAAAGGTTTTAATCTTTTTATACACCTCTTTTGCTAAAACCCCTCCCCAGCACCTCTGCAGTATCGTTTACTGTCATGAACGCATAGGGATCCGTTTCTTTAACAATTTGCTTAAGCTTTGCTAATTGATTCAATGTAACTATGCAATATATGACTCTTTTTTTATTCCTTGTAAATGCGCCTTCGCCTTCAAGGTACGTTACTCCTCTGTGTAGTCTATTAATTATCTCCATCCCCATCTTTTCTTCATTATTTGTTATTATCATTACTTGTTTCCTTATATCAAACCCTTCTTGCACTTTATCCAATACTTTGGAAGAAACATACATTGTAATTAAGGTATACATAGCAGGGCGAATTCCGTAAATAAATGATGACGTAGCAACTATAATAAAATTAATTATTAGCGAAGTACTCCCAATATTTATAGAAAAATGCTTTTTTATTATCACTGCAACTATATCAACACCACCCAAAGAGGCTCTGTTTCTAAAAACAATCCCTAAACCGAAGCCAACAAACAATCCTCCATAGATACTTGATAACATAATGTCTTCAATATAAATCTTGCTTTGTAAAAAAGAAAAATAATCTATAAAAAATGAGAAAGAGACCGTACCGATTAAGCTTAGAAATATAAACTCCTTATCAACATATTTATATCCAAATAAAAAAATTGGTATATTCATAATAAATATTAGCAATCCAGGCTTTGCTCCGGTAACATAGTTGATAATTAAAGCTATACCGCTTAAACCACCGCTTAACATCTTATGAGGTATTATAAAAATATTATAAGATGCGCCGCATATTATGCCTCCTAATAGTATAGTAAAAATCATAAATATGTATTTATTCTTGTCATTTAAAAAGCTGGATAATTTCATTTTTTACTCCTAACATATTTTTATTTAATAAACAAACTATGCCAAGCCAATATTTTTTTGTTTTTTTAATAGATTATTACGGAAAATGGGCAGAAAATATTTTTGCTTGTCTTACTTTATTTAAATTAAAAGGCTTCAATAGAGCTCTTATCTAAAGAAGCCTTTCCACACTATTTTAAATTATTATCAATAATAATTCAATAACATAAAGATATAATAGCTTATCTAGGATAACAATGAAAACTTATATATCACTTAATGTATCGTCGCTGCATTCAGCTTCATTTGTAATGCCTACAATCTCCATCTTTGAAATTGATATTTCATAAGCAATTCTAGTTATTACTTCTTCTTCTGATATCTTTTTTTGATATTCTCTGCTTTGTATTCTACCCCAGACTCTAATTCTATCACCTATTTTTAATTTTTCTGAATATCTTGCATTTCGCCCCCATGCAATGCTCGGTATGTAATCAGATTTATTATAAGGCCTGTTTACTGCAATAAGCATATCTGTAATTTCCCGTCCAAAGGGAGTAGTTCTATATATAGGTCTCTTACAAATGTATCCATCAAGAAAGATCTGGTTTGGATTCTTTATATTTTCTTCGGATATTGTTACATTCCTTGCAAAAATAGTCAAAATCAGTTTGTTGCTTCCATCAACATATTTATTATAGGACCTGAGCTGCCCTTCTACTACAATCTTTGAATCCTTTTCAACGTTTATCCCCAGTATCAAGCGCTCGGAAACAGTCACTGGCAAAACGTCTGAAACGTCACTTAATCTCGGTACAATTAAGTCAATATTATAAAATTTCTCTCCATACATTTCATGGCTTAGTGTTGGATTTTCCTTTACAATACCAAAAATTGAAACAATATTATTTGATATCACATTATCAGCCATATACGACCCCCACCCTTTCTTGTTCTTGTGTTTTTTTCCTCTAATACTCTGAATATCAGTAAATATATAATTCATATAATTAATCCTTTAAGACTTAAAATCATTATGCTATTGCAGAGTACTAGTCTACACTATAAGTATTCAGGAATTTTTAATTATATGATTATTATTTTTACATCTGAATACTTTATGTTATTTTATAAGTTTGAATTCCGCTTCTTTATTTAATGATTACTTTTAAATATCCTGTATTAATAATTCTACGGCTGTCTTTGAAATGTTGAATTCATCTCCTCCCAGCATTAACAATACATCCTGTTTGCCAATGGTATTAATTACATATGTAACCGCTTTTATCAAATTTCCAAATGACTTAATATTTAAATTCTCTTCACCCAAATACTCAAAAATGTCAGCATTGTGAAAGATTCTATTTCCTTTGTTGCAGGGGGTATCATTAACTATGATTGTTTCTTTAATATTTAAGTTTTTTGCTAATACTTGATAAGTATTAATAAAAGCTCTTTTAGCATGCGGTTCTAAAATTAAATTTCCAGATATAATTAAATATAGACTATGATAATCAATAAATTGTACCGTCTCTAATGCCTCATTATAATCAAAAGGAGAATCAGAAAAACAAACCATCAAAGTAAATTCCTCAAATTTCTTTATTAGAAAATCTTTATTATTATCGTTATAATCTAATAGAGAATCTTCTATCTGTTTTAAATCTACATCGTAATATAGAGCACAAGAAATTGATGCTAATGCAGCGTAAATCCTGTTTATACCTAACCCGTTAATTTTAAATGGCGCTTCGAAAGGTTCTTTTTTTATTCCTTCTTTACTGTAAAACGTCCTTTGAAGACAATAATTAAAACAGGTGCATTCACCATAATCAATACTTGTTGCAGTTATCGCGGCTTTTTTATTCAAACCGTAAGTAATAATAACACTATCTTTTTTTGCTTTTATGGTTGAAAGGGCACAAGGGTCATCTATATTCACAATTATTGGTACATCCTGGTTTCTTTTTATTTCACTGATAAAAGCCGAGCCTTCATCTACTATCACACAATCAGAATTTTGCAATATTGTATTTTCTATAGATTGATAATTAGGATTTATATGAATGGGTATTATCAATATGCGTTGTAAAAAACAATCTAAGATATTATAGAAAAAATCTTCTATATAATAAGTTTTCTTGTCAAGTGGCAGCTTAAAAGTATCACTGCCCTTTAAGTAATTCTTACGAAAAATAGCCTTTAAAATTTCTATAAAAATATTTCCTTTATTACTGCTATATACAGGTACAAATCTGATCTTTTGTAAAATTCCATCATATAAGCTGTTTAGAACAAATAAAAAAGCTTTATCAACATTTGCCACCGTAATAATTGGGTACTCATTATCTGTTACACTTTTTTCAGTTATTATTAAGCTTGCACCTTTATTACAGACATTAGAAAAATCTATATCTTTAGCCTTATCAGTGTCAACATAAATCATACCCGGTTTAATTTTGTCTGCATCTGTTGTTATAGTATTAATGCCAAATTCCCGATTCAAACCTTTAAACAATTTATCAGCTCCATTGTATTCATATTAATATATATTTAGCTGATAAAATCATAATTATGTATTTGCACTGACAAGAAATGTCGTTATATTATTATAGCATCTTAATTCTATTTATTATATATTATACCAATAAATAATAAAAAAGGCTTTAATAAACACCTAATCCTTTGGAGCTTTATTTTTCTTTTTTAGTTCTTTCTCTATTTCTTCTATCCCATTGCTTGTATCGTTTATTGCTTTATTTATAGATATAAACTTATTTATAACTTCAGAAATATATAATGTACAACGTAGCTTTTTTAAAAAATCTTTCTTATTCAAAGGTATCTCTCCTTCTTCTTGTTTAGTACATTATATAAAAAAGCCAATCATAGTTTACAATTATTTATCAATTTTAATCTGCTTGCCTGTATGATCGATATAAAAACCTTCCTTATGTATCAATTCAGATATGGGAACTATTTTGTACTCCTTCTCCTCCAAACTTTTTAATATCAGCGGCAATGCACTTTTTGTGTACGTAGCATTATTATGAAACAAAACTATAGAACCGTTTTTAACTTTACTTAATACTCTTTCTACTATGGCATTTGTACCATAATCTTTATAATCCAATGAATCAACGTCCCACTGAATGACGTAGTAACCTAAATCACTAGCAGTTTTCATAAGAGTATTATTATAATCACCAAAGGGAGGTCTAAAAAGTATTACTTTTTTTCCTGTTATTGTTTCTATTTTTCCGGAAGTCGTATCTAATTCTTCTTTTATTTTTTCCTTACTGAGCTGAGACATTTTAGGATGACTAGAAGAATGATTTCCGATCTCATGCCCTGATTCATCTATTTTTTTTACCATATCAGGATATTTATCTACCCAAAATGCAACTAGGAAAAATGTAGTTTTAACATTATGCTCTCTAAGTATTTCCAGCAACTCTTCTGTATAGTCTGCACCCCAGGCTGCATCGAAGCTAATTGCTATCTTTTTTTCTTCAGTATCAACACAATATATAGGTATAAGCCTAGTGTTTTTTTTAAATACAGATAGCATATCATTATCCTTAAATCCAGAGTATACTAAAGCAAAAATCAACAATGTAGTAAATAGCAAAAATTGTTTAACTCTTCTTTTGTCAATAATAATCAGCTTCATTTTATCACCTAATTTTCAAAATATTTTAAAACTATATCTGATATAATTTATTATGTTTTATCTTATATATTCTTTATTAGGATATATTTTTAAAATACTGATAAAATTAACGAAAAGACACAAGACAACAAAAGCGGCTTAGCCGCTTTAAATAACTACTCTTATGTTACTAATTATTTAATCGTGTTGACAAATCTTTGACATGATATATAAAGAAATTATAGATTTTATAGCCATATGACTTTCCATAAAAATAAAAGAAATATTTGCAATAAATGTAAAAGAATTATTTTTTATATGATTATATTATAATTTACTTGAATTTTAATAATAGTTTATTGCTTAAAATCAACGGGATTATATGTGACCAGTTTTTTATTTTTTATACTTTCAGAATTTATATTTTCAAGCTCTTTTTCAGGTATAGTTATTGTATTACTATCACCGTCACTTATATATTTTTTATCAGGGTTTTTCTCAAAGTATTCCAAATAATCATATAGTCCCGTTCCATTTACTTTCATTTCGCTTGCCCTGACTCTTGGTATTCTTGAGAAATCAAATTTAATATGATTGGGAGAATAGGCCGGGTTAGAGCCTACTTTTAATATAGCTTTGTTATTATATGAATACCCATCAAATTCACCGGAAACAACATATTTATAGTTTTCGCCTTTTGGAGATGCACCATATGGAAGCGCTAAGGAATTAACTTTATAGCCTTTTAAAACAGTTTCTGTATTTTTCGCATTTAATGCCAATGATTCCTGTACCTTTTCAACTGATATTGTACTTAAATTTTCATGATTATAACCATGATTTCCAATTTCATATCCGTTCGCAATCAAGAAGTTAAATTTATCATATATATAGTCTTTTTGTCTAAAGGGAATAGGATAATATACATAAAAGGTTGCTGCTCTTCCAAAATCAGGGTTCTCACTACAAAACTCTTCCAATATGCCTATGGCACAATTCGGGTCAATGCTTCTTATTCCGTCTATATCGATATAATTAAATTGATTTTGTAAACCATCATCAAAGGTCATAACAAGAGGAGTATAACCAGCCTCAACATCTATATTATTATCAATGTATTCATTCATACTGATTAGCCTATAACCGTTTTCGTAAAGAATCTTTAAATCCTTTTTGAAATTTTCAATTGTTCTAACCCATTCAGATTCCTGTTCACTTATTCCATGATACATTAAAACCATGATTTGACCGTTTTCATTAGGCTTTATTTTTTCCAAATCTATTTCTTTGTCTTTTTCTGGTTCTAATTCATCATCGTTTAATTCTACTTGCTTATTATTACTATCTATTATTTCATCCGGCAAGAGCTTTTCCTCTTTTTTAGGAGTGTTTTTACTACAACCAAAAGTTAATGCTACTATAAGTAAAAATGCAATTATTCTCAAAACTTTTTTCATATTATCCTCCCACATGAATCATTCTATAAGTATATTTTATTATAGCATTGTTAAATATAAAAATCGACAAAACCTGATTTAATTCACTAAATTGTAATAAATGAAAAAATAAGACTAAACTATTATTTATATGTGAAATTTAAAGCTTTTATACCTGTTTGATATTATTTCTTGTATTTAATTTTATATTTTGGGCAAATTAAATTTAAGAAATTTAAAGGAGTTGTTGGCATGGCTGCGGGAAGTGGTAAATATAATAAAGGATTATTAGAACCAGAAGTTCATAAAATATTGGATAACATGAAATATGAAATTGCCTCTGAATTTAACCTACCGGTGCATCAAGGCTCAGAGGATTACTGGGGCAACCTGACAGCTAAAGAATGTGGAAGTGTCGGTGGCGAAATTACAAAGCGTTTAGTGGGTATGGCTCAAAAACAAATGTTAAATAAGTAGTGTTTTGTTTAAAATATATTGAAAAGCCGCTGGCGTGTAAATGCCGGCTTTTCATTTTTACCTCATTCAACAATTTTTTATATTAGATTTAGCCGCCTTATGCTATAATAGCTTTGAGTAAAGGGGTGAAGCAATGAGTATAACAATAAAGGAATTGGCAGTCAATAAGCTTGTTATTCTTTTAGTTTTAAAAGAAGTTGACTTTCCTTTAACAAAAGCACAGATAATTGATATTATTTTGCAAAATAACCTTATTAATTATTTTGATATACAGCAATGCATACAGGAATTAGAAGAATCAAAAATGATAGAAAAAGTTAAAGATAAGGATTTATTTACATACACAAACCTAGGCAAACAAACTATAGAGGCTCTATATCCAAAAATTCCAAAAGATATTGCCGATTTGATAAAAGTATTTGCAGCTAAAAACAAAGATATCATTAAATTAGATACTCAAGTGTTTGCCAGCTATGTCAAAAAAAGTGATATCGAATATATTGTAATATTAAAAGTAATAGAAAATGATATCACTTTAATTGAACTAAAGCTGAATGTTGTATCATCCAAGCAAGCCAAGCAAATCTGTGCAAAATGGAAACAATCATATTTCAATGTTTACGATCAGGTAATGAATATTTTAATTAAATAGTTTTAACACTTCACCAATTAAATATAGCGAACCTGCTATACAGATAACAGAATCTTCTGTATACTCTTTTTTAGCTATTTCAATAGCCTTTATTATAGAAGCTTCGATTTTAACGTTTTCTATATATTTCTTTGCTTCTTTTCCTAACTCCCGGGCAGATAAAGCTCTATCACTGATTGGTTCTGTCGCAATAAAAGTATTCGCTATAGGTAATATTATTTTCAAACTTTTATCATGTTCTTTATCCTTAAGCATTCCCATAACTAATATAAGCCTTTTATTTGGAAAGTACTTGCAAATAGCATCCTTTAGTATCTGTATTCCATCCTCGTTATGAGCTCCGTCAATAACTATTAAAGGATTATGGGACATAATACTCAAACGACCTTGCCAAGAAACACTTTTTAACCCTTTAATAATATCTATATCTCTAATATTATAACCTAATTCATTAGTTAAAGATGCAGATGCAATAGCCACAGACGCATTAATAAGCTGGTGGTCCCCAAGCAGAGGAAGGGTAATATTTTTATAGTCTATATTATTATAATGATAGTTCATTAATTGTCCATGTTGGCTAAAACTAACCGAAGTGATATCCTTTTCGTTTATTTTTACCAACCTATTATTCTGCTCCATAGCAATCTTTTCTACTACTTTCACGGCTTCAGGGTATTTTTGAGGAGCTAATACAGTTATATTATTCTTTTTTATAATTCCGGCTTTTTCATAAGCAATTTTTTCAACAGTATCGCCTAGTATTGACATATGATCAAAGCCTATAGAGGTTATTACTGTTAATATTGAATCTGCCAGATTAGTTGCATCATATCTTCCGCCAAGCCCCACCTCTATTACCGCAATATCTACATTCTCGTTTTTCATATATAAAAAAGCCAAAGCTGTTAGCATTTCAAACTGTGATGGGGCTTCCAAGCCTTTACTTGTAATAAGATCTATTTTTTCCTTCAAGATCTCAGTATAATGTGTAAAATCTTTTTCACTTATTATTTTGTTATTAACTGTATATCGTTCTTTAATATTTATAAGATGCGGTGATATATATCGCCCTACTTTATAGCCTGCCTCCACCAAAATACTTGAAATCATTGCTACTACAGAGCCTTTACCATTGGTTCCAGCAACATGAATAGCTTTCATCCCTATATGCGGGTTCCCGATTAAGCCCAAAAGATTATTTATTCTTTCCAGCCCGGGATAGCAACCACCCTTTAATTCACTTTCTATATACCGAACAGCATCATTAAAATTCATACAAAATCCCTCACTAATTTAAGGTTTCTAGTCTATTTAATACTTTTTCTAATAGCCCGGCAAATTTCTCCTTTTTATCCTTTTCTTCTTTTACAATCTTCTCCGGAGCTTTTTCCATAAAACTTTTATTTTCTAATTTATCCGTAGCTCTTTTTAATTCTTGTGTAAGCCTGTCTTTTTCCTTATTCAATCGCTCTATCTCTTTATCCTTATCAATTAGCTCGAAAAGAGGAAGAAAAATTTCCGCACCTTCTATAATAGTTGAAACAGTTTCCGTAGGAATAGTTGATTTATCATCACTTATAATTATTTCAGAAGAATAACCAAGCTTTTCTATATAAGGTCTTCCCTCAGCTATTGTATCTTTTATTGTTTTACTATCGGAAAAAATTATAGTTTTTGTTTTTCTTGATGGCGCCACATTCATATCAGATCTAATATTTCTAATAGCTTTGATAATATTTATTATTATATCCATTTTATTTACATCCCCATGGTTAATCAGGTTTTCATTGCATTGAGGCCATTTACTTATAACAATGGATTCACTATCCTTAGGCAGATGCTGATATATTTCTTCAGTAATGAAAGGCATGTACGGATGCAATAGCTTTAGTGATTCAGTAAGCACATAAACAAGAGTTGACTGGGCAGCTTCTCGCGATAACATATCTTCACCATATAGCCTATGCTTTACTAGTTCTATATACCAATCACAAAACTCGAACCATATAAAGTCATAAAGCTTTTGCGCTGCAATCCCTAATTCAAATTTTTCAAGATTTTCAGTAACTTCTTTTATTAAAATGTTCAATTTGTTAACTATCCATTTATCTGCCATAGTATTTTGTTCATTAAAGCTTTCATAATCAGTAGTTATATTATCAACATCCTCTATATTCATTAACACAAATCTAGAAGCGTTCCATATTTTATTTGCAAAATTACTAAATGCTTCTACTCTTTCCCAAAAAAATCTCATATCATTACCCGGCGAGTTTCCTGAAATCAAATTGAATCTTAAAGCATCAGCACCATATTTATCTAATACTTCCAATGGATCTATCCCATTACCTAAAGATTTGCTCATTTTTCTTCCTTTTGCATCACGAATCAAGCCATGAATATATACATACTCAAAAGGTTCTATACCTGTACACTCTATTGAAGAAAATATCATCCTTGCAACCCAGAAAAATATTATATCGTAGCCTGTCACTAAAACACTGGTTGGAAAAAAGTATTTAAAATCATCAGTTTTTTCTGGCCACCCCAAAGTTGAGAAAGGCCAAAGAGCAGAGCTAAACCATGTGTCCAGTGTATCTTCATCCTGTATTACATTACCTCCGCACTTTAAACATTTTTCAGGTTCTTCATCACTTACGATAATCTCACCACAATCAACACAGTAGTAAGCAGGAATCCTATGACCCCACCATAGTTGTCTTGAAATACACCAGTCCTGTATGTTTTCCATCCAGTTATAATAAATTTTAGAGAACCTTTCAGGAACAAACTTTACTTTTCCACTTTTTACTATGTCAATAGCAGGACCTGCCAAAGGCTTCATATTTACAAACCACTGCTCTGATAGAATCGGTTCTATTGTAGTATTACATCTTTGACAATGGCCGACGCTATGAACATGCTCCTTAATTTCTACAATTAGTCCTTCACTTTTCAAATCCTCAACAATTCTTTTTCTTGCTTCATAACGGTCTAAACCACAGTATTTTCCACCCAGCTCGTTAATTATTCCATTATCGTTAATTACCCTTGGCATAGAAAGATTATGCCTCAATGCAACGCTATAATCGTTAGGGTCATGAGCAGGAGTGATTTTAACGGCGCCTGTTCCAAATTCCATATCTACATAAGTATCTGCGATTATAGGTATTTCTTTATTTAATAAAGGCAATATAACTGTTTTGCCAATTAAGTTTCTATATCTTTCATCGTCAGGATGAACGGCAACCGCCGTATCACCAAGCATGGTTTCCGGTCTTGTAGTCGCAATCTCCAAATAGCCGCTATTATCTTTAAAAGGATATTTTATATGCCAAAAATAACCGTTCTCCTCCTCATATATTGTCTCAATATCTGATATAGAGGTTTTACAGTTGATGCACCAGTTTATTATCCTTTCTCCTTTATAAATCAATCCTTTATTATAAAGATCGATAAAAACTTTCCGGACGGCTTTTGAACAAACCTCGTCTAAAGTAAATCTTTCTCTCGTCCAATCACAAGAGCTTCCAAGTTTTTTTAATTGATTAACAATCCTGCCGCCGTATTCTTCTTTCCAATCCCAAGCTTTTTCCAAGAATTTTTCTCTGCCCAGTTCTTTTTTCGTTTTTCCCTTTTTACTCAACATTTCTACAATTTTAGCTTCTGTAGCAATGCTTGCATGGTCAGAGCCAGGCAGCCAAAGTGTGGGGTAGCCTTGCATTCTTCTCCACCTAATTAAAATATCTTGTATGGTATTATCCATAGCATGACCCAGATGAAGCTGTCCGGTGATATTAGGCGGCGGAATGACTATCGTATAAGGTTTTTTATTTAAATCTATTGTCGGTGTAAAGTATCCTTTTTCTTCCCATCTTTTATATATCCTTTCCTCTACTTGACTCGGGTCATAAGTCTTTGCAATATTTTTACTATCTTTCAATTATATCGCCTCCATTAATTAAATAAATAAAAAATCCTTCATCTACATAAAAGGACGAAGGACTAATTCGCGGTACCACCTTAATTCCGGCAAACACCGGCTCTTTACACTATAACGGGCAGACCCGCTTGCATCTACTAAATTCAATGCAAGAACTCCAAAGCTACCTTCAATGTCATCTTAATCTTAGATATCTTTCAACCTATGGATATCATTCTCTTTAAGAAGATGAACATTTACTCCTCTTTATCATCGCTTTTAAATATATTAATATTTAATCATCTTGGTTTGCTTTTGTCAATACCTTTAGCGAGTAATCTGTTTTCTCACCGTAAAAAATTTTAAAGTATAAAAAAATAATGTAATTAGATTAAGCAGTAAAAAAACAATCAATAGGCTATAACCAAGACTATTATCTAAAATCATTAAAATGCCAGAAATATAAAAAAGTAAAGTAGTTGCCTTTCCTAATATATTTGCAGTTATAACATCCCCCTTTTCACTATATAAAATAAATGCTCCTAATATCATTAAAGTTTCTTTGCAAGCTATAGCTAAGATAATCCAAAGTCCAATTTTTTCTTTTATAACAAAGCTGGCAAAAACCGAAATCAACATCATTTTATCTGCTAAAGGATCCAGAATTGTACCCATTTTTGTAACCTGATTAAATCTCCTTGCTATATAACCGTCGAATATATCTGTAACACCGGAAAATATGAATATTGCCAAGGCAATTTTTTCTCCATTGTCAGGAACAAAAATATAAAAATATAGAAAAGGAGAAATAATTATTATTCGGACCAAAGTTAGTATATTAGGTATGTTCAAGATTTTTCACTCCAATAAACTATTTACTGATTGAAACAAAGACAATACTATTTTAACCTTAAATCTTTTCTTTATTATTTCCACTCCTATGAGGATATTATAGCTTAAAACTAAGGAAATTATCAACTTGTACAAGATTGAGTGAACAAGCACCTTCATTTGCCTGTTGAATACATTGTAAATGATAGAATATTTTTTAGGAGTGAAAAAATGAAACTTTATAAAAAGATAATTTGCATTATGCTTATACTGTTAGTACTCATCGGAATGATAAGCGGATGCAAAAAAAATGAATTAACCAAAATAAGACTTAATGAAGTGGTGCGCTCTATATTCTATGCGCCTCAATATGTAGCAATAAGCAAAGGTTTTTTTGAAGAAGAAGGCTTTGAAATTGAACTAACCACAGGGCAGGGTGCTGATAAAACTATGACTGCTTTGCTTTCCGGACAGTGTGATATTGGCTTTGCAGGTCCTGAAGCGTGTATTTATGTCTATGAGCAAGGCAAAGAAGATTATGCAGTTATTTTTGCTCAGCTCACACAAAGGGATGGCTCTTTTCTTGTTGGTCGTCATCCTGAACCCGATTTCAGCTGGAAAAATACTAAAGGAAAAACAATAATAGGCGGTAGACCCGGCGGTGTCCCTGAAATGACTTTAGAATATATTTTAAAGCAAAACGGAGTAATCCCCGGTGAAGATGTTGAGTTGATTACTAACCTTCAATTTACAGCTACTGCCGGAGCTTTTAAAGGCGGGGTTGGGGACTATGTCGCATTATTCGAGCCCACAGGTTCTATGCTTGAAAAGGAAAATGCCGGCAGCATTGTCGCTTCAATAGGAAAAGACAGCGGGCTTATAGCTTATACTTCATTTTTTGCCTCTAAAAGCTATATAGAAAAAAACCCGGAAATAATTCAACGGCTTACTAACGCTATATATAAAGGCCAATTATGGGTGCGAGATAATTCATCAGAGGAAATTGCAAAAGAAATAAAACCATATTTCTTAGATGCAGATGATGATATTTTACTGGCGGTAGTAAATCGATATAAGGAAGTTGGAACTTGGACAGAGAATCCACTATCTGTCATCGAAAACTATGATTTATTACAAGATGTTATGATTATGGCCGGAGAATTAAAAGAAAAAATAGATATTACCAAAATTATTGATAACAGCTTTGCAGAAAATGCAATGAAAAAGAAATAAAAAGATAGAAATAAATTTGATACTGCTGCCAATAAGAACACATTTAATTATAAAGGTGGAACAGTATCACTTTTATTTAGGCTTTGAATACTATATAACTGATAGAAGTTTACCGGAGGTGCTTGAATGGAAAAGGTAGTTGAAATGCGTAACGTATCTATGAACTACCATGCACTAAGTGGTGAAACCCAGGCTATAGAAAATTTGTCCTTAGATGTATTAAATGGTGAGTTTATCAGCATAGTAGGTCCAAGCGGTTGTGGTAAGTCAACTCTCTTATCCTTAATATCAGGTATTATTAAACCTTCAACCGGAAAAATACTTGTGAAAAATAAAGAAGTCAAAGGACCTTACGGCAATATTGGATATATGCTACAAAAAGATCATTTATTTGAATGGAGGACAATAATTAAAAATATAATTATTGGCTTGGAAATACAAGGTACTTTAAGTAAAGAAACCTACGAAACGGCGGAAAGGCTACTTAGGGAGTATGGATTATATGAGTTTAAAAACCATTTCCCTCGGCAATTATCAGGGGGTATGAGACAGAGAGCAGCATTGATAAGGACATTAGCAACTAATCCTGATATATTACTTTTAGATGAGCCTTTTTCTTCCCTTGATTATCAAACCAGACTTGCTATTTCAGAAGAAATATGGCTTATTATAAAAAAAGAAAGAAAAACAGCAATACTTGTAACGCACGATATAGCTGAGGCAATGTCCTTATAAATGTTACCACTAATAAAAGGAAAAAGAGGGTAGATAAAACCACCCTCTTATTTTTTTATCTCTTCAACAATGTTTTTAGTCCCGGAATACAATCCGGATGCAGACAATCCGAAATAGATACCCTGCAGCACGCCTTTTTTTATGTCTCCATCTGAGCCATACAAAATGCCTAAGACAACACCAAGGATAATACTTGCCACCGGAGCAAACTTGTCCTTTAGACCAACTCTTTTAAGGACCTCGACTATTCCTATAACTATAGGTATAAATGCTATCCCTGCGTATTCTGCCATCGTTACACCTCCTTTAAAAATACTCCATGTGATAATGGTCTGGTAGAGTGCCGCCCTTTATTACCCATATAATTCATCTGAGAGCTGTCTCCACCATCTAAAAATATAGCGGCATGCAAGCCGATGCAAAGAGCCTGTTCTCTAAAACCTTCTAAAGAACAAGGCTTATCTGTTACAACCATGAAAACTCTGTCTCCTATAAATCCAATGCCGGTATGGTAGGTAGTTCTTAGGATGTCCTCCGCAATACCTTCTTCTACTGGGTTGTAATAAGGTAACAAGCTACCACCACCGACACACCATTTAAAAGGTTTAGCTAGCTCTTTAATATTATTGATTCTTACAACTTCCAATGTTCCGTCTTCGTAATAAACTAAAGTGCCTTTTTTATGACCTTTGGGGCTGTTTTGATAACTGTTAGGACCGATGTTTTTGTTTTTATTTCCTGCTATCCCCCATATACTTGCTGGGTTAGCGGCATTGGGAGTGTCTTGCCAAGTCCCATTGATACCATATATGCCAAACTGCCTAAGGTTTACACCCGGTAAAGGAGCAACATATACATTGTCTGGATTCGTTTCAATAACCGTTGAATAATATGCCTCGTAACATCGTGATAAAGGTTTTGTACTTTGCAGATCCTTCTCTGCTATATCTTGTAACTTTGCTTCTACGATATCCGCATTAAATCCGGCTTGACGTAGCCTAGTTAGCATTGCCTCAGCCCCAAGCCTATCCTCATAGGCTCCGACTTGTACCCGGTAAATGACTGATTGACCGATATCCTTCTTTATTAGCTTCAATCCATCAGCTAAACCTTCTGCAATCGCTTTAACTAGCTTTTTCCTAAAGATTGAATCCTTTAGCAAGGCAGCATCCTTTTCATCTGCTAGAAAACCATTTTCAAGCAAAACAGCAGGCATCTTTGTTTCTCTTAAAACATGAAGGTTTTTTTCCTTCTTTCCTCTGTTCTCTCTTCCTACGTCGGTCCATACCTTTGATACTTTATTGTGAATAACATTTCGAATATCCTTCGTGAGTTGTTTTACCCCCGGATAAACATAATCTTCATAACCGTTTGAATCAATGGAACCTGCATTACTATGTAGACTTATAAAATAATCTGCTTTCCAGTTGTTTGCGAGATCAGTTCTCTCCTTGAGGCTCATGTAAACATCGGTCGGTCTTGTCATCAGTATTTCGCATTCGTAATTTTCCGTTAGATAGTCATGTAACATTATCGCCAATGCTAGGTTTATATCTTTTTCTTGCAAACCATTTGCTACTGCGCCTGGATCTTTTCCACCATTCAGTGACCAGCATCAATCACAATTTTTGGATGCTTAGTCATACAACCACCCCCTTAATCTAATTTTAAGCATTAACCTTCCCCTCCATTGTATCAATTCGCTTATGTGCCGACTTTGAACTTTCTTCCACCCTTGTAACTCGTTCTGACAACTCACCAAATCGCATCTCTTGTGCTTTCATATCTACTCGGATATCCTCTACGCCCCGCCTAATATAGCTTATGTCTGCTTTCATTTCACCGGCACTTATGCCCTCCTCAGTTGTATCCTTTTTGCAAAACCGCTTGTAGTTCAGATAGCCAAAGATTATCCCTGCCAGCATCGCCAATATGCCAATGGCAGCCCCAATTTCAATATTCATACTCCACCTCCGCTGTAAAATTTAAAGGAGCCTGTTTTCACAAGCTCCCCTAGTTACTCTATTTTGTTTACCTTCTTAAACCTCTCATATTTAGTGTTAAACTCATCCGCTAGCTTATTAATCTTAATCTGTATTTCCCTCTTTCTAACCCTCTTCTCAGCGGGTGTGTACTTATCGTTTTCCTCAATCTCCCTCATTGCCTTTCGCCCGTCCGATATTTTCTTAGCCAGGGAATTATATTCCTTAGTTGCGTTTACAATAGACCCTGATAGCTCATTTTGCAAAGGCTCAGGCAAATGTGATATTGCCCGGTATTCTCCTATCTCCTTAGCTTCGTTTAGTCTGGTATTAAGCTCTTCACCGTTAGTATAAAAATCATCCATACTGCGGCTTGAATAAGTGCTATCGACAACTACCGACCTAGCCAAAGGATATTTAGAATAATCTCCCGGATCCACAACAATCCCCTTAATCGTATCAGGCAGCTTCCAGAAGAAATCCCCCACAGAACCGGTATAGCCTTTCACTAAATAATCCAACTGCTTAGGAGATAGCTTATTCGCTAATGGTACATCCTTTAGAACATTGGTAATACCTTTAGCAGCTACGCTCGTTCTTTCGTTATATCGTAAATATGAAGGTTTATTCCTGTCTGCCATACTCTCTATAATTGTTTGATTCCAGCTCTTGTTTCTCGAAACATCAAAAGCAGGACCGAGAGCAGACGGTAAAATAGGCACATCAAAATGAACAATAAACGCCTCTTTTAAGTCTTTCCATCCATTCGGGTCTTCCTTGCGCATCACATCTAAAGTAATCTCCGGCAAAACTCCAAATATCCAGCCCCAACCGTAAGGCTTAGGAACAGGTAGAAAATGTTCAGCGGTCTTCGGGTCCCCAAGCGGTATGTTATAGAACAAAGCCTTTCGCCATACATTCATCTTCTTATACTTCTCATTCTCGTCATTTAAGAAGTAGAAAAACATAGTAGGCAAGGTTATATATAACATCCCTCTTGTCATAGTCCTGAAAGGGTGCGCCCGGAAAGTTTCCTCAATCCTCTTAATGCCCCATATATTAGGGTTGAAAAATGCTGTAATCTTATTAAGCTCTTTACCTACATAGCCATACTTTAAGAAGTCTTGATTAACTTCTCTGCTTAACTTCGCCGCCTCTATTGCTGTCATTCCCTTTTCAACCTGCAGTTTCTTAAACTCTGCTACCTTAGGACCAGCCTCCGACCACTCTACTCCTCTTCTAATAGTATTAACCGTGTGGAATATAAGTCTCTTCAAGTTTTCCTTAGAGGGATTCGCTATAGCATCCTTTAACTTATCAGACATACTATAGCCCAACACTTCATCAAATAGAATATCCTGTGCCTTTTCTCTGTCGCTAGCCATGAGGAAATCTGTAGACCCTCCATGCAAAACCCAATCACGATACCACTTGTCCTGTAAAAAAGCACTCTTGTAACCGTCTAAAATATCAATCAAATTGACCCCGGCTTCTGATTGCATAATTGAGCCAAAAGTATCTCTTGCCATATTCCAAGCCATAAACCTTACAGTAGTAACCGCCCCTGCCTGTATAATCTTTTTAGGTACATTAAGTGCCCTTATAAAACTATGACTTTTATCATAGCCAAGCCCTTTAACAGCCATGTATAAAGGTCTATCAAGTTGCATTAAAATGGGTTTCCCGTTCTGATAATATGTTATCTCTCCGTCTCTTTCTCTGTAATTCGCCCTGAATAGAGTAACCAGTTTATCTAAATTCATGTCTTTAACATTAATTTCGTCTCTTTGAGCGATTAAAACATCCCTCATCGGGTCATCATCTGCCAGTAAGTCTATTTCTGCCTGTATGTTCTCTTTTAATATTTGCTGCAGCACTCCGCCTATCTCTTCGACATTAAACTTAAATCCCTTTAATCCGGGAGGCACGATCTCAACTACATCACCAAAGCCCTCAACAGTTCTAGCCATATCGTAAAGCATTCCATTTATTTTATTTGCCTCAGCAGCTCTCCGAATTATAAAGGCATTAGAAATCAAGCTTTCAAGGGGGTCAATTATAGTCTTGCCTGAGCCTTTTGCCCTTTTAAGAATATTCTTAGATTGACCTAGACTTGAACCT
>CAYPBK010000035.1:23781-25100 GCA_964408955.1 uncultured Clostridiaceae bacterium
GAGCCGCCATGCACAACCTCAATAGCTTCAAGGATTCTTTGTAGAGGCACATAATTGGGATTCATATCATTTATAGTATCTGCCGCCTCTTGACTCATAACTCCTGATTCAACCAGTAGTTGAAGTTCATTCTCTGACCAAGTTCTTATATCCTCAAATACCTCTGCAAAGTGAGAGTGCTTATTATCAAGCACATTCAATGTATCTGAATAAACTGCATAGGATTGAGGCAATACCATTCCCCTATTCTCATAGTCTATAGCCCTTCTTGCCGTCATGTAAGCTCTAAATTCGTTCAGTTCACCCTTCTTAATCGGTTTCATTATCTCATTAAAGGACTTGCCAATAACATTACCCTCCAAGTCGGATTGAGCTAATGTTAAATTGCCTAAAACCTTACTTTCCACGCCTCTGTAAAGTCTTGTAGCTGTGTCTAAATTCTCCCCGGCATAACCTTCCTTCTCAGCTCTCTTTTGCAACCTTGTAAAAGGAGCATACTCATCCAACCATGCGTCGTATGCCCTGCTTAACATCGCCCTAATGCCGGATTCTTTCTCAGTAGTAGTCCTTCTCTTTTCTCCGATAGACATATCGTTGATAACCTTATCAACTTCCTTTAGATTAACTACATTCAAAATATCCGTCCTGATACTATTTAAGGCATCCAGAGTGCTTCTGTCTACCACCGATTCAAAGTATGCTAAAAACTTAGGAGCAAGAGTCTGTGCCTCAGTAGGATTAGTTAGATAAAGGCGTACAAATTCAGCGACACCTTCACCCCTCACCTTCTCAGCAGAATAAGATGCCCTTGAAGTTTGCATCCCTAAAGCGTTAAGTTCATCGTTATAGGCTTTACTATTTAGACTATGTTTTTTATCCAAAGCATGACCTATCTCGTGGCATATTACAGGTAAATCATTCGATACTTTTGTCCTTGCCACTTCGGAGAAATTCTTAAAAATACCGTATGCCCTCTGTCTGAACTTGCCCGTCCTTATAGGTATTCCGGTACTCTTTTCAATTATCTTGACTATTTCATCAACCGTCTTTGTATCTTTCAGGTTTGAACTGCCATCCCCTCTTGGCATCTGTGGATATTCGCCAGTTAAGGCTTGTACCATCGAGGACGTTTTTTCCTTCTTTTTTTTAGCCTTAGAGAAAAACTCTTTGCCCGTGGCAGGATTTAACTTATCATACTCGTCAACTGTAGTTGTTGTTCTTACAGGTAATACAATACCTATCAAATCCCCTTTTGCTGTTTTTATTGCAGCAGGTTGAGTATTGCTCTCTGTAACATAGAATCTGTTTCCGTCGTTATT
>CAYPBK010000035.1:25110-26005 GCA_964408955.1 uncultured Clostridiaceae bacterium
GAAAGTATAAATCCCATCACCTACCTTGAATAGATAATAAGAAACTTTCTTTTTCCCTTCCTTCCCTTCAAGTAGCTTAGGGGTTTCTTTTAGCTCTGTCTTAGCATTTGCTGTCGCCTCTTTAATACTTGAAAAATCCACTTCACCGAACTTTATATCCCTATTCTTTGCAAGGTCTTTTAAAGCGCTCATTTCTTCTACTGTTACTTTAGCCGCATAATATCCATTTGGAGTAGCCCACATGCTATTTTTATCCACGGAAATTATATGCCCTGCATTTTTCTCCATGTTATAAGGAATAGGCATTTCAGTTTTTTTAATTCCTAGCTCATTCATAATATCTGCTATTATAGGTTCACTATTTACTACTTCCATGGTTCCATCATCGGGTACCTCTATCTTAATCTTTTCTTTATCCGTTTCGTTTCCTTCGATAAGTTTTTCGGCTATTACTTCACGTTGAGTCTTGTCAAACCCATACTTTTTAGTCCCTGTAATCTCTAATCCTTCTATAGTAAGCTGACTATCAATCAAGGCGTTTTGAAGCTTATCAGTATTGCTTTTAGGGTTATCTACCTTTTTAGAGATTCTTAAACTATAGCCTTTTTTCTTTTCATTTAATTTGTTTAATTCCCGTTGAAGACTATCTTTCTCTTTTGCATTATACGTTTTTGACATTTTTTCTTGAGTAGTGCGTATTTCATGATTCAAATCATTTATTTTGCTTCTGACTTCGTCTTCGCTTAATCGCCTTGCTTCTTCGCCCTCTTGCTTCACTTCCTCAGCAAATTCTTCTCGCTTTTCTTCATCCGTCTGTGGTTCTTGCTTTGAGAGTTCTACTTCTGCCTTTGTTCCCTGGGCTGCCTCGTCATACTTAACAATCTGGCTGTGGGAG
>CAYPBK010000036.1:0-13779 GCA_964408955.1 uncultured Clostridiaceae bacterium
TATATGTAAATGTGTAAGGGTTACTAACTGGAAAAAGTCTTTAAAAACCCTTACACATCATATTATACGAGGAGAAAGACATGAGAAGATTTATTATATCACCTGAAGGCTTCCCCTACATACTTATCGGTCTGGTCTGCACAGCTTTGGCATTTATGGTACATTTGTATTTAGCTTTAGCGTCATCCTTATTAGTATTATTCACTATATATTTTTTTAGAAATCCGCCAAGAAGAATTCAAACCAATGATAACAATATACTTTCTCCCGCTGACGGCAAAGTATTGGATATTAAAACTCTAGAACACGATGATGTTTTGAAATGTAAAGCATATAAAGTTTCCATTTTTCTTTCTTTGTTTGATGTTCATGTAAATCGTATGCCTTTATCAGGGAAGATTTTTTATAAAAAATATATACCGGGCAAGTTTCTGCCGGCATTTAAAAGTCATGCTTCGGAGCTTAACGAAAAGAATATTATTGGCATAAGGAGTACCGGTTTAGATTTCCTGGTTGTACAAATAACCGGCTTCGTTGCCAGAAGGATTGTGGATTGGGTTAAAATAAATGACTTTGTTACTCAAGGCAGTTTATTCGGATTAATAAAATTTGGGTCCTGTACAGAGATAATAATTCCCTTTGACAATATTAATATATCGGTAAAACCGGGAGATAAGGTCAAAGGCGGAAAAACAGTAATTGGAGTGATTATTAATGAGACAAGCAATTAATGAACTAAAAACGATGATTAAATACAAATACAATTATGCAAATATGATAACTCTGCTGAATTTATCAATGGGCTGTTTTTCTTTACTATGCGTTTTGGAAAACGAGCATCGTTTAGCCTCTATTTTCATTTTAATAGGTGCTTTGTTGGACAGACTTGACGGCAAGATTGCGCGCAAATTGGGAATGGTAACGGACTTAGGCAAGGAGCTTGATTCTTTGTCTGATTTGGTGTCCTTTGGAGTAGCTCCGGGAATACTTCTCTGGTCTTTATCTTTAAATAAAATATTTATGTATGGGAGCGGAATAACAATAATTTATATTTTATCCGGGGCCTATAGACTGGCCAGGTTTAATGTATCTGGAAATACCGAATACTATGTGGGGGTTCCTATTACCCTTGCAGGAGGGATACTTGCAATGGTATCCGCCATATCTATAAGGAGGGAATTAAGTCCATATTTCCTTGCCTCTCTTACTTTGGTTTTATCCTATGCAATGATAAGCAATTCCATCAAGGTTACAAAGAGGTAACCATATTTACCCAAGCTATTTCCTCTTTATCAGCTTGTACTACATATGCTATAATTGTAAGAAAAATAAGAATATTTTTAGCATTAATTTAAGTACAAGCTATAAGGACAATATGAGGTGCAGTAAATGAAAAAGCGGGTAAATATAATTCTGGCAATGGTTACAATAGCAATGCTTATTTTTTTTACCAGACCGGTTCAATTATCAAAACCTTTAAGCAGTCAATGGAGTCCATCTGAATTTAGCAGCTCCTTTATTCAATCTTGGTATGCCGAAAAATGGAGCGAGAAAAGATGGAGGGAAGAGCTGGAATCTTTGAAAACTGATGGAGTAGAGGAATTAATAATTCAAACAGCGGCGGATATAAAGCACAGGTATGCCAATTATCCTACAGACATGGAGGGCTATGAATATAGCGGAGTGGATATGATTGGTAATGCTCTTAAAGCTGCAGACTATACCGGTATTCGTATTAGGATGGGTCTTGGCTTTAGCGAAGATTGGTGGGTCAAAAATGCCATGGATAAAGAATGGCTTGCTTTGGAAGCCACAGAGAATAAAAATATTTTTAATGAAATAATATGCAAATACGGAAGCCATAAATCCCTTGGGGGATGGTACATACCATATGAATTCTACCAATTCACCGCCATAACTGCGGATAGTCAAGCCAATCTAAATTATTTTCTTAAAGAAATCTCTTTGGAAATAAAATCAAAAAGTGATAAGGATATTATGATATCTCCCTTTTATATTTCAAGCTATTCTTGGGTAATGCCTCTCAAAAGCTGGTCCAAGCTTGTGGAAAATGCTATGAAGGATACAGGGATTGATATTTTAGCTTTGCAGGACGGAATCGGTGTGAGAAACACTAATATTGCTGACTTGGACGGATTGTTTTCTTCAACAAAATCAAGTACGGATAAGCTGGGTATAAAGCTTTATGGAAATGTGGAAACCTTTGAAGCTACTTCTAAAGGAAATGTGCCGGCAGGTAAAGAGCGTATTTCCGGTCAGCTGTTGGTGCAAAAGCCCTACGTAGAGAAATTTGTAGCCTTTAGCTTGAACCATTTTCAATCGGAGAAATGAATATGGTTAAAAAAAATTAAGCAGGGAGCCCTAAGGCTACCCTGCCAGTAAAATTGTTCTTCTATTCTATAGAATGAATTCTCCAGAATTCGTCTGTATTTTCAACAGTGAGATTGAGGGTTTCCAAAAAAGATTCATCGGGAACACTAGTTTTGTAAACAAAATCTATAGCATAGGTGTCTACTCCTGTGTTTCTTATTTCATAGCTATCTACCCAAGGGCTGGAAACCCCGGTAACAAAGTAAGCGTCAGCGAAATCAAAATATTTCTCTTTTTTTAATTTGCCGGTAAGCAGTCCATATTGTACTACCCCATTTCTATTTTTAATCGCTTCGGCATACATATTAATTGCTTCATCTGCGGATAAGGGTAAGCAAAAACCTTTTATAAGTTTATCAAAATTATTATCATGACCTTCTTTGCCATAGACTTTGATAGCCGGCTCATCGTCCCAGTCCGTTGTAAAGATCACATTTTCGTTTAAAACTTCCTTAAAATATTCAATAGGGACATAAGTGGAACTGTCAATCACTTCTGGAGGGTTTATTTTTAATTCTTCATCTCCGGACTTGTTGTAAGCATCTATACTCGACTTTATGGAGTTTCCTGCGATAATAGCACCATTTTCTTTATCCCATCCGATTTCATAACCTAATGCTTCCGCAATGTCCCTTAGGGGAACCATTATCGTCCAGTCCTCTGTTATAATTATTTTATTTTTGCTGTTTATATCAGCACCGTTATAGGTTATTAAACCTTTATTATTGCTATCCATAATAGAGTTGTATATTTCATCCTTTAAAATATCCTTTATATCCTTTGCATTAAATTCAAAATACCTGATTCCGGAAGCATAAGGCGCAATTTCATATTCTCCGAAATAGACAACAAGCTTATCACCATCTAAGTAAAAATCAAAATTTCCTTCTTTACTCTTTATGCTTTCTTCGTAATTTTCAAAATAGGCTTCCGGGTTTTCCTTTATTGAAGCCAATATGTAATTTTCTGCAAATTCAATGGCTTTTGCTTCGTCTTTGAACAAATTTTTAAAGCTATAAATATTCCCTGTTGAACTATTTATCGTTATAGGATGTATTTGACTGCCGCCATGGGCGCCTCCTAAATATATATATGTATTAAGCCGCACTGAAAGCAGGTTATCGTATTTTGAATAATCGTAATAAATTGTTAAATCAGTTTTTCTTTCAAATTCTTTAAGCTCTTTACCGGTTGCTCTTGTAGTGCCGATGTAATCGATGACAATATCTCTTATAAAATGGTTTACAGCATCCGAACCGTTAAAGCCATCAAAATAAGGAGTGGCTATATTTATAGTGGAATATTCATCATCTTCGTTTATTACGCCATGTTTAAAAATAATACCATCATCAGCAAAGGTAATTGTACCCGACAGGATTATTAATGCAACTGCCATTGTTAAAACTAAAGCTTTTTTCATTATTGTAATTCTCCTTTTTATTTTAATTCTAACATAAAAAACAGCCTTTCCCCACCTCTTACATTAAATTATTTTAGAGAAAAATGTTTCTGTTTTGTACTATTTGGAAGAATGTTATAGTACCAGATTATATAAATGATACGACACAGTCCCTAGTTACTGGTCCCTGGTCTTTAGACTTCAGATATTTCTCTAAAGACTATTCTTAATCCAATGCCAGTAGACGGCGACTAGCGACAAATAATGCGACCGTTTCGCATCATTTATATATTGACAAATAAGAAGAAGAGTAATACTATATCAATAATAGATATATCTATTATTGATATAGTATTTTTAGGAGGATATTCCATGGCTAGGGAGCAATTGAAAACTTTGACGGAGCAGATGTATTATATATTATTAAGCTTGATGAGACCCAATCACGGCTACGGCATTATGCAAGAGGTTGAAGAAAAAACTAATGGCAGAGTACGGATAGGCGCCGGCACTTTATATAATCTTTTATCAAGATTTGAAGAAGAGGATATTATAAGGCAAATATCAGAAGAAGACAGGAAAAAAACATATATTATAACGGAAAAAGGTATGGATATTTTAAAAGAAGAATACCAGAGGTTAATACAATTAGTTTCAGACGGCAAATGTCTTTCGGAGAGGAGTGTGCAGGATGAATAATAAAAAAAGAGTGTTTTGGGGGTTTTTATCTCTTGATTACAAAGCTATAGAGACATATTTAGAAGAAATGGCACAAAAAGGTTGGATGCTTGAAAAAGTAGGCAGATGGACTGCCAGATTTAGAGCTATTGAGCCTAAGGCTTTAAAATTTAATGTTGATGTTTTTAAGGATGAGGGACCTTTATCGCCTATTAATACTGAAGAGTCAGAAGAATATAGAAATCTATGCAAAGAGTCGGGGTGGAGCTTTATAACATCTCGTGATTATCTGCAGTTTTTCTATGCCGAGGAAGGAGATAATCCAACTCCTATTCAGACTGATGAAGCTTTGGAACAAAAAATAGTGGAATCTACTATTTGGAAGACAGAGCTTTTTGGTGTTATATTTTCTACAGCTATTCTTATTTGGGTCTTGACTTTATATTTACCTCCGAAGTATACTTTTCTACTAAGCTTTGTTGGCATTGCCGGTATGTTTATGCTTCCTTTACTTTATTTAAGCGCAGGTATTCCCGTTGTCTATGGACTAATACGAATACTAAAGGCAAAGAAGGATATTGAAAGAGGGCTACCCATTGGAAAGCCTGATTATAAAAATGTAAGAAGACGTATTATTGCGTTAAACATCACAACATTAATATGTGTAATTGTGATTGCATCGGCATTTATAGCGGATTCATTTTTTGACCCCAGGACTATAGCAGTCTCTTTAACAGGACCAGTTATTGGTACTGCAGTAGGACTAATTCTTAGATATTTTATAAAAAGAAAGACTACGGAAAAGAAAGATGGAGTTTTATATGTTACCTTGACCATATTAGGTGTTATATTTCTTTCTACTATAGCAAATTCTTTTTTAAGCGGTATTAACATGGATTCCGGATATAAAATTGACAGTATACCGGAGGGATATCCTATAATCACCATATCGGATTTATCGGTGGGTGAGCAAAAAGGTGAATTACTTAACAGAGAATTTAAGCCTAGAATGAGTCCTGTTGTCCCCAAGCATTATGTTTTGTCTGAGCTTTGGTATGATAATATTTCAAACAAGAATATATATGTCAGATATTATAAAACTATTAATCCACGTGTTGCCCAGATAGTATTTAAGGGTGTAACAGTGCAGTTAGAAAAGGGTATAAAGTGGAGAGGGATGACTCTTTTTGAAAAAACTATTATTTCAGATGATGAAATGAAGGATTTATGGGGAGTAGATAATCTGGCACTTACGGAAGAACGGGATGAAATTATAGTACAAAGAGAGAATATAGTAGTAAGATTGTACGGGGATATTGATTTTGAAGATAGTCATATAAGGAAGCTGATAATTGACAGGTTTTTTACAGAATGATATTATCATATTCTGTGCCAATGTTTCCTCATTTTATTGGGAAATAGCAGAGGGATAAAAGCTTATTAAAAACTACATGGTTTAAAAGCATAAGGAAAATTATTTAATGGGGCGAGGTCGCTTTTATTTTGGGGGTACAAATGAATAAGACACTTAAATTAGTAAAAACTGTCGATAGAAAATTTTTAAAGGACATGCTTAAAATAGCTTTGCCGATCATGATTCAAAATCTAATTACATCTTCATTAAATATGGTAGACACTATCATGGTTGGTAAACTGGGAGAAGTAGAAATAGCAGCGGTAGGAATAGCCAATCAATATTTTTTCTTTTTTAGTATGGTGATTTATGGCTTATGCTCCGGATGCAGCGTTTTTATCTCTCAATATTGGGGCAGGAAGGATTACAGAAATATTAAGAGAATGCTGGGTTTAGGATTAGGGTCTATCTTACTTGTTTCCGTGGTTTTTATGGCTATAGGATTTATTATTCCGGAGGAAATAATCTCAATATTTAATAAAGATGCTATGGTTATTGATTTAGGAAGCAAATATTTATCCATAGTATTATTTAGTTATGCTTTTACAGCAATAACATTTATATATGGTTACTCCCTACGCTCAATAGGAAATACTATTGTTCCCATGGTAGTTAACGCTGTAGCCCTACTATGCAATGTGTTTTTCAATTATATTTTTATATTTGGAAAGCTGGGCTCTCCTGCGTTAGGAGTAAAAGGAGCTGCAATTGCAACACTTATAGCCAGAGCTATGGAAGTAATAATACTTATTTATTTAGTTTATAAAGATAATGGAGTATTTGCAGCAAAGCTAAATGAGCTAATAGATATAAACATAGATTTTTTTAAGAAATCTTATAGGATTATTATGCCGGTTTTGTTAAATGATTTATTATGGGCAGCGGCCAGCATAATCTATTCTGTTGTTTACGGACGCATGGGCACAGGTGCTACAGCTGCTATTCAAATATGCAATACTGTAAATAATATGTTTATGGTGGTAACCTTTGGTATGGCAAGTGCATCAGCTATAATGGTGGGTAATAGTATAGGAGAAGGGAAGGAATCCCAAACTATTGACTATGCTAAAAAGTTTATGGGCGTTTCATTATTTGTCAGTATAGTACTAGGTTTGATTTTAGCTCTGACGGCTCCTTATATATTAAAATTGTTTAATGTTTCCGATGGGGTTAGAAGAAGCACTTTAATTATGCTATATATAATTTCTTTTATATTTATTATTCGCTATCTGGGTATGATTATTATAGTTGGCATTTTACGGGGAGCGGGAGATGCGAGAAGCTCCCTCATAATTGAAGGATCAACCATGTGGTTTATTGGAGTTCCTTTAACTATTATGGGTGCATTTTTATTTAAGCTTCCTGTGCATTTGGTGTATGCTTTATCAATCTTAGAAGAAATAGCAAAATTTATTTTTGGAGTAATACGATTGAAATCGCGCAAGTGGATTAATGATTTAACATAGAATTAAAAGTGTGTTAATAAGTTATATTTGAACTGTAACGTTAATAAAGTTTTTAATAACTATAAAAAAGGCACAATGGACTAGAGTGACTAATAAGTGATAGAATTATTTAAAACAAAAGGATTTTTGGGGGTAAGTGTATGATTTTTGAAACAGAGCGACTGATTCTTAGACCTTGGCATATCTTAGATGCAGAAAACCTTTATGAATATGCAAAGGACCCGGGGATAGGCCCCATTGCGGGCTGGCCTGTACATACAAGTGTGGAGAACAGCAAGGAAATCATAGAAACTGTACTTTCGGAACCATACACCTATGCAGTATGTCTTAAGGAGGACAACAAAGCTATCGGGAGCATCGGAATTATGATCGGTGGAAAAAGTAATATTGGCATAAGTAATGATGAAGGAGAAATTGGCTACTGGATTGGGGTTCCATTTTGGGGTCAGGGATTGATACCTGAAGCCGTAAAGGAGCTTATGAAATATGCGTTCACGGTTCTGGGACTAAAAAAGCTTTGGTGCGGGCATTTTGAAGGCAATGAAAAATCAAAAAGAGTCCAAGAAAAATGCGGCTTTACCTATAAGTTTACAAATGAAAATGTCCTCTGGCCTTTAATAGGTGATATAAGAACAGAACATATATCTTGCATTTCTAAAGAGGAATGGTCAGAATAGGCCTATCGGGTTAAAATCCGTATCGTTGGAAGCAAAGTAAAAAGACTTGAATTTTATATAAGCTTTATGTAGTTTGGAAGAACTTATTCAAAGGGATTTATAATAGGAGGTTTACTATGGATAAAGAATTAAAGTGTTTACGCTGCGGTAGTCCTATGGTGTTGGCAGAAAGTGATAGAATACAATTAGGGGATAAGGCTATACCTTTTTCTAATTTAGTTTCAGGTTCACTAAAAGTAGATATTTATTTTTGCAAGGAATGCGGAAAACTTGAATTTCATAATGACGGGGATAAGTTTGTGGTATAGTAAAAGGGAATGGTTTTAGAAATAGTTAAAAGCAATATCATAAAAAGGGAAGAGGCGGTTATATGTTTAGAGAAATGAGAAGAAAAAAGCAATTATTATCCAAGGAAGAAACAGTAGAAATATTAAAATCCTGTACCGCAGGTGTTCTAGGGCTTTATGGCGATGACGGTTATCCCTATACTGTTCCCATGAGCTACACATATAGCGATGATAAGCTATATTTTCATTGCGCTAAAGAAGGACATAAAATTGACGGTATAAAAGCCAATGATAAAGTGTCCTTTAGCGTGATTAGCAGGGATGAGGTAATTCAAGAGACCTTTACCACACATTTTACCAGTGTAATAGTTTTCGGAAAGGCTAGGATTGTGGAGGATTATACTGAGAAGAAAAAGGCAATGGAAGTTCTTGTAGAAAAGTATTCACCTGATTATATTAAAGAAGCAGAGAAATCAATAGAAAAGGAATTGGAAAATGTATCAATAATTGAAATTCAAATAGAGCATATGACCGGCAAATCAGCTATAGAAATAATAAACGGTGAGGCTTAAGAATTAAAATTAAAAGATTATATGCTTTCAAGTATGCTGCAGTATATTTGAAGGCTTAAGGAGTTTTTATAATGAGAAGAAAAGATAGGGAAATGAATAGGGAATTTGGATTAAAGGTCATAGATAAATCAAGATACGGAGTACTTTCGCTGGTGGATGACGATAAAAAACCTTATGGTATACCCCTTTCAATAGTCAGGGATGGAGACAAATTGTATTTCCATTCCTCCAAAGAGGGGAGAAAGGCAGATATATTAAGTAAAAAGCCTGATGTCAGTGTTGCCTTTATAGGAGCCGTCTTTGTTCCTGAGATTTATACAAATGAAAAGCTTGATGAAATTCTAAAGGATGAATCTAAGGCAGGGATACTTGTGAACAGTGTATTTACTACGGAATATGAATCAGCTATTGTGAGAGGTAAAGCCGAATTAATTCAAGATGAAGATGAAAAGATTAAAGCTATAAGATTAATATGTGAAAAGTACATTCCTACAAAGATGGATTATTTTGATTTAGCTATTAAAGTAGGATTAAATAAAGCCGATTTATATAAAATTGAAATTGAAGAGATAACAGCTAAAAGGAAGAAATATGATGTAAATGGCGAAGAAATGAAATATGGCAGAATGGAGTAGGCTAAGGGCTTTGTTCGTACCGGGCAGTATAATGCATATTTAAGGCAGAAAAGATATTTTACTGCTAAAGTAATATACAAAAGCAAAAAGGGATTATTTTATTATTACACTTATATAAAATTAAGTGTAATATTTTTATTGTCTATCTTTATTAAATTTTCATCCTTCATTCGCTTTAGTTCACGAAAAAGAGAAGGTCTTTGTACTCCAAAATAATCAGCGAGCTGTTTTTTTGATATAGGAAGGTGTATTATATGTGAATTTTGTTTTTCAGATATATCTACTAAGTAGTTCATCAGATTCTCTCTTAGGCTTTTTTGTGTATACATGGCTATCCTTTCGTTGATGCCCTGGGAGTTAAGGGATAAAGATCGGACGAAGGGCATAACGAAACTATAATCCTTCAGCAGCTCCGAAACGGTATCTTTGTGGATATGAAATAAAACACAATCCGAGGTGCAATAGATATTCATAGGGTATTTATTTTGATCCCCGAATAACAGGTTTGCACCTATTACACTGTTTCTTTTAAACTCAAAGACAATAGTTTCTGAACCGTTGGAGGCTAAAGAATAGGCTACCAGTCCACCGGATATAACTATATCCAATCCTAAACAATTAGAGCCATGCTCATGTACCGTCAGCCCCCTATGAAATGAACGCTTTACAATCTTATTATCCTTTACTAAGTTTATTAAATATTCCTTATCAATTTTGTTAAAAAGTTCAAGTGCGCTTAAACTTTCAAGCAATTACTACACCTCCTATAAATGATGCGAAACAGTCGCATCATTTTGTCACCAGTCACCTGTCCCTAGATTAAGAATAGTCTTTAGAGAAATATCCGAAGTCTAGAGACTAGGGACCAGTGACTAGTAACTGATACGCACCAATACACTATTATAAACTAATGGATTTAAATAAATTATAACAAAAAGAAACCTATGTGTCTATTCTCATTTAAAGACCGATGTTAGAATAAAGCAAACAGTTTACAGATTGTTGGGCTTGGAACTTAGCAATAGTAGCAAATATAATAAGCTGATTTAGAAACAGTAATGGTCTGAATAGCAGCGTAATAAAAAAGGGGGTATTCTACATGGATGTTTTCACAATGGCTATATGGGTAGGCACCTTAATATTTTTAGCATTTTCCTTTGTTAAAAATAAAGAAAGAACCAAACAAGCACTCAAAATGGCTTTGGGTATGGGGAAAGGTATGGCTCTAAGTATATTTTCCATTATTTTTGCAATAGGCTTGATTCTGACTCTTTTACCGCCGGATAAAATAGCAAGCTTTGTATCAAAACAATCAGTCTTACTGGCAACGGTGGTTTCTGCATTAATCGGAACAATAACCTTGGTTCCGGCTTTTATTGCCTTTCCTTTGGTGGGAACCTTGGTGAATGCGGGGGTCGGGGTAGTGCCTGCAGTATCCTTTCTAACAACCTTGACTATGGTAGGTATAGTAACGTTTCCATTGGAAAAGAAGGAATTTGGAGCAAAGTTTACTGCTGTTCGCAACGGCTTTAGCTTCTTATTTGCTATATTTATCGCTTTAATAATGGGGGTAATAATATGATGATTATAGAAAAAATAAAAGAAAATATATTCTTAACATTTATCGTTTTTGTATATCTTGCCATATTCATAATAAATCCGGTGATGGGCATGAATTCAGTTAAAAACAGCACTTACTATATCAAGGAAATGCTTATGATTATGCCTGTTATATTTATACTTACCGCGCTCCTTGATATGTGGGTGCCTAAGGAAAAAATTATGCAGCTTTTAGGTAAGGATGCAAGAGGTAAAGGAATAGTATTTGCATTTGTAGTGGGAAGTATTTCGGCAGGTCCCATTTATGCGGCATTTCCAATGTGTGTAATGCTCCATAAAAAAGGCGCGTCTATTAGAAATATTATAATAATCCTGAGCTCATGGGCGGTAATTAAGGTACCTATGTTATTAAACGAAGCAAAATTCCTGGGACCTAAATTCATGATTATACGCTGGATATTGACGGTTGTTGCAATTTTAGTTTTCTCTTGGATGGCCGCAAAAATTGTTAAGGATGAGGATTTACCCCATGAAGCAACTGAGCAGACAGGACTTAATATTAATAAGGAAGCCTGCATGGGATGCACTTTATGTGCAAAATCCTACCCGGAGCTTTTTGAAATGGAGGGTAAAAAGGCCGTTGTCAAGGGCTACGAAGAAGGCGCAATTGATAAGGAAAGGCTGAAAGAGGCTGTTGATAATTGTCCTGTAAGTGCAATTGCAATGTAAAATGTTAGGGCGAGGCTCTGCCCCGCCCTAACTTATATAAAGCCTAATCATCTTCATGTAAATTATATTTTAATATATTAAAACTCTCTTTTTTTATAAAAATAAACTGCAAGACCAAAAGATATAAGCAAAAGGACGGCAAAAATCAAAGCTATTGCGATAATAAAAAGCGTTTCATTTCTTTCCCATAGAGCAGTTATATTACTTAAAAATCGGTAAGATTCCGGATCGTGTAAATACCGTGCTAACATTGAAATACCGAAAAAGGCAATGAAAAACAACACAAAATTTACAATTCTCATTTTCATATAACCAAATTTAAAATATAGCGGAAAATATAACATTGCCATAATAGATGAGGCTATAAATCCGGCGATAAAGGTTTCAAAAGTCGGCAGATAGGTCTTTATGGGTATAGGCATAATTCGCAAAAGATTAGAAAAAACTATATAAGAGATAGTTCCCATAACAAAATAAATATAAACTGAAATATATTTCTGCAATACGATATGAATTCTTTTTATAGGCAGACTATTAAGCATTATGTCAGCGCCGACTTTATCTTAATTGGCGCAGGCAGTCATATTCAACATATATATAAATGCGACAATTCCGGCAGAAAACATACTCGCACCAAAGCTTTGAAAAGCCACAATTAGAAAACCCAGATATAAAACAGCGAATATAAATTGTTTCTTTTGTATTAATATGTCTTTAATTATTAGATTTAGCATTTTGCCACCTCCCGGTATAATGAAGCATGATATCTTCTATGTTTGGTTTTTCAATTATGATTTTGTCACCATAAGTTTTCCTGATATGGTTTTTATCCTTTACCAAAGCTTCAAAGCCAAATTGGTTCTCTTTTATATTGATAAAGTTGTTATTGCTGCCGATATTTAAAATTTCTCTATTCCCTTTTACCAATCCATAGTTATCTAAAAGTTTGTCTTTCTCTCCAGCCAATATAATCTCTCCATCATTAATCAAAGTGATATAATCCGCTATCTTATCCAAATCAGAGGTTACATGGGTGGAAAAGAACACCGCCTTATTCTCATCCTGTATAGTTAAAGACAGTATTTCCAGAAGCTCGCTTCTGACCATAGGATCTAAACCGGAAGTAGGCTCATCCATTATAAGCAATTCAGCATCGTGGGATAGTGCAATTGCTAAAGAAAGCTTCATTTTCATACCTCTTGATAAATTCTTTATTTTCTTTTTTGGCGGAAGGTTAAAATCCTTCATATACCTCTTATACAAGGCTTCGTTCCACTTTTCATAAAAGGGCGATATAATCCATTTCATTTCTTCTATAGTCAGTTCCTCATAGAAATGGTTTTCATCATATACAAACCCTATCTTATTTTTAATTTCCTTCTCAAATTGAATATAATCCTTACCGAATATTTTTATTTCACCGTCATCTTTCCTCAGAAGATTCATCATAAGCTTAATGGTTGTGGTTTTTCCAGCCCCATTTGGTCCTACAAAACCCATAATATAGCCCCTGTTTAAGCTTATATCAATTCCTTTTAGACTAAAATCCTTGAAGGATTTCTTAAGCCCTTTAATTTCAAAAATAGGTTCCAATTCTATACCTCCTCAAAAAGCAATTTAAGCATATTTGCTAAGTCTTCAAAAGAAATATCTATGCTCTTGGCAGCGGATATTGCATCTATCAGCTTCTCCTCTATTATGCGTATTCGGGCTTCCTTTAAAAGCTCCGTGTTTTGTGCTCCTACGAAAGAGCCTTTACCGGGTACACTTACTATATACCCGTCCTTTTCCAACTCATCATAAGCCCTTTTTGTTGTTATGACGCTGATTTGAAGCTCCTTTGCCAAAACTCTTATAGACGGTAAAAGCTCGGCTTCGATTAATTCCCCTTTAATTATTAAGTTTTTTATCTGCTCTGCAATCTGCTCATATATAGGCTTATCTGAATAGTTTGATAGTATGATATTCAAA